>JBLNBZ010000150.1:0-29316 GCA_050260355.1 Bacteroidota bacterium | reverse complement strand
GACGCGGGGTCGACGCGGCTGTCGGCGCAGGCGATGACCATCGTGCTCGGGCGCTGCTCCTTCGCCAGACTCCGGTAACGCGCAGCCTCGGCAACGAAGCGTTCCGAGCGAAAGCGGCGATAGCCGGCAGCCAGTTCGGCAGGAATTCTCATCGCGATCCTCACGAGGCGGCGCGCGAGCGCCGTGACACGAGCAAAGTGCCCCCGGACCCTCCCGACGTAGCGCCTGTTACAGGAATGGGGCGTGCGCGTCGAGGGGCTCGACCAGCGCGCGCCGTGACGGCGACCCTGCCTCAAATGTCTCCGAAGAGGTCGGGCGGGTCCGCCAGAGAGGCCGGGCCAAGCTCGTCGACGCCGACCCCGATCAGCCGAAAGGTCCGGCCGTCCGCATCTTTGTCGATGAGCTGGCGGACGGCTTCCGCCAACACGCTTGCCCGCTGGGTCGGATGCGGCAGGCGTCTGCTCCGCGTCAGCAGCCGGAAATCCGACGTCTTGAGCTTGAGAACGACCGTGCCTCCGGATAGCCCCTTGCGCACGAGCTGGCCGGCGATGCGCTCGCACAGAGGCTGCGCGACCGCCCACAGCTCGGCCACCGACCCGGTGTCGTGGCGGAACGTCGTTTCGGCGGAGATGCTCTTCGTCGGGCGGTCGGGTGTCACCCGCCTGTCGTCCTCCCCGTGGGCAAAGCGGGCGAGCCGGCGGCCGAATTTCCCGTACTGGGTGACGAGTTGCATCTCGCTCAGGCTCTGTAGCTGGCCGATGGTCGTCACGCCCATCGCCTCCAGCCGGCTCGCAGTCGCAGCGCCGACGCCATTGATCTTGCGGATGGATAACGGCGCCAGGAAGGACTTTGCCTCGTTGCGACCGATGACCGAGAAGCCGCGCGGCTTCTGCAGCTCGGAGGCGAGCTTGGCCAGGAACTTGTTGGCGCTGAGGCCAATTGAGACGGTTATCCCGACCTCCTGCTCGACGCTGCGGGCGACTCTGGCAAGGGCTTGCGCCGGCGAGCCGTCGCCGCGGCTTTCTGCATCGACCAGATCCAGGTACGCCTCGTCCAGCGACACCGGCTCGATGATGGCCGTGACCGACCGAAAGATGGCGCGGATCTCGTCGCTGACACGCTTGTACTTGGCCATATCGGGCGCCAGCACGACCGCATTCGGGCAGAGATCCAGCGCTTTGAACATGGGCATGGCAGAGCGCACGCCGAACTTGCGCGCCACGTAACAAGCGGTGGTCACGACGCCACGTGCGCTCGGATGGCCGACGATCAACGGCTGATGCGCAAGCTCGGGCCGATCGCGCTTCTCGACCGACGCATAGAATGCATCGCAGTCGACATGGGCGATTGTGAGCTCGTCAAGCTCGGCGTGACTGACGAGGCGTGACGAGCCGCAGCGGGGGCACGCGACCGGCTCTGCCGGCATCGCCTCGCCGCAATCTCTGCACACACTCTTCGGCATGGCCCTCTTGCCCGCAGCCGGGCGCGCTGCGCCTCTACCGGAAGGCCGGCATGACCTCCTCCCCGACGCGCTGGAACTGCTCCAGCATGACGGCCTTGGGAGTTCCGAGGCTTGTGCTCAGGTTGATGTGCTGCATGCCAGGGTATCGGCGCTCGATGGTCTTGAGGTGATCGATGAGCTCCTGCGCCGTGCCGGCAAACCATGCCCCCGTCTTCATGTAGTGCTCGACGGTAGGAACGCCTGCCGCACGCCAGCCGCCCCGCTTTGCCACCGCCGCCACTTGGGGCGGCGTGATGCCAGGAACGAAGCCTAAAGGAGCGAACATCTTCACGTGCTCCTCGTAGAAGGGGGTCATCTCGCGAATGGCCTTCTCGCGGCTTTCCGAGAGATAGAAGAAGATGCCGATGCCGAGGTTCTCGCCGAGCTCGAGCTCTTGGCCCGCGCGCGCGGCGGCGTCGCGATAGCCGTGGATGGGCCCTTCCGCCATGGTTGCCGCGCCACCGCCTACCATGCCCTTGATGCCGTGCCGGATCATGAAGTCGAGCCCGCGAGGATTGGCGCTGACGATCGGCTGCCAGCACTCTACCGGCCGATTGATCGGGCGAGGAACGAGCGTGATCTCCTTCAGCTCATAGCCGCGATACGGCACGCGTGGCGGCAGCGTGTAGTGCTTGCCCTTGTGCGAGAAGGACTCCTGGTTGAACGCCTTGAATATGATTTCGACCTGCTCCTCGAAAAGCTCGCGATTGGCGTTGGCGTCCTGCATCGGCGCGCCGAACGTCTCGACCTCGCGTGTGTGATAGCCACGGCCGACGCCGAACACCGTGCGGCCCTTGGTCAGAATATCGGCCGCGGCGAAGTCCTCCGCCAGCCGCAGCGGATGCCACATGGGGGCAATGTTGAAGCCGCAGCCGGTGCGCAGGCGCTTGGTCGTATGCGCGAGATGCACGGCCAGCATGAGAATGTTCGGGATGACCTCGTAACCTTCGTGCTGAAAGTGATGCTCGGCGAGCCAGAGGGTGTCGAAGCCTATCTCGTCCAACTTCTTGGCAATGGCCTCGGTCTTCTCGAACACGCTCGCCAGATGCTCGTTGGAGAAGCGCCGCTCGTTGGCCGGCGTTGCCTCCTGCCCCATGTCGGGGAGGTCCACATGACCGGGATAGACGGTGGTGAACTTTCGGATCATGGCGTCTCCTTCCGCACATCTCGTCTTTTGCCGCAACCAATGTGACACGACTGCGCGCGTCGTGCGAGAGGGCGACGAAGCCGGAAAGCTCCCCAAGAATTGATCCCGGCAGGCCGCGCCCCATGGTGCCTTGCAGCCGGCGCGTGTGCGATACTTAACTAGCCAGGCCGACCGGCTCGCTGCGACGAAAGCATTTTCATAACTGGGCGCCGCCAAGGGAGGAAAACAGGTCCCAAAGAGGTTAGCAGCGGAGCCAAGAATTGCTGCGATAGCCGGTGCCAGGTGAAAGGCTTGCCGGCGCGAGCGTTTAGCGCATTGGCATGCAATGCATTTCACAGTGGCCCTTGCCCAGCCCTGCCGGTATGGTCCCGATCTGATGGAGGTAGGGTACACGGAGAATCAAGGAGGTAGTCATGACCCTTCAGATCAACAGCGACGCGCCCGATTTCGAGGCCCAGACCACCCAAGGTCCTATCAAGTTTCATGAGTGGCTCGGCAGCTCGTGGGGCATGCTGTTCTCGCATCCTCGGGACTTCACGCCCGTATGCACGACCGAGCTCGGCAGCCTGGCGAAGCTAAAGGTCGAGTTCGACAAGCGCGGCGTGAAGCTCATCGGCCTCAGCGTCGATCCGCTCGAGAACCACACAAAATGGGCGAAGGACATCGAGGAAACGCAGGGTGCCGCGCCGAACTATCCGATGATCGCCGACAGCGACTTCAAGGTCTCGAAGCTGTACGGCATGCTTCCTGCCAGCACCTCGGGCGACCCGACCAAGCGTACGCCGGCCGACAACGCCACGGTGCGTAACGTCTTCATCATCGGGCCCGACAAGAAGGTCAAGCTGGTCCTGGTCTACCCCATGACCACGGGCCGCAACTTCCATGAAGTACTTCGCGCCATCGACTCACTGCAGCTCACTGCCAAGCACAAGGTCGCCACGCCCGTTAACTGGAACCAAGGTGACGATGTCATCATCTCGGGCTCGGTTTCCGACGAGGAGGCCAAGAAGCAGTATCCGCAGGGATGGAAGGCGCCGCGTCCCTATCTGCGTATCGTGCCGCAGCCGAAGTAGCACTTCGATGCGCGGGGCTGCCGTTTCCGGCGGCTCCGCCTACACCCGTCAGCCTGCTCGGCGCAATGGCACCGGCCGGGATGGTTCCAAGCAGTTTCCTTAATTGATTGTGATCGTTTTGGTGCTCCGTAATGGCACGCGGAGCAATGCAGCGTTTTTTCTTAACCGATACAACGATTGTCAATTTTGCCGCTCATTCCTATGCGTACGCCGGCGACTGACGCTGTACGGCGCCGCGCACGGGAGGGCGGCCATTGCGTAAATCAATCGAGAACGACTGCGCGACCTACACTTGTCCGCAATGCGAGCTGACCCTGCACAGCAGTCGGGGCGGCGAAGGGTTGCGGCTCAACTATGATATTGCGCACTGGCAGCAGCGCTGTATTGCGCCGAAGCTCGGTACGCCGTGCGTCTGTCCGCGGTTCAGGCCCAGCTTGTGGAAGCTGCTCTCACAAGCCAATCGCCTTGCCAAATCGCGATAGCAGCATTTTGCGCAGGTGAACGGATTCGGCATCGACCACCGGTCGCTGATCTGCCGATCGCCAGCTTCTTGCTCACCATTCGCCGAACCGATAGCCGCGCTGCTTGGCGCTGCCGGTCAGCTTGTCGATCGTCTCGTCGGAAATCGTGACGCGCGTGCGACGGCCGAGGAGCCATGCGAGCAATCGCGCCCTCATCTCATCGCGCACGCGCTCGTACTGAGCGACCCGACCGAGGTCATTCAGCTCGTTGGGATCGGCCTCGAGGTCGAACAATTGCGGCGCGAAGCGCTCGAAGTGAACGTACTTCCATCGCGCGGTGCGTACCATGAAGCCGCGCGCCTCATTGGGCCCCAATCCAAGCTTGCGCCGTGCATGCCTCAGGGAGAAGTCGGAATCGCAAAACACTGCGTCGCGCCAGCTCTCCGGCTCGGCCTGCTGCAGCAGTGGACGGATCGATCGACCTTCCAGGCGATGCGGCTCCGGCGGGCCGCCCGTCCAGTCGAGGAACGTCGGCGCAAGGTCGATCGACTCGACCAGGGCGTCGCATATCGTGCCGCGACGTGCGGCGGCTTCGGGGCGCGGATCGACGACGATCAGCGGGATGCGCACGATCTCCTCGTGGAACAGGTCCTTCTCGCCAAGCCAGTGATCGCCGAGATAGTCACCGTGATCGCTGGTGACGATGATGATCGTGTTGTCGATCTCACCGGTCGCCTCGAGCCGCGCAACGAGCCGGCCCACGTGGGCGTCGAACTGGGTGATGAGACCCATGTACGTGGGAATCACGGTCTCACGCACGTCGTCGCGCGAGAAATTCAGGCTCTCCTCGTGCTGCATGAAGGCGGCGACGACCGGGTGGGGATCGAGCCGCTCCTGCTCGGAGCGGTTGGCCGCGATCACGTGCTGTGGCCCGTACATGGCGTGATAGGGAGCGGGCGCGACATAGGGCCAGTGCGGCTTGATGTATGAGACGTGCAGGCACCAGGGCGCATCGCCGGCGCGGTCCAGGAACTCCAGCGCCCGGTCGGTCATGTATGCGGTCTCGGAGTGCTTCTCCTTGACCCGCGCCGGCAGCCGGGCATTGCGCATGGACCAGCCGGACTGGACGTTGCCAGCCTCATCCACCACCGAGTTGGCCCATTCGTGCCATGGGTTCTCGCCGGAATAGCCGAGCTGGCGCAGCCAGCGGTTATAGGCAGGGTCGGCGCCCACGAGCCTGCCGTCGACCTCCGGGTATAGGCCATCATCACGTTCGAACGCCTCGAAGCCGCACTGCCAATACGGTATGCCGGGGCTGCTGCCCGGCGTGATGCCGAGCCGTGCAAGGGACTCGAGGTCGGGCTTGAAGTGCGTCTTGCCGACGAGGACCACGCGATAGCCCTGCGGGCGCAGGTAGTCGCCGATGGTCTTCTCGTCGATGCGCAAGGGGAAGTTGTTGTAGGTGGCGCCGTGCGTGAGGTTGTAGCGGCCAGTGTAGAAGCTCATGCGCGAGCCGCCACATACGGGAGCCTGGACAAAGGCGTGCGTGAAGCGGACGCCACGGGAGGCGAGGCGGTCGATATTGGGTGTCTTGATAAACGGGTGGCCCGCGCAACCGAGATAGTCCCAGCGGAGCTGATCCGCCATGATGAACAGGATGTTGGGCCTTCTCGACATACGCCAACCCGCGCGCTCGTCCTGGGAGCCATGCTATGGGCTCGGCGCGCTTCGGCGCCATTCATTTTTCGCCTTGACCCGGGCTGTGCCAGGGGCGGCGTGTGCCGACGTGGCAACGGCCGTGATATGAGCCTGTCTCGACGCGCCTGCGCGCCTGAAGGAGCCGTGACGTGACATTGCCGCAGACAAGTTCACAGGCCGAGCCATGGCGCGCGGTCGTCCTCTCGTTGTTTCCCGAGGCCTTCCCGGGTCCGCTCGACCTGTCGCTCTCCGGCCAGGCACGCGCGCGCGGCATATGGCATCTCGACACCGTCAATGTGCGGGATTTCGGGCAGGGCAAGCATCGGACCGTCGACGACACGCCGGCCGGCGGAGGCGCCGGCATGGTGATGCGGGCCGATGTGCTGGGCGCTGCGATCGATCATGCCCGCCAGCACGCGCCTGGGCTCCCGCTCATCTATCTGTCGCCGCGCGGCGAACCGCTGACGCAGGCGATGGCTCGGGAGTTCTCGCGCGGGCCCGGACTGATGCTGCTCGCCGGGCGGTTCGAGGGCGTCGACGAGCGCGTCATCGAGCGGCGGGACGCGCGCGAGATCTCCATCGGCGACTATGTCCTCTCCGGTGGCGAGCTGGCGGCGATGGTGCTGATCGATGCGTGCGTCCGGCTTCTCCCCGGCGTTGTCGGTGAGGCAGCGTCGCTGGCGGAGGAGAGCTTCGAGCAGGGGCTGCTCGAGTATCCGCAATACACGCGCCCGCGCGTTTGGGAGGACGCGGAGATCCCCGCCGTGCTGCTCTCGGGCGACCATCAGCGCATCCTCGACTGGCGCCGCAGCCAGGCTGAAGCCATCACGAGAAAGCGCCGGCCGGACCTCTGGAAGCGCCGCTCCTCCGCCTCTTAGCGACCGTTCGGGGGAGGTAATCAGCCGTCGACAAGACCGCGCCTATCGGCTATCTAGCGCGCCTGATCTTCCCACATCCGGGCCTGGCCCGAAGCCGATGGGGTGCCCGTCTCGGGCGGCACGAGCCTCGCACGACCTTCTTGTAGGTCGGACAGCATGGCTCCTCTGCGCATGATGATAAAACAAAGGTAAGCAACAATGAACATCATTCAGGAACTCGAGCAGGAGCAGATTCGCGCCGTCACCGCCAAGCGGGGCGTTCCGGAGTTCGGACCCGGCGACACCGTCAAGGTGATGGTCAAGGTGGTCGAGGGCGACAACACCAGGCTCCAGGCCTACGAGGGCGTCGTCATTGCCCGCTCCGGCCACGGCATCAACGAGAGCTTCACGGTCCGCAAGATTTCCTACGGCGAGGGCGTCGAGCGCGTATTTCCGGTGTACTCGCCGTTCATCGCCGAGATCGAGGTCTTGCGCAGGGGCCGGGTGCGCCGCGCCAAGCTCTATTATCTGCGTGGCCGCCGCGGCAAGGCTGCCCGCATCTTCGAGCGCACGGACGCGCGGGCGAGGAAGCTGGCTGCACAGTGGAAGGGCTTCAAGAAGCCCAAAGGAGAGCCTGACGATCTGACCAAGATCAAGGGCATCGACGCCGATCTGGCGGCTCGGCTGCTTCAGCTCGGCTGCACCAAGTACGAGCAGATCGCCAACTTCTCCGACGATGACATCGCCAATGTCGACGAAGCCCTCAAGCTCGAGGGCGCGATCGAGAAGAACGACTGGGTCGGGCAGGCGCAGAGGCTGATGGCCGAGGCCACGGCCGGCGAGGTGCCGGCGGAAGACGAAGCGAAGAGCGACAAGAAGTAGCCTCCGCTCTTTTTCGCTGACCGGCGCGAAGCCCGGCCTTTCGCCGGGCTTCTTTCGTTTGCGGCCGTTCAGCTACGGCGCGCCATGGAGTCCATGCTTTCGCGCAGCGCCTGATCGAGGATGGTGACGCCCCGATCAATCTCGTCCTTCGTGACCGTCAAAGGTGGCGCGATGCGCCAGACGGAGCCGCGCTCGGGGCGGCGGCGGATGTTCATGGACAGGCCCAGCTCGTAGCAACGCTGCGTCGTCATTGCGCCGAGCTCGTGATAGGGCTCGCGCCGCTCGCGATCCTTGACCAGCTCGACGCCGAGCAGGAGGCCGTCGCCGCGCACGTCTCCGATCACCTCGTGGCGCTGCTGCAAGGCTTCGAGCTGGCCGCGCAGATACGCTCCCATCTCGACCGCCCGCTCCATCAGATGCTCCCGCTCGATCGTCTCCAAGACGGCGAGACCCACCGCGGCGGGTAGCGGGTCCGACACGTGGCTCGTATAGAAGCTGAAGCCCCGCTCGAAGGCCTTCGCCTCGATCGCGTCCGTCGTCACGGCCGCGGCCAGCGGTACGCCGCCGCCAAGCGTCTTGGACACGGTCATGATGTCCGGGACGACGCCCAGCTTATCGGCGGCAAACTTCACACCGAGCCGGCCGAATGCGGTCTGCGCCTCGTCATAGATCAACAGCATGCCGCGCGCGTCGCAGGCCTTGCGAAGCTCGTCGAAGTACCCCTCCGGTGGAACGATGATGCCGCCCGCGCTGATGATCGGCTCGGCGACCAGGGCCGCCGGCGCCCCGGCGCTTTGCATGTCGAACAACCTGAGCCCAACCCTCAGGCATGTCTTGTCGCATTTGTCGCGGCAATGCTCGATCGGACAGCGATAGGCATTGGGCTCTGGAACAACATGCACTCCGGGCACCTTCGGGCCGGTGCCTCTGCGGTCGCTGGCGAAGGAGACGGCACCGGCCGTGCCCGTCACGCCGTGCCAGGATCCGCCGAGCGCAAGCACCTCCCACCCGCCGGTGGCCAGCTTCGCCATCTTGAGCGCGGCTTCGTTCGACTCGCTTCCCGTGTTGACGAACAGGGAGCGCTTCAGCGGCTTGGGCAGCCACGTGGCGAGCGTCTTGGCCAGTTTTGCGACACTCTCAGGGATCATCCCGGAGAACATGTGGACGGCGCGATCGGCGCTTTCCTTGATCGCGCTGACGATGGCCGGGTGGTTGTGGCCGATGGTGGCGCACATTTGACCGGATGTGAAATCGAGGATCTCGCGCCCCTCGTCGTCGCGCACGAGGCTGCCCTTGGCCGACACGAACAGGGTGGGGAACGCGTCCCCTCCATATCGCACCAGCAGATCTTTTGCCGCCTGCCTGAGCTCCGGATCGGCCATGCGTTTGAACTCCCTCGGGTAAATCGAACGACGCTCAGGCGACAGGCGACGACGAGCCCCCGCCCTGACCTTAGCCCCCTAGCCTGCCTGCGCCCCAGCTTGATTTGCAGCACCACGCACGATCATGTGCAAGCCAATGGCGCAAGGCTCCCGAGCGAGCTTGCCACAAGTTGCACGCGGCCGCGTTTGCATTAAATTGAGGTCTGGCATCCCGATCGACACAGCTCCACCGGACCCAATCGATGAATAACCTCGAGTTCGGCCGCGCCCCCGCGCGTGACGGAAAGATCCCCCTGCACGGGCCGGAAGCATTTGCCGGCATGCGCAAGGCGGGCCAGCTCGCCGCAGCGGCCCTCGACATGCTGGTTCCACACGTGGTTCCGGGCGTCACGACGGCCAAGCTCGACGACCTGGTCTTCGAGTTCGCCATGGACCATGGGGCCATTCCCGCGCCGCTCAACTATCGAGGCTTTCCGCGCTCGATCTGCACATCGGTCAATCACGTCGTCTGCCACGGCATTCCCGCGGGCAAGCCGCTCCGCGAAGGCGATATCGTCAACATCGATGTGACGCTCATCGTCGATGGCTGGCACGGCGATACGAGCCGCATGTTCCCGGTCGGCGCGATCTCACGCCGGGCGGAGCGCCTGATCGACGTGACCTTCGAGGCGCTGCAACGCGGTATCGCCGCGGTGAAGCCGGGCCACACGACCGGCCATATCGGTGCGGCCATCCAGTCCTATGCGGAGGCTGAGCGGTGCAGCGTCGTTCGCGACTTCTGCGGGCATGGCCTCGGCCGTGTGTTCCACGACCGGCCCAACATCCTGCATTATGGTGAGCGGGGCGAAGGCATCGCGCTGCAGCCCGGCATGCTGTTCACCATCGAGCCAATGATCAATCTCGGCAAGCCGCATGTGAAGATCCTCCCCGACGGCTGGACCGCCGTCACGCGCGACCGCGAGCTGTCTGCGCAGTTCGAGCACACAGTCGGCGTCACGCCCGAGGGCTGTGAGGTGTTCACGTACTCTCCAAAAGGGTTCCATCGCCCGCCATATATCGCGAGCTAGGGACCAAGGTGCCATGGGGCGGGAGCGCCGCAGCCTCGTGCACGGCGATGGCGCCGCAGCGCAGCCGAGCTTCTTCGAGGCTTCACCGGCCGTCGATGATCGAGCCGGACACCGCAAGCGGCTTCGGGAACGCTTTCGCACGGGCGGCGCGGAAGCGGTTGCAGACTACGAGTTGCTGGAGATGGTGCTGTTCCGCGCGTTTCCGCGCGGCGACACCAAGCCTCTGGCCAAGGCTTTGCTGAACCACTTCGGCAGCTTTGCCGAAGTCATCAATGCGCCGGCGGAGCGGCTGCAGGAGGTCAATGGCGTCGGCGACCGCGTCATCGACGAGCTGAAGCTGGTGCGGGCGGCCGCGCTCCGCCTCCTCCGCGGCGAGATCATGGGCCGCCAGGTGCTCGGGTCATGGCAAACGGTGATCGCTTACTGCAAGGCCGCACAAGGCTTCGATCACAAGGAGCAGTTTCGCATCCTATTCCTGGACAAGAAGAACCAACTCATCGCCGACGAGGTGCAGCAGGAAGGAACGGTCGATCACACGCCGGTCTACGTACGCGAGGTGCTGAAACGCGCGCTCGAGCTTTCGGCGACTGCCATCATCCTGGTCCACAACCACCCTTCAGGAGACCCGGCCCCGTCCCGCGCCGACATCGACATGACGCGGCAGATCATCGAAGCCGCCCGGCCGCTCGGCGTCACGGTCCACGATCACATCATTGTCGGCAGAACCGGACACGCCAGCCTCAGGGGGCTGCGCCTGATTTAACAATCGCCGGCGCGGGATCGCCGAAGGGCGCGCGCAGACGAGAACAAAAAGGGTTCATGAGCCGCGCGGCGACAGGCATCGCGCGAAAACGGGGTGAATCGCCGGCGCACCATTGAAACCTGCCCGATAACTGCTATGCATTTTGCGCAAGGCTTACCGACGCATCCCCGGAATGTAAAATGACCTCACCACGCCACGTCCACGTTCTGATCCTCGGCTCGGGCCCGGCCGGCTACACCGCAGCCATCTACGCGGCCAGAGCCATGCTCAAGCCCGTCATGATCCAGGGCAATCAGCCCGGCGGACAGCTCACGATCACCACCGACGTCGAGAACTATCCGGGCTTCGCCAAGGTCATCCAGGGCCCCTGGCTAATGGAGGAGATGAAGGCGCAGGCCGAGCACGTCGGCACCGAGGTCATCATGGACCACGTGGTGTCGGTCGACCTCAAGCGCCGACCGTTCCGCCTCGAATGCGATTCCGGCGACGTTTACACCTGCGATGCGCTGATCATCTGCACCGGCGCGCAGGCGCGGTGGCTGGGGCTTCCCTCCGAAGAGAGTTTCAAGGGCCACGGCGTCTCCGCCTGCGCGACCTGCGACGGCTTCTTCTATCGGGAGAAGGAGGTGATCGTCGTAGGCGGCGGCAACACGGCGGTCGAGGAAGCACTGTTCCTGACGAACTTCGCCAAGAAGGTGACGCTGGTGCATCGCCGCGGTGAGCTGCGTGCCGAGAAAATCCTGCAGCAGCGCCTGTTCAATCACCCGAAGATCGAGGTGCTTTGGAACACGACGCTGGTCGAGGTGACCGGCACTGCCGACCCTAAATCGGTGACCGGCGTGAAGCTCAAGGACGTCGGCACCGGCAAGGTTTCAAGCCGCGCCGTCGATGGTGTTTTCATCGCCATCGGACATGCGCCGGCGACCGAGCTGTTTGCAGGTCAGCTCGAGATGAAAGCCTCGGGCTACCTCGTGACAAAGCCCGATTCCACTGCGACTTCCGTGCCCGGGGTGTTCGCCGCGGGCGACGTGAAGGATGATGTGTTCCGCCAGGCCGTGACCGCGGCCGGCATGGGCTGCATGGCGGCAATCGAAGCCGAGAAGTATCTGGCGGCTCTCGCCAGCGCGGCCAAGGCGGCAGAATAGGAGGGGCTCGAACAGCCGCCATGGACTGGGACAAACTGAGGGTTTTCCATTCCGCTGCCGAAGCCGGCAGCTTCACGCACGCTGGAGAGATTCTCCGCATGAGCCAGTCGGCCGTGAGCCGGCAGGTCTCGTCGCTGGAGAAGAACCTTGGCGTATCGCTGTTTCATCGTCATGCGCGGGGGCTGGTGCTGACCGAGCAGGGAGAGCTGCTTTTCCGCACCGCCAGCGAGGTGCTGAATAAGCTTCAGACCGCAGAAACTCTGCTCGGCGACTCGACCACCAAGCCGGCCGGCGACCTGCGCATTACCGCATCGACCGGCCTCGGCTCCGTCTGGGTGACGCAGCGCATCCGCGAGTTCATCGAGCTCTATCCGGATATCCGCATCGAGCTCATTCTCAACGACGAGCCCGTGGACCTTTCCATGCGCGTTGCCGATGTCGCCATCTGGGCGCGTGAGCCGATGCACAACGACCTGGTCCGCCGGCCGCTGTTTACGATGCAGGTGCATGCGTTTGCGTCGGGCCAGTACATTCGCAAGTGCGGTGCGCCGCAGGGCGTGGCCGACCTCGATAAGCATAAGCTCGTCTCATTCATCGGCAATCCACCGCCGCATCTGGCCGCGATCAACACGCTCGAGACGCTTGGTCGCGACGGGCGTCCGCCGAGGGTGCCGGTCATGCGCACGAGCACCGTCCTTGCCCTCAAGTACGCGATTCGGGCGGGCATCGGGGTGGGCCTCATCCCCGACTACCTCACCGCGGAGGAGCCGGAGCTCGTGCCGGTGCTGCGCGAGATCGAGATGCCGAAGCTGCCCATCTACTTCGTCTATCCGGAGGAACTGAGGACGGCGAAAAAAGTTCAGGTTTTCAGAGACTTCCTCGTGGCCAAGGGGCGCCAGTGGAAGTACTGACGACAGATTTGGAGGCGCTGATCGCGGAAGCCATGTACTATCTGCATAACAAGCATGCGACCCCGGCCGTTGCTGACCGCACTGCAATGACCGATATCTCGTCTTGCAGCTGTGACGGACAGCTGATGAAGGCCGTACCCTCCCTTTGACGCCTTCAGCCCATCCCTTTGTGGGATGCGGTCAGACTTGAAGCCGGGCCTCGTGCCCGGCTTTTCTTTTTCTGGAATGATGAGTTTTGCTCAAGGGACGCGGCGCCGGGGATGACATCGCCGCGGAAGTCCGTCTCTCCAGTGCTGACGGGAGGGCTCGCCAGCACCGATCGCACGTCAAGCGGAGCCGTCGCCCAACCGCGACACGTGCAGCCAGAAGCTCTTGAGCACCGTTTCGATCACGCTTAAGACAAGTCACGCCCTGCAATTGACGCTTCAAGAGAACCGGACGATGCCGACGACTGGTCCCCAGACCCTGTACGACAAGATTTTCGAAGATCACGTTGTGGAGCGGCAGGCCGACGGAACCTGCATCCTGTATATCGACCGCCACCTCGTGCACGAGGTCACGAGCCCGCAGGCCTTCGAAGGCCTCAAGCTGGCCGGGCGCAAGGTGCGAGCGCCGGACAAAACGCTGGCCGTGGTCGATCACAACGTGCCCACCTCCGACCGCCGGCACGGCATCAAGGAGGAGGAGGCTCGCATCCAGGTCGAAGCGCTGGCGCGCAACGTCAAGGAGTTCGGCATCGAATACTACGATGAGCTGGACCGCCGGCAGGGCATCGTGCACGTGATCGGGCCCGAGCAGGGCTTCACCCTGCCTGGCACGACCATCGTCTGCGGCGACAGCCACACGTCCACGCACGGCGCCTTTGGCGCGCTGGCGCACGGCATCGGCACCAGCGAGGTCGAGCACGTGCTGGCCACGCAGACGCTCGTGCAGAAGAAGTCCAAGAACATGCGCGTCGAGGTCAACGGCAAGCTGCCGGCCGGCGTGACCGCCAAGGACATCGCGCTCTCGGTCATCGGCGAGATCGGCACGGCCGGCGGCACTGGCCACGTCATCGAGTACTGCGGCGATGCCATCCGTGGGCTGTCGATGGAAGGCCGCATGACGCTCTGCAACATGTCGATCGAGGGCGGCGCGCGCGCCGGCATCGTGGCGGCAGATCAGAAAACGTTCGACTACCTCAAGGGGCGCCCGAAAGCTCCGAAAGGAGCCGCCTGGGATATGGCAGTGCGCTATTGGGAAACCTTGCAGTCGGACCCAGGCGCGCACTTCGACAAGGTGTTCAAGCTCGACGCCTCGAACCTGCCGCCGGTCGTCACGTGGGGCACATCGCCTGAGGACGTGGCGTCCGTGACCGGCGTCGTTCCCGATCCCGACAAGGTCGACAACGAGGCCAAACGCCAGTCCATGCGCCGGGCGCTCGAGTACATGGGGCTCACGCCGGGCACGAAGATCACCGACATCAAGCTCGACCGCGTCTTCATCGGCTCGTGCACGAACGGACGCATCGAGGACCTGCGCGAGGTTGCGCGTGTTGCCAAAGGCAAGAAGGTCAGCAGCCAAGTCTATGCGATGATCGTGCCGGGGTCAGGGCTCGTCAAAGAGCAGGCTGAGGCTGAGGGCTTGGACAAGATCCTGATCGAGGCCGGGTTCGACTGGCGCGAGCCGGGCTGCTCGATGTGCCTGGGCATGAACCCGGACCAGCTCAAGCCGCGCGAGCGTTGCGCTTCCACGTCCAACCGCAATTTCGAAGGCCGGCAGGGTCGTCTCGGGCGCACGCATCTCGTGTCGCCGGCGATGGCCGCCGCCGCTGCAATTGCCGGACATTTCGTGGACGTGCGCAGCTTCCGGTAAGGCCGCGGCGTCGGCGCATTCCCCGCCTTTGCGGCGAAGGAGTGCACGCGCGCCACGCGTGTCCGGAAAAACGCCGCTGGGCTGTTGATCAGCCCACCTCTTCGATGGCACTTCATGCCGGGTTCGCGCAGATTTGCGCGGCTTACGTGATTCCCCGTTGAGGAGGGCACCCAGATGCTGAGATCGACTGCCATCGCCGCATTGGCGGCCGCAGGCCTTTTGCTCGCGGGCGCAGGAATGTCGCCGGCCGACGCGAAGACCTGCGTGAACAAGGCCGGCCAAGGAACCAACACCACCGAGGATGGCGCCAAGTTCCAGGCCTGGGAGGCCGTGCTTCAGGCGACTGACTGGGGAGCATGGGCGACCTGGATGGGATCGGGCGGCAAAGTCGGCACCGCGCCCGGCTACGCTGTCAGCAAGGTCAAGTTCCGTTGCAAAGCCGGCGGAATCGGCCGGGAGTGCGTCGGTCAGGCGACCCTCTGCAAGTAAACCGAGCCACTCGGCTCGCATTGCAAGGGCTGCGGGTCTCTCGCAGCCCTCTTTGTGTTACAGAATGAACTTGCTCAGATCCGCGTTCTTGGCGAGATCGCCGACGCGCGCGTTGACGTAGGCGGCATCGATCGTGACCGACTGGCCGCTTCGGTCCGAGGCATCGAACGAGATCTCATCGAGCACGCGCTCCATCACGGTCTGCAGGCGGCGCGCGCCGATGTTCTCGACGGACCCGTTGACCTGAACGGCGATATCGGCGAGCGCCTCCACGCCGTCCTCCGTTACAACCAGGGTCAGGCCCTCGGTGGCCATTAGGGCCACGTACTGCTTGATGAGGCTTGCCTCCGGCTCCGTAAGAATGCGCTTGAAGTCCTCGCGCGTCAGCGGCTGCAGCTCGACGCGGATCGGCAGCCGGCCCTGCAGCTCAGGCAGCAAGTCCGACGGCTTGGCCATATGGAAGGCGCCTGAGGCGATGAAGAGCACATGATCGGTTTTCACCGGTCCGTACTTCGTCGAGACGGTGGTGCCCTCGATCAGTGGCAACAGATCACGCTGCACACCCTCGCGCGACACGTCGGCGCCGATGCGGCCGGCTTCGCTGCGGGCGCAGATCTTGTCGATCTCGTCGAGGAAAACGATGCCGTCGTTCTCCACGGCCTTGATGGCTTCGACCGTGATCTGGTCGTTGTCGATCAGCTTGTCGCTTTCCTGCGCGATCAGCAGGTCGTAGCTCTGGCCGACGGTCATGCGCCGCGTCTTGGTGCGCTGGCCGAAGGCCTTGCCCAGCACGTCGCCGATATTGATCATGCCGACCTGGCCGCCGGGGATGTCGAACATCGGGAAGCCGGGCCCGGCGTCGGCGACCTGGATCTCGATGACCTTGTCGTTGAGCTCGTTGTTGCGGAGCTGCCTGCGCCAGCTCTCGCGCGTCTCGGGCCGCGAATTCTGGCCGACGAGCGCGTCGAGCACGCGCTCCTCCGCATTCTTCTCGGCCAGCGCCTTGACCTCCTTGCGCTTGGCCTCGCGCACGAGGCCGATGCCGACCTCGACCAGATCGCGGACGATGGAGTCGACATCGCGGCCCACGTAGCCGACCTCGGTGAACTTGGTGGCCTCCACCTTGAGGAACGGCGCGTTGGCAAGGCGCGCCAGGCGGCGAGAGATCTCGGTCTTGCCGCAACCGGTGGGCCCGATCATCAGGATGTTCTTGGGCAGCACCTCTTCCTTGAGGTCGCCGGTGATCTGCTGGCGCCGCCAGCGGTTCCTGAGCGCGATGGCAACGGCTCGCTTGGCCTGCTTCTGCCCGACGATGTAGCGGTCGAGCTCGGAGACGATTTCGCGCGGTGAGAAGTTGGTCATGTTAGGTGAAGAGCTTGAGACCGATGATGGACCCGATGAGCGTCGCAAGAAAGAGAATGCGCAGAGCCGAAAGGGGTTCGGCGAACAGCATGGCGCCGACCACAACAGTTCCTGCGGCGCCAATGCCGGTCCACACCGCATAGGCCGTTCCGAGCGGGATCGTCTGCTGAGCCCGCTCCAGCAGCACCATGCTCAGCACCACGCACACGGCGAAGGCGAGCGTCGGCCAGAGCCGCGTGAACCCTTGTGCGTACTTCAGCGAGGTCGTGAACCCGACCTCGAAGGTACCGGCGAGAACGAGCAGCAGCCAAGCCATTTGTGATTCCTGCCACGTTCCGCCGCCTCAGCGGGCGCTCTCCAGCGATTCGATCACGAGATTCGTGTTGGTGTAGACACAGATCTCGGCTGCGATCGCCATTGCCTTGCGTGCGATCTCCTCGGCCGTCGCTTGCGTGTCGAGCAGAGCGCGGGCGGCGGCCAGCGCATAGTTGCCCCCGGACCCGATGCCCATGACATCGCGCTCGGGCTCGAGCACATCGCCGGTTCCCGTCAGCACCAGCGTCCGCTCGCGGTCGGCGACCAGCATCATTGCCTCCAGCCGGCGCAAGAAGCGGTCCGTGCGCCAGTCCTTGGCAAGCTCGACGCAGGCGCGGGTGAGTTGGCCCGGGTACTGCTCGAGCTTGCCCTCGAGGCGCTCGAACAGGGTAAACGCGTCAGCCGTGGCGCCGGCAAAGCCGCCGATCACGTCGCCCTTGCCGACGGTGCGCACCTTGCGGGCGTTGGACTTGATCACCGTAGTGCCGAGGCTCACCTGGCCATCGCCGGCAATGACGACACGGCCGCCCTTGCGCACGGTCAGGATGGTTGTGCCGTGCCAGATGGAATTTCCTAACGGATTTGTCGGAGACTGGGTCATTTCAGGCATGATCGGCTGCCATGTCGGGATACGGCCCAGCGGGTTCAAGAGGGGCCGCTCGAAGGCCGCGGCCGGCGTATGGCCATGCAGGTCTCAAGCTGATAAACGCTTGAGCCCAGGCATGCAAGCAAGCAGAGGCCCACCTTGAAGCGGCAAGCAACGGTCGAGCGCTCGACCAAGGAAACGCAGATCAAGGCTGTTGTCGACCTCGACGGCAGCGGCGCGGCCAATATCAGCACCGGCATCGGCTTCCTCAACCATATGCTGGAGCAGCTCGCGCGCCATTCGCTGATCGACATCGAGCTCGAAGCCAAGGGGGACCTCGATATCGATTTCCACCACACGGCCGAGGATTGCGGCATCGTGCTGGGGCAGGCAGTGGCCAAGGCGATGGGCGCCAAGCAGGGCATTACGCGCTATGCCTCCGTGCATCTGCCGATGGACGATACGCTGACCCGCGTGGCCGTGGACGTCTCGGGGCGCCCCTACCTGGTGTGGAAGGTGGAGTTCTCCCGGCCGAAAATCGGCGAGATGGACACCGAGCTGTTCCGGGAGTGGTTCCAGGCGTTCGCGCAGAACGCAGGGATTACGCTGCACGTGGAAACGCTCTACGGCGAGAACAATCATCATATCGCCGAAACGTGCTACAAGGGCCTTGCCAGAGCCCTGCGCGCGGCGCTCGCGATCGACCCGCGGCAGCAGGGCCGGATACCGTCAACCAAGGGCACGCTGACTGGCTGAGCCAGGCGCGTGCTCATCCTCGCCGGATGGCGTGAGCGATCACCGCGATGACTGCGTACACCGTCTATGAACCGCCGGACCCTCCGGCCGACCGTCTCGACCGCGCCGAAAGCCTCGAGTTCGTGAAAGAGGGCTTCTCTTGGGGGGCGGCCGTGCTCGCCCCTTTCTGGCTGGCCGCCAACCGCATGTGGCTGGTGCTTGCCGGTTACCTCGGCGGCATGGTGGTGCTGCAGCTTGCGTTTGCAGCCGGCGGCGCGGGCCAGAGGATGACCTCGCTGATTCTGCTGGCTGTACATCTGCTGATTGGCTTCGAGGCGGATTCACTCAAGCGCTGGACGCTCGAGCGCAACGGCTGGCGGATGGTCGGCTCGGCGGTCGGACGTAACTGGGCGGAATGCGAGCGCCGCTTCTTCGAGGCCTGGCTGCCGGGCGAGCCTTATATCAAGGCCGAAGCGCTGTCGGCCCAAGGCGGATCGCTGCCCCTATCCGGCTCGAGCGCAGCCAAGCCCACGCGCTGGCGCGGCCTGCCGTTCGCACCGAGGGCCTGACGGAGCGCCGCCGTGCAACGCGTCGTCATCATCGATTACGGCTCGGGCAACCTGCACTCGGCGGCCAAGGCGTTCGAGCGCGCGGCGCGGGAGAGCGGCGCGGATGCGCGCGTCGCGGTGACCTCCGACGCCAACGAGGTCGCCGGCGCAGATCGCGTCGTGTTGCCGGGCGTTGGTGCATTTGCCGACTGCAAGCGCGGCCTCGATGCGGTCGCCGGCATGCGCGATGCACTCGAGACGGCCGTGCGGCACCGCGGACGGCCGTTTCTCGGCATCTGCGTGGGCGCGCAACTGCTCGCCGAACGCGGCCTGGAGTACGAGACCGTGCCCGGGCTCGGCTGGATCGCCGGTGAGGTGCGCGTCATCGAGCCGAACGATCCGGCGCTCAAGATCCCTCACATGGGCTGGAACACGCTGCAGGTGCTGCGCGACCACCCGCTGCTCAACGGCATCAAGACCGGCCCGCAGGGACTGCACGCCTACTTCGTGCACTCCTACCAGCTCTATGCTTCCGATCGCGCAACCGTCGTTGCCGAGGCTGATTACGGCGGCCCGGTGACGGCGATCGTCGCCAGAGACAACATCGCCGGCACCCAGTTCCATCCCGAGAAGAGCCAGACGCTAGGCCTGAAGCTGATCGCCAACTTCCTCAGCTGGCGACCTTGAGCAAAGGCAGCTCGTCCTCGACCAACTCGTCGGCGGCGGTGCTCGCGGCTTCCGGGGTCGGGAACGGGACGACGTTGGACGCTGCGGCGACCTGGTCCACCGCGCGGCGGCGCTGACGGAACCAGCGCAGTCCAGTGTTGAGGAAGGCGGCCTGGCCGCGCGCTTCCTGAATGAGGAGGCCGTCGTCGTAGCCGAGGTGCCGCGAGATGCGAGCCTCGATCTCGGCCTGGGTTTCCTCGGCGCGCAGGTACCAGACGTTGTCGAGCGGGCGCGCCCAGGCCCGGCCGATCTGCATGATCTCATCGACGATTTGAGGCTTGTTGGCGGCGGGCATAGCGAGGTCGTAGGAGACGAGGAAGGTGCGCATGGGGGTTCTCTCGTGGGCAGCGAGGGAGGGAGCGATCCGGCCCGCTAAGCGCGACTCTGCGAACCAGAACGTAGAGAGAACATGCCTCGATTCGAACGCGCCGTCGAGAGGATGTTCCGAATTTGTTCCAGGCTACTGGAAGAGCTCGAGCTGGCCGTCGCCGGGCAGCGCGCGCGGGATGCGGCGATAGCCGAAATGAACGCGGTCGGAGAGGCCAGGATAGCGTTCGGCGAAGAGTTGCATGGCCTTCTCGCGGCTGGCGGGGAACTTCGTCCCCCACCAGATCTCGTAAAGCCGGCGCGAGTCGCAGTTGTAGCGGCGCACGAGGTCCTTGCAGCGGACGCGCAGCCAGCGCGCGATCCAGATGTCGATGGCGTCGGCCTCGGTCAGAACGCGGCGCCCGACTCGCCTCTCACTCGACTGACTGATTTGCGACGCGAGCACGGAACGCTTGACCCTGATTTGGCTATGGCGGCATTGATGCCCAACAATCAAGCAATCTGATGGCTTGCGCGATGCTTCGCAAGTCTTCCCGCCACTGAAGGATGGGCCGTGATCCTTTTCCCCGCCATTGATTTGAAAGACGGCCAGTGCGTGCGGCTGAAGCTCGGCGACATGCAGCAGGCAACCGTCTTCAATGCCGATCCGGCGGCGCAGGCGCGATCGTTCCAGGAGCAGGGCTTCGGCTATCTGCACATCGTCGACCTCAACGGAGCGTTCGCAGGCAAGCCGGTGAATGCGCAGGCCGTGGCAGCGATTCTCGGGACCATCAGCATTCCGACACAGCTCGGCGGCGGCATCCGCGACATGGCGACGATCGAGATGTGGCTGGCCAACGGCATCCGGCGCGTCATCCTCGGCACAGTGGCAGTGCGCGATCCCGCGCTCGTGCGTGCGGCCTGCAAGGCGCATCCGGGCCGCATTGCCGTGGGCATCGACGCGCGTGGCGGCAAGGTGGCTGTGGAAGGCTGGGCCGAGACGTCGGAGCTCACCGCCGTCGAGCTGGCGCGCCGCTTCGAGGATGCGGGTGTGGCGGCCATCATCTACACGGACATCGACAGGGACGGCGTGTTGAAGGGCCTCAACCTGGACGCCACCGTGGCGCTGGCGCGCGCGACACGGATCCCTGTGATCGCCTCGGGCGGCTTGGCGTCCATCGCAGACGTAAAGGCGCTGCTGCGGCCGGAATGCGCGATCCTCGAAGGCGCGATCACGGGCCGCGCCCTCTATGACGGCAGGCTGGACGCGCGCGCCGCGCTGGCGCTGATCGCGGCCAGAAGACAGCAGCAACAACAACAGCAGCAGTGACGGCGCGAGGCGTGCGCGAGGCTCCTCGGAGGAGGACACCTTCAACACGTCATTGGCCACGCGCTCGAATAGAGGCTCGTCGCCTGTTCCAACGCGCCTGATCTCGATTTTCATCGGGATATGCTCCAGCGAGCAACACACTCGTGACGGTGGTGCGCCGCAGCTTCATTGTCCTGCCGCAGTGTGATTAGACCATTGTCGGTGTTCGGCGTACCGTGGCGATACACGCCGCCGCAACGACGCGTGCTCAAAAACAAGGAGTGGAGGAACGTCATGACGGACTTGAAGCTATCGCGCCGTCAGGCGCTGCTTGGTGCGACTGCACTCACGGGTGCCGCCGCCTTGAGCGAAATGCAAATACCCGCTGCGCAGGCGAAAGCGCCGCTCAGCAAAGAGCAAGCTCCCTACTTCTACCGCTTCAACCACGGCAAGATGCAGGCAACCGTGGTGTCGGATGGACCGCTGCCGCTCGGCGATCCGTCAAGCTCCTTCCTCGGCGCGACCAAGGAAGAGATCAGCAAGATGCTGACCGACAACTTCCTGTCACCGACCGCCGTCACGCTCGAGCAGAACGCACTGGTGATCAATACGGGCGACAAGCTCGTGCTGATCGACACAGGCATGGGCACGTCGCCCATGTTCGGGCCGACCACGGGCAAGCTGTTGGCGAGCCTCAAGGCGGCCGGCATCGATCCCAAAGACATCGATGCAGTGGTGGCGACGCACGCGCACTGCGATCACGTTTGGGGCATCATGGCCGATGACGGCAAGCCCAACTTCCCGAACGCCCAGATCTACATCAGCCAGGCCGATTTCGATTTCTGGACGGACGAGAAGAAGCTGGAGATGAAAGACCCGGCTTACATGAAGCCGTTCGTGGAAGGCGCGCGCAAGAACCTGCTGCCGAACCGCGACCGGATGGTGTTCTTCAAGGACGGCCAGGAGTTCCTGCCCGGCATCCAGGCCCTGGCGGCGCCCGGGCACACCGTCGGGCATACGGTGTTCATGATCACCTCGGATGGCAAGACCATGGCCGCCATCGGCGACCTGACTCATCACCAGATTCTGCTGGTGGAAAAGCCGAGGATCGAGTTTGCCTACGACACCGATTCCAAGCAATCGGCGAATACGCGCGTCCGCGTCCTCGACATGCTGGCGGCGCAGAAGATCCCCGCCATCGCCTACCACTTCCCGTGGCCGGGCTACGGCCATGTCTCCAAGCACGGCGACGGCTTCCGCTACCATCCCGAGCCGATGCAGATGGTGTTGGACGCGAAGGCCTGACAGTTTCAGCCCAGGTTGATTGTGGACGGCCCGCACGCGCGGGCCTTCCATTTTTTGTTGCGCGCTCCGGCACACTCGTCGCAGAAGTAGCGCCATGCTCAAGGTGCGCATCATTCCCTGTCTCGACGTCAAGGACGGCCGTGTCGTCAAGGGCGTCAACTTCGTCGACCTGCGCGACGCGGGCGACCCGGTCGAAGCGGCCGCCGCCTATGACGCCGCCGGCGCGGACGAATTGTGCTTTCTCGACATCACGGCCAGCCACGAGAACCGCGACACCATCTTCGACATCGTCGAGCGCACGGCGGAGCGCTGCTTCATGCCGCTGACGGTCGGCGGGGGCGTGAGAGCCGTCGAGGACATCCGCAAGCTGCTCAAGGCCGGCGCCGACAAGGTCTCGATCAACACGGCGGCGGTACATCGGCGCGAGTTCGTGCGCGAGGGCGCGGAGAAGTTCGGTGATCAGTGCATCGTGGTTGCGATCGACGCCAAAAAGGTCTCGAAGGCCGGTGAGCCGAACCGCTGGGAGATCTTCACGCACGGCGGTCGCAATCCGACCGGTCTCGATGCCATCGACTACGCGCGCAAGGTCGTGTCGCTCGGAGCCGGTGAAATCCTGCTCACCTCCATGGACCGCGACGGTACCAAGGCCGGCTTCGACCTCGAGCTGACGCGCGCCATTGCCGATGCGGTGACCGTGCCAGTGATCGCGTCGGGGGGCGTCGGCACGCTGGAGCACCTGGTCGACGGTGTGAAGCAGGGGCACGCAAGCGCTGTGCTCGCCGCTTCCATCTTCCACTTCGGGACCTACACCATCGGCCAGGCCAAGCAGCACATGGCGGCAGCCGGCATTCCGGTCAGGCTGGATGGCTGATCCGCTCGCTCAGAAGCGGTAGCGTACGAGTTGCCCGAGACGGCGCAGGGGCGGGAGAAGGTTCCAGAGCACGAGCAGCACGCGCATGGTCCACGAGTATCTCGCGGCCTGCGAGGCGTCGTACGTGGAGGCCACCGCGTCGAGGCGCAGACCTGGAACCAGCCCCTCCAGGTCCTTCGGATCCTCGATGGCCCAGTGCAGCTTCGCGCCCGTCGTCTTGACGAGAGAGCTCGATTGGATGAGCCGCAGGCCGAGGGAATTGTAGACATCGAGAATGATCTCGCCGCCGGGGAGCCGGCGGGTGAGCCGTCGCAGGAGCTCCACTCCGTCGCTCTCGGTGAGATACGGCGACAGCCCCTCGGCAACGACGATTGCAGGGCGGTCGGTGGGAAGGTCGTCGAGCCAGTGCGGCTCGGTCACCGAGGCGCCGATGAGGCGGCAGCCCTCCCGCGCCGGAAGCAGCTCCCGGCGCAACTGGATCACCTCGGGATAGTCGACATCGAACCACGGCACGTTGGGAGCCGGAGCGACGCGATAGACCCGGCTATCGAGGCCGCACGCAAGATTGAGCACCGTCGACGCCGGATGCGCGGTAAGGAATGCCCTCACCCAGTCGTCGAGCATCCTGGCGCGCAGCGCGATTCCGACCGCCTGATCGTTGCCGAGGCGGAACGCATCGAAGTCGTAGTCGATGCGGTTGACGACCTCGTCCGCGAGCCTGTCGTTGAGAACCGAGGCCTGCGAGCGGTAATTTAACGCCTTGGCATAGAGCGTGATCAGGAGCGTCGCCTTCTCCTCGGTGAGCCGGATTTTGACGCGATTCATGCGATCCGTTCCTGGCTTCGTCGCCGGAGGCTTGCGTGACTGTGGCCGGCACAGCGCAGCCCATCGATGCGGCATCAGCGGCTGGCCTCAGGCCGGCCCGGCGGCGCGCGACAGCAGGACACGGAAACGCGGAGTCTCCGCGGCGACAGCAACATTCCCGAACGCAGCCTGCATCAGCTCCGCCGCTTTGACGCGCCGCTGCACGACGATCAGGAGAACGCCGTTCGGCCGGAGACGGCGCGGGGCATCGGCAATGAGGCTGCACAGCGTGGCGTGGCTCTCTTCGACCCCGACATGCAGCGGAGGGTTTGAGAGGATTGCGTCGTAGCGCGCGCTTCCGGTAGCGGTAAGGCTGTCTCCGAGCAGGAGACGCGCTTTGGGCACGTTCTCGCGCGCGGCCTCGATGGCGAGCGCGTCGGCATCGAGAAGATCGAGCGAGACCCGCGGCGTCCGCGCCAGAACGGCGGCACCGATGATGCCCGTTCCGCAGCCGAAATCGAGCACCCGCGCCCTTTCCGACAGCACTGGCAGATGCGCCAGCAGCAGCGCAGTCCCTTCATCGAGACCGCCATCGGCGAACAGGCCGGGATAGGTGATCCACGTGCGCTCCGCGCCGGCGACGGCGATTGTCGTAAGCTTGCGCCAATCAGCCAGGCTGGCCTTCAAGTTGTCGATATGCGAGCTTCGAGGCCCCGCCAGCACGCGACAATGGCGGCGCGTGTCGACGGTCGCCACGTCATCGACGAAGGGCGCCAGGCGCGAGGCGGCCGAGCGAATGCCCTCGTCGTTGGCGCCGAACAGGACGAGCGATGCCCCAGCCGGCAATGTCGATGCCGCGGCGCTGAGCGCGAAGCTAAGCGCATCCTTCGACTTGGGCAGGCGGACCAAGGCGGAGGTGAAGGGGCCGGCGGGCGGCCATGGCATGGCGCTGAGCATCCCATGTGCGTGGCGCAACCAGGTTCGCGGTACGGTGCCGGCCGCCGCAAGCGCCGCGGCGAGGCTACCGCTCGGCTCATCGACGACGAGCGGCGCAGGCCCCGGCTCGAGCTTCTCGAGCGCGCCGATCATCATAGTGGCCGCGCCCGCAGGCCTCGGCGCCGATCGTGGAGGGCGCGCGGCCGGTCGGGATGGCGCAGGCTGCCTCATGCCGCGAGAATCTTGTCCGTCGAGGTGCACAGGTCCGCAATCAGGCATTCGCCGCACCTGGGCTTTCTGGCCTGACAGATGTAGCGGCCATGCAGGATGAGCCAGTGGTGCGCGTGCCGCCGGTACTTCGCTGGCACGACCTTCAGCAGCCCCATCTCGACCTCGAGCGGCGTCTTGCCTGGCGCGAGCTTGAGCCGGTTGGCAACCCGGAACAGGTGCGTATCGACGGCAATCGTGGGCTCGCCGAACGCGATGTTCAGCACCACGTTGGCGGTCTTGCGGCCGACGCCGGGGAGCTTCTCGAGCGCCTCGCGGTCGTGCGGCACGATGCCGTTGTGATCGCGGATGAGCTGCTCGGAAAGGGCGATGACGTTCTTGGCCTTGTTGCGATAGAGGCCGATGGTCTTGATATACTCGCGCAGCCGTTCCTCGCCCAGCGCCGCCATCTTCTCAGGCGTGTCGGCGATCTTGAACAAGGGCCTCGTTGCCCTGTTCACGCCAGCGTCGGTCGCCTGGGCCGAGAGCACAACCGCAACGAGCAGCGTGTAGGGATTGAGATGCTCGAGCTCTCCCTCCGGATGCGGGTTTGCCGCATGAAATCTTCGGAAAATCTCCTCTACCGTTGCCGCGGGCAGCCGGGAGGGGCGGCGGACCCGGCTCCTGCCAGCGGGCTTGGCCGGCTTGCCGGCAGGATTGGCGGGAACGCTCATATCTGGGCTAAGTTGGTGTTGCACGTGAAACAATTGCGAGCACGCTTGTGATGAACGAGAAGGGGGTCGAATCGCAAGACCCGAACGCGTTCAGTGCCGTACTGATGCCGCACCGCTCGCTGGGGAGGACCGGCTTTCTCGTTCTCATGGGCGTGCTGTGCTTCGTCAGCTTCACGACCGGACTCGTCTTTTACATGATGGGGGCGTGGCCGGTGCTCGGATTTTTCGGGCTCGACGTGCTCCTCGTCTATATCGCGTTCAGGCTCAGCTATCGCGACGGGCGCATCTACGAACGCGTGGATCTCAACCGCTCGTTGCTGACGGTGCTGCGGGTACACCCCTCGGGGCGGGAGGAGCGCTTCACGTTCAATCCCTACTGGGTCCAGGTGCGCCTCGAAAAGGCTCGCAACGGGCGCACCGACCTGCGATTGCGCCTGCACGGCCAGGAGCTCTCCTTCGGCCGCTTTCTGACGGACCAGGAGCGCCAGGACCTTGCCGAGGCGCTGACCGGCGCCCTGGTCGACACCAGGGGCGGCGTGCGGATCTAGAGGACAATGCCAAGAATCGGGTCGTCAGGGCGGCAAGCCCGGTTTAACTGTCCGATGCACTTCGGGATCGGACAGAGACCAAAGCATGCTTGACCAAACGACAGCTGCGTTGAGCGCGCCCCCGCCCCGATGCGCCTCTCGGGACTATGACCATATCCGTCGTGCGATCGCCTTTCTGTCGCGCACGTGGGAGGAGCAGCCGAGCCTCGAGCGACTGGCCGACCATCTGGGCTTGAGCCCTGCCCACTGTCAGAAGCTGTTCAAGCGCTGGTGCGGCCTCAGTCCGAAGGAGTTCGTGCAGGCCATCACCGTGGATCACGCACGCGGCCTGCTCAGCGGCTCCGCGAGCGTCCTCGATGCAGCACACGAGGTGGGCCTGTCGGGAGGCAGCCGCCTGCACGACCTGTTCGTCGCCCACGAGGCCATGACTCCGGGCGACTTCAAGCGCCGGGGAGCGGGACTGCAGATCGCGTACGGCTTCCACGACTCACCCTTCGGCGAGGCCCTCCTGCTTGTGACAGAGCGCGGCGTGGCCGGGCTCGCCTTCATCAACGAGGACGAGGGGCAGACCCGCGGGGAGGCGCTTGCCGACATGATGGCGCGCTGGCCGCGAGCCCGCTACGAGGAGAATCCCGCGCAGACCGAGCCGCACATGCGCCGCATTTTCAATCCGCGCGAGTGGCGCCCAGAGCAGCCCGTCAGGCTCGTGCTCATCGGCACCGACTTCGAGGTGCGCGTGTGGGAGACGCTGATGAAGATCCCGATGGGTTGCGCCGTGAGCTACGCGGACATCGCGCGCCACCTGGGGCAGCCCACAGCCTCGCGTGCGGTCGGCTCGGCGGTCGGCCGCAATCCCATATCGTTCGTGGTGCCGTGCCATCGCGTGCTGCGCGGCGACGGCAATCTCGGCGGCTATCATTGGGGACTGACGCGCAAGCGAGCCCTGATCGGCTGGGAGACAGGGCGCGTGCGCGGCGCTAGTGCAGCCGCCGCCTGAGCTTCACGCCCGCAGGGCGTCGGCGAGCGCCCGGAAATAACCCTCCGATGCGACGAGCCGCTCGATGCGAGCCGCATCGGCGTTGCGCACCGCCTCGGCCATCAATCCGTCGGCCGCCAGTCCTGCCAGGCGCCGCTTGATGCCGTGCAGGCGCCGCCCGTCGATGCGGCCCCTGAGCACGCTCACGATGCTCTCGACATAGCCGGAGAGCCGGCCCAGCTCGCGGATCGCGCTGCGCCTGGCCGCCTTGTCGCCCGGATCTCGCTCGATTCTTTCGAAGGCTTCGGCGGCGCGAGCAAGCGTCCCCGCGACCTGCTCAGCGAAGCGGGCGACCTTCTCCCGCTGGGCTTCATCGAGGGCCGACAGCAGCCCGTGCCACTTGCGCATGGCTTGGGAAAGCCCCAGCAATTTTAGGGTGTAGTCGACGAGGCGCAGGCCCATGCGGGCTCCCGAGGTACGTGTGGGAGCACGCTAATTCAGCGCCGGACAGCGGGGAGAACTCGGGACCGCAAAAGCCTCGAGTAAAGCTAACGGATCGAGGGGTCGGCGAAGCACTTGCGCATCATCTCGCACCGGTGCGAGCCGGAGAAATGCATGCTGTCGCCTTTGGCCGGGCTGATGAAGCGGCAGATGTCCTCGACCCCATCGGCGGTGAGCCAGCCCTGTCGCCGCCCGCGCTGCACCGCAAAGCAGTCCGCGGTCTCCTCATCCGGTCCGCGGAACTGGTGGCCGCACTCATGCGAAAAGATCCACAGCTTCACGACCGTCGGCACCTTCGAGACGAGCTTCGGGTTGAGGATCACGAAGCCAGGATAGGCCGCACCGTAGTCGTCGAGCTGACCGTCGAGCACCGTCGGGCGCTGTCCGCAGGTCATCTTGCGCCCGTCGAGCTTCAACTCGCCCGCGCCGACGATCTTGGCCTCTCCGCCGACGTGCGCGACGTACTCCTCAGGCGTCGGGCCGGCCACCGCGGTTTGCACGGCAAAGACCAAGGCTCCTACCAGAAAGATTAGAAATTTTAAGAGCATATGCCGGCGCCGGAGGTCGCGTCTCACGTCTGGAGGTCGTTGATAGAGGGTTTCCCACTGCAATGCACCATCACCCAGCGCCGCAGCAGGTTCAATGTGCCATGATGCAAGCTGTGGGCGGTTTCTCTGGCAGCGCGTCTCCCCGGTCACAGATCAGACGTCGGCCTCCGTCTCGATCTTCTCCATGTCGTCATCGGAAAGGCCGAAGTGGTGCCCGATCTCATGCACCAGGACATGGGTCACGAGGTGGCCGAGGGTTTCCGTGCCCTCGGCCCAATAGTCCAGAATCGCCCGGCGGTACAGAAACACCATGTCCGGCTCCCGTGGCACGTCGGCTGTGCTCTTGCGGTCTAGACTGACGCCTTGGTAAAGCCCCATGAGGTCGAAGGGGCTCTCGATGCCGAGATCGTCGAGCACCTCGTCCCGCGCAAAGTCGTCGACCCGCACGATGACGTTCTGACACATAGCGCGGAACTCGGCGGGCAGCCGCTCCCACGCATCCATTGCGAGCTGCTCGAACTCGGCAAGGCTCGGTGCTTTGACTTGCTGCCAGTCCATGACCTCGCAGCCGTGTACCCGGATCGTCAGGAGCACTGATAAGCATTTGCTCACGCCGTGACCAGACGCGGCGGCCAAGACCGGTTCAGGGCCTCTGCTCGACGACCGCGATCACCTGGCTCACGCCCACGATGCGGCGCAAGGCATTGTCGACCAGCTCCGCCATGCGCTCACTCACTGCGGAGAGCCGAAGATCGACGGTGAGCTCCGT
>JBLNBZ010000149.1:0-39925 GCA_050260355.1 Bacteroidota bacterium | reverse complement strand
CGCCGGCCACGTCCGCCGACGTCAAGGCGAGCTACGAGCGTATTATCAACCCACCACCAGGCGTCGTGTCTGCCCGCCGCGCCCTCTATGAGGACATCACGGCGGTCGAGACACCCGATGCGCGCACGGTCGTGTTCAAGCTGCGGGCACCCAACGCCTCGATGCTGGACGGCTTCGCGTCGCCGTGGAACTGCATCTACAGCGCCGCAAAGCTGAAGGAGAACCCGCGTTACCCCGATACCAACATCATGGGTACCGGCGCCTTCGTGTTTGTGGAGCACGTCAAGGGCTCGCACTGGCTCGCCAAGCGGTTCGACGGCTACTTCCGGCCCGGTAAGCCGTACCTCGACGGCTACAAGGCGTTTTTCGTCAAATCATCCAACCTGGCTACGGGATTGATCGGCGGGCAGTTCGATATCGAGCTGCGCGGATTGACGCCGGGCGAACGCGATCAGATCACGGCGCAGCTTAAGGATGCCGTGGTTCTGGAGGGTCCGTGGTCGGCGAGCCTGATGCTGACGGTGAACGCCAAGAAGAAGCCGTTCGACGACATTCGCGTCCGTCAGGCCTTGTCCTTGGCCATCGATCGCTGGGGCGGCGCGGCCTCAATGGCCAAGATCTCGCTCATGAAGTACGTGGGCGGCTTCACGCGGCCGGGCTACGAGTACGGCCTGACCGACGCCGAGCTCGAGCCGTTGCCGGGCTATAGCCGCGATATCGAGAAATCGCGCGCACAGGCACGGCGCCTGCTCGAGGAAGCGGGCGTGAAGAATCTGAAGGTGAACTTCCTCAACCGGAGTGTCGGCCAGCCGTATACGGCGGGCGGCATCTACACGGTGGATCAGTGGAAGCGCATCGGCGTCGAAGCCGATCACAGGCAGGTCGAGACCAAGCTCTTCTTCGACGGTCTGGCGCGCGGCGACTTCGACGTGGCGATGGACTTCATCACCGACCACGCCGACGATCCCAATCTGCAATACGTGCACGTCGTGTCGGAGGCGATGAACAATCCCCAGTCGTACTCGCGCCACAACGACCTGAAGATCGATGAGCTGTTCCAGGCGCAGAAGCGAGAGCTCGATCCTGCCAAGCGCAAGATCCTGACGAAGGACTTCGAGCGCTACTCGATCACGCAGGCCTACAACATCATGCTCTACTGGTGGCAGCGCATCGTCGTCCACAACAAGAAGATCCACGGCTGGAAGCTGACGCCGAGCCACTACCTCGGCAACGATTTGGCGGACGTCTGGCTCAGCGAGTAGCTGGACGGGCGCTCAACAAGCGGCGGTCACGCCGCGCTCATAACAAGCGGCGATCAACGTCGCGCCTCTAAAAAGAAAGGAGAGGAAACAATGCGGTTAAGCATGCTGTCGCTTTCCACGCTCGCGGCGATCATCGCCGTGGCGATCACTCCCGCGGAGGCCCAAACCCCGAAGAAGGGCGGAATACTCAACTTTGCGGTCGTGGCCGAGCCACCGAACTACGACTGCCACGGGAGCACGACGTTCGCGCTGATCCATCCGATCGCGCCGCATTATTCGCTGCTCGTGAAGTTCGACGGTAAGCAGTATCCGAAGGTCGTCGGAGATCTGGCCGAGAGCTGGACGGTGTCACCCGACGGGATGACCTACACGTTCAAGCTGCGCAGAGGTGTCAAGTTCCATGACGGCTCCCCGCTGACCTCGGCCGACGTTAAGGCGAGCTACGATCGCATCATCAACCCGCCGCCGGGCGTGCTTTCGATCCGCAAGGCCTATTACGCCGATGTAGGCTCGGTGGAGGCGCCCGATCCGAACACGGTGGTCTTCAAGATGAAGAACCCGATGGCGGGTGTGCTCGAGGCGTTGGCATCGCCCTTCAACTGCATCTACAAAGCAGAGAAGCTGAAAGAGAACCCGCGCTATCCCGAGACCGAGATCATGGGGTCCGGGCCCTTCACATTCGTCGAGCACGTGAAAGGGGCGAGCTGGACCGGCAAGCGGTTCGACGGCTACTTCCTGAAGGACCGGCCTTACCTCGACGGCTACAAGGCCTTCTTCGTGAAGTCCAACGCCGTGGTGCCTGGCATCCTCGGCGGCCAGTTCGACGCCGAGTTCCGCGGCCGCAATCCTTCGGAGAAGGCGCAGCTGCTCGACAAGATGAAGAGCGATCTTGCCGTCTACGAGGGGACGTGGGTGAACAACCTCATGCTGGTGTTCAACACGACGCGCAAGCCGTTCGACGACATTCGTGTGCGCCAGGCCCTTACGCTGGCCATCGACCGCTGGGGGGCCTCGCAAGCGCTGTCGAAGATCTCGATCCTGAAGTTCGTGGGCGGCGTCATGCGGCCCGGCTACTCGATGTCCCTGCCCGAGGCCGAGCTCGTCAAGCTGCCAGGCTTCTCCAAGGACATTGCCAAGTCGCGCGAGCAGGCCAAGCGCCTGCTCAAGGAGGCCGGCCAGGAGAACCTCAAGTTCAAGCTTTTGAACCGCAATGTCTCCGAGCCGTACACGCCCGCTGCGGTCTACTCCATCGACCAGTGGCGGCGCATCGGGGTCATTGCCGAGCATGAGCAGCTCGAGACCAAGCTGTACCAGGATCGCGTGACCGCGGGTGACTTCGACGTGGCGGTGGAGTTCCAGGCCGACTTCATGGACGATCCAACCGCTCAGTTCTCGAAGTTCCTGACCAAGAAGAGCTCACCGAGCGGCTACTCGGGTCACACCGACGCCAAGATCGACCAGATGTACGAGGATCAGCGTCGCATCATCGATCCGGCCAAGCGCACGCAGCTCGTCCGGGAGATGGAGCGGTATGCCCTGACGCAGGTCTACAACGCTCCGCTGCTGTGGTGGCAGCGGATCATCGTCATCCACAAGAAGATCAAGGGCTGGAACATGACCCCCAGCCACTATCTGGATCAGGATCTGGCCAACGTGTGGCTCGATAAATAACGATCAGATGAAACGTGCGGGCGCCGGATCGTACCGGCGCCCCGCCGAAAATCAGGGGAGGAGATAAATTGATACACTCGAGCATTGTCCGCATATTGGCCGGGATCGGAATGGCGGCGGCGCTTGCGCTGCCCGCGGGCGCGGCGGAGACGCCCAAGCGCGGCGGCATTCTGAACTTCGCAGTCGTCGCCGAGCCACCGACCACCGATTGCCACGCCACCACGACGTTCGCGATGGTCCATCCCGTCGCGCCGCAGTATTCGACGCTGCTCCAGATCGCAGGCCGGTACGACGATCAGAAAATCGTGGGAGATCTGGCGGAGTCCTACGAGATCTCGAAGGATGGGCTGACCTACACCTTCAAGCTGCGCAAAGGCGTGAAGTTTCATGACGGCTCGGACTTCACATCCGAGGACATCAAGGCCACCTACGAGCGCATCATCAACCCGTCGGAGGGCGTGATCTCGGCCCGCAAGGCGCAGCATCAGGACATCAAGGAGATCCTGACGCCCGACCCCTATACGGTCGTCTTCAAGCTCAAACAGGTGAACATGTCGATGCTGTTGCATTTCGCATCGCCGTTCAACTGCGTCTACAGCGCCGCCAAGCTGAAGAAGAATCCGAAGTATCCCGAGACGGAGGTGATGGGAACGGGCGCCTTCAAGTTCGTCGAGTACGTCAAGGGCTCGCATTGGCGTGGCGAACGGTTCAAGGACTACTTCCTGAAGGACCGTCCCTATCTCGACGGCTTCAAGGCCATTTTCGTGCGCGGCAACGTGGTCGTGAACGGTCTGCGCGGCGGCCAGTACGACGCCGAGTTCCGCGGGCGCACGCCACAGGAGCGCGATCAGCTCGTTGCCGCGATGGGCAACAACGTCACCGTGCAGGAGGGTCCCTGGGTCACCAACATCCTGCTGACGTTCAACGTCGAGAGAAAGCCGTTCGACGACATTCGCGTGCGCCAGGCCCTGACGCTGGCCATCGACCGGTGGGGCGGCGGAGAGGCGCTGGGCAAGGTCTCGCTGATCAAGGGGGTGAGCGGCACGTTCCGTCCCGGCGCCACCTGGTCGCTGCCGGTGAGCGAGCTCGAAAAGATGCCGGGCTTCTGGCGCGACATCAACAAGTCGCGTGAGGAAGCCAAGCGGCTCCTCAAGGAGGCGGGGCACCCGAACCTCAAGGTGAAGCTCGTCAACCGCACGATCGACCAGCCGTTCACACCGGCCGGCATCTATGCGGTGGACCAATGGAAGCGGATCGGCGTCGAGACCGAGCATTCCCAGGTCGAGACCAAGCTCTGGTACGACGCCATGAACAGCGGCAACTTCGACGTCGTCGTGCAGAACATCTCGGACTTCGCCGACGATCCGAACGCCCAGTTCAATACGCTGCTCAGCAAGAAGGTATCGGGAATTGCGTATTCCCGGCACGAGGACACCAAGCTGGATGAGCTGTTCGTCAAGCAGTCACAGACCGTCGACCCGGTGGCGCGCATGAAGCTCGTCAATGAGTTCGAGCGCTACGCCTTGACACATGCCTACAATATTCCGCTGCTGTGGTATCAGCGGATTGTGGTCAACAACAAGAAGGTCAAGGGCTGGGACCTGCCGGCGAGCCATTTCCTCAACCAGAACCTCGTCAACGTCTGGCTCGACGAATAGGATTGAGCTTGCGGCGGCCGGAGCCGTCGGAAACGGGAAGGAAAGCGTGTGGACATGAAGGTGAGATGGAAGTTGGCGGCCGTGGTCGGAGCCGTTCTGTTGATGGTTGCGCCGGCCGCCGCGCAAACCCCGAAAAGAGGGGGCATACTGAGCTTCGCCGTGGTGGCGGAGCCGCCGACCCTCGATTGCCACGCGGTGTCCACCTTTGCCTTCGCCCATCCGGCCCGGCCGCACTATTCGACCCTGCTCAAGTTCTCGGGCAACTACGACAACATGAAGATCGTCGGCGATCTCGCCGAGAGCTTCGAGATGTCCAAGGACGGCATGTCCTACACGTTCAAACTTTACAAGGGCGTGAAGTTCCATGACGGGGCCGAGATGACGTCGGAGGACGTCAAGGCCAGCTACGAGCGCATCATCAATCCGCCGGAGGGCGTCGTCTCGCTCAGACGGTCGGCGCATGCCGACATCGGCGCCATCGAAACGCCCGATCCCTATACGGTCGTTTTCAGGATGAAGCGGCCGAACGCTTCCATGCTCACGCACTTCGCCTCGCCGTGGAACTGCATCTATCGAGCGGCCAAGCTGAAGGAGGACCCGAAGTTTCCCGAGAAGACGATCATCGGGACGGGTGCCTTCAAGTTCGTCGAGTACGTCAAGGGCTCGCACTGGACCGGCGAGCGCTTCAAGGACTACTTCCGCAAGGGCCGCCCCTACCTGGACGGCTACAAGGCCTACTTCGTGAAGTCGAACAACGTCGTGCCGGGCATGCTCGGCGGACAGTTCGACGCCGAGTTCCGCGGCCGCACACCGAAGGAGCGCGACCAGCTCGTCGAGGGGTTGAAGGGCAATGCCAACGTGATCGAGGGCCCCTGGACCACCAACCTGCTGTTCACGTTCAACACCACGCGCAAGCCGTTCGATGATGTGCGCGTCCGCCAGGCCCTATCGCTGGCGATCGACCGCTGGGCCGGAAGCGAGGCGCTGTCGAAAATCTCGGTTCTGAAGTATGTTGGTGGCCTGCTGCGGCCGGGCTACGAGATGGCTCTGCCCGAATCCGAGCTGGTCAAGGTGCCGGGCTTCGGCAAGGACATCAATAAGTCGCGCGAGGAGGCCAAGCGCCTGCTGAAGGAGGCAGGTGTGTCGAACCTCAAGATCAAGCTGGTGAACCGCGCCATCGGCGAGCCTTACACGGCGGGTGCGATCTACGTCATGGATCAATGGCGACGCATCGGCGTGGAGACCGAGCACAGCCAGATCGAGACCAAGCTGTTCTTCGACGCCATGAAGGAGGGCAACTTCGACGTCCTGGTCGAGTTCATCTCTGACTTCGCCGACGACCCGACCGCGCAGTTCGACAAGGTCCTGACCAAGAAGATGTCGTCGCAGGCGGCCAGCGGCCATTCCGACTACAAGGTCGACGAGCTGTTCGAGAAGCAGGCCCGGGCCGTGGATCCGGTCGAGCGCAAGGCGATCAGCAATGAGCTCGAGCGCTATGCCTTGACACAGGCCTATTCGATCCCATTGCTGTGGTGGCAGCGCATTATCGTCAACCACAAGAAGGTTCAGGGTTGGGAGCACCAAGCCAACCATTTCACGGCAAGCGATCTGGTCAACGTGTGGCTGGACCAGTAGCTTGCTTTCCAGGCGTCGGGCGGCAACCGTCGCCCGCCGCAGCTTCAGGTAGCGATTGACCGATGCTCTCCTTTCTACTGCGACGACTGCTCCTCGTGATCCCGACACTGATCGGGGTCGCGGTAGCTGTGTTCTTCCTGATCCGCGTCATGCCGGGCGACGTGGTTGTGGTGAAGCTTCGGGCCGATGGCGCTCAGGTCTCGGAGGAGACGATCCAGGCCGAGCGCAAGCGATTGGGGCTCGACAAGTCGCTGATGGCCCAATTCGCCGACTACATGATCGGCTTGTCGAAGCTGGACCTGGGCAAGTCGCTATGGACGGGGCAGCCGGTCGCCGACGAGATCAAGATCCGCTTCCCGGTGTCGTTCCAGATTGCTCTAATGGCGACTCTAATTGCGGTCTCGATCGCCATTCCGTTGGGCACGCTTTCGGCGGTCTATCGCGATACCTGGATCGATTACAGCGTGCGTGTCTTGGCGGTCTCAGGGCTCGCCATCCCCTCATTCTGGCTCGGCATGCTCATCATCCTGGGATTGCTCGCCTTCTTCAACTGGCTGCCGAAGATCGGCTACGTCTCGATCTTCGAGGATCCGGCGGCCAACCTTGCGGCGTTGATCTGGCCGGCCGTGTCTGTCGGCTATCGCTATGCTGCGGTCGCAACGAGGATGATGCGCTCGGCACTGCTCGAGGTGATGCGGGAGGATTACATCCGCACTGCGCGCGCCAAGGGAGTCTACCAGAAGCTGGTGACCAGGCGGCACGCGCTGCGCAATGCCATGCTGCCGGTCGTCACGGTGATCGGGCTCGAGTTCGCCTTTCTGATCGGCGGTCTGGTCGTGACCGAGCAGGTCTTCAACATCAATGGCATCGGCAAGCTGTTCGTGGATGCCACCGCGCGCGGTGATTTCACGCTCATCCAGGGCCTGGTGCTGCTGATCGCCGTCAACTTCATCCTGGTCAACGTCGTGGTTGACTTACTCTACGCGGTGCTCGATCCGCGTATTCGACTGTCCTGAAGGGCGGAGCCGACCCATGGCCGTCACAGCAAACGCCCGGAGCATCCCCGCCGACGCCATACCGCATCGGCCCAACCCGGTGCTCCTGTTCATCCGCAAGGAGCCGTTGGGGTTCGGCGGCTTCCTCATCATCCTGCTCTACTTCGTGTTCGCGCTCGGCGCGCGCTGGATCGCACCATTCGATCCGGAGGCCGTGGACTTCGCGGCGATGCTGTCGCCGCCGAGCGCCGAGCACTTCTTCGGCACCGACCAGTACGGCCGCGACGTGTTTTCCAGGCTCGTTTACGGTGCGCGCACCGCACTCGGCGTCGGCATCCTGTCGGCGTTCCTGGGCTGCACCGCCGGAGCGGTGCTGGGCGCAGCGTCGGGCTATTTCGGTGGCCGCATCGACAACGTGATCCAGCGCATCGTCGACATCCTGCTGTCGTTCCCGATCATCGTGCTGGCCATGGTGGTTGTTGCAGTGCTCGGCAAGAACGTCGTGCTCGGCATCGACTTCAACCTGATCGTGGCCATCGCGCTGCCGATGGTGCTGAGGATGGCGCGCATCGCGCGCTCCTCGACGCTGTCGATCGCGCAGATGCCGTTCATCGATGCGGCCCGCGCCGCCGGCTACGGGCATGCGCGCATCGTGCTGCGGCATATCCTGCCCAACATCATCGCGCCCTATCTCATCATGGTGACGGCTTTCATCGCCCAGGCCATCCTGCTCGAGGCGAGCCTCTCGTTCCTCGGACTGGGCGTCACGGAGCCGACGCCGGCGTGGGGCCTCATGCTGTCGGGAACATCCGCCGATTTCTACAAGGCGGCGCCTTGGATGATCCTGTTCCCTGGCCTTGCCATCACGCTTGCAGTGTTCGCCTTCAACCTGTTCGGCGACAGCCTGCGCGACTGGCTCGATCCGAAGATGAAGGGCTGAGCGCACAAATAGGGGCGCCGCTTGCACGGCGCCCCTTGCTCGAGTGAATCAAGCTACTTGGCCTTGCACGCGGCCTCGAACTCGGCCTGACTCCAGCGGAGTCCCGGCCTCCAGCCTTGCGCGCACTCCTGCACGGTCGGCATCGCTCCGGCATCCTTGCCCGTGCTGGTGCCACCGGGGCCCGACGGCGTGCCGCCGCCTCCGCTACCGCCCGATCCCTGGGCGAATGCGGCACCACTTGCAAGGGCCATCGCCAACGCAAACGCGCTCAACGTTTTCATGCCAAGAGTTCCTCTCCTGTTTCACCAATAGCCCGTTGCGGGCTTGTGGCGACAACGGCGTGGGAGAGGAAAGGTTTCGGGCTCGAGCTCCCTGGGGGACCTAGTCCAGCAGGGCCCTCTTGACCTCGAAGATCTCCATGATGCGCGCACCCTTGTGCGGCCCGTCACACACGAATTGCCACTTGCCTTCCGAATAGGTGTCGCAAAGCTTCACGCCCTTGATGAGCACCCAGTGCCCTTCCTTGCCCTTGTGCACGGCGAGGATGTAATGCGCCCAGGCGTTGCGCGGCTTCTGCATCCAGCTCCAGATGGTCGGACGCTCTTTGCGGGGGCGATGCATGAAGCTCGCCTTGAGCTCCATGCGATAGCCGAAGCGGGCGAGCGCCGCGGCGACCTCCTCCGCATAGGTGCCCTTGACGACCGGCTTCCTGTCGGGCGGGAGCTCGCGGAAGGTGCGGATCTCGTCCTCGACCTTGCTGATCGGATAGCCGGTGATGGCGGAGAGCACGAACGGCCCGCAAAACGCCATCCGCCCCGTATCGTTGTTGACGTCGTTGAGGCTCGAGCCGGGTCTTGCGAAGTCTCGATCGAGGTCGAGCGGCATGGGAGGGAGCGGCTCCGTCGCGCGGTTCATCTGGTTAATCAAATCTTTCACGGGGTGCTTAACGAAAGGTTTCCGCCGCGCGTAGTGCGCTCTGACGTCGCGACGGCCGCATGAACCGTGGCTTGTGGCCGGGCGCCGCCGGAGCTGCCCACGGTGTAGAAGGGCGGCAGTGTTGTGAAACGCTTGCAAGCGGCCCAGTATGCAGCTCATGGGCCACGACCACACACACCACCATCACGGCCGCTCGCACGCCCCGGACGCTTCCGGGGTCAACGAGGCGCGCCTGCGCCTCGCCGCAATACTGACGGGTGGCTTCATGGTGGCCGCGGCCGTCGGCGGGGCGCTGTCGGGCTCGCTCGCGCTCCTCGCCGATGCGGGCCACATGCTCACCGATGCGGCCTCGCTGTGGCTGGCCTGGTTCGCGCTGCGCATGGCCAAGCGGCCGTCCGATGAGCGACGGACCTACGGCTTTCATCGCTTCCAGGTCCTGGCTGCCTTCAGCAACGGGCTGACGCTGTTCTTCATCGCGATCGCGATCATCTGGGAGGCGGGGCATCGCCTCCTGGAGCCCGTGCAGGTGCTGGCCGGCCCCATGCTGGCGGTGGCGGTGGCGGGACTGGCCGTCAACGTCGCCGCATACTTTGCGCTGCACGGCGCCGAGCGCGACAATCTCAACGTGCGCGGTGCGTTGCTGCATGTGCTGGGCGATTTGCTGGGATCGGTGGCCGCCATCGTCGCAGCGCTCGTCATCCTGTGGACCGGCTGGATGCCGATCGACCCGCTGCTGTCGGTGCTGGTCGCCCTCCTCATCTTGCGCAGCGGGTGGTTCCTCGTTGCCGAGTCGGGACACATCCTGCTCGAGGCCGCGCCCCAGGACCTCGATGTGCAGGCCATGCGGGAGGATCTCGTCGCCTCCGTTCCGGGTGTCGAGGACGTGCATCATGTCCATGCCTGGTCGCTGACGCAGGACCGCCCGATGGTGACGCTGCACGCGCGGATTGACGACGAGAGCCGCGCCGGCGAGATCTCGACGCTCATCAAGGTGAGGCTGCGCGAGCGCCATCACGTCGACCACGCCACCGTGGAGATCGAGTGCGAGCATTGCGCCGATCACGCTGTCGGAGCCCTGCACCATCCGGCTCCCCCGCTTCGCACGGGCGCCGGAAAAGGGTAGGCGCCATCAACGCATTGCGTCGGCTCGTGCTCTTGCTACTGTGCGTGCGTGGCCCAGGCAGGAGCTCGAGGGAATGGCCAAGAAGGCGAGGCAGGGCGCGGCAAAAGGCAGCGATAAGAGAGGCGCACCGGCGCCGCAGCGCGGCTTCATGCGCGGGTTGCAGAACTACGGCGACCCGGATTTCTCCGCCTACATGCGGCGCGCCTTCGCCCGCTCGATGGGCTATTCGCTGGACGAGCTGAAGCGGCCCGTAGTCGGTATTGCCAATACCTACAGCCGCTTCAATCCCTGCCACCGGCATTTCCCCGATCTTGTCGAGGCCGTGAAGCGCGGCGTCACGGCGGCGGGCGGCCTCCCGCTCGAGTTCCCCACCATCTCCGTGCACGAGTCGACGCTGGCGCCCAACTCCATGAAGTTTCGCAACCTCATGGCCATGGACACCGAGGAGATGATCCGCGCCCAGCCGATGGACGCGGTCGTGCTGCTCGGTGCGTGCGACAAGACGGTGCCGGCCCAGTTGATGGGCGCCGCGAGTGCAGGCAAGCCCGCCATACAACTTATCGGCGGTCCACAGATGACCGGCCGCTACCGCGAGCACAGGGTCGGCGCGTGCACGGACTGCCGCAAGTTCTGGACGGAATTTCGTGCCGGCCGCATGAGCACTGCGGAGATCGAGGAGGTCGAAGGGCGCCTCGTGACGACGGCAGGCTCCTGCGCCGTGATGGGCACCGCCTCGACCATGGCCGCCATTGCCGAGGCGCTCGGCATGACGTTGCCGGGGACTGCGGCGATTCCCGCCGTGCACGCCGATCGGCTGCGCGCCGCCGAGGCCTCGGGCGCCGCCGCCGTGCGGCTCGTTCAGATGAACCTGACGCCCGACCGCATCATGACGCAAAAGGCGATCGAGAACGCTGCGCGCGTGCTGCTGGCGCTCGGCGGCTCCACCAACGGCGTCATTCATCTGGCTGCGATCGCCGGCAGGCTGGGCCACAAGCTTGATCTGGAGCGCTTCAACGCGCTGTCCGACACGACGCCGGTGCTTGCCGCCGTCAAGCCGGTCGGCAACGAGTTCTACATGGAGGACTTCTACGCAGCCGGCGCCATCGGCGCGGTGCTGCGCGAGCTGAAGCCGCTCCTGCACCTCGATTGCATGACCGTCACCGGCGAGACGCTGGGCGAGCGCCTTGCGGCGGAGGAGGGGGCGTGGGTGGATCGCCGCGTCATTCGCCCGGCAACGGATCCGTTCGAGCCCGAGGGTGGCTTGGTCGCGCTATTCGGCTCGCTCGCCCCCGACGGCGCCATCATCAAGCGCTCGGCGGCCACCAAATCGCTCTTCGAGAAGACGGGGCGCGCCGTGGTGTTCTCCTCGCTCGAGGACATGGGGGCGCGCATCGACGATCCGGCGCTGGATGTTGCGGCCGACGACTTCCTGATCCTGCAGAACGCCGGCCCCCGCTCGGCGGCCGCGATGCCGGAAGCCGGCTTCCTGCCGATTCCGAAGAAGCTGCTGGCGCAGGGCGTCAAGGACATGGTGCGCATGTCGGACGCGCGCATGTCGGGAACCGCATACGGCACCATCGTCCTGCACATTGCGCCGGAGGCTGCGGTTGGAGGGCCGCTGGCGCTGGTGCGCACGGGCGATCGCATCCGGCTGTCGGTGAAGGAGCGCAGGCTCGATCTGCTGGTCGATGAAAGCGAGCTCGCGCGGCGTCGCAAGGAGTGGGAGACGCGAAAGGCCGAGCAGGCGCCGCGCGGTTACGACAAGCTGTTCCGCCAGTCCGTGCTGCAAGCGCCGCAGGGATGCGACTTCGACTTCCTCAGGAGCTGAAGCGTCCATTCAGCCGGGAAGGTTGCGCACGAGCAGCACCACGGCGCCCGCCACGATCGCGGCTTCCAGGATCACATCGTGCACGCCGGCGGAGAACTTCTGCGCGAGCCACTTGGCGATCAGCGTTCCGGGCGTCGCCATCACGCCGATCAGCAGCGCCAGCAGCCACAGCGGCGGCGGCAGCGCGCCGGCGGCCACGAAAACGCCGGTCTTGACGAAGCCCAGGAGGAACGAGATGGCGGCATCGGTCGCAATCACCTGCATGCCGGTCAGGCCGGCGCCCATCAGCATGGAGATGAGGATCACGCCCGCACCGGACGTGCCTCCCGACACGAAGCCATAGACCAGCCCGGATGCAGCCAGGCCCGTCTCGCTGAGCTTGAGACGCCAATGCGCCGCCAGTCGGCGGATGGGGACGAGAATGATGAGCATGACGCCGATCACAATCGCAGCGCCGCGCCCCGACAGCAGCGAGTAAGCCCAGGCGCCGAGCGCCGTGGTCGGCAGCGCGGTGGCGGCAACGATCAGGGCTTTGCGGAGATCGAGACCGGAGCGAAAGGTGGCCACGCGCGTCGCGTTGGTGATGATGGCGCTGAGCCCGATCACGGGAACGACGGCCTGTGCGCCGATGAGGGGCACCAGGACCAGCGGCATCAGCAGACCGGTGCCGTAGCCGGCGAGCCCGCCGACAATTTGCGCGCCGAGCGCCGTGATGGCGACCAGGACAATCTCGGCAATCGTGAAATCGGCGAACACCTGCGTCCCCTGGAGCGCCACGGGCAAGCGGTACGCTGTGTCACAATTGGGCCTCCCCCACAAGACCGGGATTGCTCACCGCCGTCCAGGCATGCATCCGCGCGCGTCGGGAGCGCAAATGCATCGAGGCGTCGTGCAGGCCGGCTATGCGAGAGGTGACAGCGGTGCGCCCTCTCGCCTACGATCGATGCCAGGAACGAACCCGAACTGACGGAGGAGCCCTGATGATCGTCATTGCCGTGAATTTCGAGGCCAAGCCCGACAAGGTTGCCGAGTTCAAGGAGCTCATCACCGGGCATGCCGCGCGCACGCTCGAGCGCGAGCCCGGCTGCCGGCAGTTCGACGTCTCCCAGGACCCGCAGAATGCCCAGCGCTTCTTCCTCTACGAGGTGTATGACGACGAGGCCGCGTTCCAGGCGCACCGCAATACGCCGCACATGGCAGAGACCGGCAAGAAGATCCCCGATCTGATCCTCAAGCGCGAGCTGACGATGTATTCCATGGTGAGCGGCGGCAAGACGAAACGCTGAGCCTCTCCGCCAGGCCCCGATGGGCGCGCCTCAATCGAGGCGCGCGACATCCAGCCTGTGCACGATTCCCTGCGTCTCCGGCTTCCAGGCCGGATACCGCTTCAAGACCAGGGGATCGTGGCCGGGCACGACCTGCTTGGGTGAGCTGGCCAGCTGTTGCAGGCGGTCGTACGTGCGCAGCGTCTCCTCGAGATTGACCGTGATGGAGAACGGCTTCCGCTGCTCGAAGTTCTCGTAGAAGTGCGTGGCGTCCGAGGCGAGCACGACGTAGCCGTTCGCCGTCTTGACGCGCACGGCCTGAAGGCCCTGGCTGTGGCCGCCGGCCTTGTGCACGGTGATCCCCGGCGCCACTGCGCCGTCACCGTCATGGAACTGCACACGGCCCGAGTAGACGCGCCGCACCATCTGGCAGACGTGGTCCACGGTGAAGGGCTTGCGCATGGACTCCTCGCACATGCAGCGGCCGGTGGCGTATCGCATCTCGGCCTCCTGCAGGTGAAAGCGCGCCGCCGGGAAGTGATCCAGCGTGCCGGCGTGGTCGTAGTGCAGGTGTGAGATGACCACCTGCTCGATCTTTTCCGCGTCGATGCCGAGATGCTTGAGGACATCGCGCGGCTCGTGCTCGAGCTTGCGGTCGCGCACGGAGGCTTCCGCCCGCGAAAACCCCGTATCCACCAGCACCGTGCGATTGGCGTTGCGAACGATCCAGACGAAGTAGTCGAGGGGCATGGGGGTGGAGTGGTCGTCGGCCGAGGGCGAAGCGCCGCCCATGCGCGGGCCAGGGTTCAGGAAGTTGTCCGCGCGCATACGCTCGGCATGCCTGCCATACTTGAGTGCATAGATCTCGTAGGTGTCCGTCTCGGCCATGTGCGTTCCTCCAGGCTCTGGTCCCGCTCAAGCATGTCGCCTCCCTCGGCTGGCGTCGAGAGAAAGTGTCTTGCAAGCGCCATAGGCCGGGCCTAATCGCATGGCAGCAGGGGCGAGCCCAGCCGACCTTCCGGAGGATGTTTCGATTTGCCCGTGAATGTTTCCTTCCTGCAGGAGCTCCTCAACACCGTCGCCGAGCAGGGCCGGCAACTGCTGCCAGGCTCGCTGCGGGGCGGTGCGAAAGAGGACATCAAGGCTCTTGCTGAGGCCTTGGTTTCGGGTCGTGGCGAGGCCTCCGGCGTCGCCATCGCGCGTCAGATACTCGACACGTACCGCCTGCTCGGGCCGGATGAGCGGCGCGCGTTCTTCCGCCTGCTCGCCAATACGCTCAAGCCAGACCCCGACACGGTGCGCAGCGCGGCGCGCGCCTATCTCGCCGATTCCGGCGACGCGACGCTCGCGCATCTGCAGGAGGCCGTGGAGAGCCCGCGTCAGGAGTTTTTCCGGCGGCTCAATCTCGCCCCTGGCGCAACCGGCCAGATCGTCGCCATGCGCCGCGACCTCTTGCGCTTTCTCAACGGCGAGCCGTCCCTCAACGCGGTCGATGCCGACCTGCGGCATCTGCTCTACTCATGGTTCAACCGTGGTTTCCTCGTGCTGCGGCGTATCGACTGGCAGACGCCCGCGGCGATCCTGGAGAAGATCATCCACTACGAGGCGGTGCACGAGATCCAGGGCTTCGAGGATCTTCGCCGGCGGCTCGATCCTGTCGACCGCCGCTGCTTTGCCTTCTTCCATCCATCGCTGGTCGACGAGCCGCTGATCTTCGTCGAGGTGGCACTGACGGCCGAGGTGCCGAACTCGATCCAGGCCGTGCTGAACGAGGAGCGCAAGTTCGAACGCGGCGGCGCTGCGCCGACCACTGCGGTCTTCTACTCGATCTCCAACTGCCAGGAAGGTCTCAAGGGCATCTCGTTCGGCAACTTCCTGATCAAGCAGGTGGTCGAGGAGCTGGCGCGCGAGCAGCCCCAGCTCAAGACGTTCGTCACGCTCTCCCCGGTGCCGCAATTTGCCCAGTGGCTGAGGCAGGTCATGGCCGACGAGAGCGCCGGCGTCGTGACCGAGGCCGATCGCGTCGCGCTGCAGGTGCTCGGCGATCCGAGCTGGTTCGAGGAGCCGGAAGAGGACACCGCGCTCAAGGACGCCCTGATGGCGCTTGCCGCACACTATTTCCTGCTGGCCAAGTCGAGCGACGGCCGCCCCATTGATCCGGTGGCGCGGTTCCACCTTGGCAACGGCGCACGGCTCGAGCGCATCAATTGGCTGGGCGACGTGTCGGAGAAGGGCTTGCGCGAGGCGCAAGGTCTGATGGTCAACTACCGCTACGATCTGAAAGAGATCGAGCGCAATCACGAGGCCTACGCCAACCATGCAGTGGTTGCGGCCTCGCGTTCCGTGCGGCAGCTGCTGCGGTCTCCGCCCAAATCGAAAATCAAAAATCCTGCCAAACTTCTAGCGTTGCCGGTTCGCGCCGGAAAGGATGACCAGGAGGGTTAGTCCGACGCCTCTTGTGGCGGCGTAGCGCCCGTGCTCAAGTGACGAGGGACGGGTCTCGCGAGGGTGGGCCGCTGCGGCGCCTGAGAGGTCTGGATGCGGTACGGCGATAGCGATCGGGAAAGCAAGAACGTCGAAGACCGGCGTTCCGAAAGCGGTGGTGGAGGCTTCGGCTTTCCAGGTGGCCGCGGTGGCATGCAAATCCCGATTCCGGTGGGCGGGCGCGGCGGCTTCAGCCTGACCACGCTCATCATTATCGGCGCGATCATGCTGCTGTTCGGCATCAATCCGCTCGATCTGCTGCGTGATGGAGCGGGACCCGGCGGCGGCATGCCCCAATTGCCGCGCATGGATCCCGGCGCGGGTCAGGGTCGCTCGCCGTTCGAGCTGCCCGGCATGCCCGGCACCGGCACGCGCGTGACCGGCAACGACGAGATGAAGAAATTCGTCAGCCACGTGCTGGCGGACACGGAGGACGTTTGGGCCCGAGTCTTCCAGTCGTTCGGCAAGCGCTATCAGGAGCCCAAGCTCGTGCTGTTCAGCGGCGCGTTTGATACCGCGTGCGGAACAGGTCAGTCTGCCATGGGGCCGTTCTATTGCCCATTGGATCGGAAGGTCTACATCGACCTGGCCTTTTATGACGAGCTCAAGCGCCGCTTCAACGCGCCCGGCGATTTCGCGCAGGCGTACGTGGTGGCACATGAGGTCGGACATCATGTGCAGACGCTGCTCGGCGTCGCCGAGCAGGTGCAGCGCCTGAAGTCGCGCATGTCGGAGCTCGAAGCCAATCAGCTGCAGGTGCGCATGGAGCTGCAGGCGGATTGTCTCGCCGGCGTGTGGGCTGCGCTCAACAATCAGCTCAAGAACCGGCTGCAGCCGGGCGATGTGGAGGAGGGCCTCAACGCTGCGCAGGCGATCGGCGATGACACGATTCAGCGCCGGACCATGGGGCGCGTCGTGCCCGATGCCTTCACGCACGGGTCGTCGGCCCAGCGCATCCGCTGGTTCAAGCGCGGTCTCGACTCGGGCCAGATCCAGCAGTGCGATACGTTCAACGCGTCGGCCCTCTGAGCCGATCGGCGCGCCGTGGGGCCTCCTCATCCTTTCAGATCGGGCGCGGAGCGCTGGGGTGTAGCGCTGGCGATTTGCGGCGTACTTTGGGGTGCCTGTAGCACCTCGCTTGCTCAGATGTCCGAGCCGACGACCAGGAAGTCCGCCCCGGCGAGGATGGCACGCGACACGGAATTCCTGGCACGCGTCCTGGGAGCGACCGAGGAAGCCTGGAAGCAGGTCTTCAGCAGTTTTGGACAGCGCTACCAGGAGCCCAAGCTCGTGCTGTTTGCATCGGTTGTCTCGACCGCCTGTGGATTGGAGACTGCCGCTTCCGGTTCCTTCTATTGCGAAGGTGATCGAAAGGTCTATCTGGACACCCGCTTCTTCAGCGATCTGGCCGCGATGGGTGGATCGGCGGCAGATTTCGCGCAAGCCTACGTCCTCGCGCATGAGATTGGGCACCACGTGCAAACACTGCTCGGCATCTCGGCCAAGGTGGGCAAGCTCGAGAAGACGCTATCCGAAAGGGAGCGCAATGCGCTGTCGATGCGGGTGGAGTTGCAGGCGGATTGCCTCGCCGGCATCTGGGCCCACGTGACCGACCAGAAGCATCACATGCTGGAAGCCGGCGATGTCGAGGCCGCGCTTGCGGCGGCAACCGCGCTCGGCAATGACGTCATGCAGCGCCGGATGCAGGGCACCGTCGTGCCCGATTCCTTCACCCATGGCACGTCTGAGCAACGGATACGCTGGTTCCGCCGCGGTTTGGAGACGGGTGAGCTGGCGAAGTGCGATACGTTCAAGGCGCCAGAGCTGTAAACTGAACAGCGCGCGACCCGCCCCCCACCCTCGTACGCGGAGGGGACCGATCGCGGCGCGCGTCAGAGCGGCTGGCCCGCCACCGCTGTAACGGAGCAGCTCAGCTTTTTGGCCTTGAGCTGGTTGCAAAGCCGCGACGCCTCATCGGAGTTGGCGATCGGTCCGATGATGAGCCGGTAGAGCGGCGCGGCGCCGCCCTTGCTCTCGGCGTAGCGCGGCTCGAAGCGCTGCAGCATCCCGCCGCTGCTGCTGGTGAGGCGCAACCATTTCAGGCGGAGATCATCGGGAGAGGAGCCTGTTCCGAGCTGCAGCGCCACCGGGCCGCTCAGCGCGACCACCTTGGCCGGACCGAAGGGCGGCACAGCACTTGCCGACGCCGTCTGCTGTATCGCCGGCTTACGCTCGACGGAGCGGGGCTCGCTGGCTTTGGTTGGTTTGGGGTCCTCGCTCGCCTTGGTTGCTTTGTGCTCGTCGCTGGGCTTGGCCGCCTTGGGCTCCATGCGTGCTGCCGGATCGGCGCGCTCCTCGACGCTGCCCGTGACGATCCCTCCCGCCGCGCCATGGCTGACCGATGGCTGCACGGCAGCGGCCTGGGTGGCTGCCGCATGGGCCATGGCCTGCGCCTCGAATGCCGCCAGCCGGCCGGACAGATTGCGCTGACGCTCCTCCTGCCCGGCGAGCGCCGTCTTGATCTCGCCTACCTCGGCCTTCAACGAAGGGACCTCACGCACCCGCTCGTCCTGCCTGGCCAGCGCCTCCTTGACGTTGCCGACCTCGGCTCTGAGGTCGGCCACCGACCGGCCGAGCCCTTCCACCTGGCTTATGGCGCGTGCGACGTCGGGCTCGCTCGTCTGCGCGGTCTGGGCTTGTGTGCTGATTTGCGCAGTGAGGCTGGGAAGGAGGTCGGCCCGTATCGCGAGGCCGCCGAGATAGAGCGCGGCACCCACTGCCAGAACGCCCCAAATTGCAACATAAAGCGCGGTCAGACGACCGGTGCGGCCAGCAACTCCCGTTTGCGATGGCATCACACATCCCCCATCGTTCGCTACGACCTCCTGCACGTCCCCCCGCTTCTGGCCGCCATGCCGTACGTCAGGAAAAAATATCGGCGAATCAGGACTGAATGCTTCCGCGAGTCAGGTGTCCGGGTCAACTCGGAGGGGTTGGACCAATCCTGGTTGCTGTGGACAGCCGGCACATTGGTCTCAGTTCCGGCCGGTTGCCGAGTGAATGCCGCGCGCGGTTCCTTGCCATGAACCCTCGCATCAGACAGTTTCCGGTCGGCACGGGACTTGCTGATGCTGAGCGCCGTCCCCGACGGCCGCAGTTCCCGCGTCATGGTAAGCTCTACAACCGCGTGGCATTGCGCAGGAGACCGCATGGATCAGCATCCACTGATGCTCGTCATTCTCGCCGCCGGCAAGGGCACCCGGATGAAGTCCGCGCGCCCGAAGGTCCTGCATCGGCTTGCCGGCCGGACGTTGCTCGGCCATGCGCTGGCGCTGGGACACGCGGTCAAGGCCGACCGCCTGGCGGTCGTGGTCGGGCCGGCGATGGAGGATGTGGTTCGGGAGACCAGGCGGCTGGCGCCGGACGCGGACATCTTCGTGCAGGAGGAGCGGCTCGGCACGGCCCATGCGGTGCTGGCGGCCCGCGGTGCGCTCGAGACGCATCGGGGCGACGTGGTCGTCCTGTTTGCCGATACACCTCTGTTGCGTCCCGAAACGATCCTCGCACTGCGCCAGTCCCTGGCAAGTCCCGCGGGCGTTGCCGTGCTCGGCTTCGAGGCAGCCGACCCGACCGGCTACGGCCGGCTGCTGATGGATGGATCCGGCGCGGTGACGGCCATTCGCGAGCATGGCGATGCGAGCGAGGCCGAGCGTCAGGTCCGTCTGTGCAACTCAGGTGTGATGGCCTTCCGCACACCCGATCTGGTCTCCCTCCTCGGACAGATCGGCAGGTCCAATGCGAAAGGCGAGTACTACCTTACCGATGCGATTGCGGCGGCGCGCGGGAAGGGGATGCCGGTCTCCGCCATGCGCTGCGCCGAGGAGGAGGTGCTGGGCATCAACTCGCGCGACCAACTGGCTGCAGCCGAGGCGATCTGGCAGCGCCGGGCGCGCTTGGCCGTCATGCGCGAGGGCGCCACGCTGATCGCGCCGGATACGGTTTGGCTCAGCCATGACACGGTGATCGGCCGTGATGTCGTGATCGAGCCCAATGTTTTCCTGGGGCCCGGCGTCATCATCGAGGATGGCGTGACGATCAAGGCCAACTGTCACCTCGAAGGCACCGACGGTCAGGGCAAGGGCGAGGTTCGCGTGCGCAAGGGCGCTGTGATCGGACCCTTTGCCAGGCTGCGTCCGGGCGCGGACATCGGCAAGGATGCGCACATCGGCAATTTCGTCGAGATCAAGAACGCGCTCATCGAGGAGGGCGCCAAGGCCAATCATCTGACGTACATCGGCGATGCGCGCGTCGGGGCGCGCGCCAACGTCGGAGCGGGGACGATCACCTGCAATTACGATGGCTTTACCAAGTCGCACACCGACATCGGGGCGGGCGCCTTCATCGGCTCCAACACTGCGCTCGTCGCGCCGGTCCGCGTCGGCGACAACGCCTACGTCGGCGCCGGCAGTGTCATTTCGGGACGCGATGTCGAGGCAGGATCGCTTGCCGTGGTTCGCGGGGAGCGGAGCGATCGTCCCGGATGGGTGGCGAAATTTCGCTCGCTCATGGAGCGGCGAAAATCAGAGAAGAAGAAGACCGCGGCCGGTGAGTAAACCAGTGTAACAGAACTTGAGTTGTAGCAATGGAAAGCAAAGTTTACGTCTCCATGCCACGCTCGCGAATCGCTGAGGACTTTCGATCATGTGCGGAATAGTCGGCATTCTCGGTAGCAAGCCGGTCGCCGTCGACCTCGTCGATGCGCTGAAGCGGCTCGAGTATCGCGGCTATGACTCGGCCGGCGTGGCGACCGTGGAGAACGGTCACCTGGAGCGGCGTCGCGCCGAAGGCAAGCTGCGCAATCTCGCCGACCGCCTGACGGCGGAGCCCCTCAAGGGCCGCGCCGGCATCGGCCACACGCGCTGGGCCACGCACGGTGCACCCAACGAGCGCAACGCCCATCCGCACATGACGGACAAGGTCTCCGTCGTGCATAACGGCATCATCGAGAATTTCCGCGAGCTCAAGGACGAGCTGCTGCGCGCCGGCGTCAGCTTCGAGAGCGACACCGATACCGAGGTGGTCGCGCAGCTCATCACCTACGAGATGCGCAATGGCGCAGATCCTGTCGAGGCGACGCGGCGCGTGCTCGGCCGCCTGCGGGGCGCTTTTGCGCTGGCCATCATCTTCTCGGGCCACGACGACCTGATGATCGGCGCCCGCGAGGGAAGTCCGCTCGCCGTGGGCCACGGGGACGGCGAGATGTTCCTGGGCTCGGACGCCATTGCGCTGGCGCCGTTCACGAGCCGCATCACCTACCTCGAGGAAGGCGACTGGGCGATCCTGTCGCGCAGCTCAGTCGAGATCCGCGATCGGGCCGGACGGCGCGTGGATCGGCCGGAGATCACGTCGTCGGCATCGGGCTTCCTGGTCGACAAGGGCAACCACAAGCATTTCATGCTCAAGGAGATCCATGAGCAGCCCGAGGTCATCAGCCATACGCTGACCAACTACATCGACATGGCGGCGGGCCGCGTGAATTTCCCCGATCTCGGCATCGATCTGGCCAAGGTCAGCCGCGTCACCATCTCCGCCTGCGGCACCGCCTATTACGCGGGGCTCGTTGCCAAGTACTGGCTCGAGCGCTTCGCTCGCGTGCCGGTCGAGATCGACATCGCCTCGGAGCTGCGCTACCGCGAGGCGCCGCTGCCCGAGGGCGGTCTCGCCGTGTTCGTCTCGCAGTCAGGCGAGACGGCCGACACGCTGGCGACGCTGCGCTATTGGAAGGCGAACGCGCAGCGGATCGTGTCGATCGTCAACGTGCGCACGTCGACCATAGCGCGCGAAAGCGATGCCATCCTGCCGACGCTGGCCGGCCCCGAGATTGGGGTTGCCTCGACCAAGGCGTTCACCTGCCAGCTTTCGACGCTGGCATGTCTGGCGCTGGCCATGGCGCGCGCCCGCGGCAAGCTCGACGCCGACAAGGAGAAGGACCTCGTGCGCGCGCTGACCGAGGTGCCGCGCCATATCTCCACCATCCTGCGTGACGATCGCCGCTACGAGGAGCTGGCGCACTGGCTGTCCAAGGCTCGCGACGTGCTCTACCTGGGGCGCGGCATGAGCTACCCGGTGGCACTGGAAGGCGCGCTGAAGCTCAAGGAAATCTCCTACATTCACGCCGAAGGCTATGCGGCAGGCGAGCTGAAGCACGGCCCCATCGCCCTCATCGACGAGAACGTTCCGGTGGTGGTCGTGGCGCCTGAGGACGATTTGTTCGAAAAGACAGTGTCCAACGTGCAGGAGGTGGCAGCACGCGGCGGGCGCATCATCCTGGTGTCGAATGCCGATCCGAATGTGCTGGGCTGTGAGATCGCCGCCCATATCCGGGTGCCCACCATCCACCCCTTCGCCACGCCGCTGCTCTATGCGGTACCCATGCAGCTGATCGCCTACCATGCCGCGACGTTCCTCGGCACCGACGTCGATCAGCCGCGTAACCTCGCCAAGTCAGTGACTGTGGAATAAGGATTGCTGGGGTAAAGTCTGTCGCGGAATTGCCTTAAAGCACTGCTTTGACGTAGGTTTCGATTGCCGGGGGGGCGAGAGAAGGTACGCGATTGGGGGACGGCTGGATGACTCGCGCTTGCGTGACGCTGGCACTGGCGTTGCTCATGGCAGCGGGCGGCCTCCTGTGCGATGCGGCCCAGGGTCCGGTGATCGCAGCCAAAAAGGGCCAAGCCGACAAGGCTGCGCAAGGCTCCGATGCGGCCGAGGAGGCGGAGGCGGGGCGCGCGGACGCGCAGGCTCAGGCCAAGAAGAAGCCCGTCGATGCGGCCGAGGCCGCGAAGCTTCTCGAGCTCGCTGAAAAGGCGCTCAATGCCGGCAAGGCCGATCACGCCGCGCAGCAGCTGAATTCCATTCTCTCGAGCACGCGACTGCAGCCGCGCACGATGGCGCGTGCGCTCTATCTCAGAGGCGTGGCGCATCAAAAGCAAGGCAAGCCGGCTCAGGCCATCGCCGATCTGACCAGCGCGCTATGGCTCAAGGGCGGCCTGTCTGATGCCGAGCGCACCATGGCGCTGGCCGCGCGCTCGGAGGCCTATCGAGCGGCGGGGCTGCTGGATCTGGCCGACGCCGACGCCAAGAAGAGCGGCAGGGCGGCGGTGCCGGAGCCTCAGCCGGCAAAGCGGCAGCCCCAGGTCGCAGCCCCGATCGAGGAGCCTGCGAGCCGGGCTCCGGCAGTGACGAAACAAGCTGCGGCGGAGCAGAATTCCGCAAGCGAGTCCGGCTCCGGCGGCTTGTCGAATTTCTTCTCCAACCTATTCGGCGGCTCGCAGCCACCTACCCCGGCCGGCAAGCAGCCCACCCAATCCCAGGCGTCGTCTCGCCCTGATCCCTACGCTGTGTCGCCTCAGTCGCATCAGTCCTCGATCGGCGAGGCCTGGGCGAGCGGGACGGAAATCTCCGAGCAGCGGGCCTCCACGCGCCAGGCGGCATCGGCGCGGAAGGAGGTGCCGCTGAGCACGGCTGCGGCCAGGGAGCCGGCGCCGAAGGCGCACGGCGGCGGCTATCGCGTCCAGGTTGCAGCCGTACGCAGTCGGAAGGAGGCGCAGGCAGTCGCCGCACGGCTGAAGAAGGATCAGGCCATTCTTCTGGGCTCGCGCGAGCCCGAGGTCGACGAGACGGTGGTCGGGAATATGGGCACCTTCTATCGGGTGCGCATTGGGCCTTTCGCAGACGCCAGCGAGCCTAACGCGCTGTGCGCGAAGCTCCGCGGCATGGGCCTCGATTGCCTGATCGTGGCCAATTGAGGCGCTTTTCGATTGTCCAGTTGTTAGGTGTTTTTGCCGCGCCCGGCGTCTTGCGTGTAGTGCGCCGCACGGCAACGTGGCAGAATAGCGGCTAAACTTCAGGTGTGGGGCGTTCGCAACCCGCGAGGGCCGCGGCGCAATTGGTGCGATGCAGGAGCAGATTCCCAAGCCGGGCGCGGGGGAGGCAGAGCCTGAGTCGGTCGAGTCGCTCAGGCCGACGCTGATCCCGACGGTGGAGGTTCCCCCTCCGTCCTGGCACATCGGCGCACGGTTGCGGAACTATTTGCTGACCGGCCTCGTCATCGTCGGGCCGGTGTGCATCACGCTTTACAGCGCCTGGTACTTCATCAACGTCGTCGATAGCTGGGTCAAGCCTTACATTCCGCGGTTCTACAACCCGGAATACTACCTGCCCTTTCATGTGCCGGGCGTCGGCCTGCTGTTCGCGATCATCGGACTGATGCTGATCGGAGCACTCGCGGCCAACCTGCTCGGCCGGTCGCTCATCAGTGCCGGTGAGCTGATGCTCGACCGCATGCCGATCGTGCGCAGCGTCTATCGGGCGCTCAAGCAGATCTTCGAGTCGGTCTTGAGCGCTTCGGGGCCCGGCCAGTCCTTTCACAAGGTCGGGCTGATGGAATTCCCGTCCAAGGGGATCTGGTCGATCGTGTTCGTGACCGGCGATGCGACGGCCCAGGTCGCCTCCATCCGCCCGGACCAGGATCTCGTCAGCGTGTTCATGCCGACCGGCATGCTGCCGCCTACGGGCTTCGTGTGCTTCGTGCCGAAGAAGGACGTCACGCTGATCAAGATGAGCGTGGAGGACGCGGCCAAGATCATCATCTCCGCGGGCATCGTCAATCCGGAGACGCAGGCGCGTCTGCATGAGCTCGCCAGGCGCGCCAGGAAGCTGCCCGCGCCGTCCGCCGCCCCGCCGGCTGCGGCTGCGGAATAGCGGCTTCAGGCCGCCCGGAAGAGCCGCACGGCCTCGTCGCATTCGAACAGGTACAGCAGGTTGCGCAGCGCCAGCCCGCGCTGGCCGAGCAGCTTCGGATCCGATGCCAGCACCAGGCGCGCATCGTCGCGGGCGGCCGCCAGAAGCTCGGGAAAGTTCGGCACCTCCGCGACGCGGAACTCCGGCATGCCGCTCTGGCGAGCCCCGAGCACCTCGCCGCCGCCTCTCAGCTCCAGGTCCTTCTCTGCGATCAGGAAGCCGTCCTCGGTCTCGCGCATCATCTCGAGACGTGCACGCGCGGTCTCACCGAGCGGCGCCTTGTAGAGCAGCACGCAGTACGACTGGCGGCTGCCGCGGCCGACCCGTCCGCGCAGCTGATGCAATTGCGCGAGCCCGAACCGCTCGGAATGCTCGATCACCATTATCGAGGCGTTGGGGACGTTGACGCCCACCTCGATGACGGTGGTCGCCACCAGGATCGACAGGCGCCCCTCCATGAAGGCCGCCATGGTCTGATCCTTGGCAGCGGCGCTCAAGCCGCCGTGCAAGAGGCCGACGCGATCGCCGAAGATCTGCTGCAGATGCGCATGCCGCGCCTCCGCGGCGGCGAGCTCGGAGTTGCCGGAGCTTTCGATCAGCGGACACACCCAGTACACCTGCGCACCTTGAGCAAGCGCGCGCCTCAGCCCGTCGATGACCTCCTCGAGGCGGTCGAGCGCGGCAAGCGTCGTGGTGACCGGCTTGCGGCCGGCGGGCTTCTCCGTCAGCCGCGACACGTCGAGGTCGCCGTAATGCGTCATCAGCAGCGTGCGCGGAATGGGGGTGGCCGTCATCACCATCAGCTCGGCGCCGCCCGCACCGCCCTTCGACTGCAGGGCGAGGCGCTGATGCACGCCGAAGCGGTGCTGCTCGTCGATCACAGCGAAGGCGAGGTCGCGGAAGCTGACGTCGTCCTGGAACAGGGCATGCGTGCCGATCAGAATATCCACCTCTCCGGCCGCCAGACGTTCCAGCAGCTCCTTGCGCGCGCGCCCTTTCTCGCGCCCGGTCAGGAGACCGACACGCAGCCCTGAAGCCTCCGCCAGGGGTGCGATCGTCTCGGCGTGGTGGCGCGCCAGCACCTCTGTCGGCGCCATCAGCGCGGCCTGGCCACCGGCCTCGACGGCGATCGCCAGGGCCATCAGAGCGACCACCGTCTTGCCCGAGCCCACGTCGCCTTGCAGCAGGCGCAGCATGCGTGCCGGTGCCGCCATGTCGGCGGCGATCTCCTTCAGCGCCTGACGCTGGGAGGCCGTCAGTGCGAACGGCAAGGCATCGGCGATGCGCGCCCTGATGCGGCCGTCGCCAACGATGCTGCGGCCCGGCTGGTCCTTGAGGCTCTGGCGCACGAGACCGAGCGCGAGCTGGCCGGCGAGCAGCTCGTCGTACGCAAGGCGCTGCCAGGGCAGGCTGCCGGGGGATACGTCGCCGGCGTCGCGCGGCCGGTGCAGTCGGGCGAGCGCATCGGCGAAATCGGGCCAGCCGCGCTGCTTCAACCAGGCCGGATCCTGCCACTCGGGGAGTGCCGGCACACGATCGAGCGCCTGTCGCGCCGCCTTCTGCAGGACCTTGCCCGAGAGACCAGCCGTCAGCGGATAGACCGGCTCGAGCAACGGCAGGTCGCCGCGGGCTTCCGGGGCAACGATGTAGTCGGGATGCGCCATCTGCAGCGTGTCGCCGTAGCGCTCGATGCGTCCGCTCACGTAGCGGATGGCCCCGACCGGAAGCTGGCGCTCGATGAGCCGGCGCTCGGCGTGGAAGAAGACGAGATCGATCCGGCCTGTGTCATCCTCGCAGGCGACCTTGTACGGCGCGCGGCTGGCCGATCGCGGCGGCGCCTTGTGACGCAGAATGCGCACGGCCAGCGTTGCGATCGTGCCGGGCACCGCGCCTGCCACCGTGGGCTCCGCGCGCCGGTCGATCACGCCCGTGGGGAGATGCCACAGCAGGTCGATGACGCGCGGCGTGGACACGCCCGGGGGGAGGCGCAGGGCCTTCCTGAGCAGGATCTCCAGCCGTGGCCCGATGCCGCTGAGGCTCGTGGCGGATGCAAACAGCGGGATGAGAGGGTTGGGCCGCATAGGGCTCGATCGCTACGGATGGTACGGCTCGCGCACCGCGCTCAACCCCTCAGCCCCCGGCCGCATGCCGCGATGACGCGCCGGTGGCCGAAGCGATCGGGTCAGGGCAGGCGCGGCTGCAGAAGCGCGGCGCGATGCCCAGCCCGTCGTCGACCACGGATTACGCTCAAGCCTTGCCTGCCGCCTTCTGGTTGTTGAGGCGCGCAATCAAGCTGCACGTGTCCCAGCGATTGCCGCCGAGGCGCTGCACCTCGGAGTAGAACTGGTCGACAAGTGCTGCCACGGGAAGATGCGCACCGTTCCTGCGCGCCTCATCGAGGCTGATCATCAGGTCCTTGCGCATCCAGTCGACCGCGAAGCCGAAGTCGAACTTGCCTTCCATCATCGCCTTCCAGCGATTGTCCATCTGCCAGGATTGCGCAGCGCCCTTGGAGATGGTCTCGATCACGGTGGGAATGTCGAGGCCGGCCTTCTGTGCGAAATGGATGCCTTCGGCAAGCCCCTGCACCAAGCCGGCGATGCAGATCTGGTTGACCATCTTCGTGAGCTGACCCGAGCCCGACGGACCGATCAGCGTCACCGCCCGTGCGTACGGCGCAATCACAGCCTTGGCGCGCTCGAACACGTCCTTGTCGCCGCCGACCATGACGGTGAGCACGCCGTTCTGCGCGCCGGCCTGGCCGCCGGAGACCGGGGCATCGAGGAAGCCGAAGCCCTTGTCCTTCGCGATGGCGTAAAGCTCGCGCGCGACGTCGGCCGAGGCCGTCGTGTTGTCGATGAAGACGGCCCCCTTGCGCATGGTCTCGAACGCGCCACCCTTGGCGGTCGTCACCGCGCGCACATCGTGGTCGTTGCCGACGCAGCAGAACACGAACTCGGCGTCCTTGGCGGCCTCGGCCGGCGTGGCCGCGGTCTTGCCTGCGCCGTACTCCTTGACCCAGGCCTCGGCCTTGGCCCGATTGCGATTGTAGACGGTGAGCTCGTGTCCCCCCTTCTTCAGCAGATGACCGGCCATCGGATAGCCCATCACGCCCAGCCCGATCCATGCCACCTTGGCCATTACGCGTCTCCCGTGTCTGACCTGCCTTTGCGCCGGTTTTATCGGATGCAGCCGCGAATGTCAGGCGGTTTGGCGCCTCCCTGCGCTGTTACGCACGAGACAGCGCGGGCGCGCGAGGGCGCCCACAATCCGGCCTGCTCATTCGGGGCATAGCAGGAAGGAGGCGGACATGAAGCTTGCGGTGAGAGACTCCGGCATCAGCGGCAGGGGCGTCTTTGCCGAGCAGGACATCCGGCAAGGTGAGCGCATCTACCGCCTCGGCGGAGAGCGCGTCTCGCTGCTGCAGTGCATTGGCCGGGTCGCCACGGGCTCGGTGCGCATGGACGATCCGCTGGCCATCGGCAAGCACACGTACATCGTGCTCGACGACTTCTCGGTCCGTTTCAACCACAGCTGCGAGGCCAACGCCGGCATCGTCGGCGAAAGCGATCTCGTGGCGCTGGTCGATATCCCCCGCGGGCAGGAGGTCACGTTCGACTATTCGCTGACGGTCCGGCCCACCGTCTTCACGCTCCTCTGGCGCATGCCTTGCCAGTGCGGAGCAGCATCCTGCCGCGGCACGATCGGCGACATCCGCTCCGTCCCACAGGAGCGGCTACGGCGGTATGTGAAGGCCGGCGCACTGCAGGATTTCATCCTGGATTGTGCTCCGGTCAGCCGCGTAGCCAACAGCCTTCAGCTGCTCGAGGCATGATCGAAGCCGGCCGTCACTGCCTGCTCGCGATGCGATGGGCCATGACGGCGATCGTGCGCGAGTAGACGTCCGCCTTGTTCCATTCCTGCAGCGCCGCGTAGTTGGCCGATCCGGGCATCCAGTCCTGCTTCGGCCGCCAGCCTTTGCCTTTGAGGAAGTTGGCGGTCGAGGCAAGCATGTCGGGGACGCTGTGGATCAGGTTGCGGTGACCATCGCCGTCGAAATCGACGGCGTACTTGACGTAGGACGACGGCAGGAACTGCATCGGCCCGATCTCGCCAGCCCAGCCGCCGCGGAGCTGCGCCGCGGACATGTCGCCCCGGTCGACGATGCGCAAGGCGTTGATCAGCTCGTTCTGGAAGAACTCGGTGCGGCGGCAGTCATAGGCGAGCGTCGCCAGCGACGTCACGATCGATCGTCCGCCACCGCCGGTGTCGCGGCCAAAGTTGGTCTCGAGACCCCAGATCGAGACCAGGATCGCGGGCGGCACGCCGAAGCGCGCCTCGATCCGGTCGAACAACTGGCGGTGCGTCTGGATCATCCGCTGCCCGTTACGGATGAGCGCGTCCGAGACGCGACGCGCGTAGAACTGATCGAAGCTCAGCTTGAAGGAGCGCTGGGACCGATCGAGACGGATCACGTTGCGATCATAGGCGACGCCGCTCAGCACCGAGGAAAGGGTGGCAGCAGAGATCCCCTGCGCGGCGGCCTTGGCCTTGAACCGGCCGATCCAGGCGCTGAAGCCGCCGGCGTCGTTGCCGCAGTCGGCCGCAAGGGCTGCGGGCGTTGCCCCGAGCAGCAGGGTGATCGCCAGTATGATGAGGCGGGACCCAGCGGGCTCCTTCCACTTCATGGCTTGCATCGATCTCCTCTCGGTTCCATGGGGTCCAGTGCGCAGGCCGCGACCTACTAGCATCCCGCGCATCCGGCGGGCCAGGGCTTGCCTGTCAAGCTCCGGGCTATCGCCCCCGGCGCGGCTTCCTGCCTGCGCGGGGTCCGCCCCCGATGGGGAGCACGTTGGAGTGCTTCACCTGCCCCAGCGCGAAGCTGCTCTCGATATTGGCGATCCCGTCGATGCGCGTCAGGGTCTCCTTGACGAAGCGCTCGTAGTCCTGCAGGTCGCTGGCCACGACGCGCAACAGATAGTCGCGCGGCCCGGTCATCAGGTAGCACTCGAGCACCTCGGGGCAGTCCTTCACGGCATCCTCGAAGCGGCGCAAGGCGTCCTCCTTTTGTCGCTCGAGCTTGATCGACACGAACACGCTGACCGGCAGCCCCACCTGGCTCTGATCCAGCAGAGCCGTATATCCTCGTATGACGCCCGCCTCCTCGAGCAGGCGCAAGCGGCGCAGGCAGGGGCTGGTGGTCAGGCCGACACGCTCTGCGAGCTCGGTGGCCGTGAGCCGGCCGTTCTCCTGCAGGATTGCAAGCAGGCGCCGGTCAATGGCATCGAGAGGCATGGTCTAGGGGCTCCAGGCAAACGGGCCCCAGGAATTAGCAGATACTTCCAATATTTGCTTGTCTATTGGCAAAAATTGGAAAACATCGCCGGGGCCATCCGTGTATGGTCGCCGCAGCGATACGGAGGCGGCCAGATGGCCCGCAGCAGGAAAAAGGCCGCGCAGGATGAACCGGTGACGCTCGGCGATGTCGAGCGCGCTGCCGCGCTCATCAAGGGGGCCGTGCTCGACACGGACTTCGACCACAGCCGCACGCTGTCGGACCTGCTCGGGTGCGAGGTGTGGCTCAAGTTCGAGAACCTGCAGTTCACCGCCTCGTTCAAGGAGCGCGGGGCGCTCAACCGGCTTGCGGCGCTGTCGGCGGCGGAGCGCCGGCGCGGCGTGATCGCCATGTCTGCGGGCAACCATGCCCAGGGCGTGGCCTACCACGCCCGGCGCCTCGGCATCCCGGCGACCATTGTCATGCCGGAAGCGACGCCCATCGTGAAGGTCGAGAACACCAAGGGGCACGGCGCCGAGGTGATCCTGCACGGCAACACGCTCGAGGAGGCGGCAGAGTTCGCGCATCGGCATGGCGAGGAGCGCGGCCTCACCTTCATTCACCCCTATGACGATCCCGTCGTCATCGCCGGGCAGGGCACGATTGCGCTCGAGATGCTGCGGGCCGTGCCCGAGCTCGACACGCTCGTCGTGCCGATCGGCGGCGGCGGCCTGATCTCGGGCATGGCGGTCGCGGTCAAGGCCATCAAGCCCGACATGCGCGTGATCGGCGTGCAGGCGGCGCTCTATCCCTCCATGTACAACTGCATCAAGGGCACGGCGCTGCCCATGCGCGGCGACACGCTGGCCGAAGGTATTGCCGTCAAGGCGCCGGGAAAGATCACGGCCCAGCTGATCCGCCGACACGTCGACGAGATTGTGCTGGTCGAGGAGAGCGAGCTGGAGCATGCGGTGGCGCTGCTCATCGCCATCGAGAAGACGGTTGTGGAAGGGGCGGGCGCCGCGGGTCTCGCCGCGATCCTGGCCAAGCCCGAGCTGTTCAGGGGCCGCAAGGTCGGTGTTGTGCTGTGCGGCGGCAATATCGATACGCGCCTGCTGGCGAGCGTGCTGACACGCGAGCTGGCGCGCGAGGGGCGACTCTCCGAGGTCTCCGTCGACATCTCCGACAAGCCCGGTCAGCTCGCCCGGCTCGCGCAGGTCGTGGGCGATGGTGGCGCCAACATCGTCGAGGTGTACCATCAGCGGGTCTTCACGGACCTGCCGGCGAAGTCGGCCTCGATTTCATTTGTCATCGAGACGCGCGACCGCCAGCATCTGCACGACGTGATGGCAAAGATCCGAGCCGCCGGGTTCAACGCCAAGCTTCACTCGAACGCCGCGGTTGGCGAAAGCCGGCACAGGGAGGATTGAGGGTTCCGATGGAAGGCTCGCGCATCCTGTCGCAAGAGAGCGATACCTTGACCATGCTCCGCGAGCTGGAGCGCAAGGTGCTCTGGCTCTCGACCTACATGATCCACCACGCCAATCACGAGGTCGATCGCGGCGACGGGCTCAAGGTCGGCGGGCATCAGGCGTCCTCGGCGTCGCTCGCCACGCTGATGACCGCGCTCTATTTCCATGTGCTGCGTCCCGAGGACCGGGTGGCGGTGAAGCCGCACGCGAGCCCCGTCTTCCACGCCATCCAATATCTGCTGGGCAATCAGCAGCTCGACAAGCTACAGAATTTCCGCGCCTTCGGCGGGGCCCAGTCCTACCCGTCGCGCACCAAGGACAAGGATGACGTCGACTTCTCGACCGGCTCGGTGGGCCTGGGCGTGGCGACCACCGGCTTTGCCAGCCTGATCCAGGATTACGTGCATGCGAAAGGCTGGGCGAGGGACTGGTCCAAGGGGCGGCTGATTGCGCTCATGGGCGATGCCGAGATCGACGAGGGCAACATCCACGAGGCGCTGCTCGAGTACTGGAAGCACGGGCTCAAGAACTGCTGGTGGGTGGTCGACTACAACCGCCAGAGCCTCGACTCGGTCGTCTCGGACCGCCTGTTCATGAAGGTCGCCGGCCTGTTTGAGAACCTCGGCTGGCAGGTGGTGCTGATCAAGTACGGCAAGCTGCTCCAGGCCGCCTTCCGCGAGCCCGGCGGCGCGCAGCTGCGCCGCTGGATCGACGATTGCCCGAACCAGCTCTATTCGGCGCTCGTGTTCGAAGGCGCCAAGGGCTGGCGGCGGCAGCTCGAGCGGGATCTGGCCGCGCATCCGGAGACGCTGGCGCTCATCAATCGCCACGACGATGCGGCGCTGGCGCGCCTGATGACCAACCTCGGCGGCCACGATCTGGAGAGCATCCTGGAGGCCTTCGCCGAGGCCGGCACGGACCAGCCGGTCTGCTTCATCGCCTACACCATCAAGGGCTTCGGTCTGCCGTTCCAGGGCCACAAGGACAACCACGCCGGCCTCATGAACAAGGCGCAGATGCAGGAGTTCCGCGTCAGCCAGGGCATCAACCAGGGTGAGGAGTGGGACCGCTTCGCGGGGCTGTCGGTGCCGCGCGCCGAGATCGAGCGCTTCCTGTCCCAGGTTCCGTTTGCGCAGAAGGGGCCGCGGCGGCGGCCGGCGGCGCGCGTTGCCGTGCCACCGATGCCGGCGCTCGAGACCAAGGGGGCGGCCTCGACGCAGGCCGGCTTCGGCCGCCTTCTCGATGAGATTGCGCGTGCAGGCGGCCCTCTCGCCGACCGCATCGTGACGACATCGGCGGACGTGACGGTGTCGACCAACCTCGGCCCGTGGGTCAACCGGCGCGGCCTGTTCTCGATGGAGAGCAAGGAGGACGTGTTCAAGGAACGCGGGCTGATGTCGCCGCAGCGCTGGGAGATGAGCCCGAAGGGCCAGCACATCGAGCTCGGCATTGCCGAGATGAACCTGTTTCTCCTGCTCGGCGCTGCGGGCCTTTCGCACTCACTCTACGGGGAGCGCCTGATCCCGATCGGGACGCTGTATGATCCCTTCATCTGCCGTGGCCTCGATGCGCTCAATCACGCCTGCTACCAGGACAGCCGGTTCATCGTCGTCGCCACGCCGTCCGGCGTCTCGCTGGCTCCCGAGGGCGGAGCGCACCAGTCGATCGGCACGCCGCTGATTGGCATGGCGCAGGACGGTCTCGCCGCCTTCGAGCCTGCCTATATCGATGAGCTCGTGGCAATCATGGGCTGGGCCTTCGAGTACATTCAGCGCGAGGGAGCCGAGGACAAGCCGAGCAGTTGGCATCGCGAGGAGAAGGGCGGCTCGGTCTACTTGCGGCTGTCGACGCGGCCGCTCGATCAGCTCCAGCGGCCCATGTCGGATCGGTTGCGCGAGGACATCATCAAGGGCGGCTATTGGTTGCGGCGGCCCGAGCCGTCGACTGAGCTTGCGATCGTCTATATCGGCGCGCTGGCGCCCGAGGCGATCGAGGCGGCCGGGCTCCTGTCGGAGGACCGGCGCGGCGTCGGCGTTCTCGCCGTCACCTCGGCAGACCGGCTGTCGGCGGGCTGGCATGGGGCGCAGCGCGCGCGGGAGAACGGCCAGCGCGATGCACGCGCCCACGTGGAGACGCTGCTCGCAGAGCTGCCGCGGGATGCGGGCATCATCACCGTGTGTGATGCCTACCCCGAGACGCTGTCCTGGATCGGCGGCGTGCACGGACATCGCGTGCGCGCGCTGGGCGTGGAGCACTTCGGCCAGTCGGGCTCACTGGGTGAGCTTTATGGGCACTATGGGCTGGATGTGAACGCGATCCTCGCCGCCGCCGAGGGGCTGAGCGGCAGGCCGGTGCGCTACCGCCTGCTGCAAAGCTAGAGCATCTCTCGATCGCGCAGACGCGGGTTCCCTCGCCCTTGCGGGAACAGGAAAAAGGCCCATCGACTTTTCGTCCCCTCCCCCCTGGAGGGGGAGGGTCAGGGTGGGGGGGAATCCACAAAAGCCAGCAGCAGCCGCGTCAAGCGCGACACCACCCTCACCCTTTGCGCCCATCCACTGCCTCAGCTCTCTCTCTGCGGAGAGAGGTGAGCCGTCAGGGACCCGCCTTGAGGATGATCGGCGCACCGCGCAGCGAGGAGTGCTCCCACGGCACCTGCTGGCCCCTGGTGGCGTCGATCACATCGTCACGCACGCGACGCAGCATGATGGCGATGTCGAGGTTCGGCGCCTCGATGTGCTTGAGCAAGGCCGCAGTGAACGGACTGTGCTCGTCGCTGCCGTCGAGCGCCACGTTGCCGGGCTGGGTGGCAAACACGATCAGCGTGCCGACGCCCGACCGGACCTCCGCGAGCCCTTGGCCTACCGTTCCTGCCGAGCGCGTCCCCATCGAGCGCGTCAGGTTGCGGGCAAGCGGATTGTTGCGGCACGCGTCGAGCACCACGATGTTCGTCTTGGCCTGCCGCTCCATGTGCTTCAAGACGTCGTTGAGCTCGACGGTTTCCGCATAGACGTCGCCCTCCTCGGCGAGCTTCGCGTCAACCGGCATCATGTAATTCATCCCGTTCACCTGGATGCCGTGTCCCGCGTAGAAGAAGAACGCGAGATCGGCACCTCTGAGCGCGCGGGAGAAGTCGCGAACCTTGCCTGCGAGCGCGCCGACGTCGAGATCGGTGCCCTCGATGACCTCCTGGAAGCCGATGCGCTTCAAAGAGGCTGCCAAGGAGTGCGCATCGTTGCGGGGATTGGTGAGAGGGTCGGTGAACTGGTAGGCGGTGTTGCCGATGACGAGCGCCACACGCCGTCCGAGGTTGACGGGCGCCACCTTCGGCTGTTCCTTGGCCTTGGCGTCCTCCTTGGACTGCAGCGCCGCGGTGGCAGGGCTGGTCAGGCTGGCGCCGAGGATCGTCAAGCGCGAGCGCGCGTAGGCATGGGCCTGCTGATGAATGTTGCCCTCGGCCTTGATGGCAAGCGTCTGGCGATAGTCGGCGATGGCCTTGGTGAAATCGCCGCGCTTCTCGTACACCATGCCCCGTCGGCTGAAGGCGGCCGCATGCTCGGGATTGAGCGCGATGGCCGCGTCGAAGTCGCTCGCAGCCTTGTCGAGCATGCCCATGTCGAAGTGCACGATGCCGCGGCTGTACAGGGCCTCGATGAACTCGGGATTGAGTGTCAGCGCGTTGTCGAAGGCGGCCTTGGCGCTGGTAAGCTCGCCCTTCTTGAGGTAGGCGACGCCGCGCCCGTAGTGGGCCAGCAGATACTGGGGCTCGAGCACCAGCACGCGCTCGTAGTCGGCAAGCGCGCGATCGTACTCGGCCTTCCTCTCGTAGGCCGCCCCGCGGTTGAATGTGCTCCAGACCAGGAACTCTTTCTTGGTGGCCGGATTCTCGAGAATGCGCGTGCACGCCGGGATGGCACGATCGTAGCTGTCGACCTCGCGACAATCCTCCTGATCGCCGGCGCGCGCCGGCCCGACTGCCAGACATGCCAGCAGGAGACTGAGGACGAACCGCATCTGACTGCTCCCTCCGTCGCGACGGGGCGCAGTCTGCCGCAGCGCACAGCCCGCCGCAAGGCGCAGACGGAGCACACACGCACAAACTTATGCGTAAGCTGCCTCAGGCAATGGGCCGGTCAGGGAAGCTCAGTTGCTCGCGGGCGCGCCATTCGTTGCTTACGTAGTTGATAATGAGGGACTTCCTGACGCCGTTGATCTGGCGCGGCTCGAAGCCGTGATACGTGTCGTCGGCCGGGACGAAGATCATCGCGCCATTGGGCTCGAACGGCGAGCGTCCGATCGGCTTCTTGTTGGTATCGTAGATGTCCGTGCCGAGATCACGATGGCTCGGGTCCTTCGACAGATAGAGCAGCATTGTGAACAGCTTGACGCCCAGGTCGGTGTGCGGCTCGAGCCAGAAGCCGTTGGTGTCCTGCGCATACTCGATGCGCAGATAGGTGCCCGAAAGCCGGGTGCCGAACTTGCTCTCGATCGTGCTCGTGATGCGCCGGTCCTGGAAAGCATCCGCGAAGGCCTTGCAGGCCGGGTATTTCGCGCAGTTGTCCTTATCGAAATACTTGCGGGTGGCGTTGTGAATCTCGCGCTTGCCCGAGACGCCGCCCAGAGCCGGCGCCGGGAACGGCAGGGTGGTGATCTCGTCGGCCACCGCCTGAGGCAGGCAACGCGTCAGGAACCAATGCGGGTAGGGCTTGTCGTTGTGTTTGCCGGCGGCAAAGCTCTCCAGCAGAGAGGCGACGATCGCGTCGGAGGTGCTCGCCATGGATGTCTCCCTCGTTGTTGAGTGCAGATCCGCCGAAGCGATACCCGCTGCCTGTGGCGTTGGCCGGGCCGCCGTGCGGCATTCCCCCTGAAATGCGGCAAATCGCTGTCCCATGTAGCACTCACGGCACAAGCGTCCACAACGGACACGGCGTCGCGCTGAGGCGCCCGTCCCCGCGCTATATCGAAGCACCCTCAGTGGTCATGCGCAGTCTCAACTCGACGCGTCGAGTGCTTCGCCGCTGCCCGCAATTCGAAAGCCGCGAGCTCAGCCGATCTTGCGGGCAATCGTGAGGCCGTCCCCGATCGGCACCAGCACCGAGTCGACGCGCGTGTCGTCACGGATCGCTCGGGTGATGGCACGGATCGCCTCGGTGGATGCCTTGTGGTCGCTGTCATCCGCCACCCAGCCGTTCCAGAGCATGTTATCGAGCAGGATCAGCCCGTTGGGCCTGACCAGCGACAGGCACCGCTCGTAGTAGGCGGCGTAGTTCTCCTTGTCGGCGTCGATAAAAGCCATGTCGAAGCTTTCTGCGGCGCCCTCCGCCAGCAGCCTGTCGATCGTCTGCAGTGCCGGCGCGATCCGCAAATCGATCTTGTGGGCAACGCCGGCCGCCCGCCAGTGGCGCTCGGCGATTGCCGTCGTGCTCGCATCGATGTCGCAGGCGATGATGCGCCCGTCCTCGGGCATGGCCAGGGCGACAGCGAGCGCGCTGTAGCCGGTAAACGTGCCGATCTCGAGCGTACGGCGCGCGTTGATGAGCCTGACCAGAAGCCCCATGAGCTGGCCCTGCTCTGGCGCAATCTGCATGCTGGAATGCTCCATGGCCGCAGTTTCCGCGCGCAGACGCTGCAAGGCGGCATGCTCGCGCAGTGCGCTCTGCAAGAGCCAGGCGTGGAGGGGTTCGGACAGTCCGATGCTGCGGGGCGACATTTTTGCTCTCCTCGTCGTCTGCGTCGGTGCCGCCATGCAGAGACGGCGGTTGATGCGAAGGGCATGATCGCCAATGATGCGCGCCGCGCATGGCGGGGCAAATGGCGCTCTTTCTCGACATTCTCACCAAGGTCACGCTGCCGATCATCACGCTGGTCGCGCTCGGTTGGCTGCTGCAGCCCAGGCTCAAGCTCGACGTGGCGACGCTCAATCGCGTGCAGGTGTACGTGGTGATGCCCGCCTTTCTCGTGCACTTCCTGTCGGCCGGCAAGCAGCCGCTGTCGGTGGTGTGGCCCGTCTTCTATTTCGGGATCGTACAGTTCATGATCCTGATCCCGCTCGGCTGGCTGCTCGTCCTTGTGTTTCGCATGCGACCATCACTCGGGCCCATGATGGGCCTCGGCGCGGCCTATGCCAATGTCGGCTTCTTCGGCATCCCGGTGACGCAGCTCGCGTTCGGGCCGGAATACCTGATCCATCAGTCGGTGCTGACGGCGTTGATGGCCATCCTCGTGTGCACGGTCGGCGTCTGGCTGCTGGCGCCGGCGGGCGAGGGAGGGGCGCTGCAGAAGCTTAAAATAGCCTTCGAGACACCGCTCATCCCGTCGGTCGGGTTGGGACTGCTGTTGCGTGGCCTCGAGATCGAGCTGCCGGCGGTGCTGTCCCAGCCGCTGCAATTTCTGGGGTCGATCTTCACGCCGCTGGCGCTCTACACGCTGGGCGCAGGCATCGCTGCGCAGAAGGTCGTGCGGCTCGAGCGAGGGCCGCAGCTGCTCGTGCTGTTCCTCAAATTTCTGCTGGCGCCCGTCCTGAGCTGGGGCATCTGCTGGTTGATGGGCTTGCCGCGCGACGTGACCAACGTCATTGTCGTCGCGGCGTCCACGCCCGTCGGCGTGCTCATCACCATCTTTGCCGTGGAGTACAAGACCGAGGCCGAGTTCATCTCGACCGCCGTCGTCATCTCGACGGCGCTGTCGCCGCTTTTCGTGACAGCCTGGATCATCGCAACGCAGCTCCTCTAACGGCCCATTGCCGCCACAAGGGCCAGGGTCTAGGCTCCCGCAACTCATCCGATACCGCATGCATCTTGCACGGAGGCCGCATGATCGATCTCTATACTTGGTCTACGCCGAATGGGCGCAAGGTCTCAATAATGCTGGAGGAAGTTGGGCTGCCCTATACGGTGCATGCGATCGACATCAGCAAGGACGAGCAGTTCAAGCCCGAGTTTCTGAAGATCTCACCCAACAACCGCATTCCTGCGATCGTCGATCGCGACAACGACTTGCCGCTGTTCGAGTCGGGCGCGATCCTGATGTACTTGGCGGAGAAGACCGGCAAGCTGATGCCCACCAACGAGCGTGCGCGCTGGCACACGGTGCAGTGGCTGATGTGGCAGATGGGCGGCGTCGGGCCGATGCTCGGGCAGATCCATCACTTCCTGCGCGCGGCCAAGGGCAAGGCGCCCTATGCCGATGAGCGCTATCTGAAGGAAGGCAAGCGCCTCTATGGCGTTCTCGATCGTCAACTCGCCCGCTCCGAGTATGTGGCGGGCGCCTACTCGATCGCCGACATCGCGATCTGGCCCTGGATCTCGCGGTTCGAGTGGCAGACGATCGACATGAACGAATATCCGAGCGTCGTGCGGTGGTACAAGGCCATCGCCCAGCGTCCGGCCGTGATCAAGGGCTACCACATCCCGGTCAAGCAGCCCGGCATTCCGATGCCCTGAAGGCTCGCACGTGACATCCGTCGCCACACGATAAGAGGAAGGGTAACGCAATGAAGGCCAAACCGAACTTTTCCGGCGTGATTGCCCCGGTCGTGACGCCATGGGGCGAAGACGGCGCGCCAGACCTCGACCGCTTCGTCGAGCATTGTGAGTGGCTGCTCGAGGACGGCTGCACGGCACTGGCTCCGTTCGGGACGACGAGCGAAGGCAACTCGCTCGGCCTCGACGAGCGCATGGAGGTGCTGGAGGAGCTGGTCGACAGCGGCATCGATCCCAAGCGGCTGATGCCCGGCACCGGCGCATGCTCGCTGAGCGATGCGATCATCCTGACCGAGCATGCGGTGGAGATGGGCTGCGGCGGCGTGCTGATGCTGCCGCCGTTCTACTACAAGAACCCGAGCGAGGAGGGGCTGTTCCGGTTCTTTGCCGAGGTGATCGAGGAGGTGGGCGACGATGCCCTGAGAATCTATCTCTATCACATTCCGCCGATGGCCCAGGTGGGCTTCCCGCTGCCGCTGATCGGCCGGCTGGTGAAGGAGTTTCCCAAGACCGTCGTGGGTCTGAAGGACTCCTCCGGCGACTGGTCGAACACGAAGGCGATTCTCGACGCGTTCCCTGACTTCGAGGTCTTCCCGGGCTCCGAGGTATTCCTGCTCGATGGGCTGCGCAACGGAGCCGTCGGCTGCATCTCTGCCACCGCCAACGTGTCGGCGCGTGCCATCCGCAAGGTGTTCGACAACTGGCAGGGCGCCGATGCCGATCGGCTGCAGGCCGAGGTGACGGCGCTCAGGAAGGCCATCCAGGGTTGGCCGATGATTCCGGTGCTCAAGGCGCTGCTTGCGCACTACCGTCAGGACCCGGAGTGGGCCAGGGCGCGTCCGCCGTTCACGCCGCTGCCCGAGGCCGAAGCCGCAAGGGCGATCCAGACGCTCGCAGAGGCTCACGGCTTCAAGCTGGATTTTGCCGAGGCGGCGTGAGCCGAAAAGGGCCGGCCTCTCCAACCCGCGAGGGTCGGAGAGGCCGTCAGGAGAGGGGGGAGTAGCAGTCGAGAAGTAGGAAATTCAGCGTTGGGCGAAATCAGCGCTCGACAGTGATCGCTCCTGTCGGGCCGTTGCTGCCGTCACCTTGCGGCGACGGCAG
>JBLNBZ010000148.1:0-41422 GCA_050260355.1 Bacteroidota bacterium | reverse complement strand
CCAGCGAGCAGCATCGCCTGGAAGAAGCACATGGAGACCGCCCAGACGGACGGCGAGCCGCCGAGCTGCGGCAGCGCCATGCGGGCGAACATCGGCTGAACGGAGAAGAGCAGAAATGCGGAGAGGAACAGGGTGCCCGCAAAGACAGCGAGCAGCGGCGAGGACTCGCGCGCGGAACCAAGCCGGCGAGCGACGCCCGCCCCAAACGCGGCGCCATCCATACGCGAGACCTCCGAGACGCTCACCCCAGGCTCGCACGCTAGCCGTCATAGGTTGACGCCGGCTGAATGGGCTCAAAGCAGCAAGAGGCGCTTAACGCTTCGTTCATCGATGGAACGGAGCGCGGCCTGCCGTTTGGTCGGAGACTATTCGTTGACTCTGAGCTTCGACAGAAACGGGCCGATGACATCGGAATAGTCGTCGGTCCACGGCCGCAGGCGCTTGGCATCGAGCTCATGCACGTCGCCGAGCTCGCGGAACGGTTGCAGCGACTTCTCGCTTCTCGAAAAGACGACGACCGTCGAGCTGGTCGAGGCGTAGCTGCCGTCCGAGGTATCGTCCGAAACGACGAGCCCGTGAGCGCCCGCCACGAGGGGCGCCGTGGCGCCCAGCACGCCGTCCAGATCCAGATACCGGTTGGATACGTGCAGGACGACGACGCCCTCGGGCGTGAGCTTGGCGAGATAGAGCCGTAGCGCCTCCGCGGTCATGAGATGCATCGGCACGGCGTCGGAGGAGAACGCGTCGACGATGATGAGATCGAAGCTGCCGTCGGCCTCCTGGCTCATGGTCAGGCGCGCGTCGCCGAGCACGATGTCGGGATTCGGCTGACAATTGCTGAGGAAGGAGAAATTGCTGTCATCGCTGGCAATGCCGACGATGACGGGGTCGATCTCGAAGAAGCGCCAGCTTTCGCCCTCCTCGGCGTGGCAGGCCATGGACCCCGTGCCGAGCCCGATCACGCCGTATCGAGCCTTGCGTCCGCTCGCAGCCACCGCCTCGCGCGCGAAACGGACCGCATGGGCCATCGGGCTCGTCTCGTGGTAGTAGGTGCCGGGCGTTGTATCGACGACGTAGTCGCCGTGCATGTCGCGCACCTTTTGTGCGCCGTGCAGCGTCGTGCCGTGCATCAGAATGTTGTAATCGCCCTGGAGCATGACGCGGTAGACGCCGAAATAGCTGCGCTGCGCATCTCCACGCCGCACGTTCGACGGCAGCCAGACCACGACGAGGAACATCATCATGGCGATCACGAGCTGGCGCACCGGCCAGCGGTACATGGCGATCAGCAGCGCCGCGAAGCAGGCGGCAAGTGCAGTGGTCGCGCCATAGCCGTGGAACTCGATCCTGAATTTGGCGGCTGCCCACGGCACCCAGACGATCGCCAGCAAGCTGGCGGCAATGATGAGCCAGAGAACCAGCAGCTCTTGCTTGTCGCCCTCGGACAGGCCGCGAGGCTCCTCGTCCGGGGGCCGAGGCCGGATCCATGCGAAGACGCTGCCCACCGTGGCGGCGAAGCGGCGCCATGCTGCAGCCTCGAAGACGCCAGGCCTGCAGGCCATCGACAGCGCCAGCAGCAGCGGATACTCGAAGATCTCCGAGAAAATCCTCGGTGCGATCAAGGCAGCGAACAGGCCACCGAGAACGCCGCCCAGCGCGATCCAGAGATAGAACTCCGTCAGCCAGCGAGGGGCCGGGCGCGCCTCATAGAGCGTGCGATGCGCCACCATGGCCGACGAGAAGAAAACGATCACGCCGATGGTCGAGGAGACGAACCAGCTCTCGTGTTTGGTCTGCGCGAGTGCCAGCAGCGCGGTGGCGACGGCCGCCAGATGTAGAATAAGAAGAAACCTGCGCGGGATCAGCAGCCGCTCGCGAAACACCAGCACGAAGGTCAGAAGATAGAGCGAGAGCGGCAGCACCCACAGCAGCGGCGCGGATGCGACATCTGTCGTCACGTGGTTGGTGAAGGCCGTGAGCAGCGCCGACGGCACGAGCGCAAGGCCGACCCAGCCCAGGCGATCCGCCCAGCGCGGCGCCGTGCCAGCGGCCCCGGCCTCGACCGCGGTCACGTCAGGCGCAGCGCCTCGCCGCGCCGCATAAAGCGCTAGGCTGCACAGGGCCAGCGCGCCCCACAGCACGAGGAAGCCGCACGCCCACATCCAGCTCAGCGCCTTCAGGCCGAAGGCCGGCTCGAGCAGAAAGGGATAGCTCAGCAGCGCCAGGAGGCTCCCGAGGTTGCTCGCCGCGTAGAGAAAATAGGGATCGCGTGCATGCGCATGTCCGGTGCGTGCGAACCAGGCTTGCAGCAGCGGCGCGTTGGCGGACACGGCAACAAACGGCAGCCCGATCGCGACCGCGAACAGACCGAGCTGCCACAGATAGGGGTCACCGGGAGGCGGGCTGCCCCAGCTCGCGGGCAGACCGATCGGCAGCGCCAACAGCGCCGCCGCGCAAACGGCCATGTGCACGAGCGCGCCGGGACCGACCGGCAAGGCACGGATCAAAACATGCGCGTAGCAGTAGCCGGCGAGCAGCGCGCCCTGGAAAAAGCACATCGCCACCGCCCATACGGACGGCGAGCCGCCAAGCGCGGGCAAGACCATCTTGGCGAACATCGGCTGCAGGGAGAACAGCAGCAGCGCGGAGAGGAACGTCGTCGCCGTAAAGAGCGCGACCGTCGCTGCACCGGCCGACGGACCTGAGCGATCCGCAGCCGATGGCGGCGAGGGCTGCGCCGGCGCAGCGCCTCCGGGTCTGTCCGGCACGACGTCGTTCATGCGCTAGGCTCCGCTGCACGCCTGCCGGCTCTGCAAGACCTCAGACCGTCACGCTCTCGCCGGCCTTCGGAACGGCAACGTTGTGGCCCTTCATCTCGGCCACGAACTTGCTGGCATCGGCATCCAGCATGCCGGGAAACGTGCCGTAATGACAGGGCAGCACGGTCTTGAAGGAGAAGAACTTCTTGCACGCGAAGGCCGCAGAGCGCGCGCCCATGGTGAAGCGGTCGCCAATTGGGACGATGCCGACGTCAGGCTTGTGGAGCTCCGCGATCAGAGCCATGCCGCCGAACATCTCGGTGTCACCCATGTGGTAGAGCGTTCGTCCTTCCTTGGCGCGCACGACGATGCCGTTGGGGTTGCCGAGGTAGACGCCGTTGCTGGACGAGGAGTGAAGCGCATCGACCAGCGTCAGATCGAAATCGGCCGACGCAACGGTCCCGCCTGTGTTCATGGGCTCCAGCTTCTCTGCGCCCATCGAGCCAATGTGCAGGGCCAGCTCGTAATTCGCGAACAGCGGTGCGCCGGTGGCTTTGCAGATCTCGGCGGCGTCACCGACATGGTCATCGTGCCCGTGCGTGAGGGCAACGTGCGTCACGCCCTTGGTCGCGGTCTCGAAGGCGATACCGGACTTCTGGAACGTGGGGTTCCCCTTCAGGAAGGGATCGATCAACAGGACGCTGCCCCCGGTCTCGACGCGAAAGCAGGAATGTCCGAACCATGTGATCTTCATGAGCGAGCCTTCATCTCATTTAGTTGGATCGCGTTGGAATAACGCTGCGCTTTGAGTATAAGCTCCACATGAAGCGGGATAAATCGCAATCGAGGCCGGACCATGGAACCGCCGGTACCGGGACGCGGCCCGGCGGCGAGCTCGATGTCACCCAGTTCCTCGCCGCACTCGAGCCGGGCGCCCGCCTGATCGGCATCGACGTGGGCACGCGCACGCTTGGCCTGGCGCTTTCGGACGTGACCCGCACGATCGCCTCGCCGCTCGAAACCATTCGACGCACGAAATTCGCCGCCGACGCGGCACGCCTGGCACAGCTTGCGGGCGAGCACTCGGTCGGCGGCTTCGTCGTCGGCCTGCCCACCAATCTCGACGGATCGAACGGCCCCAGGGTGCAATCGACGCGCGCGTTCGTGCGCAACTTGGCGCGCGTGGTCCCTCTGCCGGTGCTGCTGTGGGACGAGCGCCTATCGACGGCGGCAGCCGAGCGCATGCTGCTCGAGGCCGATGCCTCCCGCAGGCGCCGGGCCGAGGTGATCGACAAGATTGCCGCCACGATCATCCTGCAGACAGCTCTTGATCGCATGCGCAGTCTCTCAGGACCACAACTCTGAGGTGTCCAATGTTCCCCCTGTCACACATGCTGAAGTCGTTCGTCCGCGTCGGCACGCTGAAGGTGATCGATGCAGCCGGCGGCGTGCATGTATTCGCCGGTGCGCCGGGGCCGAGCGTCACCGTGCGCCTTAGCGATCCTGCGCTGTACCACAAGCTGTTCTTCAATCCGGAGCTCTCGGCCGGCGAGGCCTACATGGACGGGCGCCTGAGCTTCGAGAACTCGACGCTCAGAGACTTCCTCACGCTCTTCTCGATCAATCGGCTGTCGCTCGGGTCCTATCCGCTGCAGCGCGTGCTGCGGCGCGTCTCCATTGCCCTCAAGCGCTTCCAGCAGGCGAACCCCGTCGGCACGGCGCAGAAGAACGTCGCCCATCATTACGATCTGGGAAATGACTTCTACAAGCTCTTCCTCGACGAGGGCATGCAGTATTCGTGCGCCTATTTCCTCGACGGCGAGGAAACGCTCGAGCAGGCCCAGCGCAACAAGCTGCGCCTGATCGCGGCCAAGCTCAATCTGAAGCCAGGCCTGAAGATCCTCGATATCGGCAGCGGCTGGGGAGATCTCGCGCTCTACCTGGCGGCGATGGAGGACGTCGATGTGACAGGCGTCACCCTGTCGAAGGAGCAGCATGCGCTGTCCAACGACAAGGCGCGCGCGGCGGGGCTATCGGACCGGGTCCGCTTCGAGCTTCTCGACTACCGCAAGGTGCAGGGGCGCTTCGACCGCATCGTGTCCGTCGGCATGTTCGAGCACGTCGGCGTCGGTCACTACCGCGAGTTCTTCGATACCATCAACACGCTCATGAGCGATGACGGGGTCATGCTGCTGCATTCGATCGGCCACATGAGCCCGCCCGGCACGGCAAGCCCATGGCTCAGAAAGTACATCTTCCCCGGCGCCTATTCGCCGGCGCTTTCCGAGGTCTTCACCGCTGTCGAGCAGGCGAGCCTTTGGGTGACGGATCTCGAGTTCCTGCGGCTGCACTACGCCAAGACGCTCAATCACTGGTGGCGGCGGTTCGAGGCCAGTCGCGCGCAAATTGCCCGCATGTACGACGAGCGGTTCTGCCGTATGTGGGAGTTCTACCTCGTCAGCGCGGAGATGATGTTCCGGACAGGCAGCCAGCTCGTGTTCCACATGCAGCTCGCCAGGAAGCGCGATGCGGTTCCGATCACGCGAGACTACGTCACCGACCTGCAGCGGCAGTACATGCAGGTCGAGCCCGTGCGGCTCGCATCTAAGATGGCGCCGTGATCCGATAAAGCTGGAACCGTGTACCGCTCTGTACGAGCGTCAGGTACTGCGGAGCGGGATTGTCGGCCTCGTCGTCCGTGAACAGCACGTAGAGATAGTCGTAGCGGCGCGGCCACAGGTTCCAGTACGAATCTTCGTCCTCGTCGTCGCCCGGCGGACGGGTCGCAGTCAGCAGCAACTTCTCGATCGACGGCGGGGTTCCGTCATTGGTGTCGACCAGATCCTGATACGCGGGCCGGACGCGCAGGATCTGCTTGCCCACGACCGTGAAGGCCGTCGTGACCAGGGCCGACCGCTCGATGATCGCGAGACAAGCCGCGTGCACGAGCCCAAGATCGGAGACATCATCGCCTGCCGAGCTCGTTCCGTAGGCGACGAGCACCTTCGAGCCGGGCTTGATGCGCTTGACCGAGGAGCGGAACTCGGCGGTCGTCGTCGACAGGTTGGCCCAAGAGACGTTGACCTCGATCACCCGGACGATGACGAGAGTCAGCAGAACGGCGATGAACCCGCGCCGGACCAGGCGATGCTGAAGACTCACGTCGATGCAGCCGATCAACATGAACGCCAGCGCCACCGGCAGGCGCTGATCCGCCATGTAGGTGGCGAACATGATCCGCGGCAGGCCCAGATAGATGATCGCCCCGATCACCAAGAGCACCCAGCCGAAGGGATGGACGCGGAGCAAACCGCGGCGCGCGGCCCAGGTTGCTGCCGCTGCCAGGGTGGCGGTCAGCACGAACGCGACGATGTCGGAGTAGAGCTCGATCACATACACCAGGCCATCGAGCTTGCCGCGCGGCTCCCACGAGATCTCGCGGGCCAGGCCCATCGTCGGGCTGGCAAGGAGCAGTGGCACCACCGGAAGAAATGCAACGCCGCTCGACACGAATTCGATGAGCCGCCATTTCAGGGGCTTCTCTGGGGTCAACGCGAAGCGCCAGATCTCAAACGCGAGCAGGCCGAGGCCGAACAGCCCAACCGCAAAAAGGTGACAGAAGAAGAGCGCGACGACGAACAGTGTCGCCAGAATGAGCCGGAACGGCCATGGGCGGTCCCGCAGCCAAATCCAGCCGGCCAGCGCCCACAGCGTCAGACCGATGCCGAAGATGTAGTTCATCACGCCGACGAGGAAGAGGTAGTTGTAGAGCAGCGGCATGGCGATCAGCGGCACGGCGGTCCAGCGCCCGAACAAGGCACGGTTGAGAGCCATGACGCCGGAGGCGATCAGCACGAATGCGGCGACTGTGAAGACCTGCCCGGCGAGGTAGATGTTCATGATGCGGCCCAGCAGCGGGACGATCAGATCCATGACCAGGTTGGGAATAATCTGCCATTCGATCTGGTAGTACTGGGCGAGCGTGGCGTTGGTGCCAATCCGCGCGATGATGAACATGCGCGCGAGATGGTTGACGTAGTCCGACAGGGGCGGCACCGGATGCGTCCAGATCGGCACCGACACCAGCAGCATGAGCACGAAGAAAAGAACGGCAATGTGCGCTCCAGGAAAGCCCGAGGCGCGCCGGTGTGACCTCACCGGCCGGCCGGCCACGTATTGCATCCAAGAACCCCCACGTGGAAGCCGCTCTTGCCGCGAGCACATGCGACAGTCGCCGTATCCGCGCACCTGTTGAGCCGGCGCACTCGCCGGTCTGCCGAGCGGCATCTTATAGGGTTGGCTCTGGCACAAGCGAGCGCCATTTGCGCCGCCGGATCACACGGCGGGGTCGCCGTGGCCGCAAAGCCATTCTCCGTCGGAATTTGACGCAAATCGGGGAGCTGGCTCAGGCGGCCATGCTGCGAGCCGCGAAGCCGTCCTGGCCTCGAAGTCCGCAGCCGGCGGCCGGTCCCGCGACGGCTTTTAGCCCGCGGATGCCCCTTCCCGCTCCTTGGCAGCCTCGTGGCGTGCCTTGTCCTCCTTGCCCTTCACCGAGGTGTCGCGATCGACCAGCTCGATGACGGCACGGGGCGCGGAATCGCCATAGCGGAAGCCGGCCTTGAGGACGCGGGTGTAGCCGCCTGCTCGATCCTTGTAGCGGGGCGCCAGGGTCTCGAAGAGCTTCTTGACCATGTCCTCGTCGCGCAGCCTGGCGGCGGCGAGACGGCGCGAGTTCAGATCCCCGCGCTTGGCCAGCGTGATGTACTTGTCCATCACGCGTTTGAGGTCCTTGGCCTTCGGCAGGGTGGTCACGATCTGCTCGTGCCGGATCAAGGCGGCCGCCATGTTGGAGAACATGGCCTGGCGGTGTCCGCTGTCGCGGCCCAGGCGCCGCCCGAGCTTGCGGTGTCGCATGGTCATTACCCTTTCGTTGTTGCCGGACGCGGTTCTACGGCCGCGCCTTGTGGTGGTGGATTGGTGAGATGGTCAGGCCGTGAGGTGGTGAGTGGCGATCTCACCAACTCACCGCTCACCATCTCACCTCAATACTGATCCTCGTAGCGCTTGGCCAGCTCCTCGATATTGTCGGGCGGCCAGTTCGGCACCTCCATGCCGAGGTGCAGGCCCATGGAGGCCAGCACCTCCTTGATCTCGTTGAGCGACTTCCTGCCGAAGTTCGGCGTGCGAAGCATCTCGGCCTCGGTCTTCTGGATCAGGTCGCCGATGTAGACGATGTTGTCGTTCTTGAGACAGTTGGCCGAGCGCACCGAAAGCTCGAGCTCGTCGACCTTCTTCAGCAGAGCGGCATTGAACGCCAGCTCGGGATGCGCGCGCTCCTCGACGGCCTTCTTCGGCTCCTCGAAGTTGATGAACACGGCGAGCTGATCCTGCAGGATGCGCGCTGCCAGCGCGACCGCGTCCTCAGCCTTGACCGACCCGTCGGTCTCGATCGTCATGGTCAGCTTGTCGTAGTCGAGGATCTGTCCCTCGCGCGTGTTCTCGACGCGGTAGGACACTTTCTTGACCGGGCTGTAGAGGCTGTCGACCGGGATGAGCCCGATCGGCGCATCGTCCGGCCGATTTCGGTCGGCCGGCACATACCCCTTTCCGGTGGAGGCCGTGAACTCCATGCGGATCGACGCGCCCTGGTCCAGGTTGCAGATCACATGATCCGGATTGAGGATCTCGACGTCGGAGCTCGTCTCGATGTCGCCGGCCTTGGCGGGGCCGCGCCCCTCCTTCTTGAGGACCATGCGCTTGACGCCCTCGGAGTGAATGCGCAGCGCGATGTCCTTGATGTTGAGGATGATATTCGTCACGTCCTCGCGCACGCCGGGGATCGAGGAGAATTCATGCAGCACGCCGTCGATGTGCACGCTCGTGACGGCCGCACCCTGCAGCGAGGACAACAGGACACGGCGCAATGCGTTGCCCAGCGTCATGCCGAAGCCGCGCTCGAGCGGCTCCGCCACGATCGTTGCAATCCTGTTGCGCTCGCGCCCGGGCTCGATTTCGAGCTTCGTCGGCTTGATCAAGCCTTGCCAGTTCTTCTGTAACACGGGAGACCACCTCTCGACTTAGGCCGCCTACCGCGGGGACGGTGCAGCCAGTCACCAAAGTTGTTGTGCACGCGGATCCGCGCCCGCCGTGGCGAGCCTGGGTGCGCGCGCGTAGATCCTGCTACACGCGGCGGCGTTTTCTCGGCCTGCAGCCATTGTGCGGGATGGGCGTCACATCGCGGATCGATGTGATCTGGAAACCGATCGCCTGCAATGCCCGCAGCGCCGACTCGCGTCCGGAGCCCGGACCGCTCACCTCGATCTCGAGAATCTTCATGCCGTGCTCGGCCGCCTTCTTGCCGGCATCCTCTGCCGCAACCTGCGCCGCGTAGGGCGTCGACTTGCGCGAGCCTTTGAAGCCCATCGTACCCGACGAGGACCACGCGATGGTGTTGCCCTGCGCGTCGGTGATGGTGATCATCGTGTTGTTGAACGACGCATTCACGTGCGCGATGCCCGAGGAGATATTCTTCTTCTCGCGGCGGCGAACCTTGCCCCGCTGCACCTGCTGCTGTTCTTTCGCCATATCCTGGATTGCTCCCGCGAGCTCGCTGCTCAGTTCTACAATGAGGCCGGCCAGCACGGAGCCGCGCAACGGCCCGCTGGCGCGTTGCGCCGGCTACTTCGTTGCCTGCTTCTTGCCTGCGATGGGCTTGGCCGGTCCCTTGCGCGTGCGCGCATTGGTGTGCGTGCGCTGACCGCGCACCGGCAGGCCACGGCGATGCCGCAGCCCCCTGTAGCAGCCGAGATCCATCAGCCGCTTGATGTTCATGGCGACTTCACGGCGAAGGTCGCCCTCGACCACATAGTCCCGGTCGATGGCCTCGCGAATTTGCAGCACCTCGGCGTCGGTGAGCTCGTTCACGCGCCGCTCCGCGGGAATCCCCACCTTCGCGCAGATGTCCTTGGCAAACTTCGGCCCAATGCCGTGTATATATTGAAGTGCGATAACGACTCGCTTCTGTGTCGGGATATTTACCCCTGCGATACGGGCCACACGTCTCTCCTAGACCGTCTCAGATCATCCGTTCGTCCATCGCGCGCATACGACACGTCTCTCCGCCGCAAGCCGGCGCGACCGTCACACCGCCCGCTCGAGGGTCGTGAGCGCTACTAGGACAGCTCAAGCTCCAAACGCCATACACCGGCGCCCGTGCCTCGGCAGCCGGTTCCGGTGCTGTCTTGTCCAGTTCCCCGAAAGTGCGCCCTTTTAGCCGAGGTGCAACTGTCCGTCAACTCTGTCACAGACCGTGGCAAACCGGCCACCCCGCGGCAGAGGCGGCGGACGCCGCGGCCGGCTTTACCTTCAATAGCTTGAATTGCCGGGTTCACAGCCGTTTCCGCCTAACCGCATGGTCTGGTAGCAAAATTTTGCCAGGCCCCGGACGCCCGCCTGCCCCTCTGGCGAGAAGCCCCGGGCGGCGGGGTCGATTTACCACCCGACGTCCACGGGGCCACGCTGACCGGCGCCCATCGAGGCATGCTATCGAGCCGCCTCCAGCTCAAATCAGCGTGAGACAATCAGCGCTCGATTTTTTCTTGACGACAAGAGTAGTCTTTACCTCTAGTGATTGGCGCGACTGAGGATCGGGTGAGGTGAAAATGCTGGTTGGGACGGAACGACGCTTTGCTGCTGCGCTGGTGCTGGGCTGGACGCTTCTTGGTGCCTGCGCCGCCTCGGTTGCACCCGCCGACGCGGCCGACGACGTCGAGATCACCATTGCCATCAAGGATCACAAGTTCGATCCGGCCGAGATCAAGGTGCCTGCTGGCAAGGCCATCAAGCTGACCGTGAAGAATATGGATGCGAGCGCCGAGGAGTTCGAGAGCCATCCGCTCAAGGTGGAGAAGGTCATCGCGGCCAACGGCACGGCGGTCATCAGGGTGAAGCCGCTCAGCAAGGGCTCCTACGCCTTCGTCGGCGAGTATCACGAGAAGACCGCCAAGGGTGTCCTGATCGCGGAGTAGGCTCGTGCTCGCCGCATTCGTCATCGTCTTTCGCGAGGTGCTCGAGGCCGGCCTGATCATCGGCGTGGTGCTGGCTGCCTCCCGCGGCGTTGACGGGCGCGGCCGGGCCGTAGCCCTCGGCATTCTGGCGGGCATCGCCGGCTCGGCCGTGGTTGCGCTGTTCGCGGCACGCATCTCCGGTGCCTTCGACGGCCGCGGGCAGGAGCTGTTCACGGCCGCCATCCTTCTCCTCGCGGTCTGCATGCTGACCTGGCACGTCGTCTGGATGTCGGCGCATGCGCGGGAGATGACGCAGCGGCTGCGCAAGCTCGGCCATGCCGTCGCGAGCGGCGATCGCTCGATCATGGTTCTCGGCATTGCCGTTGCGGTTGCCGTCATGCGCGAGGGCAGCGAGGTCGTCCTGTTCCTGGCGGGCATCGCCATGCAAGGCGGCGATGGCGCGGTGCAGCTTGCGCTCGGCAGCGCCGGCGGTCTGGCGGTCGCTGCGCTTGTCTCGGCCGCCATCTATTTCGGCCTTGCGGCAGTTCCCGTCGCCCGCGTTTTCTCCGTCACTGGCGCCATCGTCACCCTGCTCGCTGCAGGCCTCGCAGCCGAGGCCGTGCGCCAGCTTTCCAATGCCGGGCTGCTCAATGTGCTGGATCGGACGCTCTGGGACTCGTCCTGGCTGTTGTCCGAGCACAGTTGGCCAGGGCGCGTGCTGCATGTTCTCGTCGGCTACATGGACAGGCCGACCTTGATGGAGGCCATCGTCTACCTTGCGACTGCGCTCACGATCTTCCTGCTCGCCCGGTCGCGACAGGCGCCCAGCGCGGCCGCGCGGTCGACGTCCAACGGCTAGGCCGGCGGCACCCTCCCTCGATCGATCCCGCAGAGGTGTGGCCAATCCCGGCGAGGCCCATTACTCTGCCCGGCGTTGCGGTCTGAGAAATCGCGTTCGCCAACAGGGGCTTTGGTCCAATCGTCATGTCGCTGCTCACTGTGGCGCAGCGCCGTTGAGCTGCATCACCGGCATCGAGCTCCGCGGCTGCGATCTTGCCATCGACCCGACCATCGAGCCGCTGCGGCGACGACCTGGCGATCGTGACGTTCGGCTTCGCGGAAGCGGTGCGCATCGTCGCCGGCAACGAGATCTGGCTCGCCAACGGCACGGGTGAGCCGGGCGAGGCGGTGCCGATCCCTGCCCTCGCCAGAACAGGAGCCGTGTCATGAGCACATCCAAGCGCGCGCTGAGCCTGCAGGACGTTGCGCAAGTTCTGACGCTTTCCGCCGCCGCCGATCCGCAGAAGACCTACGCGGCGGTCGATGCGCTGGTGCGCGATACGGTCGGCTACAAGCTGCTGACGGTGCTGCGGTTCGTTGAGGCAACGCAGGAGGTCGAGCGGCTCTACTCGAGCGATCCGAAGGCCTACCCGGTGGGCGGGCGCAAGCAGCTCAAGACCATCGACAAGGATCACCGCCTGGCGGCAAGCGGCGAGATTTTCCTTGCCGCCGATCCCGAAGCCGTGAAGGCGACGTTTCCCGATCACGAGCTGATCTTCAGCCTCGGCGTGGGCGCGATCCTCAATGCGCCAATCCGCCATGCCGGGCGGAGGCTCGGCACGCTGAACTGCTGCGGCCTGGCGAACAGCTACGGGGCGGCGGAAATTGAAGCCGCCAAGATCCTGGCCAATCTTCTCGTGCCGACGCTGCTGGCAGCGGAGCAGATATAAGTCGAGGTTTTCCGACCGCGCGCCGCCATGCTACGCATGCGCATTGTTTGAGGACGATCACGCCAATCGATCGGAGCTGCCGTGGCCACCATGTCGAACACCTACATTCCCGCGCCCGATCGCTGGGACGCGGTTGCACCGTCCGCCGCCGGCTTCGATCCGGACAAGCTGCAGGCAGCCGTCGACTTCGCCAAGGCGAGCGAGAGCAAGTGGCCGCGCAGCTTCTATTATCCCGATGGCCGCTATGTCGGCATCGTCGAGTGGAACGAGACCGGACCCTGGAGCGAGGTCGCAGGTCCGGTCGTGCCGCGCGAAGGCCCTGCCGGTCTGATCCTCAGGAGCGGCCGCATCGTCGCCGAGTGGGGCGACACTGCGCGCAACGACATGACGTTCAGCATCGCCAAGAGCTATCTCGCGGTGCTCGCCGGCCTTGCCGTCGCTGACGGGCTCATCAAGAGCATCGACGAGCCGGTCGGCACGACGGTGCGCGGCCCCTGGTTCGAGAGCCCGCACAACGCCCGCATCACCTGGCGCCATCTCCTGCAGCAGTCGAGCGAATGGCAGGGCGAGCTGTGGGGCAAGTCGGATCAGGTCGACCATAACCGGCAGGTCGGGGTTGGCGCCGACAACAGCCGCAAAGGCCAGCGCCGCGAGCTCGAGACGCCCGGCAGCTTCTACGAGTACAACGACGTGCGCGTGAACCTTCTGGCCCTCTGCCTGCTGCAACGCTTCGGCCGCGCCCTGCCGGAGGTGCTGCGCGAGCGCGTGATGGACCCCATCGGCGCATCGCCGGGCTGGGAGTGGCACGGCTACCGCACATCGTGGATTGAGCTGAACGGCCGGCGCGTGCAGTCGGTGTCGGGCGGCGCGCACTGGGGCGGCGGCATGTTCATCGCGGCGCGCGATCATGCGCGGCTCGGCCTGCTCGTCGCGCGCAAAGGACGCTGGGGCGACCAGCAGATCCTGCCCGCCGCCTGGGTCGATGCAATGCTCAGCCCCTCGCCGACCAACGAGAGCTACGGCTATCTGTGGTGGCTCAATCTCGGCGCGGCGCGCTATGCCAATGCATCGGCCTCGAGCGTGTTCGCGCTCGGCGCCGGCACCAACCTCATTTGGGTCGACCGCGAGCACGATCTCGTCACCGTGCTGCGCTGGATCGACGGCGCGGCGATCAACGGCTTCATCGGCCGCGTGATGGCGGCCATGACGTAGGCCGCCCCTCAGCGCCTACGGCATCGGAAATCTCGCCTTCGCGTCGAGGAACCGATTCAGCACGTTGGCGAGGATGCGCGAGCAGTTGTTGTCGAAGTTGTTCGGCGGCAGCGAGCCGCAGAAGGTGATTGAGCCCGTGGAGAACACGGCACCGTCGTTGGGCGCCTCGAAGAAGACCATATCGGCGCGGATCAGCTTCGGCGCCGGCTCCAGCGCCCAGGTCACGAGATGCGTCAGATGCTCCTCGGGCACCAGCACCCACGGCGCCTCCGGCTTGTGGCCCTCCGACTGCGCCAGCACCACGGCGTGCGGCGGCGTGCCGAGGCGCTGATCGGCGCGGTCGAGCTCGAAGCCCGCCGCGCCGTGGCCTGAAAGCCCGAAGTCGCCGATCTTCTCATCGGCCACGCCTTCGAGGATCCAGGCCGCGCGCGAGCTCAGCGCCTCCGGCGTGCGACGGTAGTACGATCCGACGAAATTGCCCTGCGCCGTGAAGCCGACGCCGACGAGGTTTTGCGGCGGGCGGCCGTTGCGCCGCCAAAGTCCGCCATACTCCCCATCGAAGGCGTTGTAGTACTCGCCGGGCTCCGCCGCCCATGCGCGGATGCCACCCTCGCCGCGCCGGATCTCGATCGCCGCGGGAGCTTCCTTGTGGCGTGCCACCTTCCAGTAGAAGCCGTTGCCGCCGAGATAGATGAAGCGGCCGCCGCCGTCGCGGTAGGCCTCGAGCGCGTCGAGCATGGCGCCGGTGTGGTACTCGGGATGCGAGCCGGTCATCACCACGCGGTACGGCTTGATCAGCTCGTAGCCCTCGGCGTCGAGCTCCGCATCGGTGATGACGTCGTAGCTGTAGCCCTTGGCCTCGAGCCAGGCGATCAGATGCGTGTCGGCCGGGAAATGCCGCAAGCCCGAGCCGCGAATGTCAGGCTCCGGATAGGTGATGTAGCCGCAGCGCATGGTCAGCATCGGCCGCAACCACGACGCGTGGCAGATACCGCTGCCGTCGGAGTGAAAGTTGTAGGTCGACAGGCCGTAGTCGCGGTGCTGTCCCGGATTGTAGCGGTAGGCGCCCCAGGCCTCGGCCTGATCGCTCCACATCTTGAGCCAGCGGGCATCGGTGGATTCAGGCCGCATGTGATTGTGATAGACGGTGTACGTGTACGTCGACATCAGCAGGCACAGATCGGCCGTGCGCTTGCCTTTGGGCGGCACCACGAAGAACGGGATGTTCTCCTGCGCGCCCTCGCACTCGAGCCGCACCGCGTAGACGCCGGAGCGCGTGCCTGCGGGCACCTTCCACTCGAAGTCGGTTTGCCAGCCGCAGTCGGAGAGATCGTCGTCGTGGAAGTGGATGGCGGCATATTCGGCCGGTGCATGGCGGAAGCACATCTCGCGGCCGGTCCACGTCGACCCGGTCATGGCCCGCGCCGGCAGATTGACGAGACTGCCGTGCAGAGCGTGCGGGCCGGTATCGATCACGCGCAGCGACGACATGTCCTGCGAGAAGTCCCAGCGTGCCACGAGATGCTTGGTGGCCTCGCTGGCCCCGCCGCGCGCAGCCGCCTCGATGTCGGCGGGCGCAAGCGCACGCGCGAAAATCATCGGCTGCTCGATCTTGCCGTTGAAGTGCCCACGCACGGGCGCTCCGCCGAGCGCCCCGACGAGCCACGGCATGCCTGCCGGCGGCAGAGCCGAGCCGGCATCGACCGCGACCTCTGCGACGACCGGCGCGCCGTGCGCGACGCCCTTGACCAGGGGCACTTGTCCGACGCGCAAGGTTCGCGACGCGCCATCGAAGACCGCCCAGACACGATACCAGCTTCGTCGCACACAAGGCACGCGGGTCTTGACGCGCGTCGTGCCGAGCAGCGCCTCGACGCTGCCGTCCTCGCCAATGGCGAGCGCAAGTCCGATCCGCACGTTGGGATCGTAAGCCGAGAGAATGCCCTGGCGGCGGCCACTCGAGGGCGTGGTGGGCCAGATCGTTGCGACGAGGGAGAGTTGCGCCTGCCCCGACAGGTCCGGCGTCCTGTCGACACGGACGTAGGAGCCCATATGCACCGGCTGCTTGCGCGACGGGTAGCTGCCCTCCAGGGACGATGCGACCGGCTCCTCACGCAAGCCGGGCCCCGCCGGGTTGGCGTCCGCACAGATGACGCGCACCAGGCGTGCCATGAACGGCCGCGACAATTGGCTAGACACCTTGAAGGCGATCGTTTCGCCGGGTCGCACGGACAGGCGATCGGCGTAACCGGCCAGCGGCAGCATGCTGTTCCCCTCGCTCGACGCCGGTCCGATGATGGCCGGCTCTCGAAGCGTTCCCAAAAGCCGCCACCGGGTCAAGCGATTGAATGCGCAGGGGTCGGCTGGCGCGGGATCGCTAGGGGGCGAGCGATTGGGACGGAGGCGGTGGCGCGTCGGGATCGCGCTCGCGGTCGCTCGACAGCTCCTTCAGGCCGTCGCGGCCGTAGATGTCGGGGCGGAACTCCACCCGCCCATCCGGCTCCGCCCAGGCGGTGATATAGGTGAAGTAGACCGGCACCGGGCGCGTGAGCTGGATGTCCACCGCGTTGCCGGCAGCAAGGATGTCCTCGATGCGCTGGCGGTCGATCCCGCCCGGCTCGTCGCGCGCGATCCAGGCGGCAAGGTCGAACACGTTCTGCACGCGCACGCAGCCGGCGCTGAAGGCGCGGCCACGCTGATCGAACAGCTTCTTCATCGGCGTGTCGTGCATGTAGACGCCATGCTCGTTGGGCATATCGAGGCGTACCAGGCCCAGCGCGTTCTGCGGCCCGGGGTCCTGGCGGAACTTGATGCGCGTGGCATCGGCCTGCCGCCAGTCGATGTTGGCTGGATCGATCTCGGGCCCGTTGAAGGAGCCCGTGAGGACGCGGATCTGCTCCTTGGCCAGGTAGTCCGGCTCCTTCTGCAGGCGCGGAATGAGGTCGAGCGTCGCGACGCTGTCGGGAACGCGCCAGTACGGGAAGAAGTTGAGCGCCCTGACCTGGGCCTTCACGCTCGGCGTCTGCCGCTCGGGCTTGCCGGCGATCACGCGGTGGCGCTCGGCGACGTTATAGCGCTCGACGGCCTCGAGCTGGAACGCCGGCACGTTGACCAGGATGTAGCGGTCCTCGATGCGCTGGCCGATCAGCTCGCGGATACGATGCTGGTTGAGGCGAAGCTGTGCCACCCTGACCTGCACCGGGACGTTCATCGCCTGCAGCGTGGGCCGGTCGATGCGGCCGGAGGACCTGAGGCCGTGCCGGTCCTGGAAGCGGCGCACCGCCGCCTCGAGCTCCCCGTCGAAGGCGTAGGACTGGTAGCTCTGCTGCCGCCGCAAATCGCCCGTCATGATCAGCCGGCGGCGAACGAGGGGGATGCGCTCGTCGTCGTCGCCGGGCCGCATCATACGCGAGCCCGGGATCGGCGCCCAGCCGCCCGAGGCCGCGATCTCCTGATAGCGCGCGATTGCATCCTCGAGAGCCGTCACCATGGCATCGCTGCGCAACGGCGTGGGGTCGGTGCGCAAGTCGCCGAGCTGCTCGGCCTGCCCCTCGCGACCCTGGTAGTCAGTGCGCCGCGCTGACGCAGGCGTGCCTGCCGATCCGAACCCGGGGATGAACTCCCACCAGTTCGCCTCTTGTGCCTCGGCCCTTGTGGAAATCGCGGCGGACGCCAAGAGCCCGAGCCCAAGACCCAACGCCGCCAGCATCACCGAGATCACGGAGCCCCGCCGCGCTACTCCGCGCGGCTGCCTCTTCACATCCATCCTCATGACACGCTCGCGATCATCTCGTTGTTATCTGGCGGGACCTTGAGCAACGTCGAGCTGTGCGATCCGGGGCCGCTCGATCTCCCCCGCTAGACAGTGTTTGCGGCGATTGCAAGACACTGCCAAAGTGCGGCGCATCGATATACCTTATTCGGGACGGCGCCGGAAACACACGGTCAATCACCACACCGTGACAAGCGGCCGACCTTGTCGGTTCCGCACGGCGGTCGTACCCGCACCAGGAGACTTGCAATCATGCCGAACCAGCCCGTGCTGTGGAGCCTCGATTCGCGGGGCGTTGCCACCGTCACGCTCAATCGTCCCGACGTCAACAATGCTTACGACGGCAACCTCATCCAGGGGTTGCTCGAGGCCATGGACAAGCTAGGGGAAGAAACCGGCCTGCGCGTTGTGGTGCTGAAAGGCAACGGGCGCCACTTCCAGGCGGGCGCGGATCTCAAGTGGATCAACCAGGTGCGCACCGCGACGGCACGCGAGAACCTCGCGGTCTCGCGCGCGACGGCCAAGGCCGTGGATCGATTGAACCGACTGCCGGTGCCCGTCGTGGCTCTTGTGCATGGCGCCTGCTTCGGCGGCGGAACGGGCATCGTGTCCGCGTGCGACATCGTGATCGCGGCCGACAACGCCATGTTCTCGATCACGGAGGTGCGCTGGGGCCTGACGGCGGCCATCATCATCCCCCAGCTCAACGATGCCATGTCCGTGCGCCAGGTGCGCCGGTACGCGCTGACGGGCGAGCGCTTCGGCGCCGAGGAGGCGCGTCGCATCGGCCTCGTGCACGACGTCGTCCCACTGGCGGACCTCGAGGCGGCGGGCGCCAGGGTCGTCGGTCAGCTCCTGGAGAACGGGCCCATCGCCATGGCCGAGACCAAGGCGATCATTCTCGAGAACGCCTGGGGCAGCTTCGACGAGGCAACCTTCGAGGGGCTCGTCGAGAGCCATTCCAACAAGCGCCAGACGGCGGAGGCGGAAGAAGGCCTCGCCTCCTTTGCCGAGAAGCGAAGCGCCAAATGGGCGCCGCCGGGGGTTTGAACGCTCACTCGGCGGGGTGTGCGGCCGGGGCCGGCTCCGCCTTCTTGCGGTCCGTCAGCTTGCGGATCACGATATAGAAGACCGGCGTGAAGACGAGGCCGAACAGCGTCACCCCGATCATGCCCCAGAACACGCCGGTGCCGAGCGCGATGCGCATCTCGGCGCCCGCACCCTTGGCGAAATAGAGCGGAAGGACGCCGCTGGTGAACGCCAGCGACGTCATGAGGATGGGGCGCAGGCGCAGCTTGCAGGCCTCCACCGCCGCCGACACGCTGTCGAGCCCCCTCTCCTCCAACTGTCTGGCGAACTCCACGATCAGGATCGCGTTCTTGGCGGCGAGGCCGATCAGCACCACGAAGCTCACCTGCGTCAGGATGTTGATGTCCTGGCCGTGCAGCCAGACGCCGAACACCGCCGACAGCAGGCACATCGGTACGATGAGGATAATGGCGAGCGGCAGAGACCAGCTCTCGTACTGCGCCGCCAGCGCCAGGAACACGAACAGCACCGACAGAGCGAAGATGTAATAGCCCGTGCGCCCGGTCTTCTTCTCCTGATAGGAAAGGTCGGTCCACTCGTAGGCGATGCCTTGCGGCAGCGTGCGTGCGGCCAGATCCTGCATGATCTCCAGCGCCTGGCCCGAGCTCGTGCCGGGAGCCGGCTGGCCGTTGATCTCGATCGCCGGGAACAGGTTGTAGCGCGGCACGCGGTCGGGACCCGTGATCTCGCGGAACGTTACGAGGCTTCCGAGCGGCACCATGGCGCCGTCGCTGTTGCGCACCCGGATGCGGTTGATGTTGTCCGGATCGAGCCGGAACTGGCCGTCGGCCTGCGCCGTGACACGGTAGGTGCGGCCGAACATGTTGAAGTCGTTGACGTAGGCCGAGCCCATATAGATGCGCAACGCCTCGAACACGTTGCCCATCGGCACTTTCAGCATCTGCGCCTTCATGCGATCGACATCGACGAAGATCTGCGGCGTGCCGGTCGAGAATGTCGTGAACGCGTTGACGATGCCCGGCGTCGCGTTCGCAGCCTGAATGAGACTTTGCGCGGCGCGCGCGAATGCTTCCGAGCCGATGCCCGAGCGATCCTGCAGCCGCATCGAGAATCCGCTCGTCCCGCCGACGCCGCGCACGGGCGGCGGCACGAAGACGAGCGCGGTCGCCTCGCGGATCTCTTTCGCCAGGCGCACGCGCAGGTCCTGCGCAACCTTCTCGATGGTCAGGCCCTTGTTGTGGCGCTCGATGAAATCATCGAGCACGCAGTAGATCGCTGCAACGTTGGACCCGTTCGTCGAGGTCGAGCCGGAGCGTCCCGTATAGCCGTTCGTGTACTTGAAGCCCGGGGTCGAATGGATGATCTCCTGCGCCTTCCTGACGACTGCGTCCGTGCGCTCCAGCGACGCGCCGGCAGGAAGCTGCAAGGCGACGATGACGATGCCACGATCGAGCGCCGGAATGAACCCTGTCGGCATGTTCATCACGGCCACGATGGCAAAAGCAATCAGTGCCGCATAGATGCCGAGCATCATGAGCCTGATGCGCGCCAGGCCGCGCGCGAGGGAGCTGTAGAATGCGGCCAGTGCGGCAAAGCCGCGATTGAATGCATTGAACAGGGCGTGCACCGGCGCCATCATCAGCGAGCCTTTCGCATGCTCGTGGTGCGACTTGAAGAAGATGGCAGCCAGCGACGGGCTGAGCGTCAGCGAGACGAAGGCGGAGATGATCGTGGCCGAGGCAATGGTCACCGCAAACTGACGGTAGAACTGCCCGGTGATCCCTCCCACGAATGCGGTGGGAATGAACACCGCGGACAGCACGAGCGCGATCGAGACGACGGCGGTCCCCACCTCGTCCATGGTGGCGCGCGCCGCATCGGCGGCCGGCAGCCCCTCCTTGAGCCTGCGCTCGACATTCTCGACCACCACGATGGCGTCGTCGACGGCGATGCCGACCGCCAGCACCAGTCCGAACAGGGTGAGCGTGTTGATCGAGTAGCCGAGAGCAAGCATGACGGCGCACGTGCCGATCAGCGAGACGGGAATCGCGATCACCGGAATGGCGGTCGCGCGCCACGTCTGCAGGAACAGCGTCACGACCAGAATGACCATGAGAATGGCCTCGCCGATCGTCTTGTAGAGCTCGCGGATCGAGACCTCGATGAACTCGGTCGGGTTGTAGACGATGCGGTACTCGAGCCCGCGCGGAAACGACTTGGAGATCTCCGCCATTGCCGCCTTGATGGCATTGGCTGTAGTCAAGGCGTCCGAGCCCGGCGCCTGCGTCACAGCCACGACGATCGCCGGGACGCCGTTCTGGTAGCCGAAAGTCGTGTAGCTGAGGGCGCCCAGCTCCACGCGGGCCACGTCCTTCAGAAGCACGACGCGGCCATTCTGGCCGGACTTGACGACGATCTGCTCGAACTCCCCTGCATCGCGCAGCCGCCCCTTGAGCTGCAGCGGGATCTGGAAGGCGCCGGTGGCATTGACGGGCGGCTCGCCGAGGTTGCCGCCGGCAACCTGCACGTTCTGCTGCCGCAGGGCGGCGACGATATCCTCCGCCGACAGGTTGAGCGCGGCGATGCGCTCGGGATCGAGCCAGACGCGCATCGAGTACTCGCGCGCGCCGAACAAGTTCACGGACCCTGCGCCCTCGATGCGCGCCAGCACGTCGCGCACGTTGAGAAGCGCGTAGTTCGAGATGTAGAGCTGGTCGTAGGTGTTGTCCGGCGACACCATGTGCACGACCAGCAGCAGATCCGGATTGTTCTTGCGGACCTGCACGCCCGAGCGGCGCACCTCGTCGGGCAATCGCGGCTCGGCCGACGACACGCGGTTCTGGACGAGGACCTGCGCCTTGTCGATGTCGGTGCCGATGTCGAAGGTGACGGTCAGCGTCATGTTCCCGTCGCTCGTCGACTGGGAATACATGTAGATCATTCCCTCGACGCCGTTCACCTCCTGCTCGATGACGGCGGCAACGGTATCCGCGACGGTTTGGGCGCTCGCACCCGAGTAGGTGGCCGTCACCGTGACCGTGGGCGGAACGATCTCGGGAAACTGCGTCAGTGCCAGACGGCTATAGGCGATGACGCCCAGGATGACGATGAAGAGAGACAGGACTGCTGCGAAGATCGGCCGCGCGATGAAGAAGTGGCTGAAGCGCATGCTCGTCTCTCGCGATCAGGGCGCCGTCGTCACCAGGCTGGCGGGCTTCGGACGCGACGCCTTGAGCGGCTCGCGGACTGCCTCGACCTTCTGCCCCGGGCGCGCTCGCTGCAGTCCATTGACGATGACCCAGTCCGAAGGGCCGGCACCTTCCCTGATGACGCGCATGCCGTTCGACAGCGGTCCGAGGCGCACGGCCTTGCGGGTCACCACGCCGTCGTCACCGACGACGAGCACATACTTGTTGCCCTGGTCGGTACCGATCGCCTCGTCGGGGACAAGCACCGCTGCATAGCTCGGAGAGCCGGCCAGCCGCACGCGCGCAAACATCCCTGGCGAGAAGAGCTGAGCCTTGTTGTCGAGCGTTGCCCTGACCCGAAGGGTCGCGGTCCCGGCATCCAGGCGGTTGTCGATGAAGTCCAGCTTTCCACGGTGGGTGAAGCCTGATTCATCCGGCAACGCCACCTCCACCAGCGCTCCCAACTGTCCGGCGCTGGCGTTTTCGTCTCGCTCCGCGAGCCTACGGTACTTGATGAAATTGTTCTCGCTGACGTCGAAGTAGACGTAGATGGGATCCTGGCCGACGATCGTGGTGAGCAGCGTCGGATTGCTCGTTCCGCCGGCCGATACCCAGTTGCCCGGACTCACATTGGTACGGCTGATGCGGCCGTCGATCGGCGCAGTGATGCGCGTGAATGCGACATCCAGCGCGGCGGTCGCCACCTTGGCGCGCGCCACCTTGACTGCCGCCTGCGCCTCCTTGAGCAGATTGGCGCGATCGTCGAACGCCTTTTCCGACATGATGCGCCGCTCCACCAAAGGCTTGCCGCGCTCCACATCGGCCACGAGATTGTCGGCCTTGGTCTGAGCCTGCGCCAGCTCGGCCTCGGCCTGCTCCAGGACACGCTCGAAGGGACGCGGGTCGATGACGAAGAGCAGCGCGCCCTTGGTGACCGCCTGCCCATCCTTGAAGGCGATCTCATCGAGGTAGCCGGAAACGCGCGCTCTGACCTCAACGGAGTCGATGGCCTCGAACCGGCCCGTATATTCATCCCACTCGACGATCGTCTCGACGAGGGGCTTGCTGACGGTGACGCTCGGCAATGTCCCCTGCGCCGGAGCCGACTTGGCTGCACCTTGCGCCTGCGGCCGCTCGCAACCGGCCAGCACTGCGCCCAACGCCATCACCGCAATGCAAAGCGCGAGTGCCGCCCCGCCCTCCCGATAAGGCATTTTTTGTTGCACCCAAGTTTTTCCGCGCCTGCTGTGAGGACACTGGCGCACCCGTCGTTCAGCGGTCCCTTGCGGGCCCACCGTCCTCCACCAGGGTGGAGTCCTAGCATCTCGCCCAGTGCTTGTAACGTATCGGCTTCGGTCAATCTGCCCACAGCGCAATCACGCCGGAGGCCGTTTTGGCGCCATTTTGGCCATCGGCCGGTGGCCGGCCCGGCACGCGCCGAGGGGACCTATGCGGGCTTTACCACTTCTTGAAAATCAAGTCGAAAATCGACTTCGGTTGCCCGCGGGAACGATCCGAGCGGCTCTCGCCCGGCGACGCCCATGGCGCCCAAAACGGTGTTGATCCCGACTTGGATTGTCCATCCGCGTTCGTCACCTTGCGCTGGCTCGGCGGTGTGGGAGCCTTGGCGCGCAGCGCGTACTCCTCGGTGTAGCCATCGAGGCTTGCCACGATGAGCCGATTGTCCTCCCACGTCCAATTGGAGATTCGATCGCCTTGCCGCACCGGCTCGACGGCCACGACCGTGCGCGCCTGCAGATCGAGCACCGCGGCGTGCTCCACTTGCTCGGGCCCTTTGCGGCCTTCGACCGTTCCCGCCGCGAACCGCAGAACGCCGATCCCCTTCAACGGCGGCTTCTTCACCTCCCATTCCAGCAGGCGCGGCTGTCCCTCACCCATCATCTCGAGTGGCACGCTCAGGCGCGGAAACTCATCGCTCGTCGCTCGAAAGCGATTGCCGCGAACGAGGACGTGCCAGCCATCGAGCCCGAGCTGCGGCAGCTCGACCTCGTCGTTGTCGCCGCCTGCGCCGAGCCTTTCCAAGGCTGCCGACGCATCGTGCAAAGCCGGGTTCAGGCTCGTGGCCTTCTTGAGATCGGCAATCGCCTCGCTGGTCTCGCCCGCTGCCTCGTGCAGCTCTCCGCTCACCCAAAGCACCTCGGCGCGGCCCGGCTCCAGCCGCATCGCCCGCTCGATATCCCTTTGCCCGAGCTCCGGCTGGCCCATCTGCTTGTAGACCCAGGCGCGGTACGCGTAGGCAAGAACTGATCGCGGATCAAGCTCGATGGCGCGGCCGAGATCATTGAGCGCCTCGTCGAATGCGTCCGCCTTGGCGTTGGCCAAGCCGTGCGCCTCCAGTGCCGCAGCTGATTTCGGGTCCAGCTCGACGGCCTTGTCGAAATCCTTGAGCGCGGAGGCCGTGTTGTCCGCGGCGAGATAGGCGTGACCGCGCAGCAGATATAGCTCGATGTTGGTCGGATCGAACGCGATGGCGCGGCTCAGGTCCTCCACCGCCTCCTCGTAGCGCTCCAGCAGCAGCTTGACCTCCGCCCGCGCCCGATAGCCGGGCCCGAAACGCGCATCGAAGCCCAGCGCGCGGTTGAGATCCCGCAGCGCCGCATAGGGGCGGTTCTGCGCCAGGTTCAGGCGGCCGCGTCCGTTGAGGGCCGCGGGATTGGTGCTGTTGAGCTGGATGGCCTTCGAGAAGTCGCTCAGCGCCGCAGTGTTCTCGCCGAGCTTCACGAGCGCGCTGGCGCGATTGTTGTAGGCGGCCGCATAGCCGGGCGCGAGCACCAGGGCGCGGTCGAAATCCTTGACCGCCTCCTTGTAGAGCCCGAGCCCGAGCAGCACGATGCCGCGGTTGTTGTAGGCGGCGGCTCCTTCCGGGAACAGTTGTACGGCGCGATTGAAGTCCTCGATCGCTGCGCGCGGCTGATTGAGGCGCTGATAGCTGACGCCTCGATCGTTGTAGAGCGTGGCGCGCCGGTCGGTTGTCAGGCCCTGATCCTTCAGCGCCTCGCTATAGAGCTCGATGGCCTGCTCGACATTGCCCCGCTGCAACGCCGCCGCTGCCTCTCTGGCGCGTGCCAGCGCGTCCTCCGCGGCCGCCAGCGCCGACAGAGAGCCCGATATGGTCAAGACCAGCACAAGGACAAGCCGGAGCATTGCGCACCTTCGCCGTCAGGCCGTCGCCTGCCGGTCGCCTACATGGCGAGCGGCGACCACTCTGCACTGACGACTCAGATAGCATCGGCAGGCCCATCGCGCGAGCCTTGTCCGCTGCCCTGAGCGGCGACCCTCGGCCGCGAGCCGCCTCAGGAAGCCTCGACGCCTCGCGCACCTTGGCGCGGCAGCCTCACTTTCCCGCCTTGCGGTAGATCACGCGCAGCTTCGGCTCGTGATCCCCGATGGCCGGAGTGATCCGCGGAATCGGGATGATGGAGACGATGTCGCGCGCCTCGATGCCGGCCTTCGCCAGCGCCGCGTCGAGCGCCTCGAGGCTGTCGCCGACAATCATCTCGCCGATCGACCGTGTCCGGGCTTGTCCTGTGTCGAGCATCTGTGGAGCTCCCTTATCGGCTGCTGGACGGGCAAGGCGCCGATCTTTCCGACGAGCGCAGGCGCCCTGCCAGGGTTTGACGTGCCGCCCTATTCGGCTGCTGCTGCCTTCGGCACGTCGCCGGCGCTCAGCCCCATGCGGGTTGCCACGCCGATCCCGTAGTCCGGATCCGCCCTGTAAAAGTGCCCGACCTGGCGCCGCACGATCTCGACCGGCACGCCCTGCATGGCCTCGGCGATGTTGTCCATCAGCCGGTTGCGCTGCTCCGGCGTCATGAGCCTGAACAGATTGCCCGGTTGGGTGTAGTCGTCGTTGCCGATGCGGTGGTCGTAGCGGTCGGCATCGCCCGAGAGTCGCAGCGGCGGCTCGCGGTACTGCGGCGCCTGGACGGGCCCCGAGAACGAGTTGGGCTCATAATAGGCGTCCGGGTTGCCGGTGCCGTTGCGGAAGAAGCGCATGGGCCCATCCTTGTGATAGTGATGCACCGGGCAGCGCGGGGCATTGACCGGAAGCGCCTCGTAGTGCGTGCCGAGCCGATAGCGGTGCGCGTCCGCATACGAGAAGATGCGCGCCTGCAGCATCTTGTCGGGCGAGAAGCCGACGCCGGGAACGATGTTGGAGGGCGAGAAGGCGGCCTGCTCGATCTCCGCGAAGTAGTTCTCCGGGTTGCGGTTCAGCTCGAGGATGCCGACCTCGATCAGCGGATAGTCCTTGTGCGGCCACACCTTGGTGAGGTCGAACGGGTTGTAGGGCGTTTTGCCCACATCCGACTCCGGCATCACCTGGATGCACATCCGCCACTTCGGAAAGTCGCGCCTTTCGATCGCGGAGAAGAGATCCTCCTGGGTGGATTCGCGCGTGCGTCCGACGATCTCGCGGGCTTCCACGTTGGTCCAGAACTTGTGGCCCTGCAGGGTCTTGAAGTGAAACTTGACCCACACGCGCTCATTCTTGGCGTTGATGAGCGAGTAGGTATGCGAGCCGTATCCGTTCATGTGCCGCACCGTCTGCGGCAGGCCCCGATCCGACATCAGGATGGTGACCTGATGCAGGCTCTCCGGCGACAGCGACCAGAAATCCCACATCGCCGTGGGCGAGCGCAGGTTCGTCTTCGGATGGCGCTTCTGCGTGTGGATGAAGTCCGGGAACTTGAGAGGATCGCGTACGAAGAACACCGGCGTGTTGTTGCCGACCAGATCCCAGTTCCCTTCCTCGGTGTAGAACTTGATGGCAAAGCCGCGTACGTCGCGTTCTGCGTCGGCCGCACCCAGTTCGCCCGCCACGGTCGAGAAGCGCAGGATCAGATCGGTCTTCTTGCCGACCTCGGAGAAGATCCTCGCGCGCGAGTACCTCGTGATGTCGTTGCTGATCGTCAGCGTGCCGTAAGCACCCCAGCCTTTGGCATGAACCGTGCGCTCCGGGATGCGCTCGCGGTTCTGGTGCGCCAGCTTCTCGAGCAACTGGTAGTCCTGCAGCAGCAGCGGGCCCATGGCGCCCGCCGAGATGGAGTTCTGATTGTCGGCGATCGGCGCGCCCGCCGTGGTCGTCAGCATCGGTCGTTTGGCCATCGGTTTCGGCTCCCGAACTGGTGAACCCGGGCACGCTAGACAGCACTTTCCATCAGGTCTAATCGTATTGGCTGAGGCTTCTAATCAGAGAAACTTATGGCCAACGTGACGCTGCGGCAGCTCCGTTACTTCGACGCGCTTGCCCGCTGCCGGCACTTCGGCAGGGCGGCCGAGCAGTGCGCGGTCAGCCAGCCTGCGCTCTCCATGCAGATCCAGGAGCTCGAGCGCGAGGTCGGCACGCCGCTGGTGGAGCGCACGCGGCACGGCGTCCAGCTGACCGAGGCAGGACAGGAGATCGCGCGGCGCGCCGGCCGCATCCTGGCGGAATGCCGCGACCTGCTGGACTGGGCCCGGCACAGCAGCCGCCTGCTGTCGGGCATCCTGCGGCTCGGCGTCATTCCATCCGTCGCCCCTTACCTGCTTCCGCCTCTGTTGCCGCTCTTGCGCAGCGAATACCCCGATCTCGAGCTGCATCTGCGCGAGACGCAGACCCAGCAACTCACCAAGGAGCTGCTCGAGGGCAAGCTCGACGTGCTGCTGCTGGCGCTCCCGGTCGATCACCCCGACGTCGAGTCCATCCGGCTGGTCGAGGATCGCTTCCTGCTCGCGCTGCCGGCATCGCGGAAGGTCGGCAGAGTGCTCGCCACGCCGGACTTGCTCCGCCGGGATCGTCTGCTGTTGCTCGAGGAAGGCCATTGCCTCCGCGAGCAGGCCTTGAGCTATTGCCGCCTGCAGCAGGTCGAGAGCGTCAACACGTTCGGCGCCTCGAGCCTGTCCACCATCGTGCAAATGGTCGCCAACGGCCACGGCATCACGCTGCTGCCCGAGCTCAGCCTCGACCTCGAGGCGCGCAATGATGCCGTGCGCCTCATGCGTTTCGCCGAGCCGCAGCCGCATCGCGTCCTGGGACTGGTGTGGCGCAGGACATCACCGCGCAAGCGGGACTTCGTGGAGCTCGGCAAGTCGGTGATCGCCGTCTGCGAGCAGAAGAAGCGGGAACGCACGGCGCCGGCCCCATCGGCTCGCGCGCTGGAGCCGGACGGCCAGCCGGCGTGACATCTCACGCGTTCTGCGGCGGAAATTCGGAGCCGCGCAGCCGCCGCGCCAGCTTGTCGAGCACGCCGTTGACAACGCGCGGCTCCTCCTCGGAGAAGAACGCCTGCGCCACCTGAATATATTCGCTGATGACCACGCGCGCTGGAACGTCCGTGCGCTCGAGCAGCTCGAAGACTCCGGCCCGCAGGGCCGCTCGCAGAATCGAGTCGATGCGCGTGAGCCGCCACCCTTGCGCCAGCTGCTGGTCGATGAGCGGATCGATCTCGCGCTGCCGCCGCACGACGCCTTTGAGGATATCCGAGAAGAAGTTTGTATCCGCGTCGGCGAGTGCAGGGTCTTCGGCTTTGGGGCCGACCCGGCCTGCGAGAAACTCCCCGATGACGTCGTCGAGATCGGTCTGCGCCAGGTCCATCTGATAGAGCGCCTGCACGGCGCCGACCCGCGCCGCGCTGCGCGGACCGAGAGGGAGCACCGGCTTTTCGGAGCCGGTCATACCTTTTGGCCTTGAAAGTCGCGCGCGAGCTCGATCAACCTCAGACAGGCACGCGCGGCCTCGCCGCCCTTGCCATCGCGCCCGCCACGCGCCCGCTCGTGCGCCTGCTCCTTGGTATCGACCGTGAGGATGCCGTTGCCGACCGGCACATGCTGCTCGGTTGCGACGTGCATGAGCCAGTGATTGGCGTTGCGGCAGACGATATCGTAGTGCGCCGTCTCACCCCGGATCACGCAGCCGAGCGCGATCGCGCCGTGATAGCGCGCCGACGGCCTGACCGACAGGGGGCTGCCCGCAAACAGGCCCGCGGCGCATGCGAGCGTGAGCACTTGCGGTATCTCGAGAGCGCCGGGCACGCTGACGCGATCGAAGGCAGCGCCGCGCGCCTCGAGCTCGGCTACCGCACCCGCCGCCAGCTCGGCCGCGATGTCCTGGTAGTAGGGCGCCTCGATGATCAGAAGCCGCGCCTCGACGCGTCCGCCGGTGGCGTGACCCGTGCTCTTGCCTGCCATGATCGCTACTCGATCCTGCGCGTATCGACGATGCGAAGTCCGTAGCCTTCCAGGCCAACGTAGCGCGAACGCGGCGAGTTCGACAGCAGCACCATGTCGGTGATGCCGAGATCGCGCAGGATCTGCGATCCCACACCGATCTCGACCCGACGCCGCTCATCGGCCGAAGCGGGCTCGGCGCGCTTTGTCAACCAGTCGGAGACGGAACGAGGCCGCAGGTCGCGGATCAGCACGAGCACGCCCCGCCCCTCGGCCGCGATGGCCTCCATGCTCTTTTGAATCAACGACTCCTTCTGCGCCTCGGTTCCGATGCCGAGCAGATCCGCCGGCATGGTCACGGCGTGCACGCGAACGAGGACGGGACCCGGGCTCGACAGATCGCCGCGCACGAGCACCAGATGCTCCACCGGGTCGACCGTGGTCTCATAGACGTGAAGATCGAACGCGCCGCCGAACACGCTTGTGACCTGCGAGGCCATCTTGCGCTTGACGATGCGGTCGTGCTTGATCCGATAGGCGATCAGGTCCTCGATGGTGCCGACCTTGAGGCCGTGCCGCTGGGCGAATGCGACGAGATCCGGCATCCGCGCCATGGTCCCGTCGTCGTTCATGATCTCGCAGATGACGCCCGCGGGCAGCAGGCCCGCCAGCCGCGCCAGGTCGACGGAGGCCTCCGTGTGGCCCGCGCGCACGAGCACGCCGCCCTCGCGCGCGATGAGCGGAAACACATGGCCTGGCGAGACGATATCTTTGTGGCCCTTGGTCGGGTCGATCGCAGTCGCAACCGTGCGTGCGCGATCGTGTGCCGAGATGCCGGTGGCGATGCCCTCGCGCGCCTCGATGGAGACCGTGAAGGCCGTGGTGTGGCGGGCCTCGTTCTTGCGTGCCATGTACTCGAGGCGCAGCTGCTCGGCACGCTCCTCAGTGATCGACAGGCAGATCAAGCCGCGGCCGTGCTTGGCCATGAAGTTGATGGCCTCCGGCGTCGCCATCTGCGCCGGGATGACGAGATCACCCTCGTTCTCGCGGTCCTCCGCGTCCACGAGGATGATCATGCGGCCGTTGCGGATATCCTCGATCACCTCCTCGATCGGCGAGATGAAGCCCTTGCCTTCCGAGTACTCCGCTCTTCTCAAGCTGTCCTTCACCGCCGGGACTCCAGGAGCCGCGCAACATAGCGCGCAAGGAGGTCGACCTCGAGGTTGACCTTGTCATGTGGCTTTTTGCCCCCCCATGTCGTAACCGTCAAGGTGTGGGGGATGACGTTGATGCCGAAGCGGCTGCCGGCCACCTCGTTAACGGTGAGCGAGATGCCATCGAGCGCGACCGAGCCTTTCGGGGCGACGTAGAGCGCCAGGTGCTCGGGTGCCTCGAACGTGAACCGTCGCGAGTCCCCGTCCGGCGTGATGTCGACGATCGTTGCCACGCCGTCGATGTGGCCGGACACGATGTGTCCGCCCAACTCGTCTCCCGGCCTCAGTGCGCGCTCGAGGTTGACGCGCATGCCTGCGCGCCAGGCGCCGAGCGTTGTTTTGGACTTGGTCTCGTTGGAGACGTCGACCGTGAAGACGGAGCCCTTGCCGTCGGCGCGGATCGAGGTCGCCGTGAGACAGCAGCCGTCGCAGCAGATCGAGGCGCCGAGCGGAATCGACTGGGCCTCGTAGCCGGAGCGGATGGTGAACCGTCCCCCGTCGATCGCAACAACCTCACCAATGTCGGTGACGATGCCCGTGAACATGCTCAGTGTCCTCGCATGCGATGAAACACGAAAAGCTCGTCGTCTCCGAGGAGCCGCCCGCCCGCAAGCGAAAAGCTCATCGGCCCGGCATACCCGGCAAGCGCCCGGGCGGCCGCCTCGTCACCGGCTTTGCGCGGCGCGCTGGCCGCACCCGCACGATATTGCACGACTTCGTCCACCAGACCGACTGCAAAAAACGAGCGCCACACAGCCGGGCCACCCTCGACCAGCAAGCGGGTGACGCCCTCCGCCACCAGCGCCTCGGTCACCGCCGGAATCCAGGGACGCCCGGCGACGGTCGCGACATTGAACACGCGGCAGGACGCAGCCCTGAGCTCGGCCTGCCGTGCCGGGTCCGCGTCCGGGCTGCAGAAGATCCACACCGGCACCGCCGCTGCCGTGCGCACCAGCTTGCTGTCGAGCGGCGGCAGGCGCCGCCCGCACAAGACGATCCTCGTCGGCGAGCGGCCGCGCATGCCAGGCAAACGGCACGTGAGGTCGGGGTCGTCGTCCTCGACCGTGCCGGCGCCGACGAGAATGGCATCCGCCTCGGCCCTCAGCAAATGACCGTGCGCCCGCGCCATGGCGCCTGTGACCCACGTCGGCTTTCCCTTTGCGCCGCGCTGAATCGTCCCCGCGGCGTCCAGCGCCATCTTGAGCTGCACGAACGGTCTGCGCTCGGTGACACGCGAGATGTGCCCGCGCGTGACCCAGTCGGCCTCCTCGGCACACACGCCTCGGCTGACCGCGATTCCCGCGGCGCGCAGCATGGCGAGCCCGCGGCCTGCAACGCGCGGATCGGGGTCGAGAATCGCGACCACCACACGGCCTGCCCCCGCCGCGATGATCGCCTCCGCGCACGGCGGCGTCTGGCCGTAATGCGAGCACGGCTCGAGCGTGACGTATACGGTCGCGCCGCGCGCTCGCGCCCCCGCACGCCGCAACGCCTCGGTCTCGGCGTGCGGACGGCCACCGGGCTGGGTCCACCCCCGCGCGATGACCTCGCCGCTCGCCTCGTCCACGACCAAGCTGCCGACCGATGGATTGGGTGCCGTTGTGCCTAGACCCCGTTTCGCCAGACGCAGCGCAATCTGCATGTAGCGCCGGTCATTGGCCTCGCGGTCGGCATTCGCACCGGTCAAAGCTTACGCTCCGCGACGATTTTCAGATCCGCGCCGGGAAGCGCCGTTCCGACGCCACCGTCCTGCAGCTCGCCTGGAGACACGTTGGCGATCTCACCCAGCACCTCGTGGAAGTCCGCCGCCTCGCGGAAATCCCGATAGACGGACGCGAAGCGGACGTAGGCCACGGGATCGAGGCCACGCAACGCCTCCATGACGAGCTGGCCGATGGCGGAGGACGGGATCTCGTTCTCGCCCAGGCTCTCGAGCTGACGCACGATGCCCGAGATCATGCGCTCGATGCGCTCGGCCTCCACCGGACGCTTGCGCAACGCGACCTCGACCGACCGTGAGAGCTTGTCGCGATCGAACAGCACCCGGCGCCCCGATCGCTTGATCACCGTCAGCTCGCGCAGCTGGACGCGCTCGAACGTCGTGAAGCGACCGCCGCAGTCGGGACAGATGCGCCGCCGGCGGATGGCCGCATTTTCCTCTGTTGGACGGCTATCCTTGACCTGTGTGTTCTCGCCCGAGCAGTAGGGGCAGCGCATAGGATGACTCCAGAGCGTTGCGGCGCCCACACAACCGCCGTGGCGCGCCTAATTTAATCGTAGATCGGGAAGCGGGCACAAAGTGCGATGGCCTCGGCCTTCACTTTCGCTTCGACGCCAGCGTTGCCTGCTTCGCCATGACGGGCAAGACCGTCCAGCACGTCGGCGATCATGCGGCCGACGTCGCGGAACTCGGCGACGCCGAAGCCGCGGGTCGTGCCCGCCGGCGAGCCGAGGCGAACGCCTGACGTGACCGACGGCTTCTCGGGATCGAACGGCACCCCGTTCTTGTTGCACGTGATGTGGGCCCGGCCCAGGGCCTTCTCGGCCACGTTGCCGGTCAGCTTCTTGGGCCGCAGGTCGACGAGCAGCAGATGCGTGTCGGTTCCGCCCGATACGAGATCGAAACCTGCCCGGTTCAGCACCTCGCCCAGCGCTTTGGCATTCTCCACGACCGCGCGTGCATAGGCCTTGAACTCCGGCGTCAGCGCCTCGCGCAGCGCGACCGCCTTGGCGGCGATGATGTGCATCAGCGGGCCGCCTTGCAGACCGGGAAACACCGCCGAGTTGATCTTCTTGGCGATCTCCTCGTCGTTGGTCAGCACCATGCCGCCGCGCGGACCACGCAGCGTCTTGTGCGTCGTCGTGGTGACGACGTGGGCGTGCGGCAGCGGGCTCGGATGAGCCCCTCCGGCGACAAGACCGGCGAAGTGCGCCATGTCGACCATGAGAAAGGCGCCGACCTCGTCGGCGATCGCGCGAAAGCGCGCGAAGTCGATGGTGCGCGGATAGGCGGAGCCGCCGGCGATGATGATCCTCGGCCGATGCTCCTTGGCCAGCTTCAGGACCTCATCGTGGTCGATACGGTGATCCTGCCTGCGCACGCCGTACGAGACCGCGTGAAACCACTTGCCGGACTGATTGACTGGGGACCCGTGCGTCAAGTGCCCGCCTGCAGCCAGTGACAGCCCGAGGATCGTGTCGCCCGGCTTGGCCAGAGCCATCAAGACAGCCTGGTTCGCCTGGCTGCCCGAGTGCGGCTGCACGTTGGCAAAGCCGCACTGAAACAGCGTCTTGGCGCGCTCGATGGCCAGCGTCTCGGCCTCGTCGACATACTGGCACCCGCCGTAGTAGCGCCGCCCCGGATAGCCCTCGGCATACTTGTTGGTCAGCACCGTTCCCGCGGCCTCCAACACCGCGCGGCTGACAATGTTCTCCGAGGCAATCAGCTCGATCTCGGTCTGCTGGCGGTTGAGCTCGCGGCCGATAGCCCCGTAGAGCTCCGGATCGCGGTCAGCCAGAGAGTCGGCAAAGAAGCTCGACGTCGGTTTTGGCCCGCTCTTGGCGGCTGCTGTCGGCATGACATCTCCGATTCGGCTGGGCCCCGTCGGGCCGCCGCGTGCTCATATCACGCGCCGCGCATCTGCAACAAGGCGAGGACCGATGCAATCCCCTCGTTGGTCTACGCGCGCGGCGCAGGGCTTCACGAAGGGTCGCTGGCCGACTTCTCCACTGCGCCGCGGTCCTGGAGCCAAAGCATGATCAGCCAGCACATCATGGCCCAGGCGGCGCCGAGCGCCCAACCCGCCAGCACGTCCGTGGGCCAGTGCACACCGAGGTAGACCCGGCTCATGCCAACCAGCAGCGTGAGCAGCACGGCGACGGTAAGGCAGTAGGCTTTGACCCGCCGATCGGCCTGCGTCCGCAACAGCATCGCCCCGAGCGTCAGATAGACAATCGCGGCCATCATCGAGTGCCCGGACGGGAAGCTGGCGCTGTACACCTCGACTCCGTGTGGCACGAGGCCCGGACGGGGCCGCGCATAGGCCATCTTCATCGCCTGGCTGAGCAGCACGCCGCTCACGACCGAGATGACGGTCGCCATGGCCGCGTGTCGCTTTCCCGTCAGCACCAGGTAGCCCGAAACGATCAGCACGATGAGCGCAAGCACGGTCGTGCCGCCCAGCGCCGTGATGTCGCGCACCGCCTCCTCGAGCCAGCGCGGCCCGAGCGGATCGGACGGATCAGCAGGGGTGCGCAGCGCCAGAAGGACCCACTCGTCGAAGTTGCGCGTGCCGCCCTCGCCCACCTCGTCGGCAAGGAGAGCGAACGCAACCAATCCGCCGATCAGGGTCAGCAGGGCGACGAGCGTTGCGCGTTCCAATCGCAATCCTGGCACTCAGCGCCTCGACCCTTGATGTTTCCGACGCGTGCCTCAAGCGACATCCACACCCGCACTGGCCGCAGGCCTCGCCCCGGTTACTCGGCGGCGGCGGCCCGCTGCTCGAGCGGCAGGCCCATCTCGGACCACAGCAGACGCAAGGCCGCCGTAAGCTGCTCCATGTCGGCATCGGAGTGCTGCGGCGTTGGCGTCAGCCGCAAGCGCTCGGTCCCGCGCGAGACGGTCGGGAAATTGATGGGCTGAACGTAGATGCCGAAGCGCTCGAGCAGCGCATCCGTGATCCTCTTGCAGAGCACCGGATCGCCGACCATCACGGGCACGATGTGGCTCTGGTTGTCCATCACGGGCAGGCCGGCCGCCTGGAGGCGCCGCTTGAGCGCACGCGCGCGCTCCTGGTGCCGCTGGCGCTCCTGCTCACTCGACTTCAGATGACGGATGCTGGCGCTTGCACCTGCCGCGATCACCGGCGCCAGCGAGGTCGTAAAGATGAAGCCCGGCGCGAAGCTGCGGATGGCATCAACCAGGTCGCGGCTGCCGGCGATGTAGCCGCCCATGACGCCGAACCCCTTCGCCAGCGTACCGTTGATCACGTCCACGCGCGCCATGACGCCATCGCGCTCGGCGATGCCGCCGCCGCGGGGACCATAAAGGCCCACGGCATGCACCTCATCGAGGTAGGTCAGCGCCCCGTAGCGCCGAGCGAGCTCGCAAATCGCGCCGATGTCGGAGATCGTGCCGTCCATCGAATAGACGGACTCGAAGGCGATGATCTTCGGCCGTCCCGGCTCGACGCCCTTGAGCTTGGCCTCGAGATCGCCGAGATCGTTGTGACGCCAGATCGTCTTCGCGCCGCCCCCGTTCTTGATGCCGGCGATCATGGAGGCATGGTTCTTCTCGTCCGACAGCACGAGACTGCCGGGCAGAAGCTTCTGCAGCGTGGCCAGCGTCGTGTCGTTGGCGACATAGGCCGAGGTGAAGACGAGCGCCGCCTCCTTGCCATGCAGGTCGGCAAGCTCGGCCTCGAGCTCTACGTGGTAATGCGTCGTACCCGAGATGTTGCGCGTGCCGCCCGACCCGGCCCCGGCCTTGTCGAGCGCCGCATGCATGGCTTCGAGCACAGCGGGGTGCTGGCCCATGCCGAGATAGTCGTTCGAGCACCACACGGTAATGGGCCGCGGGCCGCCGGCGCCTGCGTGCTCGGCCGCGGGAAACGCGCCGCGGGCGCGACAGATGTCGGCGAAGACGCGATAGCGTCCCTCGCTGCGCAGGCGCTCCAAGGCTTCCGCGAATATTCGCCCGTACTCCACGATCCGGCTCCGAGCCTAGCCTCTTAGAAAGCACCTGATCGCGCCAACACAAGGGCAGCACGCGCACCACAGTGGCGGCCTGCATTTGCGGTCAGCGCCGCACGGCCCCTTCTTTAGCCGATCCACTGAGGCCTGTGTCACCGCGCTTTGTCGCACAGCCGATCGAAGCTGCCCTGGGAGTACCGGCAGGGCCGTCAGTAGGCAGACGCGGTTGGTCCTACGCCGTCCTTGTTGTAGAGGTCGCGACGGAACTGGATCACGCCGTCTTCCGTCGCCCAGGCCGTGATGTAAACGAAGTAGAGAGGCACCGGCCGCTTCAATCGGACGTCCAGGCGCTCGCCGGACTTCTTAATGGCAAGCACACGATCCTGAGACCAACCCTGCTCCTGCATCAGCCAGGCCGCAAGCTGCTCGATACCCTGCACGCGCACGCAGCCCGAGCTCGCCGCACGGAAATTCCGCCCGAACAGCGACTGCGACGGGGAATCGTGCATGTAGACGGAGTAGGCGTTGTGGAAATTGACCTTCACGAAGCCCAGCGGGTTCTCAGGCCCCGGCTGCTGGCGATAGGTCAGCCCCTTGGCCGCGCCGCTCGACCAGTTGATCTTCGTCCCGTTGAGCTTCTTGCCGTCGGCCCCGATGGCATCGATGCCGTACTTGGCGAGCACGTCCTGTCCGCGCCGGGCCATCTCCTGGCCTTTGGGAATCAGGTCCTTCTCGATCACCGTGGGCGGCAGGTGCCAGACAGGATTGAAGTTCAACTCATGGATCGACGACCGCAAGATGGGTGTCGGGCGATCCGGCTTGCCCACCACCCCGGAATGGCGCGACACGACCTGATCGTTCTCGACCACCTCGATCTGCTGCGCCGGAATATTGACCACGACGTACTTCTTGCCCGCGCTGCGACCGTATTCGGCGAGACGGGCATAGTTCGTCTTGAGCTGCCGCAACCGCGCAGCCGCCGGGACGTTCAGCGCCGCCAGCGTGCGCTTGTCCACAGTACCGGTCGGCGTCAGGCCATTGGAGGCCTGGAAGCGCTTCACCGCCCGCTCGACGTCTGAATCGAAGGCTTCCGAGAACAGCCCTCCGGCCTCCTTGAGATCGCCGGAGAGCGCCAGCCGCTCACGCAGGATGGAGACGGCCGGATCGTTGGTCCCGGGTTGCAGCTGCCGGTCGGGGACGGCCGGCCAGCCACCGCGCTCGACCAACTCCGAGTAGCGCTTGATGGCCGCCTTCATGGCCGCCAGGTTGTCCGGCGACAGCGTCGGGAACCCCTTGGGCGGGTTCGCCTCCCACTGCTTGGCAAACGTCGCGTCGTAAGGATGATCGATGGAGCCCGGCGTCGGACCGAAGCGCGGCCAATCTCCCATTTCGGCGCGCGCCGCATGCGCGCTCACGGCCAGCATTGCCAGACACGCGAGCGCCGCAAATCCGACGCCTCGCCCGCAAGGTCCGAGCCTCACCGCACACGAACGTCCAGAGCCGCAGGCCTCTTTGCCCATCATCCAAGTCACCCCGACAGCCCCCGAGTCGGCCGCCCGTTAGCGGCGGCACCACTCGTTTGCGGTATTCGGAGCCTATTGAGAAGGCAAAAGGCCGTGCAGGCAAGAAGATGTGTCCGCCCTGGTGCAGGCCAGTCACAAACCGCGCTCGGCACAGCGCAAGCTTCCGGCGGATGAGCTCCGCCGGAGCGAGCCGCCTAGAGCCGATAACGGATCTGATCGGACCAGAAGCGCTCGAGGCGCACCAGCGCGCGATTGAGGGCCTGGAAATCCTCGCGCCCGACCTCGCCGACCGCTTCCACCGAGCCGAGTTGTCGATGATACAGGCGGCTCACGACCTCGCAGGCTTCCTTGCCTTTTTCCGTCAGGCTCACCCGCACCGAGCGGCGATCGACCTCGGACCGCTTGTAGTGCAGATAGCCCATGTCGACGAGCTTCTTCAGGTTGTAGGAGACATTCGAGCCCAGATAGTAGCCACGAGTCTTGAGCTCGCCGGCGGTCAGCTCGCTGTCGCCGATGTTGTACAGCAAAAGCGCCTGCACGCTGTTCAGCTCGGCCCCGCCCTGGCGGTCGAACTCGTCCTTGATGACATCGAGCAGAAGCCGATGCAGCCGCTCGATCAGGCGAAGCGCCTGCAGATATTCCGCACGGAAGGCTTCGTCCTGAGCCGGCGCGCGAAGACGCGTCGTGTCCACTGCAACACTCATGTGATCCGCCTCTGCCCTGTTGTCAGACCCAGCGTTCCTGCCACCGGGTTTATGTGGCGAAGCTAACTCAGGAAATTAAAGGTTGCGCTAAAAGGCATATTGAACGGAGCCTTAACCGGAATCTCCAATTGGGGCGGCCAGCGGGGCGGCTAATAGCGGGCCGCCTGCATCTGATCCCGGCTCGGCAGGGCCAAATCGAGCCCAACATCGTGGGCGAGCGTCCGAACGGCCATGTCCACCGGCACCGCCTCGAGACTGGATGGCTGCCAGATCGGCCGCGACGTCTCGTGGCCGAGCACCGCCTGCGCGCCTGCCTGGAAATCCAACCTCTCGGCGAGACGGCAGATCGCGCGGTACTCGAGTTGCAGCGCCGTCCTCAGGTCCATCCCGGTCGCCGCCTCCAGCAGTCGATGCGTGACCTTCAAGGCAAGCGGCGACGAGCGCCGCATCCGGCGGGCTGCCTCCCTCGCCCAGGCTTCGTCGGTGCCGCGCTCAGCCTCCAGCCTGGCGATGATCTCCTCGACGGACGGTGCCGCAAAGCAGCGCGCGATGACCGGCCTCAGCGCCGTGAGGCGCCCTGGACCCGGATCGGCGTGCAGACCATCCAGCACTGCGTCCACGGGATCGGCATCGGCGAGTTGCCGCTCGATCTCGGCAAAGCGTGCCGCTTCGATGCAGTGGCTGACGAGCCCCAGGGCGAAAGCATCGGCCATGCCGATCGCATCTCCCGTCAAAGCCAGGTACACGCCGATGGAGTCCGGCATGCGGGACAGCACGTAGCTCAGCCCGTTGGACGGCGCCAACCCAACCCCGGTTTCGGGACAGCGGAATGCGTAATCCGCTCCTGCGACGCGATGCGTGCCGAACAGGCTGATGCCGACGCCACCACCCATGACCGCCCCGTTAATGAGGGAGACGGTCGGCTTGGAAAAGCACTCGAGCTGCCAGCACAGAGCCAACGCCTCGCCAAGTGCGGCGCGCAGCTTGGCGCGATCGCCCCGCGTCAGCTCGACGAGCTCGCGAAGGTCGGCACCGGCGCAGAATGCACCCGAATCCGACTCCGACCGAACGACGGCGGCGTAAATCACCGGATCGCGCGCAAAGCGCCGGAAGGCTGCCCCTAGTGCGCGGCGCATCTCCGCCGTCAGCGCGTTCCGCCGGCTGGCGCGCGACAGCATCACACAACCTGCGGCGCCCCTCTCGGCGATGCTGACCCCTGCGTCCTCACGCACGGCGGCGTTTTCCACAGGGCTCCCCTCTGCCACTCGATCCATCGCTCACCCGTTCATGCCGGCGGCCGCAAGCCCGGCGCCAGCTTCGATAAGGCAAATGTACGATCACAGCGCGCGATTCATTGTCACTGTTAACGAGCTATACAACGTTGATCGGAACAATCAGACTGATGCGATGATTCGCCGGATTCGACCGGCCTGGGACGGGGGAACGAGGTGGGGGATCGGCCAGTTCTCGTCGGCGCCATTGTGGCACTGGCGTTCAGCCAATTGTCGCACGCCTCCATCGCCTGCGCCGAGACGCCGCCTCCCGCAGCGCGGCCTGCGACCGCCGCACTCGAAAGCAAGACATCGAGCCCGTTGAAGCCGGCCGCACAAGGAGCCGACACAGCAAAGGCCACGATGCCGGCCTCCACCGTGCGGGCGAAACCCACACGCAAAGCGACGAGCTGGCCCAAGAGCGAGATCGATGCCGCGAGCGCCCGCTGCCAGATCCTTCTCAATGGCGTGGACGCCGTCGTGATCCCGGCGGAGCCCATGCGCGATGGAGAGTGCGGTGCGCCGGCCCCGGTGCAGCTCGTCAGCATCGGCAGCAATCCGCAGATCGCCCTGTCGCCGCCGCCGACGGTAACGTGCGAGCTGGTCGCGGCGCTGGCAAAGTGGCTCAGCGCCGAGGTGCAGCCCGCCGCGCGCGACCTGCTGGGCGGTCCGATCATCCGCCTCGAGGTCATGAGCGACTACTCGTGCCGCAACGCCTACGCGCGCCTCAAAGCCAGGCTCAGTCAGCATGGCCGGGCCAATGCGGTCGATATCAGCCGGTTCGTGACCGAGCGGGGTCAAGTGGCCGAGGTGCGCACGGACTGGGGCGTGACCGAGCGCGACATCCGCATTCAGATCGCCACCAGGGACGCGGCCGCGAGGACGGCCACTGCCGCAGCGGGCGAAGGCGCACCGGAGGCATCCCACGACGAGCACGAGGCCACGCCGGACGGCTTGAAAGGCACCACAGCCGCCGCCGATACGACACTCAAGCCGCTCGATAAAATGGCGATCGTGCCGGGTGCGAGCCTCGCCACGGCGGCGCCGTCCTTCGGCTTCGGTCAGCCGAGCCGGCTGGGCGGTCCCCGCGGAGGAGCCGAGATCCAGGCGACGAGCCGGCAGCACTTCCTGCGCCGGATCCACCGCGCGGCGTGCCAGTACTTCGGCACGGTACTTGGCCCGGAGGCCAACGAGGCTCACCGCAACCATTTCCATGTCGACATGGCGGATCGCCCGATCAAGAGCTTCTGCGAGTAGCATCAGCATATAAGTCGCGGCCTCCGCCAACCTCCCCCCTTGCCAGCCCGGCGATCCGGTTGGATTGTGCCGGGAGCGCTGAGGCCCTCCGGCCGAGCACCCATGGCTGCTGAGGTCACGTCATGAAACCGATCCCGATTCCACGGACGCAGATGAAGTCCGAGGCGACCCCGCCGGCCGAGCCCGGCTCGCCCGGCATGTACCCGGCCGTGCGCATGCGCCGCAATCGCAAGTCGCCGTGGGCGCGCCGGCTCGTTGCCGAGAGCACGCTCTCTGTCGACGACCTGATCTGGCCGATCTTCCTCATCGATGGGTCCGAGCGCCGCGTGCCGGTGGAGCACATGCCCGGCGTCGACCGCGTCAACGTCGCCGAGGCCGTTGCCGAGGCGGAGCGCGCCCTCGCGCTCGGCATCCCGGCCATCGCCCCGTTCCCCTATGTCGAGAAGCCGTTGCGCGATCCCATGGGCAGCGACGCCATTCGCGCCGACAATCTGATGTGCCGCGCCGTTCGCGCCGTCAAGAAGGCCGTGCCGGAGATCGGCATCATCACCGATGTCGCCCTCGATCCCTACACGAGCCATGGCCACGACGGCCTCATGGACGAGGAAGGCAGGATCGTCAACGACGCAACCGTCGACGTTCTGTGCAAGCAGGCGCTCGCGCTGGCGGAGGCTGGCGTCGACTGCGTCGCGCCGTCCGACATGATGGATGGGCGTGTCGGCGCCATTCGCCGCGCACTCGATGCCGCCGGTTTTGCCGACGTGCAGATCCTGTCCTACGCCGCGAAGTACGCGTCGGGCTTCTACGGTCCCTTCCGCGATGCGATCGGCACCAATGCGACCTTGAAGGGCGACAAGCGCACCTACCAGATGGACCCC
>JBLNBZ010000147.1:0-183613 GCA_050260355.1 Bacteroidota bacterium | reverse complement strand
GCGCTGCTCGTGCGTGAAACGCACGAGCGGGAAAAGCCTGCCCCCGCGAAGGCGGGGGGCCGGGACCCAGATGCACCTCCACTTGCGCTGCGTCACTGAGTGGACTCGGCAGACCCCACGGACCTCCTTCGTCCCGCGCGCGGGGCGAAGGGACCGGCCGCGCGGGTACGCCCGCGCCTAGGCGGCGCTGATCGACTTGGCCGCCAGAGCGCAGAAGCGCTCCACGATCTCAGGCTCGGGCTTGGGCGGGCTCAGCAGATAGCCCTGGATCTCCGTGCAGCCCTGCGCCCGCACGATCTCGAGCTGATCGTTGGTCTCCACGCCTTCGGCCGTCGTTGCAATCCCCAGCGTGCTGCCGAGCTGTACAATGGCCGCGATGATGGCCTGCGCGCTCTCGCTGCCGCTCGCCAGGTTCTGGATGAAGCTGCGATCGATTTTGATCTTGTCGAACGGAAAGCTCTGCAAATAGCTGAGAGAGGAATAGCCGGTGCCGAAGTCGTCCAGAGCAATGCGAACACCGAGATTTCGGAGGCTCCTCAGCAGCGTCAATGCAGCTTCGCTCTCCTGCACGAGGATCGATTCCGTCACCTCGAGCTCGAGCCGCTCGGCCAGGATGCCCGCTGCCGCCAGCGCACTCACGACCGTCTGGATCAGGTTGCGGCTCTTGAACTGAACCGGAGAGAGATTGACCGACACGATGAAGTTGTCCGGCCACATCGCGGCATGCGCGCATGCGGTCCGCAGAACCCACTCGCCGATGGCCATGATGAGGCCGGTCTCCTCCGCAAGCGGAATGAACTCGCCAGGAGAGACGGTGCCATAGCCAGGCCGGTGCCAGCGCAGCAGAGCCTCGAAGCCCCTGACCTCGTTGTGCGCAAGGTTCAGGATGGGCTGGTAGTAGATCTCGAACTCGCCGTTTTGGAGAGCACTTCTGAGGGCGAGCTCCATATCTCTGCGCGCCTGCAGCCTGGAGGTCATCTCAGGCTCGAAGAGGCGGTAGGTGCCACGCTGCTCGCTCTTGGCGCGGTAGAGCGCCAGGTCCGCTTGACGCAGCAACGTCTCGGGATCGGTTGCCTCACCCGTGCTCATGGCGATGCCGATGCTGGTGCCGACCATGATCTGGTGCCCGTTGAGCACGAAGGGATCATCGACCGTGCCGGCAATGCGCTGCGCCAAAGCCATGGCCTCGGACTGCGAGGAGACCGGGGTCTGCACCACGACGAATTCGTCGCCGCTCACGCGACCCACGGTATCGGAACCGCGCACGCAATGCTTCAGCCGCTCGGCAAGCCCCTTGAGCAGGGCATCGCCAATCGCGTGGCCCAGCGTGTCGTTAACCTCCTTGAAACGGTCGAGGTCGAGACAATGCACGGCAACGCCCTTGCCGTCCGGGACCTGCGCAATGGCCTCCTCGAGGCGCTGGCGCAGCAGGACGCGATTGGGCAGCCCGGTGAGCGCATCGTGGTGGGCCATGTAGGCGATCTTGGCCTCGTTCTTGCGCTGCTCGGTAACGTCCTCGTGCGTGGTGACCCAGCCGCCGCTTTTCATGGGACGGCGCGCGATCGAGATGTGACGGCCGTCGCTCAGCGTCTGCAAGGTATTGGAGGCGCCCACGACCCGCGCCGTGCGCTCCTGCATGTACTCCTCCGGACTGGCGCCGGCGTACAGGCCGTTGGCGACCCGGTAGTTGACGATCTCGCGCAGGGTCGTGCCCGGCTTCGTCTGCTCGGCGGTCAGGCCGTACATCTCGGCATAACGCTTGTTGCAGACCAGGATCCGCTGATCGCGGTCGAACATGCACAAGCCCTGCGACATGTGGTCGAGCGCCTCGTCGAAGCGATCGTTCTTGGCCTGCAGCTCCGCCTGCTTCTGTTGCAGAAGCGCCAACGCATCGTCGAGCGCGGCCAGCGGAAGCCTTCTGAAGCAGTAATGCGCCGCCACGCTGAGAATCAGGAATGCGAGCGCCACCTCGAGCGTGCCCAAGATCAGGGATTCAGTGCTCACGGAGACGTAAAAGTAGCCGGAAAAGCCCGGCCCGCGGATCGGCGCACGGGCCTCGATCTCAGGCCAGTCCTCGATACGCCCGTTGAACATGCGCACCGAGCCGTCCTCATTCGTGACCCAGCTCGCCACGACCGTGGAGCCGGCCGCATTGACCGCATGCAACGCGCCGATGGAAAGCTCCTCGATATGACTGGCCGTGCCCGCTTTGGCGAGATCGAGCTCAACCTGGCGCGCACCGACGACCGCGTGCTCGAGTGCGCGGTTCTCGAGCTGGATGAATGTCAGCCAGGCGTAGGCCAGCGTTGGCCCGACAATGGTGATGCACGTCACCGCGTTGCCGAGAAGCGCAATCAAGGATCGTGGCCTGGTGACGTGAGGAATCTGCTGATTGCCAGGCTCAGTCGAAGCCGAGTCGAGGCGCTCAGTGCTGCCACCCAATGACTTCCACCACTTGAAGAAATTCGCTCTCAGAAATGCGAGCAATGCGTACACAGCACCGGTCCCCCCGTGACCAATAGTTGGCGGCCACAATAAGGAGCGTTGCTTAATGAGCAGCAAATGCTATCCGTCGAATGATATTCGAATGCGACTTGAGCGTGCCGTTTTGGCCGTATGTCCCCGCCGGCGGACTCAAATTAATATATTATCCACCACGAACGAGAAATTCGGGTGGGAATTTCAATTTCTAATCAATTGCAACCCTTCGCGACGTACACACAATCCCAGGTGCTCGCTTATGTACTGCATACGACATCGTTGCAGAGCGAATTCAAGTGCGCCTCAGAGGAAAGCCCATGTTCCGTCATGGCTCGGCTAAAGCGCTGACTGCGGACGTCGCGCGCAGCGCGACTGAGGTGCAGATAACGACTCCAGCCACAACGACTGCACCAAAAACAACGGACGCGCAGAACTGGCACGAGGATACCTCCGCGGAGCTTCGCGCGCTCGATGTCACGGCGCGGGTCGCCCACTTGCGCGCCACGTTCGAGGGGCGAGGTGACCGGCCGGAAAAGAGCGCGAAGAGCGCGAAGAGGATGGTTCGGCGCGCTTGGCTCCGGTTGTATGCGCGGTGCGTCCGTACCTTCCAGCAGCCGCTATCACCCGCAACCAAGACCTGGCCTCGACTGCGCCAGCATATCGACGGCGCATTCGTGCGCCGCTCCATCAAGTCTGTGGCCGCCCTCGCGGTTGCCGTCGGCGTCGGCTGGGGCCCGATGCAGCGCCTCATGCAGACCACCAGCGTCGAGGCCGTCGTCAATGCCCGGCTGATCACACTCAGAGCGCCGATCGACGGCGAGATCCTGGCAACACCCTCCTCGCTCACCATTGGCGCGGCCCTCGCGCCCGGCCCGCTGCTGATGAAGATCAGCAATCGTCGCGCCGATCGCACGCGACTCGATGATCTGCGCCGCGAGATCGGCCGCCTCGAGGATGAGCGCAGCATGCTCGAGACCAAGCTCGCGAGCACACGCACGCTGCACGCGGAATTCGTGGCGCAGACGGAGCAATTTCAGCAGGGGCGCGTGCAGCAGCTCGAAGCCCGGGCCAGCGAGATCCGCAGCGAGCAGGCGGCAGCGCGTTTGCGGCGCGCGGAGACAGCAGCCATCCTGCAGCGGGCCACTGCGCTCGAAGCCAAGGGAGCCTCGACGCGGGCCCTGCTAGACAAAGCCCAGCGCGACGACGAGATCGCGGCCCAAGGCATCGCCGCAGCGGAGGAGCGGCTGAAGGGGGTAGAGACCGAGCTTGCCGCCGCGAAAAGCGGCTTCTTCCTCGGCGACAGCTACAATGACCGTCCGCGCTCCTCGCAGCGCGCCGACGAGTTGCAACAGCAGATGTCGGAGCTGTCCGCGGAGCTGCGGTTCCGGGACGTGCGCCTCGCACACCTCAAGCAGGAGTTGGAAGAGGAACGCGCGCGCTATGCCAATCTGGCGGAGGCGACGATCACGGCGCCGTCGAACGGAAGCGTCTGGGAGGTGTTGACCGCCCCTGGAGAGGATGTGAGGCGCGGCCAGGAGCTCGTGCGCGTGCTCGACTGCAGCTCCAGCCTCGTCACCGCGACGGTTGCTGAATCCGTCTACAACCGCCTGCGCATCGGACAACCGGCCCGCTTCCGCTTTCGTGAAGGCGGCCGCGAGCTCGAGGGGCACGTGGTGCATCTGACCGGTGTCGCGGCGGCGCCGGCGAACTTCGCGATCGCGCCGTCTGCTTTGATCAAGGAGGCCTATAGGGTCACTGTCGCCATTCCGGAGCTGACCCAGTCACCGACCTGCAGCTTTGGCAGGACCGGACGCGTCACGTTCGGAGCCGCGCCCGACGACGTCCCCGCGACGACGGCATCACTTCCCGTCAGATGAGCCCGATCGCCACAACACTCTTCAGTGGTGTCTGGTCGGGCATCGTCGTTGCGGCGCTTCTGCTGGCCGCGCTTCCGTGGCTCAAGCGCGAAAGCTCTCTGGCACGCACGCTGGTCATTGCCGTGTCCATCGGGCTCGGCTGGCGATACATGCTCTGGCGCATCACGGACACGCTGCCTGAGCCTAGTCTGACGGCCGACTACATCACCGGTGTGCTGTTTGCCGCGACGGAAGCGCTGACGCTGCTGTCGTCGAGCCTCTCCTTCTTCTTCCTCACGCGTATCCGCGACCGCAGCCCGGATGTGAGAGCGAATATGGCCTGGCTCGTCGACCGGCCTGTTCTGCCGAAGGTCGACGTGCTGATCTGCACGTACAATGAGGAGGAGTCCATCCTCGAGCAGACCATCGTCGGCGCGATGGCCATGGAGTACCCCAACTTCAGAGTGTGGGTCTGCGACGACGGCAGGCGCGCGTGGCTCGAGAACCTCTGCGCACGGCTCGGTTGCGGCTATCTCACGCGCAGCGACAATGCGCATGCCAAGGCGGGCAACATCAACAACGCCCTGCGGGTGCTGGCGGAGCTCAGCGAGCCACCACAGTTCATCTCGATTCTGGACGCCGACTTCGTGCCGAAGCCGCAATTCCTGACGCGGGCCATGACACTGTTCCGCGACGAGTCCGTCGGCATCGTGCAGACGCCCCAGCACTTCATCAATCCGGATCCTATTCAGGGCAACCTGTCGATGGCCAGGGTTTGGCCGGACGAGCAGCGCTACTTCTTCGACGTTCTTATGGCTTCGAAAGATGCCTGGAACGCCGCCTTCTGCTGCGGGACCTCGTCGATCATTCGCTTTTCCTGCTTGCGCAAGATCGGCGGCTTTCCGACCGATTCCGTGACCGAGGACTATCTGGTCACGTTGCGGCTACGCGAGATCGGCTATCAGACCGTCTATCTCAACGAGCTGCTGTCGCTCGGGCTCGCACCCGAAGGGCTCAAGGAATACATCACGCAGCGCAGCCGCTGGTGCCTCGGCTTCGTGCAGATATGCCGCGGCAAGAGCGGCCCGCTGCGCTTCGACAACGGCCTCAATCTCGTCGACCGCGTCATCCTGTCGGGCACCTTCCTCTACTGGAGCGCCGCGCACGCATTCCGGCTCGCAGGGCTGATCATTCCGATCCTGTACCTGCTCTGCGGGATCGAGTCCCTGCACGCCAGCGTCGAGGATACGCTGTCGCATTTCGTGCCGTACTTTTTGGCGCAGATGGCCATCATGGCGTGGATGACACAGGGCCGCGTCATGCCCATCATGACGGATGTGTGCCAGCTCCTGGCCGCCAACGAGGTGCTACGCGCCGTGGTCGCGGGTCTGATCAGGCCGAAGGGGCAGAAATTCAAGGTGACCGCGAAGGGCGGCGACCGCGACCGGCTCCTCGTACAATGGGGCCTGCTCACGAAGTTCCTGATCTATCTCGTGCTGACGGTGACGGGCGTGGTGACGGCGTTCATTATCGACGACGGCCGGCCCCTGCAGGAGTCGAGCGCGCTGGCGCTGTTTTGGAGCTGGCACAATATCGTTTTGCTGACGATCGCCTGCATGGTCTGCGTCGAGCAGCCACGCAAACGCAAGGCGGAGCGCATGGAAGCGCACGAGCAGATTGTGCTGATGCTTGCAGGCGTGGTTCACACGTTCCCGATACTGGACATCTCGCGCAGCGGCATGCGCCTCGCCGGCTGCGCTCCCGGACATCAGGGGAGCGAGGTCGAGGCAAAGATCGCAAACACGAGCTTGCGCGCAACCATTGTGCGCGCCGAAGCCAACGAGTTCGCGCTTCGGGTCGAGGATACGCTGGCTGCCCGCAAAGCGATGATCGGGCACGTCTACGGCGGGCGCTACTCTGCCGCCATCCAGCAGATCCGCGGCCGCGCCATTTTCGCGGCCGTGCTGTCGCGCATCTTCCGCTAGCGAGGTGCCTTCAGGGAAATACCTGGACCCAGCCCGTCCCGACGCGATCCGACACCGTGCCGAAGTTCTTGTCGTAGTCGGCGCGAAGCGCTTTCAAGTGCTCCGACTGCTGGAACTTCTTGAACACCTCCTCGCTGGCGAACTCGTACATCGCCATGTACTCGTACTTGTCGTCCCCCATGATCCGCTTGTAGCGGCGGCCGCTCACGGCGCCATTGAACTGCAGCACCTGGGGCACGTGCTCTTCATTATACCACTTGTTGAACGCGGCCTCCTTGTCCTTGGTGATCGTGGCACGCACGACAAACAAAGCGACAGCCATGGCGTTTCTCCTTCAGATGTTTGCATGCACGGACTTTAGAGGATGGCGCGGTTCATCGTCGAGCGCCAGGACAGCGGGCCCTGAGGGCGGAGAATTGCAAGAGGCACCCGGCCGCCAACGGCTCAACGGCGCTTGCGCGGCCGGAAATCGAACATGCCGGGAAGCTTCAGGAAATCGGAGCCCGCAGGGAAGATCTGGTGCTTCTGTATCTTCTGCGTGCCGGTGGTGGGCAGGCTGTCGGCAAAATAGATCCAGCCCGGTGCCTTGTAGTAGGCCAGCCGCTCGAAGCAATGGCCGAACAGCTCCTCGGCAACGCTCGCGTCACCGGCGCCTTCATGCAGAACGATGCAGGCCAGCACCTCCTCCTCGCGGATGGGATCGGGAGCGGCGAGCACAGCCACCTGCTTCACGCGCGGATGAGCTTGCAGAAGGGCCTCGATCTCGGCAGCCGCGATATTCTCGCCCGAGCGGCGGATGATATTCTTCTTGCGGTCGACGAAATGCAGCATGCCGTCGGCGCCGCGCCAGACCGTGTCGCCGGTGTGGAACCAGCCGCCGCGCCAGGCGGCACGCGTTGCCTCCTCATCGTCGAGATAGCCGGAGAAGAAGTGCCGGCGCGGCGTCGCCTCGGAATGGCGGATCACCATCTCGCCGGGCTCGCCGTCGGGAACGTCGCGGTCCTGCTCGTCGACGACGCGCACCTCGATGCCTGGAACGGCGCGGCCGAAGGCGCGCGTGCCGACCTGACGCGGAGCGTGATTGTCCGACAGGATGCGCACCATCTCGGTCATGCCCCACACCTCGACCAGGGGGAAGCCGAAACGCTCCTCGAACGCCGCGTGAAGCTGCGGCTCGACGCCTGCGCCAAGACCGAAGCGCACGCTGTGCTGGCGCTCGATCGGGCTCGCCGGCTGGCCGAGAAGCAGCGGCACGACGACTCCGAGATAATGAATGGCGCTCGCGCGGGTCTGCGCCACCTCCTGCCACCAGCGCTGCGGCGAGAAGCGGTCAGGCTGGATCTGGCAGTTACCCGACAGCATCAGGCCGTAGAAGGAGAGAATGCCCGAGTTGATGTGATAGAGCGGCAGCGGGTTATAGACGCGATCGCCCTCGGTGAACGTCAGCATCCCGCCGCGCGTGACGTACCAGGCGCCGCACGCAAGCTCGTAGCCGTGTGACAACACGCAGCCCTTGGGACGCCCCGTGGTGCCCGACGTATAGAGAATGCTGGCCTCGGTCGCGGCCGTGATCGGCGCCGTCGAGGCAGGCCGCGTTGGACGCACGAGCTCGGTCTCGAGCCGCTCGATTGCAGCTACGGGAACCGGCCGCCCGCACTCGGCCACGCCGGCATCGATATCGGCCCGGCGATCGGAGACAACGATGGCGAGATCGACCTTGGAGTGCGCCAGCAGGTAGGCGATCTCGGAGGTCCGGTAATCCGGATTGATGGGCACGCAGGAGACACCCAGCGCGTTCAGCGCAAGCTTGTGCAGGAAGTGCTCCGGCCGGTTCTCGAGCAAGACGGCAACACGGTGACCGTGGCCGAGACCGGTACGCCGATAGAGCGCGATCAGACGCTCGACCTCCGCCCCGGCGCCGGCGTAGCTGATCTCGAAGCCGCCAGGATGATAGTTGCGCGCAGGGTTGACGGGAACGGCCAGGAACGCCTGGCTGCCGTAGGCACGCACCGCGCCGAAGAACGCCTCGCCGATGGTGGTGTCGTCATCGACTTCGATCATGGGTCCCCTTGCCGATCGGCGGATCGCTTCGTGCCCGACATCGGGCTCGGTCGCGTGAACCTCGTGCGCGCGTCCTCCGGGACTTTCCTCCCCTGCCCGTCGGCAATATCATCCGCTTGCCGAAAAGCCGGTCAAGACGCAATCCTCACGACTTTCCCCCAAAGGAAGGAGAGAGACCCGGGCAGGCGAAACAGGGGCATTAGCCTTTTTGCCTAACGATGGAACTGGTATCGCGAACAGGATTGCGCTTTACTTGTCGCCGGCAAGCCGCAGATTCTCCGTCGGAGGGCTGCAGGCCGTGATGACATGATGCCATCAAGAAGACCGGCGATCAGCCGGCCTCACGCAACCGGAGGAAATCGCATGGCCAAAAGCAAGTTGACCCGTCGCCGTTTCGTTGCTTCGACCGCGGCGGCATCCGCTACGCTTATCGCTGCTCCGTACGTCCGGGGTGCACACGCCGCGGGCAAGCTTTCGATCGGATTTTGGGACCATTGGGTGCCGGGCGCCAACAAGGCGACCGAGAGCCTGGTCAACGAATGGGCGGAAAAAGAGAAGGTCGAGGTCCAGATGGACTTCATTCCTTCCCAGGGCAACAAGCTGCTGCTGACGATCGCCGCAGAGGCGCAGGCCAAGTCCGGGCACGACATCATCGCCCTGTCGACGTGGCTGCCGAGCGAGCATGCCAAGAACCTCGAGCCCATGGACGACGTCATGGCCGAGCTCATCAAGCAGAACGGCCAAGTCAACGGGACGGTCCAGTACCTGGGCAAGATCGATGGCCGCTGGGTCGCAGTCCCGGCCACGGTGGGCAGCCAGATCAAGGGCCCGTGCTCACGCATCGATCTGCTCAAGAAACACGCCGGCATCGATATTCAGGCTATGTATCCGGCCGGCAGCGCGCCCAAGGCCGACGCCTGGACGCTGGACGCCTTCCTGAAGGCGGCGGAAGACTGCCACAAAGCCGGGTTCCCCTTCGGCATCGGCTTGGGCACCACCTCCGACAACGTCGACACGGCAGGCGCCATCTTCCACTCGTTCGGCGCGGTTCTGGTCGACAAGGACGCCAAGATCACGGTGAAGTCCGATCCCGTGCGACAGGCGCTGGACTACTACAAGAAGCTCATGCAGTTCCTGCCGCCTGATGTGCCGGCGTGGGACGACGCGTCGAATAACAAGTGGCTCGTGTCGGGTCGCGGCTCGCTGATCATGAATCCGCCGAGCGCCTGGGCTGTCGCCAAGCGCGACGCGCCGCAGGTGGCGGAGCAGTGCTGGACGCACGGCTTCCCGGCTGGGCCCAAGGGGCGGTATGCGCCGTTCTTGCCCTACTTCTGGGCCACCTGGGGCTTCTCCAAGAACAAGTCGGCGGCCAAGAGCCTGCTGGCGCACCTCTCGACACGGGCGGCAGCGGAGAAAATGGTGGCGGCGAGCGGCGGCTACGATCTGCCGTCGTTCGAGAAGCTGACCGACTTCAAGACGTGGGCTGAGGAAGGGCCGCCGAAGGGCACGCTGTATCACTATCCCAACCCGCACAATCATCAGATCCTGTCGGTTGCCGCCGCACCGACGCCGCACAAGATCGCCGTGCAGATTTATGTGCAGGCCCTGATGACGAAGATGATCGTGAAGCACGCCCAAGGGGAGGCGATGGAGAAAACCCTCGCCTGGGCTGAGAGCGAGCTCGAAGGCTTCATGCGCAGCTAGGGCGCGCGGCTGCTCTTCCCGGTGCTCCTCCGGGCACCGGGAAGGCCGTCGTTCCACCCCCCCTTCGATGTTCGTGAGCTACCCAAGATCGAGCCGGAGCGGAGAATCCGCTTCGCAACGGGCTAAAGCACAAGCTGGCTCCGCTCGGTTCTCCCGAGGACCAAGGTGCTATTCACGAGGTAGACGATGGTCGACGTAGCAATCCCCGCACCACGAGAGGCTACCACCCGCCGGCGCGGCGGCCTGAAAACGATGATGCAGCGCAAGTCCACCGTGGCCTTCTTCATGGCGCTGCCGCTCATCCTGCTGATCGCCATACTGGTGATCTATCCGGCCGGCTACTCGCTCCGCCTCGCCATGCTCAACAAGTCGATGGAGCGGTTCGTCGGGCTCAGCAACTTCACCTTCCTGTTCAACCGCCAGACCTTCTGGATGGTGGTGCAGCAGTCCTGCATCTTCGCCATCACGGCAGTCATCTTCAAAGCCTTGATCGGCTTCATCGTTGCCCACTTCGTGCACAACATCCCGACCAAGGGACAGCGCAAGTGGCGCGGCATGCTGCTGGTCCCGTGGGTCATTCCCCCTGCCATGAGCTGCCTTGCCTGGCTGTGGCTCTTCGACCCGTCCTACAGCGCGTTCAACTGGGTGCTGGCGCTGTTCGGGATCGGACCCATTCCGTGGACCGGCGATGCCTATTGGGCGCGGTTCTCGGTCATTCTGGTCAACATCTGGATCGGTGCGCCGTTCTTCATGATCATGTATCTGGCGGCGCTGAAATCGGTGCCGGACCAGCTTTACGAGGCGGCGCGCATCGACGGCGCCACCTGGTGGCAGACGATCTGGTACGTCACGCTGCCCATGATGCGCAACATCATCGCCATCACGGCGCTGTTCTCGCTGATCGTCACGTTCGCCAACTTCGACATCGTGCGCGTGCTCACGGCCGGTGGCCCCATCGACATGACGCACGTGTTTGCAACGTGGTCCTTCCGCGTCGGCATCGAGGGCGGCGACATCCCGCTCGGGGCCTCGGTGTCGCTGTTCATGGTGCCGATCCTCACCGTCGCGGCGATCTTCATTCTGCGTGATATCACCAAGCGCGGGAGCGAGGTGTGATATGGCAACCGTATCAGCAACCGCCACGGCCCCCCGCTCGGCACGACCTCGGTATGGCAGCGTAAGCCGCGATCGCCTTTGGGCCTTGCGCTGGTCGTACTTCTTTCTCGTGCTGTTTGCGATCTTCTTCCTGCTGCCGCCGATCTACATGCTGATCACGTCGCTGAAGACCAGCGCCGAGATCTCGGCGGCGACCAACCCCTGGTGGGTCTACAGTCCCACCCTGGACAACTACCGGGAGCTGCTCGGCTCCAACCAGTACCTCACCTACTTCCGCAACTCTGCGATCGTCTCGGTCATCGTCGTTGCGCTGACCATGCTGATATCGATACCGGCGGCGTTCGCACTATCCCGCATGAAGTTCTGGGGCTCGACGGTTCTCGCCACGGGCGTGTTTTTGACCTACCTCATTCCCGAGACGCTGCTGTTCCTGCCACTGTTCAAGATGTTCGCCGTGTTCAACGACTGGACCGGCATCCAGCTCATCAACCGGTGGTGGGTGCTGCTGATCGTGTATCCGACGCTCACGGTGCCGTTCTGCACCTGGATCATGATCGGGTACTTCGCGTCCATCCCGAAAGAGCTGGATGAAGCGGCCCTGATCGACGGCGCCACATGGATGCAGACGCTGACCAGGATCTTCATTCCCGTGGCGCTGCCGGGCCTGATTGCTGCGACCATCTTCGCCTTCACGGTGTCGTGGGCGCAGTTCCTCTATCCCCTCGCCTTTACGACCTCGGCCGATCAGCTCGTGCTCCCCGTGGGGATCATCACGTCGCTGATCAAGGGCGACGTGTTCAACTGGGGACAGATCATGACCGGGGCACTGCTTGGCGCCGCGCCGCCGCTGATCATCTACGCGTTTCTCATGGACTACTACATTGCCGGGCTGACGGCCGGCGCGACGAAGGGGTAAGTTATGGCCGAAGTCAACCTGCGTAAGATTCAGAAGAAATACGACGACGTGGAGGCCGTGCGCGGCATCGACCTCGACATCGCCGATCACGAGTTCGTCGTGCTGGTCGGCCCGTCCGGCTGCGGCAAGTCGACGACGCTCAGAATGATTGCGGGCCTCGAGGACATCACAGGCGGCGAGATCCTGATCGGCGGCGACGTGGTCAACGACGTGCCTCCCAAAGACCGCGACATCGCCATGGTGTTTCAGAACTATGCGCTCTATCCGCATATGACCGTGGCGGAGAACATGTCCTTCGGACTGCGCCTGAAGCGCTTTCCCAAGGCCGAGATCAAGAAGCGCGTCGACGAGGCGGCGCGCATCCTCGACATCTCCGAGCTGCTCGACCGCAAGCCGAAGGCCCTGTCGGGCGGCCAGCGCCAGCGCGTGGCCATGGGCCGCGCCATCGTGCGCAACCCGAAGGTGTTCCTGTTCGACGAGCCGCTGTCGAACCTGGACGCAAAGCTCAGGGTGCAGATGCGCACCGAGATCAAGAAGGTGCACAAGACGGTGCGCACGACCACCGTGTACGTCACGCACGATCAGGTCGAGGCCATGACCTTGGCGGACCGCGTGGTGGTCATGAACAACGGCCTGATCGAGCAGGTCGGTCCGCCGAACGAGCTCTATCACTCGCCCAAGACCCGCTTCGTGGCGGGGTTCATCGGGTCGCCCGCCATGAACTTCCTGCCAGCGCGGGTCGAAGCCAACGGCGAGACGCTCGCCATCCGCCTGTCCGACCAGATCGTCTTGCCGGTGCCCGAGCAGCGCGCGCCGCGCTACCGGCCGCTCGCCGGGCGCAACGGCATGCTGCTGGGGCTGCGGCCGGAGCACATCACCGAGGCGCGCCCTCACCTGGAGCCCGGCCAGGTCCCGTTCGATGCAGGGCTCGAGGTGACCGAGCCGATGGGGATGGAGACGCTGGTCTATTTCCAGATCAATGGCACTCAGGTGTGCGGTCGGGTCAATCCCAATGCCGGCGCGCGGGACGGGGCGCCCATGCGGCTCGCGGCAGACCTGAACAACATGCACCTCATCGACGAGTCGAACGGCCGCGTTCTCTGAAGCGGGCGATGCCGCATTCACCGCGCGAAGCCTCTCCCTGATCGGGGAGAGGGCGACCGGCCGCGCGTCGCAGCGATCGGAAGAGTGCGTCTAGGAGCCGGTGGCGCGCCATCGGCCGCGCATGCGGGCATTGAGGTCGACCGGCTCTGCCCGCCCGGCCGGCACCGGCGCTTCGGCGCGCTTCGTCTGCGGCCAGACTTTCAGGTCGAAACGGTCGACGATGCCGGCCGGAATGAACCTGGAGCGGGAGGCGTAGACGTGACGGTCTCCGCCGCGGGCCTGCTGATGGGTATAGAAGCGGTGCGGAACAACAAGATTGAGCTCGTCCTTGGCGCGCGTCATCGCCACGTACAGCAGCCGCCGCTCCTCCTCGATCTCCGCCGCGCTTCCGGTCGCCATGTCCGACGGAATGCAGCCATCGACGACATTGAGCACGAACACCGATTTCCATTCCTGTCCCTTGGCGGAATGGATGGTGGAGAGGATCAGATAGTCGTCGTCCAGCAGCGGAGCACCAGCCTCATCGCTGGTGGCGCTCGGTGGATCCAGGGTGAGGTCCGTGAGGAACTCCTGTCGTGAGGCGGAGGCGGCTGCAATCTTCTCGAGCTGGTCGAGATCGCCGGCACGCACGATCGCATCGTCGTAGCGCTCCTCCAGATGCGGCTGATACCAGCGGCGCGCGAGCTCGAGCTCCGCCGGCCAGCCGGGCTCGCCCGTGTGCAGCGCGTCCAGCAGCGCAAGGAATCCCGGCCAGTGCTCGCAAGCAGCTACCGGCGGTCGCGCACCAGCGAGCGCATCGAACAGCCCGAGCGTCGCGATGCGATCGAGGATCTTGCCTGCGCCCGCCGGGCCCATGCCGGGCATAAGCTGGATGACGCGGAACCCCGACACGCGGTCCGACGGGTTCTGCACCCAGCGCAAAACGGACAGCAGGTCCTTGACATGCGCGGCCTCCAGGAACTTGAGGCCGCCGAACTTGACGAACGGGATGTTGCGGCGGGCGAGCTCAATCTCGAGCATCGCGCTGTGGTGCGACGTGCGGAAGAGAACGGCTTGCGCCTTGAGCGGAATGCCGGCTTCGCGGCACTCAAGAATGCGCCCCACCACGAAGGCGACTTGCGCCGTCTCGTCGGGCACGGAGACGAGCGCCGGCTTGAGGCTCGAGCGGCGCTCCGATCGCAGATTCTTGGCGAAGCGCTCCTTGGCGAGGCCGATGACGGCGTTCGACGCAGCCAGGATCGGCTGCGTGGAGCGGTAGTTCTGCTCGAGCGTCAGCACCCGCGCGGGCGGATCGAATTGCTGCGGGAAGTCCAGGATGTTGCGCACCGTGGCGGCGCGGAAGCTGTAGATCGATTGGGCGTCGTCGCCGACCACGGTCAATCCGCGGCCGTCGGGCTTCAGGCCGCGCAGAATCGCGGCCTGCAGGGCGTTGGTGTCCTGATACTCATCGACCAGAACGTGATCGAACAGCCCGCCGATCTCGGCTGCGAGCCCCGGCACCTGCAGCATCTCCGACCAGTAGAGCAGCAGGTCGTCGTAATCGAGCACGTTCTGGCTCTGCTTGGCCGCGACATAGCCCTCGAAGAGCTGCCGCAGCTCGCTTTCCCACTCGGCGCACCAGGGAAACTGCGCGCGCAACACGGCATCGAGCGGCTCCGCCGCGTTCACTGTGCGCGAGTAGATGGCGAGACAGGTCGCCTTGAGCGGAAAGCGCTTTCTCTTGTCGGATAGACCAACCTCGTGACGCACGAGGTTCATCAGGTCAGCCGAATCCTCGCGGTCGTGAATGGTGAAGCCCGGATCGAGACCGACCGCATGCGCGAAGTTGCGCAACAGACGGGCGCCGATCGCGTGGAAGGTGCCCGACCAGCCGAGACGGACGGCGGCATTCGGGCTCGCGCTCGCCATCGTGATGGCAACAATGCGCTCGGTGCGCCGGCTCATCTCCGCTGCGGCACGGCGCGAGAACGTCAGGAGCAGGATGCGCTGCGGATCGGCGCCGCTGAGAATGAGGTGCGCAATGCGGTGGGCGAGCGTGTTGGTCTTGCCGGACCCCGCGCCGGCGATAACCAGCAGCGGCCGGGCAGGCGCCGCGCCGTTTCCTTCGACGCCGTGCTCCACGGCCCGTCGCTGCTCTGGATTGAGAGCGTCGAGATATGTGCAGTCCCGCATGCGCGCAGACCCCGCCCATTTGCAATGCGCGGGACGGGATCATGATTCGTTCCCAGGCGCAAACTGGCCTGCAGCCAGATCGTGGCTCAGTGGCTGTTGTCGAGCATCAGGATGCCGATAGCGATCGGGCGCATCATGATTGGGGCTTCTCGCGGAAGAGGGTGACGTCGTGGCCACTGTGATAGGCGGCATCGGTCCAGCCGTTCAGGTCGTAGTCGGCCAGGCACCGGTCGACGAAGGCCTCCATCTCGGCAAGCGAGCCGGAGGCCTGTGCCTGCTGCAGCCCGAACAGCCGGATCAGCTCGTGGCTGCCGGCGTAGTTCATCTCGTACAGCTCGTGGCGGGCGCCGAACTCGCTGCCGACCGCGTCCCACAGCAGCTTCATGATCTTGATGCGCTGCTTGTAGTCGATGCCGTTCGAGCCGCGGACGAAGCGCGCCAAGTATTTCTCGATCTCGGGATTCTGGAGATCGCGCGCATGCGAGGGCAGGTAGATGAGGCCGGAGGCGATCACCTTCTCGATGATCGAGCGCACGGCGGGATAAGCCTCGGTGGCAAAGATGCGGTAGGCGACGGAGGCCTTGATGCCGGGCAGAACCGCGCCGCCGACCCATGGGTCCGGTGCGCCAGCCATGGCGTCCGTGAGCGCCCAGAACAGGTTGCGCCAGCCGATCACCTCGCCGAGTTGCGCCTGCACGCCGCGGAAGCTGTCCACCCCCGTTGCACGGGTCGCCTTGTAAAGAAGACCGGCGATGAAATCGAGCTTCACGGCGAGGCGCGTACAGCCCTGGAAGGTGAGGCCGTTGACGAACCCGGATCGCGGGTAGAACGCCTTCAGCCGCTCCACGTCGCGATGGATGAACACGTTCTCCCAGGGAATGAAGGCGTTATCCAGAATGAAGATGGCGTCGTTCTCGTCGAAGCGGCTGGTGAGCGGATAGTCCCAGGGCGAGCCCGTCGCGGCGGCCGCCAGCTCGTATGACGGCCGGCAGATGAGCTTGATGCCAGGCGTATTCATCGGCGCAATGAACATCACCACCATGCTCGGATCCTTGAGCTCAGCGCTCATGTTCTGGCCGAGGAAGTTGTAATGCGTGAGCGCGGAGTTGGTGGCGACGACCTTGGCGCCCGAGACGTAGATGCCGGCGTCGGTCTCTTTCGTGATGCTGACGTAGACGTCCTTGACCTGGTCGGCGGCCTTATCGCGATCGACGGGCGGATTGACGAGCGCATGATTGAGGTAGAGCACCGCCTCCTGGGCGCGTGCGTACCAGGCCCGCGCGTTGCCGGCGAAGGGTCCATAAAACTCGGCGTTGGCGCCGAGCGTATTCAGGAACGCCGCCTTGTAGTCGGGACTGCGGCCGAGCCAACCGTAGGAGATGCGTGCCCAGGCGGCAATCGCATCGCGCTGCGCGATCAGGTCCTCACGGCAGCGCGCGGCACGGAAGAAGCGGTGCGTGTAGCCGCCCGACCCGGTATCCGTCGCGATGGTAAGCGTCTCCTTGGTCGCCTCCGCGTGCAGCGCGTCATACAGCTTGGCGACGGAAGCTGCGGCATTGCGGAATGCGGGATGCGTCGTGACGTCCTTGACGCGCTCGCCATAGATCCAAACCTCGCGGCCATCGCGCAACGATTGCAGGAACTCCGCGCCGGTGAAGGGACGCCTCTTGCCCGCGAGCATCTGGTGCGGCTCGGAATTCATGTCGTGCCTCCGTCGCCCGTTTGGAGATGCATGATAGCGGGAAAGCAAGGCTTGCGGAGCGGGGCGCGGGCGGATTCGGGCCCGCGCGCAAAGTCCGCGCCGCCCGGCACCGGCGGCGATCAGGCAAAAAGAAGGGCGCCCCACTGACGCAGGGCGCCCCGAGCGCTTGCCTCCTCTACGGGAGGGGGCCGTGCCCTTGCGCTTCACTTGCCGTTGCGCCGAACGCATTGGCGCATGTGAAGAGAACCCCGCGGCTCGTGCGAGGTTCCCGCACCGGTCTGCGGCAGACGGTCTGGCCCGCCGCGCCCCGCACACCAAACCAAAAGGGCCGCCGATGGCCGGCAGCCCTCCAATATCGAACACTTAGGATCGACGTGCGCTATTGCAATCCCTCGACGCAGACCGTAGCCAGGCCGCGGAAGCTGCGCCGCGAGCGATAGACCATCTCGATGCGATCGATCGCGCGCTCCCATCCCTTCAGATCGAACGGGCGCGTGTATTGGCCGCGCCGGAGGAAGTGCCGGACAGGAATGTCATCCGGCTCTCCATTCGCATAAATGACCTTCAGGTCCAGAACCTCGACGTCGTTGTTGCGCGCATGCAGCCGGATCGCCTTGAAACGTCCCTCGCGCCGGCCGACGCGAATGACATCGCGGTCCTTGCCGATGAACGAGACGTCCTGGCATCCAAGCTCGTCCCACCGGCCAGGACCGCCGGGGCCCGGTCCGGCGCCGGGTCCAGGTCCACGCGGCGGGCCCTGCAGGCCTTCGACGCACACGGTCGCCCGGCCTCTGAAGTTCGGCACGGCCCGATATACCATCTCGACGCGATCGATGCTGCGTTCCCATCCCCTCAGATCGAGCGGGCGCGTGCGATCGCCGGGACGGATGACCGATCGCACGGGGATGTCGTCCGGCGCGCCGTTGGCATAGACCACCTTGAGGTCGAGCATCTCCACCGCGTTGTCGCCAACGACGAGACGGATTGCGCTGAAGCGACCGTCGCGTCGGCCGACGCGAACCACGTCGCGATCTGTGCCAAAGCCGACCTGCTGACAGCCGAGCTGCACCCAGTCATCGCGGTCTCGGCCGCGCTGTGCCGACGCATCGGCCGACATCAGCACAAGGCCCGCCAGCGAACCCGCCAGCAGAAACAAAGGTCGCAATTGCATTATCGTCCTCCCGGATCCACACACCGACCGCCAACTATCTCAGGGAGGATTTCACCGCCAAGTAGGCGCAATTTGGGCCGTTGTCGGGTGTTTAGCCCAACAGTACATGAACAAGATTGCAGATGGCGCGCTAAAGCCGTAACGCAACGGCTTTTTGCTTGCCAAAGCTTGGCAGTTGGTGAGTAAAGTCCGCGCCACCGGGGATGCTTCGTCAATGCCTCACGGAGGTTACCCAATGCGCTACCTTGCAATCGCTGCGTTCGTATCGTTGCTGGCTACGGGCGCGCATGCGCAGATGGCAGCAACCTGCAAGTCACAAGCCGCCGAGAAGAAGCTCGCGGGCGCGGCACTCACCAGCTTCATGACCAAATGCGAGAAGGATGCGAGTGCCAGTTGCGGCAAGTCGGCAGCCGAAAAGAAGCTGTCAGGCGCGGCAAAGACGAGCTTTACGAAGAAGTGCGTGAAGGACTCGGTCGGGAGCTGACCCCAAACACTTGACGGCAGCCGGGGCCCCAAGAGCACGCACGCTCTTGGGGCCCCATTGCTGCCAGCCGCGAGCAGCGTTGCCAACATGATGATTGCGAACTTCCGCATTTGCTCGTCTCTTTGAGGCTTCCTCCCAGCGTCTCACGGCACGGGCGGAAGCTTGCCGGCTCGGCAGGCGCAAAACAGCAGGATCGAAGATGATGAGGCTTCTGAATTACGCGGCTCACGGCACACCGGCGCAACGCACGCTGCTGCTGATCCATCCGCTCGGCGCCGACCTCTCGTTCTGGGACGACTGCGTCACGATATGGCGGCCTCACCTGTGCTGCGTCGCCTGCGACCTGCGCTCAGCAGGGCGCTCGCCGCGCGCCTCCGCTCCCGTAACGGTCGGCGAGCACGTCAGCGACCTCATCCACCTGCTCGATCATCTGAGCACAGGGCCAGTGGTGGCTGTTGCGTGCGCCGTCGGCACCATGATCGCGTCCGCATTGGCGGCGCGCCATCCCGAGCGCGTCTCGGCGCTGGTGCTGTCGAACCCGACCGCACGGACCAAATCTGCGGCCAAGGAGATGCTGGCCGAGCGCGCCGCGACCGTGCGCCGATCGGGCATGGCGGGCATTCTGCCGGCGGCGGTCGAGCGCGCCTTCCTCGATCAACCGAAAGACGCCCGCTATCAGGCCTATTTCGATCGGTTCGCGAGCCAGGATGCGGATGCCTACGCTCTATCCGTGCTGGGCTTTGCCGAGGCTGACGTCACTGAGGACCTGCCGAAGGTCGCATGTCCGACGCTTCTTGTTGCCGGCGGCCACGACGTGTTGTTGCCGCCGGAGCAGGCGCGCGAGGTCAATGCGCTGGTGCCGCATGCGCGCTTCGAGCTGATCGAGGACGGCGCGCACTTCCTTCCCTTCCAGAGGCCGGAGAGATTTGCGACATTGGTGCTGGACTTCCTGGCCGGCATTGCTTGAATGCGATGCCCCGGGCCAACCAATCGTCAGAGGAGCGTCATGTCGAACAAGGGCTTTCTGCTGGTGCTGATGCAGCCCCCGCCCGCCTTCGAGGAGGAGTTCAACGCCTGGTACGACACCGAGCACCTGCCGGAACGGCTCTCAGTCCCGGGTTTCGAGACGGCGCTGCGCTTCGTATGCCTCAATGGCCATCCGCGCTACCTTGCCATGTACGACATGGAGCGGCCCGAGGTGCTCGATTCGCCGGAATACCTCAAAGTCTCCTTCGACCGGTCAAGCCCGTGGACCAAGCGGGTGACGAGCCGCGTCAAGGTCTACCGTTCGGCAGGCCGGCAGGTTTACCCGGGCAATGTCATCACAGGCAAATGCGCGCGCGTGCTGCTGATGCGCTTCAGCGGACTGGCGGCGAGCGCCGAGCGCGACCTCGTTGCGGGACTGCGCACCAGCTTCGAGGGCAGGCCCGATGTGACACAGAGCCGGCTGTTGGCCTACGACACGGGCAAGGGCGTGGACTTCCTCGCGTTCGTGGAGGCGCGCGCGACGCCGACACCAGATCTCAAGGCGTTCGGGCCGCATGCTGCCGCGCTCGATCTGATGAACGTGTACGCGCCTTACTAGGGCTTGGCGTTTGGCTGGGCCGGCGTCGGACCCGGCTCAGCCGCCAGAGCTGCTGCATTCACTGCACGGCGCCAGCCTGCCGCAAGGCGGCAATCTCGGCATCGTCGAAGCCGACCGCCCGCATGATCTCATCGGTATGCTCGCCCTTGTCAGGTGCGGCGCGGTCCATCACCGGCTCGGCGGCCGACAGCACGAGCGGCGAGCTCAGCAGCGGCAGCGGACCGAATCTCGGATGCGGCGCCTCGCGCACCATGCCGAATTGCTGCACCTGCGGATCGGCGAACACCTTGTCGATGCTGTTGATCGGGCCGCATGCGACGCCGGCCTTGTTGAGACGCGCCACCAGATCCGCACTGGCGATCCGGCTTGTCAATCGCGACGCCTCGGCCGTGAAGGCCTCGACATTCTTCGTGCGTGCCGCGGCGGTTGCAAAACGCGGATCGTGCAACAGCTCTTCGGCTCCGAGTGCCTGACAGAAGCGCCTGTACTGCTCCTGACCCGAGGCGCCGATGACGACATTGCCGTCGGCGGCGGGGAACACGCCCATCGGCACGGTGTAGGGATGGCGATTGCCGATCTGACCTGGCACCTTGCGGTCAACGAGCCATGTCGTGGCCTGAAAGTCGAGCATCGCGATCTGCGCCTGCAGCAGCGAGGTCTGCACCCACTGACCCTGGCCAGTGACCTCGCGGTCGAGCAGCGCGATCAGCACGCCGAGCGCGGCATAGACGCCCGAGCACAGATCGGCCATGGGGACGCCGGCGCGTTGCGGCGTCTGGCCCGGCTCGCCTGTGATCGACATGAGGCCGCCCATGGCCTGGGCGATCTGGTCGAAGCCGGGCCGTTCGCGATAGGGCCCCTCCTGCCCGAAGCCGGAGATGCTGGCGTAGACGAGCCGCGGGTTGATGCTGCGCAACGCCTCGTAGTCGATGCCGAGCCGGTGCTTCACGTCGGGCCGGAAGTTCTCGAACAGCACGTCGGCGTGCGCGGCCAGCCGCTTCAGCACCGCCACGCCGTCGGCATGCTTCAGATCGATCGTGATCGAGCGCTTGTTGCGGTTGAGGTTCTGGAAGTCGGAGCCATCGCGAGCGCCGGTCATGTCGTCCTCGGCCGGGCTCTCGACCTTGATCACCTGCGCGCCCCAGTCGGAAAGCTGGCGCACGGCCGTGGGGCCTGCGCGCACGCGCGTCAGATCGAGCACCGTGAACCGCGCGAGCGGGCGATGCCCCCTACTCGTGTCTGCTGTCCGTTCGGTCATCAGCGGCGGAACAGCGTGGTCTTGAGCACTGCGCAGAGATCGCCATGCTGATTGGTGAAACGGCGCTCGGACACGACCTGGCCGAGACGGCCGGTGCGGCCGTGCTTCAGACGTGCTTCCGTGATGGCCGTGCTGACGGTGATGTCGTCCCCGACAATCATCGGCTCGTGCAGCTCGTAGTCGTCCTGGCCGTGCACGGTTGCCTTGCCGAACGGAAAATCGTGGGCGTACTCGGTGCAGTTGAAGAACCATGACCACAGCAGCGGCCATGGCGCGACGATGCCGCGGTAGCCCCGCGCCAAAGCCGCCTGCTTGTCGAAGTGAATGGGGTCGCGGCTGTCGATGGCCAGCGCCATGCGGCGCACGGCACCGAGCTCGACAGCCATTGTCACTGGCTCGCCGATGGGCCCCACGAGACCCGCCAACATTGCCTCGACCTCGGCGTCGCTTGGTTCTGGCATGTGTACTGCTCCGGAAGTGGCTTTGGCATTCATCGGCTGCTCGCCGCGGCTGAACGTTTGGGAAGGATGGCAAGCGCAGAGCCAGGCGTCGTCACCTCGCCGCGCTGGTTGGTGATCGAGCACTCGATCTCGACGTACGCTTGTCCCTGCTCCTCGTAGATGCGCTTCACCCGCCCGTTGAGGTGAGCGAGGTCACGCGGCATGGTCGAGCCGCGGTTCTGATCGAAGAAGCGCACGAGACGGGCCCGCCGTCCGAGCCAGCGGCTGACCTCGGTGAGGAGATAGGACGCCATCAAAGGCCCGGACAGGATGATGCCCGGCAAGCCCTGCGCCTTGGCGACGTACTCGTCGTGATGAAACTCGGAATCGTAGTTGTCGCAGGCTCCGGCCCAGCGCACCTGGTGCCCGACCATCATGGGTCCCTTGGTGACGGTGGGAAATTCCTGGCCCTCCTTGAAATCCTCGAAGAACAGCTCGGGCGGCTCCTCGGTTTTGATCTTCAGCACACAAACCTCCGTGAGAAAGGAATGATCGGCCTCGTTGCGCCGTCAGCGAATCACGCCGGCCCTCTCGAGCTCGCTCACTCGGCTGGCCGACAGACCGAGCAGCTCGCGGAAAACGTACGCGTTGTGAGATCCGAGCTTGGGCGTCGGGGTGAAGCGCCCGCGCCAGCCGTCCTGATCCATCCATGGCAACGTGGTGGTCCAACTGCCGTCCTCGAGCTCGCGGAAGGCTCCGCGCGCACTGAGATGCGGATCGCACGCCAGATCGTAGATGCCGCGTGAGCGGGCCGAGGGCACACGATGCGATTGCAAAAGGCCCCACGCGTCCTGCGGATATTGCTCCCTGCACCACAGCGCCACCGCGCGGTCGAGCTCGGCCTTGGCAGCGAGCCGCCCCTCTTCGCTCGCAAGCTCGGACCTTGCAAGCAGATCCGCGCGACCGATGGCATGACAGAGCCCCGACCATTGATCGGCCGTGCGCACGGAAAGCGCGAGCCATTCGTCATCACCGCTGCAGCGGAAGCAGCCGGAAGGCGCCGCTCCGATCTCCGCGTCGCTCCCCTGTTGCGCGCGCGGCCGACCGAGACTGGCACGGATCACCGCGTCCGGCAGCAGCGTGACGGTCGCCTCCAGCATCGACAGATCGATGTAGGCGCCCTCGCCGGTCAGCCAGCGGTGGCGCAGAGCAGCAAGCACCGCGATCGTCTCCCACAGCGAGGTGACGGGATCGGTCCAGGCCGGCATCACGCCCATCGCCTCCAGGCTGGGGCTCATGCGCCCGATCATGCTGACGCGGCCGCTGTAGGCTTGCAGGAGCGAGCCATAGGCGAGCAGGTCCCGCTCCGGCCCGGTGCGGCCGAGACCGGAAGCCGAGACAAAAATGATGTCCGGCTTCACCTTGCGCAGGTCCTCGTAGCCGAGACCCGCATTGCGCAGCACGCGCGAGGAGAAGTTCTCGACCACGACATCGCTCTTAGCGACGAGCTCGCGCACGAGCGCCTGCCCCTCGGCCGTCGTGATGTTGAGCGTGCAGCTCTTCTTGTTGTTGTTAATGACCGAGAACCAGGCATCGCGCATCGCGAACTCGGCACGTGTTGTGGACTCGATCTTGATGATCTCCGCACCCATGGCGCCGAGCACCTTGGTCGCCATCGGGCCGGCAACGACCCAACTGAAGTCGACGACGCGCACGCCGTTGAGCGGCAGCTTCCCATCACCGCCTGCGCTTGCGCTTCTCCCAAAGCCTGGCTCCGCGACGCGAGATGCCGCAGCTTCGTCGTCCGGAGTGGATCGCGCGAGAGGAGGCACGCGGGTTGTCGCGCCGCGCTGCAGCGATCCGCCCGTGCTCGCGCGCATCTCGAACGGCAGGCCCGGAAGACGCGCGACGCCAGAGCCGGAGCCGGCAAGCGTGTCGAAGAAGGCGCGGGCCGCCAGTTGCGGATTGACGATCAGATCCTCGGCCGTGCTGACGGGGAAGCAAGCGACGCGCGCGGCCTGCGCCCTGGCGAAGATCTCGCGCGACTTCTGCTCGAGCGCCCACGGCGCCATCAGCTCCTGCAGCTTGCGCGCATTGCGCGTGCGGCTCTCGCGCGTGCCGCACAGCTCCTTGTCCTGCGACCAAGCGGGGTGTCCCATCAGCTCGAGCCAGCGCTGCCACTGATGGTCTTCGCGCGGCGAGACGAGGATGGTGCCGTCCGAGCAGGGCAGCAGCCACACCAGGCCGCCGGCGATGGTGATCTCGCGGCCGGGAACGCGCGCGCGACCGCGCGGCAGGGCACCACTGTGCATATCGGCGAGGGCATCGACCAGCAGATAGGCGAACGCATCCTCCGCCGAGACATCGATGAACGGCTTTGGCGCTCCGGGTCGGGCTGCTGCGAGCCCCCACAGCGCAGCGTTGGCGACGACGAGGCCAACCAGCATCGAGGGCTCGCGATCCGCACAGGCGGCAGGAGGCATCGCCTCCGTGTCCGAGACGGGGCACGCCTGATGGTAAGCGTAGCCGCCGGCGTGCTGGGCGATGAAGTCGGAGCCGACGTTGCCGGCACGCTCGCCTTTCAGGCCATGCGGCGTCAGCGCAAGCACGACCGGGCGGTCGCTGGCATTTGCATCGCCGAAAGGCCGCGGCAGCGAGAGCACGCGCTGCGGACTGTCCGCGGCGACGAGCAGCAGATCGGCACGGTGGGCAAGCTCGATCAACCGGCCACGTCCCTCAGTCGCGACAAGATCCAGCGCAACGCAGCGCTTGCCGTGGTTCAGATAGCCGAACAAAACACTGGTGGATTGCGCGGCGTGCGGCTCCAGCAACGGCGGCTCGGCGCGGAAGGGATCGCCGTCGGGCGGCTCGATCTTGATCACCTCGGCGCCGAGATCCGACAGCAGGCGCGCGCCGAAGGCCAGCGCGGCCGACGCGCCGAGCTCCACCACGCGCACGCCGGCGAGAGGCCGCAGAGGCTTCCCGGCTTGCTTGTCGGAACGGTCGCTCAGGCTCGCCATCGCAACAACACCGCCGTCCGCTTGTGCCTCGCGCGGTTTCGCTCTCCTCAGCCGAGGACACGCGGATCGAAGGGATAGGGGACTTTGGGTCCGTTGCGCAGCGGCACGACGACGGAGGCGGTGCCGGGCGAGGTCTCGACGCCCTTCTGGTCGCGCAGACCGATGGCAAGGTCGACCACGCCCCAATTCGCGCGCTGCGACTTTCCCGTCACGCGGCCCCAGGCCGTCACCGTATCCCCCGGGATCGTCATGCCGCGGTACTGAAAACTCATCTTCCAAAGCCACCCGGTCTCGCCGAGCCAATCGGTCAGAGCCTGCACCATGACGTGCTGCTTCCAGGACCCGTTGACCAAAACATCGGGCAGCTTGTCGTGTTGTGTGGCATAGCGCCAATCGTAATGGATGGGCGCCCAGTTCTCCATGGCCGCCGACCAGCGCACCACATGCGCAGTGCTCAGCGGCCCCTTGGCGATGGCCGGGATCTCGTGGCCGACGTCGATCTCCTCCAGAACGGGTCCGGCGTGCATCGTCATCTCATAATCTGGGTGTTGATGGCCCTGAGCAGCGGCCGCTCGCTGCTCGTGCGATATTCATCCTCGATGACTACGAGGACCATGGGCCCGGACTTGCCCTGACGCTGGTAGATGTCGCGATAGGTGCTCCGCGCCAGGATGCGCTCGCCGACGCGGGCATAGCTGAAGAACTCGTACTCGTAGCCGCCGTTGAGAATGCCCGACAGGGGAACCGGAACCTTGGGCAGGCCCTGGCGCATGAAACGGCCGGTGCCATCGAACTCGGGGTCGCTGCGGTTGTCGAGCGGGTCGTCGAGGGCGTTCGGAGGGCGGCGGAAGGCATGCACGGGAAAGGCGGGCGGTGCCACCGTGCCGCCGCTGCGCGACCGGCTGGCATAGGCCTCGTCCCAGTAACGCGGATGCGGGTCCATGATGGCCTGGAAAAACCGGCGCACCTCGCTCGCCTCGACGGGGTGGCAAGCTTCGATCCACGGCGACTGCTGTCCGATCAGAGCGCGCACTTCTGCGGTGATGTAGTCGGCCGGCAAGCGTTTCTCCCCGAATTTGTCGATCTGGCAGGCTGAGTGTGCACACTCGCCGTGCCTGCCGGCCAACTCTATTGGCGCGCACTAGCCTTTTCAAGAACTGTGTCGACACTTAGCCCGTGTCGTGCCCGTTGAGGTCGGGTTGCTCCGTCCCCATGCTGGAAAGCAGCTTCTCCAGCGCCTTGAGCGCGCTCAGCACGTTGGCCTTCGCCAGCGCGGCCGCGAGCTCGGCGTCGCGCTCCTCCAGCGCCCGCACGAGATGCAGATGATCGGCCAGCGACTCGTCCCTGCGGCGGTGCTGGAACAGCGTCAGCCGCCGGAAGCGCAGGCTGCGCAGCATGAGCGTGTCGAAGATGCGGCCGAGTGTGCGGTTGCCGGCAAGATCGGCGAAACGCTCATGAAAGCGCACATTGCCCCAGTAATAGGCCTCCGCGTCGTCGGCCAGCTTCGCGCGCTCCATGGCGCCCACGAGCTCCCTGAGCTCGGCAATGTTCTCGTCCGTCGCGTTTTGCGCGACCTGGCTCGCGATCATGCCGAGCAGTGCGGCGCGGACGCCGTAGATCTCGCGGATCTCGGTGAGGCTCAGCGTGGCAACGCGGGGGCGGCGCCGCGGCTGCACCTCGACCAACCCTTCCTTCTCGAGCAGGGCGAGGGCTTCGCGGGCCGGCGTGCGGCTCGTCTTGAAACGGCGCGCCAGCTCGACCGAATTGAGGTCGCTACCTGGCGGCCGCGTCCCATCCAGGATCTCCGCTCCAACGGCGCACGCCATCTCGACGACCAGCGAGGTGCGATCGTCGTCCTTGGCAATCCGACGGCGAATGATGGCCGTAAATCGCTCGAGCGCAGCCTGCTCCCTGCCGACCGTATGCTCCGAGCGCCGCATGTTGCGATCCATTGCTGCTCTGGCTCCACCCCCCTCCCATGGGCGGCGTTCGGAGCCGTGCCGGATGCAGTACGCTGCAAGTCGCAGTCCGGCGCAAGACAAATCGCCGTCCCAAGGCCTTCTTGCGGAGGCGGAACCAAGCGGGAAAACCCAATCGATCTGGGCATTTGAACATAATTTTGCCAGGAGATGAACTGATGTTCATGTCTGCAGGTTATGCGTGCGGGCAGTTACGAATCCTCACGCGGTCGCGGCTGGTTGCCGAGGCTGCGCCAATCGGAGCGTGAACTATGGCCGTGCATCAGCTTCCGTCGGAGCATCTGACAACAAATGAGCAGTTGAAGACGACCGCAAGCCTGCGCATGGAAATCCAGGACGACATCACGAGACTGCAGGCCGTTATCAAATCGGCAAACGAGACCATCAAGCGCGCCCGCCTGACCATCGTGCAGTTGAGCCTGCATGAAGACCGAGCCTACGCGATGGAGGCGGAGGCTGCCGCGCTCGACACACCGCCAGCCGCACTGCCGATCCGGGCCTAGGGTGGTCCTGAGCTCACCTGCGCGAATCAGGCACCGGAAGCTTTCGAACTGCCACAGAAGGGGTTTCGCCTCCGCTCCAGAGCTGAGCTCGATCGCCGATCGACGGCGCACGCGGTGATGTTGTGCTCGACCATCCAGTCTGGGACATTGGCACCAGGAGTGCGACGGCCGACTGGGAGGGCGGTGCGATGCGTATCATCGATCATGGACGCCAGCCGAGCGAGGAGTGGCGAGCCGGCGTCTCGACTCGCATGCAGATCTCGTCAATCAACGGGTCCGTTCAGCTTTGCCTGTTCGAGCAGTGGTGCACGCCCGGCAGCGGAGCGCCGACGCACCTGCACGCGGTCGAGGAAGTGCTGACCGTACGAGAAGGCACAGCCGAGGTCTGGATCGAGGAGGAGCGCGCGACGCTTTCATCGGGCCAGTCCGTCATCGTCCCGGCCGGCCGCCGGCATGGCTTCCGCAATACCGGCAACACCACGCTGCACGTGCAAGCGATCCTGGCTGCGCCGATCTTCGAGGCGTCCTTCGACGATCGCCGCGAGGTCTCGCGGCGCTGGGTGCCGCCACCCGGGCAGAGTTGCTGAGCCCGACGCGCAGCGCGCCAGTAGACCTGCCGCTCCGTGCTCGCTAGTGGGGGACGAGTCCACCGTCGACATTGAGCGCCTGGCCCGAGATGTTGCGCGCTTCGGGCGACGCGAGGAACACGACCATTGCGGCAATGTCCTCCGGCTCGTTGGCGCGCCTCAGCGGCACGTCCTTGACGGCCCTGGCCTCCACCTCATCGATGCTGAGGCCCTCTTTCTCGGCTGTGGTGCGCGCAAGATCCTGAAACATCGCCGTGCGCACGATGCCCGGGCAGACGGCGTTGACGTTGATGTTGTGCGGGCCGAGCTGCTGGGCGGCGGTCTTGGTCAGACTGATCACCGCGCCCTTGCTCGCCGCATAGACCGCGTTGGACGTACCGGCATAGCCCTTGCCGGCCACCGAGGCGATGTTGATGATCCGCCCACCGCCCCGCGCCATCATCTCCCGAGCAACGCGTTGCAGGCAGAAGAATACGCCCTTGGCGTTGACGCGATGAATGCGGTCCCAATCGGCTTCCGTCAGATCCATGATGTAGGCGCGGCGGGTGACGCCGGCATTATTCACCAGAATGTCGATGCGTCCGAAGTCGGCGATCACCTCGTCGACCATGCGGTTGATCGCCTCCACGCTCCCCAGATCGGCCTGCAGGGCGAGCGCGCGCCTGCCGCGTGCCTCAATCGCCGCGGCCGTCTCGCGCACCGTCTCGACGTTGATGTCGACCACGGCAACGGCTGCGCCCGCGTCAGCCAGGGCCAAGGCTGACGCCTTGCCGATACCTTGACCCGCCCCGGTGACCAGCGCCACCCGATCCGACAGTTGCATGGACGCATTCTCCTCCAGTTTCAACACGCTCGACACTTTGCCATGGTCAGCTGACGAGCGGGACAACTTCTCTCGCGAACGCCTCGGTGCGATCGAGCGCCTTCTGCAGATCGTCGCTCTCGAAGCTGACGATCACATGCTTGACACCCGCCGCGGCAAAGGCCCGAGCGTCCTCTGCGATCTGCTCTGCCGAGCCCGTGAACGTCATCCGGCCGCCGTCCGCGCCGGCTCTCGGATAACCGAGCCGGTATCCTGGCGCGAAGATGGCGGCATCGACGGTGGCCGGATCGCGACCGGCTGCCTCTGCGTGACTGCGGACCTCGGCGAAGGCTTCGGCGAAGGCCTGCGGTGTGTCGAGCGGCACCCGCGGATTGCGGATGGTCGGATACCAGCCGTCGCCGACGCGGCCGGCGCGACGCCGGGCGGCCTCGCCTTCGCCTCCGACCCAGATCGGCGGACACGGCCTCTGCACGGGCTTGGGCTCGAATACGACATCGCGAAGGGAGACAAAGCGGCCGTCGTAACGCGGGTCGGGCTCCGTCCAGAGCTTGCGGAACGCTTCGATGTACTCGTAGGTGGCCGCACCGCGATCGGGATACGGCGGCGAGCCGAGCGCTGCCATCTCCTCCGCAAGCCAGCCCACACCCGTGCCGACGGTCACTCGGCCGTTCGACAGCACGTCGATGGTGGCAAGGGTCTTGGCGGCGAGGATTGCCGGCCGATGCGGCACGACCATGACCGACGTCAGAAGCCTGATGTTGTCGGTGACGGCCGCGGCAAAGGTGAGACACGTCAGCTGTTCGAGGCACAAGCCTGTGCCGTCGGAGGGATGCCGGCCGCTGTCGCTGTAGGGATAGCGGGAGGCGACGCTGCGGGTGAAGACCACATGATCGCTGAAGCCCAGATAGGCGAGGCCCAGCCTGTCCGCATGCTGCGCCAGCGTGCGCAGTCCCTGAGGCGTCGCAGACGCGCCGCGCGTACCAAGATGCAGGCCGAAGTCCATGCGTCGCCTCCCGTGAGCTCGTTGGCCAGAAGCAGGCCGGCAAGCGTAGCGCAAATCCGCATCGAGGAGGATGGACGCGGGGCTCCGTTCGATCAGCGCATGTCCTCGCCCAGTTGCGGCATGAGCCAACCCACCCTAGCCTGACCAGGCCGCCGGTGCTCGCACGACGGCGGCCAGCGGCGGCGACGCAAAAATCACCGGGCGGAGGAAACCCCATGCGCAACAGCCACATCGAGGTGCGGCCAATCGCAGGCAGTATCGGAGCGGAGATCCACGGCGTCGATGTCAGCCAGGATCTCGACGATCGCACCATCGGCGACATCCGCCAGGCGCTGCTGGATCATTGCGTGATCTTTTTCCGCGACCAGAAGCTCGATGCGGAGCGGCACAAAGCCTTCACTCGCCGATTCGGAAAGATCTTCATCCACCCCAACTACAAGGGCACACAGGCCGATCCGGAGATCGTCCAGATCACGCGCGAGCCGGGCGACAAGAGGATCGTGGGCGAGGAATGGCACGCCGACACGACCATGGTGGCCGAGCCACCCATGGGCGCCATTCTCTACGCCATCGAGGTTCCTCCTTACGGCGGCGACACGCTGTTCGCCAATCAGTATCAGGCCTACGAGACGCTATCGAACGGCATGAAGAATCTGCTCAGCGGACTGAAGGCGCTGCATTCGGATCGCAAAGTGGCGGGTCCGCGGGCCAACATGAATGCCCAGCGCTCGACGAAGGTGCGCGAGGATGCCGACTGGCGCGAGACGGTGAGCGCGCATCCGGTCGTGGTCACCCATCCCGAGACGGGCCGCAAGCTGCTCTACGTCAATCACTCCTACACGTACTGCTTCGAAGGCATGACGGAAGCCGAGAGCAAGCCTCTGCTGGACTTCCTGCTCGAGCACGGCCACCGGCCGGAGTTCACGTGCCGCTTTCGCTGGGAGACCGGGTCGATTGCCTTCTGGGACAATCGCAGCTGCAAGCACCTGGCGATCCACGATGCCGGTCCGTTCAGGCGGGTCATGCGGCGGACACAGATCTGCGGGGGACCGATACACTGAGCCCGCCAAACGCTGAGACCGGGGCGGAAAGCTCCGATTGTTCGTGTGGCCTCCGACTTCCGCGAGATCGCGCTGCCCGGCCGGAACCTCGACCGACGGTCATCGTTCCCCTCCTGAAGGAGACCTTCATGAACGAGAACCGTGATCCCCTCGACCAGCGACCCATCCCCGACTCCGATCTGCCGCGTGTCCCCGGAAATACGCGGGGCTACTCTTACCTGGTGCCGGCAGCGGTGATCGCTGTCCTGCTCCTGCTCGGCATCGCCTTCCTGACCAACAACGAACCGACCACGGGCGTCGGTCAAACCGTCGAGCGGCCCGCCACCAATCCCGCAGTTCCACGCGATCCCAACGCTACGCCCCCTAAGCAGTAACGGCTGAGCGCGCTCGGGTGCCGAGGCCTGGCACCTATCGGTGCTGGGCCTGCGCTTGCGCATCGAGACAAGAACGCCGCTCGCGCGTCACTCCGGAACGCCCGCCTTCCTGAGCCCCTCGATGAACACATCGCAGTGGGCGAACCGCCCCAGGTTTTCCCGGAGCACGCGGAGGCGCAGCGGCGGCCCAATTCTGTTCCGAGTGGCGATGAACTCCTGTGCCTCGTCGATCACGCCGAGATGGCCGCAGCAGCTGATCAGAGTGTTGAGGTGTCCGGAATATTCCGCAAACGCGGCAACCGCAGCGCGCAGGAAGGGAAGCGCCTCCTCGAAACGCCGAGCACCCAGCAGCGCCAAGCCATGAATGGCCGCGTAGAAGCCCGAGAAACTGTCGAGCGGGCTCATCCGAAGAGCCCTTCCCGTCTCGGCAATCGCCTCATCGAAAGAGCCGGCACGTAGCAGCGCCCACCCGAAGGCCATATGGCCGAGTGCAAAGCTGGGATTGAGGTCGAGGGCGCTTTGCAGCTCCACCAACGCTCGCTGGTGCTGGCCCGCCGTGCTCAGGCATAAACCGCTGACCATGCGCGCCCAAGGATCGCTCGGATCATGCAAGACGGCGTGCTGAGCATGGGCCGCCGCCTGGCGGTAACCCTGGCGCGTGTTCTCAAACCAATAGCAGTGAGCCGACCACCACACGGCCCACCCAAGCAGGGCATGGGCTCTGCCATAGGTTGGGTCCATGGTGATGGCGCGATGCAGCAAGGACTGTGCATCCTGATTCAGCTTGCGCTCGACCCGGTTCAGCATGCTCAAGGCGCGGACGACGAGCCCCCAGGCGTCGATGCTGTCCGGCTGTCTGTTCGCGGCGCGGAATCCCTCCTCCGCGTAGAGGTGCGGCTCGACTGCCGCCACGACACGCTCGGTGATGTCGTCTTGAACGGCAAAAACATCTTGCAGCTCGCGGTCGTAGCGCTCCGCCCAGATGTGCTTGCCCGTCGCCGCGTCGATCAACTGACCGGTGACACGAATACGTTGCGCTGCCGTTCTGACGCTGCCTTCCAACACGTAGCGAACGCCGAGCTCCCGCGCGACCTCTCTGACGTCCACGGCCCTGTTCTTGTAAACAAAGGTCGAGTTGCGAGCGATGACGAACAGCCAGCGCAAGCGCGCGAGCGCGGTGATGATGTCCTCGGTGATTCCGTCCGACAGATAGTCCCGCTCGGGATCGTCTCCAAGATTGGTGAAAGGGAGCACCGCGATGGACGGCTGGTCGAAAGATTTCAAGGCCGCTTGCATCGCTGCGCCAGCGCCAGGATTGGGCTGCGGCTCGGGAAAGCCTTCCAGCGTCGACCGCAACGCAAGCTTGGTGTGGCTCTCGACGATCGACAGCGTCTTGTCCGAGAACTGCCCGATCAACAGCTTGTCGACCGTGGACTTTCCCAGCCTCGTCTTGAAGGCGAACTGCTCGCGCGAGATGCGTTCGCGGGCGAGATAGTCCCTGATCGCCGCCGCAATCCGCTTCTTATTGTCCATCAGCACGCGCTCCCGGGCCCCTCAGGCCCGCATCATCAGACACGCTATCCGGGAAAATATAGACAATTTCCGGAAAGAGCCGCGGAAACGTTCGCCGGCTACAAGGGCAGCCGCCGCTGAAAGAGAGGGAGGGAACGGCCATGGCGATCTCGGCCAACTTACGAGTTGTGGTTGCATTTACCTTGACCGGGGGGCTCCTCGGCACGGCAGGGCAAGCCTTGGCGGACGAGCGTGTCGAGCGTGGAAGCTACCTGGCCGCGATCATGGACTGCACCGGCTGCCACACCCCGGGGACGCTCGTCGGCAAGCCCGATCCGCAGCGCCATCTTGCCGGTTCGGAGATAGGCTTCAAGATCCCAGGCCTCGGCATCTTCTACCCGCCCAATCTGACGCCGGACCCGGAGACCGGCCTCGGCAAGTGGAGCGAGGCGGACATCATCAAGGCCGTTCGCACGGGCGCGCGACCGGATGGACGGATGCTCGCGCCCGTCATGCCTTACCACAGCTACAGCAGGTTGACGGATGCAGACGCTCGCGCGCTTGCCTCCTACCTCAAGAGCCTGAAGCCGATCCGGCACAAGGTGCCAAGTATGATGGGGGATTCGGAGAAGCCGACCGCGCCGTATCTCACCGTCGCGATGCCGAACTGAGAGCACCGATCTCGCTTCCCGGCTCGCGGGCGCAGAGCCCTGCCCACGACAGGAGAAATGTCATGACCCGAATGACCACCATCTCACCCGACAAGATCCTGCAGCTTGGAAGCGCCTTTTGGGCTTCCAAGACACTGCTCAGCGCCATCGAGCTCGGGCTGTTCACGAAGCTTGCCGCAAGCGGGCCCATGCCGCTGTCCAAGGTGCGCGAGGCTCTCGGCTTGCACGAGCGCGCAGCCCGCGATTTCCTCGACGCGCTGGTGGCGCTCGGCATGCTCCAGCGCCTGGACGACGGGTCATATGCCAACACCGCCGAGACCGAGCTCTATCTCGATCGAGCCAAGCCGTCCTACGTGGGCGGCATGCTCGAGATGATGAACACGCGGCTGTACCGGTTCTGGGGCAATCTCACCGAGGCGCTCATCACCGGCTTGCCACAGAACGAGATCGGGCGCGGGGAGCCCGACCTCTTTACCGCCGTCTATGCCGTTCCTGCCCGGCTCGAGCTGTTCCTTGGAGCCATGACCGGCCTGAGCTTGCCGACCGCACGTGCCATGGCAGCGGCCTTCCCGTGGGACAAATACCGGACGTTTGCCGATATCGGCTGTGCGCAGGGCGGACTCACGGTCGAGATCGCGCGGGCCCATCCGCACCTGACCGGCTTCGGGTTCGATCTCCCCGCGGTACAACCTGTGTTCGAGCGCTACGTCGCCCAGCATGGGCTCGCCGGGCGTCTTGCATTCCAGCCCGGCAATTTCTTCACGGACCGGCTGCCAACGGTCGACGTCCTGGTGATGGGCCACATCCTGCACGACTGGAGCCTGGAGCAGAAGAAGCACCTTCTCGAGAACGCCCACGCGTCTCTTCCGGCCGGCGGTGCTCTCATCGTCTACGACGCCATCATCGACGATGACCGGCGCCAGAACGCCTACGGGCTGCTGATGAGCCTGAACATGTTGATCGAGACCACGGACGGGTTCGACTACACGGGCGCGGATTGCATGGCCTGGATGCGCGAAGCAGGCTTTCGCGATGTCCGCGTCCAGCATTTGCAGGGCGCCTATTCGATGGTCGTGGCGCACAAGTAGCGGCACGACCCTTCGCAGCCGGAAGATTGGGACGGTTACTGGACTGGGATTTTCGTGCTCATGATCGGCGTGATCACGCCATTCACATGGTATTTGTGGCACGTCAGACAATCTTGACGCGCCTTGCTGCTGGTGTGACAGGTCTGGCACAAATCTTTGCTCACCGCACGGAAATTGGATGCGAAGTTTTGCGGATTGCCCTGCGTGAAGCTCTCCAGATAGGGGCGGCCCTTTTCAAGTCTATGGCAGGTCAGACAACCGCGATTATCCAGGATGCCGAAGTGCGGCTCATGGATGAAATTCGTGAAGCGTCCCTGTTTGCTCTCGACTGAAGGCGGCGAGAAATTGACGACTCGCCCTTTACCCTGGATATCGTCAACGCTGTGGCATTTCGTGCATGACCCCTGCGCGTCCTTGCTCGTGAGAAAATCGAAGACGGCGGCCGCCGGGCTCCTATCTCCTTTCGGCGCTTGGGGACCGGTCAGAAAGAGCCAAGAGTAGATGAATTTGTCCTTATGGCCTGTGGGACGGTAGAAAATCGCGTAATCCTGCCGGTACCAGCCGCCATATGCAGCCCAGCTTTCCGGATCGACGTCGCTTTTGATGCCGATCACAGGTGCAGCCCTTGTTTGAGGCTTAGCCGCATCGTCTGAGTCCGGCGGGGAGCCGGCTGGCGCATTTGCGTCCGCCCTGGAGGCGGCATTTGCAGATGCGGCGCTATCGGGCTTGGCGTTTGCGGCATCGGCTTTTCCGGCTGCTGCTTCAGGCTGGGCTGCTTTCCCCGCGTTCCTGTTTCCAGCTTTCATCGCGCGAAGCTCCTCCTCCGTGGGGAAGAGCAGATCGTCGGTTTGGTCCGTCGCCTTCTTCTGAGGCTGCTCGCCGGCGGAGGGGTTTTCCTTGCCGCCTCCGGGCTTGCTGTTCGCGGGTTTGGCTTTCCCGGCCGCTCCTTCAGCCTGAGCTGCTTGCCGGGTCTCCTTGAGCCCTGCCTGCATTGCGGGAGGCAGCTCTTCGGGAGAAGATTTCTTCTTATCAGCGTCCGGCTTGGCGTTCGCGGTATCGGTTTGTCTGGCCGCTCGGTCAGACTTGACTGCTTCAGCCTCCTTTTCCGGTTCCTTGGACAGCAGACACTGACCAAAAACGCGCACGATGCAGGCTTGCTGATTGGGTATGGCTTTGCTGGCTGGTGCTCTACCGGCGGCTTCCGAACCAGACGGCTTTTCGGAAGGTTCCGATCCGTCCGAATCTGCTTTTGTAGGCGCTGAGCTCGGTCTTTCGGCGGACTGCGTTTCCCTGCCACTGTCGGGCTTGGCGTTCGCGGTATCGGCCTTTCCGGTCGTTCCTTTAGGCTGGGGCGCTTCGCTTCCTGCGGCCCCTGGACCGAGCTTCCCGCTTGCCTGGCGTGCATCGGAGCCCGATTGCACTTGGGGAGACGCCGATCCGGCCAAACTCGATTCCGTAATCGTCGTGCTCCAGCCGTTTTGTTTCTGATCACTCGTGACCGGGCGATTGGCCATTTCCGCGCCGAGATTGGGTAGCCACTGCTGCTGCGCGCTGGCGACCACGTCGCGCGGGATGTTCGCGATCAGATCGGTAACAAGAGCAGCATTCGGCTTCGTCCCGCCAACGTTGAGGTTAGCCAGCACGTCCGACGCCCCTCCCTTGATCAGGGCGTAGAATAGCCTCTTGATCTCCCAGGCCAGATTCGTCACCGCCTTGATCTGGGTGTCGCTTGCACCGCTCAGATCCTGGAGGTTCAGGCCGTCGACGGCCTTGATAAGTGTACGGCCTCGCTCGTTCCGGCTGATCATGACCTTCATGAATGGTGTGAGCTCGGCTTCCGACGCGTCCGGCCATTCGCCGATCGCGGCTTTCTTCTTCCTCAGCGTTTGCAGGTCGAGGCCAGGCAGCGTCAGGAAGGCAATGCCTTTAGGGCCGCTGACCCGCTCCTTGCCGGTGATCTGGTCGAGATGACAGGCGGTGCATGTCTGCTCGAACGGTGCCACGGCCATGACTCGCCTGTCCTTGCCGCTGTCGTGACAGGCCGAGCAGGTCGCGGGAATGCGCTTGGCCGGATCCTTCTTCGCCATCTCCGGGAAGTGCTTTCCGAAATGGCCGGCATGGTCATAGATGATGTGCGTGCGCCGCTTGAACGGATAGTTCTCGAAATTCGGGTGATGGCCGTCGAAGCTGTCGAACTTCACCACGTGGCAGGAGCGGCATTGCTCGTTGGAAATCTTGTTCAGCTTGAAATTCACGCCCTGATGCTCCTGGTGGCAGGTCGCGCAATACAAGCCGCGAGCGACGACGCTATCGGTCGGGAAGGCCATGCTCTGTGCGTGGGCCGACTGCGGCGCAGGGGTCTCCAAAGCGGTTCTTGTCAACCGCATGGTGCTCTGCTTCAGCACCTCTGGCGAAGCGCTGTGCGGGTTGAAGGCCGTGTCCGGCATCTTGTGGCAGGTGAGACAGGCGTTGCTGTCGGCAAGCCGGTCACCGGCAACGAGGCCGTGAACCCAGCTCAGCTTGCCGCTGCCGCTCTTGGTGTGGCAGGCGCTGCAATTCTCGATCGTGGCGTGCGCACTCGCCAGCGGCCCGGGCATGAGGAACTGCGTGTCCTTGGCGAGAACGAAGGCCGCGCCCAGGCAGACGACGGTCACGAGCGCCAGCAGCACAGCCAGACGGTCTCGCAGGGAGCCGGGGCCAGCCTGCCTCTCGCCCTGTCGCCACATCACCAGAGCCCCGATGAATAGGCATAGACGACGAGGACGTGCAGCAGCGTCAGTACGATCAGCCCATAGGTGACGGGCACGTGCACGAACAGCCAGGCCCTGGTCAATCCGAGATAGACGCGCGCGAAATCGAGCCGGTCCTTCTCGATTACCAGGTCCTTGATGACGGCAAGCTTCTCCTGTCTCGGCTGGTCGACATAGCGCGACAGGTTGTCAATCTCGTCCGTCAGCCGCTTGAGGGGGTGCTGCGAGCCAATGAGATGGGCTGCGAAATTGCGCTGCCCCTGGAAAAAGCCCCGCAGGTGGTCGGTGTAGAGGTCCATGATCCAGGCGTCATAGGGCGGCGCCGGTAAGGCGATCGCAGGGGCGGCCGGATCGGTCTCGGCGACTGCGGCGTGGACACCTCGCGCCAGCTCGGCGCGGCGGATGGGGATGCGGTCATAGCTCATGCCCTCGTCGATCTGGCGCCTGGTCTGCAGCGACCAGGCGAGGTAGGTGCCGAAAATGCCGCTGAGCGTTACCAGCACGAAGCCTGCCCACAGCGCCCATTCAAAGGGAGTGTCGGGCAGCGAGAAATCCGAATGCGAGAGAAAGGCGGCGATCAGCAAATAACCGAGAAAAATGTGAATCTTCCGCCAGCGCATGGCGGATTTCGGCGACAGGCTGGCCGCTTTCCTGGCAATGTGAAAATAGAGCTGCAGGCTCATGCCGCCGGCCAGCACCCAGCCGTCGAGGTAGCGCGGATCGCGGAGCCCGTTGCCATAGATCCAGACGAGCCAAAACAGGCCGCTGGAAATGGCCACGATCCAAAGGCCCTGGCCGGTCTGGCGGATGAGATATGACGCCGAGCCTGAACCGCGCCCGCCGATCGTGCCAGGAGCCGTGCGCTGCCCAGCCGTTCTCACGGCGGCCTCTGAAAATCGCTCATCATGATGGCTTTCCCCATCAAGCCCTTTCTCGTTGTTTTCGTTGCCAGCCGGCCGGGATCAATTGGCTGCGTTTGCTTCTCTTGCCTTGCCCTTGAATTTGTCCGGTCCGGGAATGAGGGCATCGAGCCCGGCCATCGTGCTGCCGTCATACTTCGCGGCGATGCTCGCGAGCAGCTTGGAGATGCCGTCGGCAGCCGCCGTCAATGCGCGCTCGTTGTTCAGCTTCAGGCCGGCTGAATAGGCGTATTCGACCATCTTGGCGATTTCCGGCACGTCCGGCGCCGCCTTCGCCGCGGCCGCAAGCTGCTTGCGCGCCCGGTCGACACGCTTGGCCATTTCGAAGGCGTAGAGCCTTCTCACCGTTGCACGGCTGACCGCGCGGATGCCGGTTTCCAGCTCGACGCCGAGGCCGACCAGATAGAGCATTCGCTTGCGTGCCGCACCGGCCGGCACATTTTCTTTGCCCTTGGAGCGCCACGTGTTGTGGCGTACCTCGCCCTGGGACCAGGACACCAGCTCGAAGGCACTGCCGGCAGGATGGCCGCCTTTGTTCACGAGGTCCTCTTGCGGCACGACGTGGCAGCTATAGCAGTTCTTCGCCAGCCGATAGAGCGAGGACGGCCTGATCATCCCCTTGGATTCGGCGAGCTTCCAGCGCGCCTCCTGCTCGGCCTTGGTCTCGGTCTTCTCGGTCTTGCCGCTGAACCCGCTGTGAACCTTGATCCAGTCCTCACCGGCACTGTGGCAGGACTCGCAGGAGATGCCGGCTATGGGTTGTCTTTGGTTTTCCTTCTCCTGCACTGTGTAATGGCAGGTCAGGCACAAGCCATCTGATCTGATGCGCTGAACGCCCATCTTTGCCGCGATCTCGTTTGCTTCCTTCCGGCGCGGCATCTCGCGAAAGGTCTGGAAATGATGCGTGCCCTTCCAGGCCTCGGCCTCCTGCTTGTGGCATTCGGCGCAGGCATTCGGACCGACGATCTTGGACAGATCGGACGCAACCGTGCCGTCCGCGGCGGAGACGAGCAGCATCAGCGAGCCGCCGAGACAAATCGCGGAAGACCAAAGAAAGGCCTTGGGCCCGAGCTCGATCGACCGAAGACTATGCGCTAGAGGAACTGTAATGACTTCTCACCCTTGAATCAGCCATTCCATACGCCTGCATCGGCGGTTCCGGCCGGTCGCGGAGCCGACTGAGAGCGGGCTGACCCATCTGCCGGCCGGTGCGAATGGTGAGCCACCGCTTGGTACGGCCCAGAATGCCTTCCTCGTCTGCGCCGTCGGTGGTAGGCAGGAACGGGTCCGCATAGCAGACTGCGCCGGCGTGCGTCGCGATCGACTTGATCGCATCGACCATGCCCGGCGCACCGCACGCGTACAATACATCGGTCGGCAGCAGCCGCGGCAGATAGTCGGTCGGTCGGCCCGGCTTCACCGCTTTGCTCAGGGTTTGCGGCGTGCTGCAGACAGGCAGAACGAGGACATTCGGGAAGCGGCTCAGCTGCACGAGAGCGGGGCCCATATAGAGCGACTCGACGCCGCGGCCGCCAGCGATGATCATCATGATGCGCTCCGGGTTCTCGCGCAGCGCAGCTACGGCGATCGACCAGATCGGCGCAAAGCCGGTATTGGTGGCGACGAGAATCAGCCGGCCGTCCAGATTGGGCCGGAAGTACGCCGAGCCATAGGGCCCGGTCAGCTCCACGCGATGGCCCGGCCGGATGCGCTTGCCGAGCGACGAGGTCACCCGCCCATCCCTCATGCGCCGGACATGAAACCAGACCAAGCGGCTGTTTGGAGCGCCACGCAATGGATGAGTGATGCTGAACGGGCGGCTCGGATAGCCGCTGAACCGTACCTGCGCGTACTGCCCCGCATGATAGGGCAGCGCGCGGTGTGTCCTGATGCCGACTTCCATCACCTCGGGCGACAGAGGTCGCAACGAGCTCAGAACACCCTCGACGGTGCGAACACCCGACGGATCGTCTCTCTCGAGCACCGCATCGCCGACGATCCGACATTGACACGCATGAACAATTCCCGGCTCGGAGCCCTCGCCGCCCGCCACCTCGCCCGACACGAGCCGCACGCAGCAGGTCCCGCAGTGACCGGCGCGGCAGTCATAGGGCAGGTCGATGCCGTTGCTCAGAGCAGCGTCCAGCAGCAACTCGCCGCGGCGCGCCACAAAGGTATTGCCATTGATCGTAATTTGGCCGCTTGCTGGCATTGTCTAACCCGGAAAGCTTCACGTTCCCCATCCACGGCTGGTGCAAGTGCCGGCCGTCGCTGCGCTTCCTGGGTCGCTCAGCAGACCAAACGTTCTGGATCTGCGGCACATCCCCTCGTCGTTGTGTGGCAGAGCCCTCGACTTTTTCTATCACCCGTCACTGTTACTACCTCGCATTGGTATTCGACGCTGAACCGGACATAATGCGGAGCTCTCAACTTCAAAGCGCCGAGTTTCCTACGTGCGCACTGACGGAGCCGTGATCTAGCCTCACATCATGGCTGGCAAAAGGCCTTCGGTGGGTGAATTGTGGCGAGACCGCGCACCGAGCGGCTGTCATTCGCTGCAGGAAAAAGGGATAAGACGATCTGGTTGATCGTATGCCCCAGACGCACGGCGAAGGCCGAAGCGCGGCAAGCAACGCGGAACCGCGGAAAAGAACGACGGGAAGCCACAACGCGGCTCGTTGACTAATCGATGCGCGGCGGCGATATGACAAACAGCCGGACGCCGCGCGAAATGCATTGTGCTCCACAAATGATTTATGCCAAATGCGTTATTCTCCACAAGTGAATATGTTATAGAAAATCAGACCGTGGGCATTTGGTTCTTAAATTTGCCCACTTTCATCTTCGTTTCGCTATAGAGGGGTCGCTTTGACGCCCCCTTCTTTTATCAATCTTTTCTGATCTTCAGCTCACCAGTCCGGCGCGGGGACGGGCGCGGTTTTGCGTGAGCCACGTAAATCGGACTATGGGGGAAGATGGTAATGCGTAACGCGAAGAAGCGTTCACTCCGTATTTCGTTGCCTTCCTTCGTCTTCGCAAGCGCCGTCGTCAGTCATATGGCCTTGCTCAGCCAGGGCGCCGTCGCTGGCTCCAATGAGGCCGAGCCGAGCCAAACCATACAAGCACAGCCGTTGAGGCTCGCTCAGAATACTGGAGCGGCCGGAAAAATCGATGCGCACGCCGCGCTCGAGGCACTCATCAAAGAGGACGAGGAGAGGCGAGCCAAGGCTAAGAGGGAGGCTGGAAAAGCCGGCAGCACCTTCGGCGGCGAGGCGAGGATGTCTGCCGGGGCGCAGGCGGCCGCCCAAGGGGAGATGTCTGTACTCACGGCGGCAGCGAAAGCCGCGAAAGGCAAGGAAGGTCCCATCCCCGCGGTCGACCAGGAAACCCTCTCGCTCTATCCCACCGCCGCTCAATGCGGCCAATGCCATAAGGAGATCTACGAGGAATGGGCCTCGTCGCAGCATGCCTACGCGTCGATCTCGCCCATGTTCCACGCATTCGAGCAGAAGTTCCAGGAGCTGACTCAAGGTACGGTGGGCACCTTCTGCGTACGTTGCCACCAGCAGGTCGGCACCCAGCTCGGCGAGAACCGCGAGACGCCACTCTGGGCGAGCAGCCAGGTCTCGCGCGAGGGAGTGACCTGCATCACCTGCCACCGCGTGAAGGAGCAATACGGCAAGGTCAACGGCGAGCGCCGGGTCGAGCCGGGCAAAATTACGGAGCCGGTTTACGGCAGCGGTGAAAAGAGCGTCATCAAAGACATCATCGCCAACAAGGAGACGTACTCCGTCAAAACCGGCAAGGACGGGCGGGGCATGGACATCCACAACGGCATGATGACGAACCCCCAGCTCTCCAAATCGGAGTTCTGCGTAAGCTGTCACCAGGTCGCTGTGAACCTGGGCATCAAGCTCGAGATCGTGTGGGATCAGTATCGGGACAGCCCGGCACGCAAAGCCGGCGTCACCTGCCAGGACTGCCACATGGGCAAGGTCCCGGGAAAACCCGACGGATATGCAACCGCGCCGTCAGCCGTTGTCGGCGGCAAGGAGATCAACCCGGGACGCAAGCATTCCAATCACCGCTTCATAGGCCCGGGCTACTCGATCGCCCACCCCGGCATCTTCCCTCACAATACGAAGGCTCAGACCTTCAGCATGAAGGAATGGCTCCAGTTCGACTGGCGCGCCGGCTGGGGCACCCCCGAGTTCGAAAACAAAGTGGCGAGCGGGAAGATCAAGGTCGCATTTCCCAAGCGCTGGGCCGATTCGCTCGACCGTGAAGATGCCCGCCAGATCATCGACGAGAATCTCAAGCAGCTCGACAAGCGGCTCGAGATCAGGCGCCAGCTCATGGAGAACAGCACGAAAGTCGAGGGTCCCTACATCGAGGGTACCCCGAGTGTCGGCAAGGCCCTGGCGTTCTCCTACACCATTACGAACCTCAATTCCGGGCACAACCTGCCGTCCGGCTCCCTCGGTGCGCAGCCGCAGCTCTGGGTGAACGTCGCCCTCGTCGATCCGGACGGCCAGAACATCTGGGAGTCGGGCTACGTCGACAGCAACGGCGACATGGCCGATCTGCACAGCTTGGATGTCGCGGCTGGCCGCATCAAGACCGACCAACAGCTCGTGCACTTCCAGACGAAGTTCCTGACGACCAACGTCAAGGGCACGGACCGCGAAATGTACCTGCCGGTGAACTTCGACATCGATCCGCTGCCGCATCTGCGTCCGCCGCAGATCCCGACGACAGTTCTCAATCATCCGCCGCTGGTGCGCATGGAGAACCACTCGCTGCCGCCACTGGGTCAGAAGCAGGCCAAGTACCAGGTACCGGGCAACCTCATCAAAAAGCCTGGCAAGTACCGCCTCGCCTTCCGCCTGCGAAGCCGCGCTGAGCCGATCTACTTCATGCGCTTCGTTGGTGCCGCCAAGGAGATGGAGCGGCGTATGAATGAGCGGATGCTGAACTTCAAGGCCTCCACCGTGGAGCTCGAAGTCAAGCCGTAGAGCCGCGAAGCCCCGAGGCTTCGCATTGGGATTGCACGAGAGCTGAAGAAGCGGGTCCCAGCTCTATCCGGCAAGTCTGAGTTGCTATGTGGAGCGCGCACGTGAGTTGTAGCACAAAGGGTAACCTCCGGTATCGTGCCAGGCCTGCGACCGCCACTGTCGCGTTGGTTGTCGGTGGTTACCTCGTGATGTCCGGCACGACGGCACAACCTGCAGCAAGCCAAGCCAGCAGCGATACCCCTAACGGAGGCTGGTCGACACAAGTGCGGCCTGCGCCGCGGGTCGATCCCGCCGCAGCCCAGGCCGGTCCGCAGTACGTGGGTGCGGCCCCGAAAGCGAAGGCCGCGGACAACGTTGCAGACCCGGCGGCAGGCACACGCAGCAACGCGGATGCCAAGCAAGACCTTTTCCGGCCCGGTCCGCAATACGATAAGAGCTACGATGCCGAGTCGCAGGTCGACATCTACGGCGCGAAGGCCGCAGTCGATCCGCCGCGCCCGCCTGTTGAGCTGGGTCGCCAGCAGTACACCTCCGGGCTGTACGACGAGAGCAGCTCGCTCCTGGGTCAATTGAATCCGCTGCTACCGGGCCTCGCCATTTACGGCGACTGGCGAACGGCGGTCGCCTACAACAACAACAACGGCAAGGATATTGCCCAGATCGCGACCAGGCTGAACATCGACGTCGACTTCAAGATCACCGGCACTGAACGAATCCACGCCTTCTTCACGCCGCTTCAAAAAGATAACAAGTTCACCCGCTTCGAGTTCGGCGGCGGCGCCGGCGATAACCAGTTCAACGGTGAGTTCGACGCCAACCCGCAGACGCTGTTCTTCGAGGGTGACTTGGGATCCATCTATTCCGGCTTCTCCGGCAGGGAAGCCAGTTTCGATTTGCCCTTCACGGTAGGCCTCTTCCCGCTGTTCCTTCAGAACGGGATCTGGGCGAACGACGCGATCCTCGGCGGCGCGGTGAGCATCCCCGCGAAGAACTCGAGGAAGCTGGGCCTTTCCAACTTCGACATCACCTTCTTCGCCGCGTTCGACAATGTCGACAACGCGGGCATCCTCGGAAAGGATGGCCTCGGAAACAACGAGAACCACAACGCCAACATCTATGGCGTAACCACTTTCATCGATGCCTTCGGCGGCTATATCGAAGCGGGCTACGGCCTGATACAGGGCCTCGAGGGTCGGGTGGAGGGCCAACTGACGAATTTCGTGACCGCCGCTTACACCCGGCGGTATGCCAACACCCTATCGAACTCGACGCGCGTGTTCGCGAATTTCGGCAATGGCAAGGATGACGAAGGTGTTGCCATCATTTCGGAGAACAGCCTGATCTCGGGCTTGCCCAGCACGCTGATCCCCTACGCCAACTTCTTCATCGGCTTCGGCAACCCCCAGCCCCTGGTCGATGGCAATGGCGCGGGCATCCTGAAGAACGTCGGCATCAATTTCGAGACCGACGCTCTGACCGGGTATCCGAAACTCAACGACACCGGCTCCAACGCCTTTGGTGGCGCGATTGGCCTGCAGTACCTCTTCAATCTGGATCAGCAGCTCATCTTCGAGGTGGCAACTGTTCAGCCCTTCGGCGATCCAATCGCCGGCATCGGCGTCGCGCAGCCCCAGTACGGCTTCGGTGTTCGCTATCAGATCCCGCTCAGCAGGGCTTGGCTGTTCCGCGCCGATGCTACGTATCAGATCACAGAGGGCGCCGCCGAAGACAACTTCGGCATCCGCGCCGAGGTCCGCAGGAAGTTCTGACCGATCGAGGTAACCTCATGCGCAGTCCGCTTTCACTCGCATCCATTCTGACGACTTGCGTTCTGGCGGTCGGTTTCCTCGGCAGTGCGCCCGTGGCCAACACTGCAACGGCCGGACAATCCCTTCTGAAGCACGGCAAAAGCGCCAGGAATTATGTGATCGACAACAAACGTCGTGGTCGCGGCCCGCGGATTCACCTGCCGATAGGTCCCAGCTATATCTACTATGATTATCCCTACTATTACAGCCGCGGTTATTATCCGACGCATATAGGGGGATATGTCTACTATCCTTATTACTATTACCGCATCTATTATCGAGGTCCCGAATCACACCGCGCCAGAAGGGCGCGTAGGAATTGATGGCGGTGAGGTCGCATCAGGGATTCGGAGCTTGCAGATGTCTTTGACGCTTCTGGGCTGGCTTCTTCTCGTCTCTTCGGTCGCGATATCAGCGCTGTTCATCTTTCCGCTACGGTTGAGCCGGCGGTTCGGCCAAGACCCTCGAGGTACCGCCGGGATGTTGATCGTGGCCGTCGCGGTCTTTCTCCTCGTTGCGGGCATTGGCGCGGCGATCTCCTATTTGGGGGATGCTCCTGGAGCGACCAGCTCAAGGGACGCGATCCCATTCTCGCGCTCGCGGTCTGAGGCGGATGGCGAAACGGTTGCACGCCTCAGGGACTACACGCGTTCCATTGGAACGGAAGAACCGGCGCCTACCGCTGCAGCCGGCAAATTGCTGCCCGATGTGAACACGATGATCCAGCGGCTGGTGGCTCGGCTCGAGACGACGCCGGAGGACATCAAAGGCTGGCGGATGCTCGGTTGGTCCTACTTCCACACGGGGCACTACGAGCAGGCAGCTGCCGCCTATGCGAGAGCGGTAGAGCTCGATCCGAATTCCACCGAGCTCAAGCGCTCGTACGAGGAAGCCAAAGCAAAGGCGTCGGAGAGCGGCAATTTGCAGACACCCTCGTCCATGCAAACCGACGCCGACGGCAAGGTTGGTGACGCAGCAAGCGTCGAGAAGATCACCAAGTCCGAAGCAACTCCTCCGCGCGAGATCGACGCTGCAATCCGATCGATGGTCGATGGTCTGGCAAATCGCCTAGAGGCCTCTCCGCGAGACGCCGAGGGCTGGACTCGCCTCATGCGCTCTCGCGTTGTGCTCGGCGAGAGAGAGGTCGCGGAAGCGGCGTACCGCAAGGCGCTCGAGGTCTTCAAGGACGACGTCGCAGCATCGAGCAAGGTTACGGCCGCGGCGAGTGAGCTCGGCCTGAAGGCCGAATGACTGTTCTGCTTTTCAGCCGGGACTGCAGGCAGTGACTGCCAGGACCGGGTGCTCACCACCGTCTGCACAACAAGGCTTCATCCTAATGAAGGAAGATGTGCAGGAGATCGACGTGAATTTCGGGGGCTTGCTCCAGCAGCCGCCCGCCGGGAGGTTCTTGAGTGCCTTTGGGTGCACTCCCTCGAAGCGTTGCGCGAGCTTTAGTGAGTCAAGCCCACCATGAGGAGCGCGATAGAGGCAAACAACAATAGGCAAACGGCAGTACTGAAGGGAAAGTCGTATCCCGCAACACGCGGGGACACGATGCCTTCGACAGGCCGCGCCCACCAGATGAGGAAGGCACAGAGGGATAGCGCCAGCAGACCTGCGGAGAAAAGCATAAGATCACCCTTGAAAAAAATGGTCCCGGACCGCACAGAGTAGCACGGATACCCGATGCGCGCTTGCCGCTTTTCGACAGCAGCTGCGCCGTCAGGCATCTTGACGGCCTGCCGCGCCGCATTGCGAGTAAATACGAGAAGGGGACAAGCTCGTTGCGTGAGCAGGGCACTAACCCGATTGGGGCTTGCCTAGTCGCGTGAGCACCGGTCCTTTGCTGGCGACACAAAGTCAATTTATTGAACTAAATCAATATGGTGAGCCCGGTTGGGATCGAACCAACGACCCTCTGATTAAAAGTCAGATGCTCTACCGCTGAGCTACGGGCCCGAACTCTTGGAAGGCGGATACGAAGCCATCTGCTTCGCGTCCCGGGCCCGCCGCGGCGGGCCCGATGTCCGGATCAACGCCGAGCTATAGACGGTTCGGCAGCCGCCTTGTCAAGGAATGGCTTGATGGCGCATGGCGAGCGGGACCATTCGGCATGGTCGAGTTGCGAAATCGCAAGAGCTGGCGCAGGCCATGCTGCTTGAGGCGAGCGATGTCGCGCTCACCCCTCTCGACCTCATCGACGATGGCCTTCGCAAGAGCGTCGCGGGCCCGGTCCCGCTCTTTGGAAGGTGCGGCGAATTCCGCATCATACATGGCCCAAGCGCGGTCGAATGCAGACTGCATCAGGTGCAACAAATCCGGGCCGAAGACCGCCGGGCCGCAAAGCCGGCCGAACCTGGACATCGGATATCTCCCCAGGAGCCAAACGTCACTAATTGTGTGAGCCGACCCAGATTATCTAATTGCCGCGAACGGACATTCAAGGCTTGATGGAATCCGGCGGCCAGACGCCGTCGCCTGCCTGGGGGCCTCAGCGCCGATGCTGCTGGCAGGCGGGTCCCTTTGCCCCGAGCACGGGGTCCGATACCGGGGCGGCCACCTTGGTGATCAACGGCAGCGCCGTGCGGTGCTCCTCGGGCGTGGCGCGCCGCAGATCCCAATCCGAGCCGCCGGGATAGGCGCCCACCACCGACAACCCATCTTCGGATGACAGGCGGCAGTGGCCGACGCCGGCAGGGATCATCACCGCGTCGCCGGCGGAGACGTCGAGAACCGGTCCCGACGGTCCGCCGAACTGCACGCGCGCTGCGCCGCGGGCAAGACCCAGCACTTCGTGCGTGGTGGCGTGGTAATGGTGGAAGGGATAGATGCCGTTGACCCAGGCGCCGCTCCAGCCGTGGGCGGCAAACAGCGCCTCGATGCGGCCCTCGGCGCCTGCATCGCCCGCGGCAAACGCTCCGCGATAGAGGATGAGCGGCAGCGTCGGGTTGTTTGGAACGAGACCATCATCATCGAGCCACACCGTCTCGATCTTCGGAACCGTGCGGCCTGCTCTCGCCTCGGGCCTTACGTTCGACATGCGCCTGCTCCAACGTAACGATCCCACGATAGCTGCCCGGCGCCTCGCTCGCCAGCGGCCCCCAAGCGTGCGGCGTGAGCCTGTCTCAAGGTTAATCCGCCCTCGCTCACCCGACGAAAACCAGCCTGCCACACTCCCTCGAGCCCGGCCTGCCGGCGCAGCAAAGCAACGCCATCGTGCAGCCTGCGTTCCGACGCAGTCTGCAGCCCCTTGCTCGCGGTGCAGGTTTGAGGTTACGCATGCTCGATCCCGCCGGCCGATTTTCCATCACCCCCGCGAGCCCATGCCGACCGAAGAGCTCAAACGCCTGATCCAGAAAGTGTCGACCGGATCGACGCTGGAGGAGGCCGAGATCCGCAGCGCCCTCGACATCATGACCGCTGGGCACGCGACGCAGGCGCAAATGGGCGCCTTCCTGATGGCCCTGCGCGTTAGGGGCGAGACGGTCGAGGAAATCACCGGCGCCGCCCAGATGCTGCGCTCGCGGATGAACCGCGTCGAGGTGCCACCCGGCGCCGTCGACATCGTCGGCACCGGCGGCGACGGCGTCGGAACCTATAACGTCTCGACCTGCGCCTCGCTGGTGGCCGCCGGCGCGGGACTGAGGATCGCCAAGCACGGCAACCGCTCCGTGTCCTCCATCTCGGGCGCGTCGGACGTGCTGGCGGCCCTCGGCGTCAAGCTCGACGTGCCGTTCGAGGTGATCTCACGGTCGGTCGCGGAGGCCGGGGTCGGCTTCATGTGGGCGCCCATGCATCACCCGGCCATGAAGCACTGGGCGCCCGTGCGCGCCGAGCTCGGCATCCGCACGATTTTCAACCTGCTCGGCCCCATCTCCAATCCGGCCGGGGTGAAGCGGCAGATTGTCGGCGTCTTCTCCTGGCAGTGGGTCGAGCCGATCGCCCACGTGCTGAACAAGCTCGGCGCCGAGCATGTCTGGGTGGTGCACGGCCACGACGGCCTCGACGAGCTCACCACCACCGGCTCGACCGATGTGGCCGAGGTTAAGGACGGCCAGGTGACCGTGTTCGAGGTAACACCCGCTGACGCAGGTCTGCCCCCCGCCAGGCTCTCCGACCTGAAAGGCGGCGACGCGCAGACCAACGCCGCCGCCATCCGCGATGTGCTCGCCGCCAAGAAAGGTCCGTTCCGCGACATTGTGCTGCTCAACGCCGCCGCCGCGCTGATCGTGGGTGGCAAAGCCGCCAACCTCACCGACGGCGTGGCGATGGCTGCGCACGCCATCGAGTCCGGCGCGGCCAAAGCCGCGCTCGATAAGCTCATCGCCATCACCAACGGCCGGAGCTGACCTCTCCAGCCCCGGCCGTGGCGCCCACACGGCCGTCGTGCCCGCATCGCCGCAGCGTGCTAGCCTTGGCGCATACTTCGTGGCGCCAGGGACCGGCGCGGTATTGCATGGGGGTTGGGGAATGGCCAGCGATCAGAACGAAATCGATGCGTTGCGAGGCCGGATCCAGCATCTGGAAGCACAGTCCGGCCGGCCGGAGCGCTGGCATCGGCGGCTCTTCTCGACCGCGCTCTCGGTCATCGCCGTTCTGTTCAGCCTTGCCTCGACCGGCTTTGCCTACCTCGGCACGTATCAGCGCAATATCCAGGATGCGCAGACGCAGCTGCGCAGTCTCATCGTGTACATGAACGATGCCGCCAAGCGGAACATCGATATCCTGCGCAGCGCGTCGTACAACGCGGCGGAGAAATCCGCCTTCTCGGCTGCTTTGAACAAGGAGAACCTCGTCTATGCTGCGCAAGCCGAGCGCGTGGTCGGGTATCTGACCAGCCCGCACATCGAGACGCTGTTCGGTCAGCAGATCTCCGCCAGCGAGCTCAGCAACATCGCCAATAATTTCTACAACTCGTCACTGACCGACAAGTCTCTCGATTTCTACCGCATGGCGGTGCGCTACTCGCGCAACTACTCGGAGTATTCGGATGCGCAGCGCGGTTACGCATTGCTGCTCGCCAGCCAGCAACCGGCTGGTATCGCTTCTATGGACTGGCGCGGCACCTGGCGCGGCGAGTTCCAAAAGGCACTCGCCGTGTTCGATCACTATCCCGCCCCCAACCAGTTCACGCAGGTCTACATCCAGGCGCTCACCGAGCTGGCCTGGGCCACTGCCGAAATGGGCGTTGGCGACTGCGGGCAAGCGCAAGCCCACGTTCTCCGCGCCAAGGCCCAGGCCGATCAGCAGCATCCGGGCGCCAAGGACAATCCCCTCTGGATGACGTTCGTGCAGCAGCTCGAGCAGGCCAATCTGCAGGTCTCGTCAGCCTGCTTGCGCCGCTAAACCGGGAGGATGCGAGTTCGTGCAAAACCTTTCCAGTCGCGTTGCGCTTTTAACGGGAGCAGCCGGCGGCATCGGCAGTGAGATGACGCGCGCGCTGCTCGAGGCCGGGTTCTCGGTCATGGCCTGCGATATCGCGGAGGAGCGCTTGCGCTCACTCGAGCAGCGCATGGCCGATGCCGGTCTCGCCAAGAGCCTCGCCTGCCGCCCGCTCGACATCTGCGATCACGCGGCCTGCGAGGCGGCCGTCGAGGCGACGCAGCGCCGCTTCGGCGCGTTCGGCATCCTCATCAACAACGGCGCCCTCGGCATGAACGCCATCCGCGACGACTGTATGAGCAATCTCGTCGCCATCGATGAGATCAGCCCCGCCACCTGGGATCGCTTCGTCGCCACCAATCTATCCGGCGCCTGGTATCTGACGCGGGCCGCCGTGCCGGGCATGAAGCGCGCCGGCTGGGGCCGCATCATTACCGTCACGACGAGCTTCTTCACCATGCTGCGCGGCAGATTCCACCCCTATGGACCGACCAAGGCCGGCCTTGAGGCCATGGCCGCCGGACACGCCCAGGAGTTTGCAGGCACCGGCATCACCGTCAACATCATCGTGCCGGGCGGTCCGGCCGACACGCCGATGGTCCCGGCAAGCTCGGGGCTGCGCCGCGCCGACCTCATTCCACCGGTGCAAATGACCTATCCGTTGCTGTGGTTGTGCTCGACGGCGGCTGATGGTGTAACGGGCAATCGCTACGTGGCGGCGCACTGGAACCGGGAGGCTGCGATAGAAGCAGCGCGGGCCGCCTCGGAAGCGCCCATCGGATGGCCGGGCCTTGCCGACACGCCGGTGTGGCCCGGCGGAAAGCCCAAGGACTGAGGAGGAACGAGGATGCCGAGGCTGGCAGGCAAGGTCGCCTTCATCACAGGTGGCGGCGGCGGTATCGGACGCGCGACGGCCGAACGCTTCGCCGAGGAAGGTGCCAAGGTGGTCGTCGCCGAGATCGATCGCAAGAGCGGTGCCGCGGCGGCGGAGTCTGCGCGATCCAAGGTCGGCAACTCGGGAGGCGACGCGCACTTCGTGCACTGCGACGTCACCGACAAGGCGAGTGTCACCGCCGCCATTGCCGAGACCGTTGCGCGCTACGGCAGGCTCGACATCCTGCACAACAATGCCGGCGGCTCCACATCGCACGACGGTCCAGTCACTGAGGCGCCCGAGGAGGAGTTCTGGCGCGTTATCAAGCTAGACCTGTTCGGCACGTTCCTGTGCTCCAAGATCGGCATTCCCGAGCTGATCAAGGCCGGCGGCGGCTCCGTGATCAACATGGCCTCCAACGTCGCGCTGATGGCCCTCCCCGGCCGCGACTGCTACACGGCGGCCAAGGGAGGCATCGCCTCCATGACCCGCTCGATGGCGGTCGAGTACGCGCGCTACAAGATTCGCGTCAACGCCATCGCGCCGTCGGTAACGCTGTCCGACCGGGTCAAGCGGCTGCTGGAGGTGACGCCCGGCATCGAGCAGCTCGCGCAGAAGCATTTGCTCGGACTGGGCCAGCCCATCCACATGGCCGACATGGCCGTTTATCTGGCCTCTGACGAGTCGGCCATCACAACGGGTCAGGTGCTCTCCGTCGACAGCGGCGTCACGGTCTACTGAGGCGCCCTCACTTCCCGTGCGCCTTGACGAAGGCGGCAATCGTATCGACGGCCTTGCCTTCGATGCCGAGGAAACCGTGCTGCGACTTGGCCTCGCACGGGTCCGATTGCGGCGGCAGGCCGCCGTCGAGCAGCACCACCTCGACCTTGGGAGCCCGCGTCAGGCGTGCGCGCAGCTTCGGTGCGTCCGACGCTGGCGTAATGTCACATCCGTCCCGCTTGTGCGACAGGATGAGCGTCGGCACCGCAACCTTTTGCAGCGGCATGCTGGCGACGCCATCCGGGTGGCTCCCCGCGATTTTCCACCCCTGCTTCGAGCGTGTAATCGTCGACGTGAGGGCCAGCCCGTCGATGCCTTTGGCACCTATGACGCCGCCCGCGGCCGAAAAAGTTCCCATGCTGGTCCCGACCAGCCACACGGGCACGTTCTTCTCCTTCTTCAGGTACTCCGCGACCGCACCGATATCAGCGGCATGGGCACCGCTCATGCGGAAGATCGCGTTCATACCCGAGCGCTGGTCGGACGGGACGTCGACGACCGCCACCATCAGATTATGTGCCGCGAAAGTGCCGCGTGTGCGCACCAGGAAGTTGGCAGCGCCCCAGGCCATTGACGACGCGCTTTTCAGGCCCAGCGCGCCATGGCCGCCTGCGAACAAAATGACGGAGGCGACAGGAGCTTCAGGTTTGATCAGGATGAACTGCTGCGCTGCGCCGCGTGGGGTCTTGATAGACACCAGTGTCGACGTGGCAGCCTGCGCCCCCGGCATGTGCGCCATCAACGCCGAGCAGAATACGACCGCTGTCAATCTGCGAAACACGAAAAACCCTCCCCGGCCGCAATTAATTCTCCCACTATGTCAATAGACTGCCATGCGCACAACCGGCAGCTGCCGATCGCTCGCGCAAGCTTGATGATTCGCATGCGATGATGGGGTAATCCCGCCATCTTCCGCGGAGCAACCCTATCCCGCCCATGACATCGAACGGCAGTCGCTTCTTCACGGTCTTCCCCTCAATCATGCTGCCGATGTTCTTGGCGGTCGTGGACCAGACGATCGTCGCAACCGCGCTGCCCGCAATGGCTGCCGAGCTCGGCAGCGTCGGGCGCATCTCCTGGGTGGTCGTCGCCTACCTCGTCGCCACGACCGTGGCCGCTCCGGTCTATGGCCAATTGCGTGACGTGGTCGGCGGCAAGCGCATGATGTTCGTCGCCCTCGGCATCTTCATTGTCGCTTCGCTGTTGTGTGCCTCCTCTACCAGCATCGAGATGCTGACTATCACGCGCATCCTGCAGGGGCTCGGCGGCGGCGGACTGATGACACTGTCGCAGGCGCTGATCGGCGAAGCCATTCCGCCTAGAGAGCGTGCACGCTATCAGGGCTATCTCGCGGCCATCATGGTGAGCTCCAGCGCGTTCGGCCCGGTTGCCGGCGGCTTTCTCACCGAGCATTTCGGGTGGCGTTCGGTCTTTCTCGTCAACCTGCCACTGGGACTGCTTGCGGCACTGCTGACCATGCGCTTGGAGGCGCGCGTGCCTCGCACGCAGACATGGTCGTTCGACACCCTCGGGCTCGTTCTCTTTGTCAGCTGCATTACCCCGGCGCTGCTGGCGCTCGATCAAGCCCAGCGCATGTCGTCTGAAACGCTGCCGGAATTTTTCGCGCTCGCCGCCATCGCTGCCATATCGCTCTTCCTTTTGATCCGGCGCGAGAAGGTTGCACCCTACCCGCTGCTCCCGGTTCATCTGCTGCGCAATCCCACCATCTGGCGCAGCGATGCCCTCGCCGCCTGCCACGGCGCCACCCTCGTTTCGCTGGTCACCTTCCTGCCGATCTACCTGCACGTAGGTCAAAGCGCCTCGTCCTCGCAGACGGGACTTCTGCTTCTGCCGCTGATGTTCGGCATCGGCGCGGGCTCGATGCTCACCGGGCGCATCATGAGCCGCACCGGCCTGACGATGATTTTCCCGTCCATCGGGCTCATCTTCGCCTCGTGCACACTGCTGCTGCTGGCGCTTTGGGCCTCCCAGCTGTCGCAGACAGCGCTGGGCTGGCTCCTGTTCATCAACGGCCTCTTCATGGGCACGGTCATGGGTGTGGTGCAGGTGACGGTGCAGAGCGCAGCCGGCACTGCATCGCTCGGCTCGGCGGCAGCCTCGGTCCAGCTCTCCCGGTCGATCGGGGCTGCCGCGGGCACCGCGCTGGTGGGCGCCGTCCTGTTCGCCACACTCGCACTGAGCGACCCCGACGCCGCACGCCTCTTCAACAGCCTCATTGGCCGAACCGCCGACATCGCCGCCAACATGCCCCCTGCGCGGCGGGCTGCGGTCCATGCCGAGATCGCCACGGCGTTTCGGGCCGCGTTTCTCACCATCTGCGCCTTTGCCCTGATCGGGCTGGCGCTCGCCTGGTCCATTCCGAAACGCCGGCTTTAGTGCTCCCAAACCGGTTCTCGAGCGTTATCTGGCTGCAACGCCCCCTCGCCAACCGGACCTTGCTCTGGCCTGAGGCGTAGCAACCCGCACTTTTGCGGTGCAATATGTGCAGTGCACTCGAAGCAGTCTATGGGGCAGGCAAATGACTGAATCACTCTCTCAAGCTGAACTCGAAGCCGAGGCAGCAAGGGTCCGCTTCTATGTCGCGCATCACTGGGCATGGTTCGTCGCGCTCGGCATCCTCCTAGTCCTGGCCGGTGCCGCAGCCATCGCTTTCCCGCTGGTCTCTACACTGGCGGCCAAGTTCGCCCTCGGCTGGCTTTTCCTCTTCACGGGCGTTGTCCACGTCGTGCACGCGTTCGGCACCAGCGGCTGGCGCGCCTTTGCCTATGATTTGCTGATCGGGCTTCTGTTCATCGCAGCCGGCGCCTACCTGGCATTTTTCCCGTTCACCGGGATCATCACGCTCACCATTTTGCTGGCCGCTCTGTTTATTGCCGAAGGCTATCTGGAAATGATGATGGCCATACGCCTGCGGCCGCATGCCGGCTGGTACTGGCCGCTGCTGAGCGGCGCCCTCGCGGTCGCCGTGGGTCTGCTGATCGGACTCCAGCTGCCGGAATCCTCGACCTGGGCCATCGGGCTTCTGGTCGGCGTCAAGCTCCTGGTGTCCGGAGTGAGCTTCGTCCTGCTCGCGCTTTCAGGACGCAGCGAGCACACGCACGTGCAAGCCGCCGCCTGACACTGCGCCGCCCGGCTTCCCATGCCGGCTGTGTTGCATTTCCTGGGCAGCCTGTCCGCCCGGGAGAGCCCCATTGCGCTTTGCAGAATCTGACGAGACTTGCGCGCCGCCGATGACCCATCAAGGCGGTGGTGCGCTCGCACTGTCCGGTCGGGCCCGGCCCTCGCCAACCGATTGATATCCGAGAGAATGGGCCGTACACGTCCGTCTCTTTGCCGGTGGCGGATCATCGGCGCACGGCAGTTTGCGAGATTTTCTCATGCAGATGGCACGCATGTGTTCGTGCGGAATCTGCACGTCCAATGAAAACCCACTCAGATATCTGAATAAAATCCCGCCTCATTATCGCCACATCCCGCCGTCAGACGGGACCTCGCCCATGGGCAGTCCAGGCCAGGGCCGACGCAACGCGCGGCAACCGAGGCTCGACGGGACGACTGCTCAGAAGGGATGGGCGCAGACGGGGGATTAAAGCCGAAGTTCATCCCGCCTGCTTGTCGCGTCGCGTGTGCCGGGTTCGGACCATCGGTGCGCGTCGGCATCCTGACCTCCAACCCGCAAAAACCCAGGAGACGACATGAACAAGCGGCTTACCGCCATCAGCTTGATTGCGCTGGGGCTCATCGCATCAACGCCGGCGCTTGCCCGCCCTTATCACAGAGGGGGAGGCGAGGGTGGCGCCGGCACATCGCGCTCGTGCCTCAAGGCCTCGGCACGCGCTCTGCTCGGCCGCATCGAGGCCCAGTTCGGACGGGTGCAGATCGTTTCAACGTGCCGTCCCGGCGCTAGGATCGCCGGCACCGGCAAGATCTCCAAGCATTCATCCGGCGAGGCGATCGACTTCAATGCGCCTCCCGGCAAGAAAGCCGCCATCGTCCGCTGGCTGATTGCCAACCACAAGTCTGGCGGGACCATGACCTATGCCGACATGGGCCACATTCATGTCGACGTCGGCCATCACTTCGTCGCGCTCAACAGTGACAGCCGAGGCGGCTACCGCTCTCGCAGCCGTCGCGTCTACGCCTCGGCCAGCAGCCGCCGCGCCTACTATGCTGAAAGCCGCTCGGGTCTCGGCATGGGCTCCAGGCGCTATGCCGGCACGCGGCACACGCGGAGCTTCTCGGACGTCGAGCGGCCCTAAGCAAGGCGTCGCGCTCGCCGCACGACTAAGGCCGCCGTCCATCGGCGGCCTTTTTCATGTCACCGTCCCGGCGGCGACGTGTTCCATCCTAAGCCGCTTCCGCTGGCCGGGCATATGCCGCTCCGTAAGACGATGAAAGCCAGGATCTCTTTGGCGAACGCAGGCCCTTCGTGATCCTTCCTGCCGACCGCTCTTAACCGTCGACCGAGCCGCAGCTCCCGCACAGTGACTTCCATGCGAGCTGCCGCTAATCTCGCGCCTCATGGCTGACATCCTCGAGAAAATCACGCGCTACAAGCGCGCCGAGATCGCCGAGGCGAAGGCTGCCCGCCCTCAGGCGGCAGTCGAGGAGGCGGCGCGCCGCGCTCCCGCGGTCCGCTCCTTTGCCGGCGCGCTCGTCGCGCACGCCCGCACCGGCTTCGGGCTCATCGGCGAGATCAAGAAAGCATCGCCCTCGAAAGGCCTGATCCGCGCGGACTTCATGCCGGCCGCGCTGGCGGCTGCCTACGACGCGGGCGGAGCGGCCTGCCTGTCCGTGCTTACGGACAGGCCGTCATTCCAGGGGGCGCCGGAGTATCTGAGCGAAGCCCGTGCCGCCTGCCGACTGCCCGTGCTGCGCAAAGACTTCATGCTCGACCCCTACCAGGTGACCGAGGCGCGCTCGTGGGGCGCCGACGCCATCCTCATCATCCTCGCCCAGGTCGATGATGCGACCGCGCGCGAGCTGGCGGCCACAGCCCAAGCCTGGAACATGGATGCGCTCGTGGAGGTCCACGACGAGGCAGAGCTCGAGCGCGCCTTGCAGCTCCCCTGCCGCCTCATCGGCATCAACAATCGGAATCTGAAGACGTTCGAGACAACGCTCGCGACCACTGAGCGGCTGGCGCCGCGCGTCCCGAAGGATCGCATTGTCGTCGGCGAGAGCGGCATCTTCTCGCACGCCGACCTCGAGCGTCTCGCCCAGGTCGGCGTGCGCTGCTTCCTGGTCGGCGAAAGCCTCATGCGGCAGGCTGACGTCGCCGCCGCCACCCGCACCCTGCTCGGCGGCGCGCCATGACCAAGCTCTCGCACCTCAACGACAAGGGTGAGGCGCGCATGGTCGACGTCTCCGACAAGGCCGTCACGCAGCGCACCGCGCGCGCCGCCGGCTTCGTCACCATGGCACCGGCCACGCGCGCGCTGATCGAGAAGGGCGAGGCCAAGAAGGGCGACGTGCTCGCCACAGCGCGCATCGCCGGCATCATGGCCGCCAAGAAAACGCACGAGCTGATCCCGCTGTGCCATCCGCTCGCCATCAGCAAGGCCACCGTCGACTTCGAGCTGAGCAGCAAGCCATCCGGCATCCGCGTTGCCGCGGAGGTGAAAGTTGCAGGACAAACCGGGGTCGAGATGGAGGCGCTGACCGCCGTTTCCGTCGCCTGCCTCACCATCTACGACATGCTGAAGGCGGTCGACCGTGAGATGGTGCTGGGCCCGATCCGCCTCGTCGAGAAGTCCGGCGGACGCTCGGGCACCTATCGCGCCAAATCGGAGCCGCCCGAATGAGCGGCCTGCTTTCAGTGGAGGATGCCCTTGCCCGCATCCTCTCGGATGCGAAGCCGCTCGGCACCGAGACGGTCGCCATCGAGGCCGCACGCGGCCGCGTGCTGGCCGAGCCTCTAGCCGCAAGGCTCACCCAGCCACCGTTCGACGCCTCAGCGATGGACGGCTACGCGGTGCGCGCAGCGGATTTGGCGCGCCTCCCGGCCCAACTTAAGGTGATTGGCGAAGCCGCAGCCGGCCATCTGTTTTCGGGCTCTGTCTCTCCTGGCGAGGCGGTACGCATCTTCACCGGCGCCGCCGTGCCTGCGGGAGCAGACCACGTCGTTATCCAGGAAAATACCGAGCGCACCGGCGATCGCGTCACTGTGCGCAGCGGCAGCCTCGATCAGAGCAACATCCGCCTTCGCGGCTTCGACTTCAAGGCTGGCGATCCACTTCTCGAAGCGGGGCGCAAATTGGGGCCCCGCGAGCTGGCGCTGGCCGCAGCCATGGGCCACGGCGCTGTCCGCGTGCATCGCCGTCCGCGCGTCGCAATCCTGTCGACCGGCGATGAGCTGGTCCCACCCGGCGAAGCGCCGGGTCCGGGCCAGATCGTCTCCTCCAACCACCTTGGCGTCGGCGCGCTCGCCGAGCTCTCCGGCGCGGAAGCGATCCAGCTCGGCATCGCGCGCGACACAAAGGAGAGCCTCCTGTCGCGGCTCGCCGCTGCAAAGGGCGCCGACATTCTCGTCACGATCGGCGGCGCCTCGGTCGGCGACCATGATCTGGTCGCGCCGGTGCTCGAAGGACAGGGCATGCGGCTGGCCTTCTGGAAGATCGCGCTGCGCCCCGGCAAGCCGCTGATGTTCGGCCGTCTCGATGCTCTGCGTGTGCTGGGCCTCCCCGGCAACCCGGTCTCCGCGATTGTCTGCACGCGCGTCTTTCTCGTGCCGCTGATCCGTGCTTTGGCGGGATTGCCTCCCGAGGATCAGTCGAACGCGACGGCACGCGCCGCCGTGCCGCTCGCGGCCAACGGCCCACGCAAGCACTACATGCGCGCCACCCTGCACCGGGCCGCCGACGGCACGCTGGAGGCAACGCCCGTGCGTTCACAGGACTCCTCACTTCTGTCGCCGCTGGCGGTCGCCGATTGCCTGCTCGTGCGTCCCGTCAACGCGCCCGCCGCCCCCGCCGGCAGCAGCGTGCCCATCCTGCGCCTCGATTTCTGACACGGGCGCGCCCCACCCACGCCCGACGTGCATCAGCAAATAGCGCTTGCGGAACATCGGTGGAACACCTATGGTGTTCCCGATTTGTCCATGCAAGCCGTTTCAGCGTCGATTCCGGGTGCGAGCGTGCGGCATCGGAGAACACAATGCTGACGTCGAAACAGAAAGAGCTATTGATCTTTATCCACGAGCGCCTGAAGGAGACCGGCGTCCCGCCCTCCTTCGACGAGATGAAGGCAGCGCTCGACCTGCGCTCCAAGTCGGGAATCCACCGGCTCATCACGGCGCTGGAGGAACGGGGCTTTATCCGCCGCCTGCCTCATCGCGCCAGGGCACTCGAGATCATCAAGCTGCCGGACGCCATATCGCAGGGCGGCGCCCGCAAGGCTGGATTCAGCCCCAGCGTCATCGAGGGGAGTGGTCCGGCGCGGCCGCGTGACTTGTCGCCGATGCCTCAGGCCTACGCCGAGGGGAGCGCCGTTGCGGTGCCGCTCATGGGCCGGATTGCGGCCGGCGTTCCGATCAGCGCCATCCAGAACCACACTCAGGACATCGTCTGCCCACCCGACCTGGTCGGCCCCGGCGAGCACTTCGCGCTCGAGGTCAAGGGCGACTCGATGATCGAGGCCGGCATTCAGGAAGGCGATATCGTCATCATCAAGCGCACCAGCTCGGCCGACAACGGCGATATCGTGGTCGCGCTGGTGGAGCAGGAGGAGGCAACCCTCAAGCGCCTCCGCAAGAAGGGTGCATCGGTCGCCCTCGAGGCGGCCAACCCGAAGTATGAGACGCGCATCTTCGGTCCCGACCAAGTCGACATCCAGGGCCGGCTCATCGGCCTGATCCGGCGCTACTAACGCACCTTTCGTTTACGAGGGTTTGGCGACGCGACTGTTACGGCTCGTCCTCTGCAGTCGGGCTTCGGGTCCGCGGTGCGGCCCGATAGGAGCGCGCTCGGCGGTCGCCGGGCGCGGCCCTGCCTCCCACAGCGGGGCGATGGGCATAGGCTTCGGCCGGCGTTGGCGCAGTCCAGGGCCTGTCTCCGCGCCGGTCCGCGACGGTCTCGATTTCGATGCCCTCGCCCCTCAGATAAACCGCGTGCGCCCCGAGCCTGCGAAGCCGCTCGGGTCCCACGACCACCGTCGGCCCCTTGCATGGCGCCACCGCCGGCATGGTCGTCACGAGCAGCGCGGCCCGCGCACAGTCGTCCGTCAGTGCCGAGGCATGCCGCGCCAGAGAGATCACCCTGGAGCCGACGATGGCCGCGCACCCGGCATCGTCGCAGCGAAACGCCCTGCCGTCGGCTGCAACCTCCGGCCTGCGCCGATCGCCATCGTGCTCGAGCCAGCGCGCGAGCTCGTACGATCCGCCGCGTCCGGCGATGGCCGAAAGACCCTCAGCCGTGCGCACCGCCACCAGAGCGCCACCGCGGCCGATGAGCACGTCGGGCGCACTGCGCTGCGTGGCGAGCGCCAGCCCCACTGCCAGAGGCACAACGCCCAGCAGGCGCAACCGCGTACGCCAAAGCGCGAGCCAAATGCCGCCGAAGACCATCAACGCGAACGCGGCCGCTGGGATCGCCGCGATCGCCCCCACCGCGCCGGGCAGCGCCGCCACGCGATACGCGCACCATGTCATACCCTCGATGCCGACACCCATGATCTGCAGCGGCACCCATTCCAGCCCAAAGGGAAGCGCAACGAGCGTCGCCAGCGCCGCCGGCATGACGATGATGTTGCAGATCGGAATAGCGATGAGATTTGCCAGCACCGCGTACTGCTGGCTTTTGTGGAAGTGATAGGCAGCGAACGGCGCAACGGCGAAGCTCGCGATCAGCGTCGACAGCACGATGCCGCCGAAGAACAGCAGCACGTGCAGGATCACGCCGCGCCCGCCTTCTCGCTCCCTCGCGCGCTCGCGCACGATCTCATAGGCCGAAACCAGCGCCACCACGGCGGCAAACGACATCTGGAAGCCGACGTCGATCAGGCTCTCCGGGAAGATGACCAGGATCGCCAACGCCGCCACGGCGACATTCCTCAACGCCAACGCCGGCCGGTCCAGCAGCACGGCCAGGAACATGATCGAGATCATGATGTAGGAGCGCACGGTCGGAAACGACGCGCCGGAGATGAGGAGGTAAGCGAGGGCTCCCATCGCCGCAGCGGCGGCAGCCCATTTCTTGATCGGAAATCTCAGTGCCAGCGCCGGTACGAGCGCCAACAGAAAGCGCACGGTAACGAACACGGCGCCCGCCATGATCACCATGTGCAGCCCCGAGATCGACAGGATGTGCAGCAGCCCTGAATCCCGATAGGCCGCGTTGGTCGCGTCCGAGATGCCGCCGCGCTCCCCTGTGATGAGCGCATTGGCGATGAACCCCGGCTCCCCGGGTAAGGCAGCAGCGATCCTCGCACCGATCCGTTGGCGCAGACGTTCGATCGCAGCGCGCACGCGCAGGCTCACCGGCGCTTCGCCGGCTTCGCCATCCAGTCTCACCGGCGCAACGGCGTGACCAACGCCCCCCAGGCCCTGAAACCAGGCCGAGCGTGCGAAATCGTAGCCGCCGGGCAGCGCGGGCCCTGCCGGCGGCGACAGATTCGCGCTAACGATCACGGCGTCGCCGGGCTTGAGCGCCGCATTGGCCGCAGCGACGCTCACACGCACCCGGTACGGCAGCTCCTGCGGTGCCAGGCCCTTGATTGCTGCAACGCGCAACGTCACGCGCTGCCCGCGCTCCGGACGCGGCTCGACCAGCTCGATCCACCCGCGTGCCTCGACAGGGCCGATCTGGCGCTCGAGCACCGGCGCAGCGACCCAATCCGCCCTGAGCTTGGCCGCGGCCAACCCCAGTGCGACAGCCCCGGCGGCACTCATCAGAAGCAGCAAGAACCAGTGCCGCTGCCAGACCGTACGTATGGCGAGGATGGCGAAGAGCGGCGCCACAGCGACGAGCAGTGGCGGCTCCTGCGGCAGGTTGAAATACACGGTGATGCCGGCCCCGAACAGCACCGGCACCCACAGAACCCAGCGGTCCTGCTCCGCCTCGAACGCCCCAAGCAGCCGTAAAAAAGGCCCCCGCACGCCCTCCCCCAGCGTCGCGCCCCACTGCGCCCGGCACCGGATGCCGCCTTATCGCTGGCGGCAGCATGTGCTACACGGGCACCAATTCGTCATCCCAACCCTAGCATATGCGACTTGCATCATGGCCAACACAGCAGCGGCCAATGTGATCACACGCTTTGCACCGTCGCCGACCGGGCTGTTGCACATCGGCGGCGCGCGCACAGCGCTGTTCAATTGGCTCTACAGCAAACACACGGGCGGAAAATTCCTGTTGCGCATCGAGGACACCGATCGCGAGCGCTCCAAGCCCGAGCACGTCGCGGCGATCCTCGACGGGTTGCGCTGGCTCGGGCTCGACTGGGATGGCGAGCCTATCTCGCAGTTCTCGCGCGTGGCACGGCATCAGGAGGTGGCTCGCGACCTGCTCGCGCGGGGCCGGGCCTACCATTGCTATCTGACGGCGGAGGAGCTCGCCGCCATGCGTGCCAAGGCTGAGGCCGAGAAGCGCCCGCTCACCGTCGTCAGCCCCTGGCGCGACCGTGATCCTTCCGAGGCCCCTCCCGGTGTCAAGCCCGCGCTGCGCATTCGCGCCGAGCGCGAGGGCGAGACCGTTGTCGATGACCAGGTGCAGGGCCGCGTCGTGTTCCCCAACAAGGATCTCGACGACATGATCATCCTGCGCTCGGACGGCGCGCCGACCTACAATTTTGCCGTCGTCGTGGACGATCACGACATGGGCATCACCCACGTCATTCGCGGCGTCGATCATTTGACCAATACCGCGCGTCAGCTGCAGGTCTACAAGGCCTGTGGTTGGGCCAGTCCGAAGTTCGCGCACATCCCCCTGGTGCACGGCCCCGACGGCGCCAAGCTCTCCAAGCGCCACGGGGCGCAAGGCGTCGAGGAATACCGCGCCATGGGCTATCTGCCCGCCGCGCTGCGCAACTACCTGGCGCGCCTCGGCTGGAGCCATGGCGACGACGAGATCTTCTCCATTGAGCAAGCCGTGCAATGGTTCGATATCGCCGACGTCGGCAAGTCGCCGGGCCGCTTCGATTTCGTCAAGCTGGCCGACCTCAATGGTCACTACATCCGCCACACGCCGGACGGCGAGCTGGTCCGGCACATTGCAGCCTTGCTGCCGGTCATCGAGGGCGGACCGGCTCTGGCCGCTAGGCTTGACGCGAACGATGGCTGGAAGCGACTTTCCGCGCTGCTGCCGAGCCTCAAGGAACGCGCCAAGACGCTGGTCGAGCTCTTGGATCAGGCCTCCTTCCTGTTCATGGAGCGGCCGATCGCCCTCGACGACAAAGCGGCCAAGGTTCTCGATGCTGATGCCCGCCGTCAGATCGGGTTGCTGCTCCCACGCTTGATGCAGGTGACGCCGTTCGAGGCGGGTCCGCTCGAGGCCGAGGTGCGCCGGTTCGCCGAGGAAACCGGCGCCAAGCTCGGCAAGGTAGCCCAGCCGCTGCGGGCCGCACTGACCGGCCGCACGGTGTCGCCGCCGGTGTTCGATGTCTTACAGGCGCTAGGGCCTGAGGAAGCCTCTGCCCGTCTAAAGGATCAGGCAATTTAGCTTAGTCCGGATTGCCGTAAGGACCGATGAGGTATACTTAGTTGGGTGCAGTGCAGCGAAGCTCGGCACCGCAGGGATCGTTGCGACCTGAGGGGTTGCTGACCGAAGGAACCATGCCAATGAATGCGCAGGACGGACCAAGCAAAAAATCCGACGTCAGCAGAGCAGCGACCCTGCTGATCAACAACAAGCAGACACAGATGCCGGTGCGCTCCGGCACCATCGGACCGGACGTTGTCGACGTCGGCCGCCTCTACCGCGACACCGGCTGCTTCACCTACGATCCCGGCTTCACCTCGACGGCCAACTGCTCGTCGAAGATCACCTACATCGACGGCGACCAGGGCATATTGCTGTATCGCGGCTATCCCATCGATCAGCTCGCGGACAAGTCGAGCTTCATCGAGGTCTGCTACCTGCTTCTGCACGGCGAGTTGCCGACGAAGGATCAGCTCGACAAGTTCCGCGCCACCATCACGCGCCACACCATGGTGCACGAGCAGATGACCCGCTTCTACACGGGCTTCCGCCGCGACGCGCACCCGATGGCCATCATGTGCGGCGTCGTCGGCGCGCTGTCGGCCTTCTATCACGACTCCACTGACATTAATGATCCCAACCATCGCATGATCGCGAGCCACCGCATGGTCGCCAAGATGCCGACCATCGCGGCCATGGCCTACAAGTATTCCGTCGGTCAGCCCTTCATCTATCCCCGCAACGACTTGGACATGGCGTCCAACTTCCTGCAGATGTGCTTCGCGGTCCCGTGCGAGCCGTATGTGGTAAACCCCGTTCTGGCGCGCGCACTCGATCGCATTATGATCCTGCACGCGGATCACGAGCAGAATGCCTCGACATCCACGGTGCGCCTCGCCGGCTCGTCGGGTGCCAATCCGTTCGCGTGCATCGCTGCGGGCATCGCCTGCCTGTGGGGACCGGCACATGGCGGTGCCAACGAGGCCGCCCTCAAGATGCTGGAGGAGATCGGCACGGTCGATCACATCCCCGAGTTCATCAAGCGGGTGAAAGACAAGAACGAAGGCATTCGCCTGATGGGCTTCGGCCATCGCGTGTACAAGAACTACGATCCGCGCGCAAAGGTGATGCAGAAGACCTGTCACGAGGTGCTCGACACGCTCGGCATCAAGAACGAGCCGCTCCTGAAGGTGGCGATGGAGCTCGAGCGCATTGCTTTGCAGGACGATTATTTCGTCGAGAAGAAGCTCTATCCCAACGTCGACTTCTACTCCGGCATCGTGCTGCGCGCGCTCGGTTTCCCCACGTCGATGTTCACGCCGCTGTTCGCCGTGTCGCGCACCATAGGCTGGATCGCGCAGTGGATCGAGATGATCGAGGATCCTGAGCAGAAGATCGGCCGCCCGCGCCAGCTCTACATTGGCCCGACCGAGCGTGACTTCGTGCCGCTCGAGCGTCGCGGATAGCGAGCGGCTCGAGCTACCCGCACGGCTTTTCGTCGGTTTTCTTGCACCTCCGCTACCTGGCGGAGGCGCGTTTGTCTGCGTAGCTGAGCACAATCTCAGCCGCGGCCTCGCTCGGCGAGCGTGCGGGCAGCGTAATGCGAGAAGGGAGGGCCGCAAGCGCAGAGAGCTGCGCAGCGCGTGCCAACCCATCCTGCATCAGCTCGCCGATGGCCTGGGCCAGCGCCAGCGGCGTGCATCGCTCCTGGATGAACTCGGGGAACATGTTCTCCCCGAGGACCAGATTCGGGAGCACAATCGAAGGGGCCTTGATCATGCGCCGCAGAAACGGTGCCGAGAGCGGCTCGACCAGGTAAGCGACCACCATCGGCGTCCCGGCAAGCGCCAGCTCGAGCGTCACGGTCCCCGAGGCTGTAAGCGCCGCGCGCGCCAGCTTGAACGCCCTCAGCTTATCGGTATCGTCGTCGATGATGTGCGGGACGAGCGGCCATGTGCGCAGTCCGGCCTCCACCATTGGCCGCACCGCCGGCAGCGTGGCGACGATGACCTGCGGCAGCTTCTCCTGCTGCAGCAGCAATTGCATGGTTGCGCCGAACGGACCCATCAGCCGACCGATTTCCGAGCGCCGGCTTCCTGGCAACACCAGGAGCACAGGCCTGTTCGGTGACAGCTTGAGGCGCTGGGCGAGCGGCGCTGGATCGATGGCCGCCATCTCGGCCTGGCGCTCGACCAGCGGATGGCCCACGTAGGTGCACGGCGGCCCGCCGAGGCGCTCGTGCGTCGCCGGCTCGAACGGCAGGAGGGCCAGCACGTGGTCGATATAGGCCCGCATGCGCGGCGCGCGACCGGGCCGCCACGCCCACACGCTGGGACTGACATAGTCGATCACCGGCTGATCCGGGCGCTGCGCCTTGATGCGCTTTGCGATCGGATGCGTGAATTCGGGACTGTCGATGATCACCACCACATCGGGTTTTGCGGCGAGCGCAGCCCGCGCCGTTGTGCGTATGCGTGCCAGCAGCCTCGGCAGTGCAGCGGCAATGGCGACCGGCCCCATCACCGCCACATCCGTGATCGGGAACAGGGATTTAAATCCTCGCGCCTCCATCAAGGGCCCGCCGACGCCTGAGAAATGCACGCCCCCTGGCCTGCTCTCGTTGATGGCATCCATCAGCCGCGCGCCGAGAACGTCACCCGAGTGCTCGCCGGCAACCAGAAACACGTGGACCGGCCCATCGCTGCCCGTGGTCCGGCCGGCGCCGATCGAATGAGCCGCCCCCGTCATGCCGCCCGCGCCGCAGCCATGAGGAAAAGCCCTGCCTCGTTCGCCTGCTCGATGGCCGGGCGCTCGAGGTCCGCCGGAAACGCACCTGACACGCAGACGATGCCAGCCAGCCCCGCTTCGGCCATCCAGCCGAACCGGATCGCTTCCTCGTCGTCGCCCTGGGCATCCCCGAGAATCACCTGCGGCGAGCGAACGACCAGCACGCCATGCCGCTTGCGGAAGGCGCGCCGCCCCCAATGACTGCCCGAGCCGGTGCCGCCGACCAGCATCGCGCTCGCCGGCATTCCCGCATTGATCGCCAACACGTGCTCCCCTGCGATGACGGCCGCGTCGCCCGCATCGTGCGCCTCGAGCACGGGCATCAGCCGGCGCCCGAGCGCAATATCGCGCCGGTCTGCAGGCGTCGGCGCGTGCCGGCCGAGGATCTCCAGCGGCGCCGCGTCAACAGCCGCTTCGGCATTCCTGGCGGGCCGTCCCTCCGGCTCGCTGCCGTCGAGCCCGACCACGAAGATCCCGTTCGCATCGGCCCGGCGCAACATTGCTTCCGACCCAATGACAAGCGATTGCCCGCCGCGAACGGCCACCCCGCCGAGCCCCGCCTCGACAGCCCGCTCGATCGTCTCCAGGCCGATCACGGGCAAATCAATGCGCAACTCCTGGCCGGGCTTGGGGAGCTTGACGAGCACACCGGCTCGCTCCCTGCCGCCGGTGCAGCGACGGGCCTGCTCGCGCACCTCGCTCAACATCGCATCCGTCCCGCGCGCACCTTCGATGGCGAGCACCTCCTTCTCCGTGACGACCGCTCCCTGGCCGACGTCGAAGGTCCCGAGCGCTCCAATCAGGCGTACTCCGCGTGCGATCGCCGTGCGGTGAGCCTCGGTTGGCTGCACGGCTCCGAGCACACCGATCCGCGCCAGCAGATGAGGAGCCACGTCGTGCACGCCGCAGACCTTGAAGCCCTGCAGCTCGAAGAAGGTCACGATGCGGCGCAGTATGCTGTCGTCTCCGCCGCGCGTCATCTTCAGCACGGTGCCGATGCTGCGGAAGAAGCCGGAGTCGATCTTCACCTTCCACAGATTCGGTCGGCGCATGCCACCCACGATGATGATCTCATCGCAATGCGCCTGCCTGAAGCCGCGGATCATCCTTCCGACCTGGCCGATATTGGCCCAGGTGTGGGGATAGTCGGCAACCGCATCGGCGGCAAAGCCTTCGATCGCGATGATATGCACGGGGCGGCCTGCAGCCTGCGCCGCCGCAGCCACTTCAAGTGGGAGCACACCTGAGCCCGCCAGGATGCCGAGTGGAGTGCATGCTGGGCTGGCGGCAGACCGCAGCAGGTCAGCCGGCATGGCCGTCGTGAGGCGTACACAGCGAGCGTTTGCCGCCGACCCGAATGAAGGCGAGGATTTCCTGCACAATCGGGTTGTCGCCGAACTCCGCGGCCACGTCCTCGACGCGCTCCATCAGCGTGCCCTCATCCGCAAACAGCAGCCGATAGGCTCGCCGCAGACTGTGAATCTGCTCGCGCGAGAACCCGCGCCGCTGCAGGCCGACAATATTGAGGCCTGACAGGTAGGCGCGGTTGCCGAGCGCCATGCCGTAAGGGATCAGATCGTTCTCGAGCCCCGACATCCCGCCCAGAAACGAATGTGCGCCCACGCGCGCGAATTGGATCACCGCGGCTCCGCCGCCGAGGATCGCGAAGTTGCCCACGGTGCAATGGCCTGCGAGCATGACGTTGTTCGAGAAAATGACGTTATTGCCCACCTTGCAGTCGTGGCCGACGTGACTGTGCGCGAGAAAAGCGCAGTTGTCGCCCACGGTTGTCTCCATGCCGCCGCCCTGGGTGCCGGGATTCATGGTAACGCCCTCGCGCACGATGCAGTCGGCGCCGACGGTGAGCGTGGAGGCTTCGCCCTTGTATTTCAGGTCCTGCGGCTGATGCCCGATCGAGGCGAAGGGAAAGATGCGCGTGCGCGGACCTATGGTTGTCTTGCCGGTGACGACGACATGGCTGATCAGCTCGCAGCCTTCGCCCAGCGATACATTGCGTCCTACGACGCAATAGGGTCCGATCCTGACGCCTTCACCGAGGTTTGCTCCGTCCTCGACGATGGCCGTCGAATGGATCTCAGGTTTTGACATTCTCTGGGTCCACGATCATGGCGCTCACCTCGGCCTCGGCCGCGATCTGGCCGTCGACCTTCGCCTCACCGTAGAACCGCCATGCCCGGCCGCGACTCCTAACCTTCTTCATGTGGTAGTGCAGCCGGTCGCCGGGGAACACGGGCTTGCGGAACTTGGCGCGGTCGATGCCCATGAAATACACCAGCTGCGGCTTGTAGTCTTGACCCAGGCTGTGGACACAAAGTGCGCCGGCCGTCTGCGCCATACCCTCGATGATGAGCACCCCGGGCATCACCGGAAAGCCCGGAAAGTGGCCCTGGAAGAACGGCTCGTTGATCGTCACGCTCTTGATGCCGATGCAGCTCTGGTCGCCGTTCATCTCCACCAGACGATCGACCAGCAGAAATGGATAGCGATGCGGCAGGAGCTTCAAGAGACGCACGATGTCGGCCGTCCCGAGCGCGGCCTTTTCCTTGCCTTCGTTGATCTCCTGCATATGCGTCGACCTCAGCTCACTTCTCCCGCGGGCGGACAACACCTAGTGCTCGCTGTCCGCCCCTCCTGGCGCTTCCTTGCGTGCGATGCGGCGGATCGCTGCAATCTCGCGGGCCCATTCCCTGAATGGCCGCGCCGGCGTGCCGCCCATGCGCGCGCCGGGCGGCACGTCGTTTTTGACGTGCGAGCCGCCCGCTATCTGGGCACCCGACCCGACCTTGACGTGGCCGACCGCACCGGACTGGCCGCCCATGACGACAAAATCGCCAAGCTCGACCGAGCCCGAGATGCCGGTCTGCCCGACAATGACGCAGCCACGGCCCATGACGACGTTGTGCCCGATCTGCACCAGATTATCAATTTTGGTCCCCTCCCCGATGACCGTATCCTTAAGAGCCCCGCGGTCGATGGAGGTATTGGCCCCGATCTCGACGTCGTCCTGGATGATCACCCGGCCGATCTGGGGCACCTTCAGATGCCCTTCCGGCCCCATGGCAAAGCCGAACCCGTCCTGGCCAATGCGCACCCCGGCGTGAATGAGAACCCCATTGCCAAGCAGCGCATGCGTTACCGTGGCGCCGGGGCCGATATAGCAGTCGCGCCCCACCATCACCCGATAGCCGATCACGGCGCCCGCCGCCACGACGGTGCCCCTGCCCACCTGGGCCTCGCGGCCGACCACCGCACCGGGCTCGACCCGCACCCCCGGCTCCAGCCGCGCGGTCGGATGCACATGCGCGAAGTCCGGTTCCCCCAGCGCGGATAGGGCGGCTTTGGGTCGCATCGCGTCGGGATAGAAGAGTTGCAGTGCCAGCGCAAAGCCGCGGTACGGCGACTTCATGATCAGCGGCACGGCCCCCGCCGGCAACCTCGGCAGAAGCGCCGGCGGCGTTATGATGGCCCCGGCCCGGGTGACCGCAAGCTGGGGAACATAGCGCCGGTTGTCGATGAACGAGAGATGCCGCGGCCCGGCTTCGGACAACGGCCGCACGTCCTCGAGCAACTGCCCGGCGTCCGCCCCTGGCTGCAGCTCCGCCCCCATCTTCTGTGCTATGGACGCCAAGTCGAACGGGCCAGCCCGGTCGAAGAAACCCGGATGCTGCATGATGTTTCCTACGCCGGGGTCTGACTGCGGCGGCATCTTGCTCCGCCTTAGCCGACCGAGCAACCACATCCTCCGGTATTGCTTACGCGCCGGGAGCCGCTCGCCAGCCCGGACCTGCGCCCCTTAGGCAACCCAACACGGCTAGAACTTGGTGCTGGCGCCGAACCGGAACAGCTGCTCCTTGTCGTAGCTTTCCTTCAGGATCGCCCAACCGAAGTCTGCGCGCAGGGGGCCGAGCGGCGAGTTCCAGAGCAAGCTCGCGCCCGCCGACACGCGTACCGTGCTGTCGTCTGCGAGGCAAAGGTTGGGTATCGTCGTGCCGACTGGAGGTACCCCGCAGTTATGCGCGAGCGCCTTGGTCGAGTTCGCCACCCCGAAGAGCGAGCCAGCATCGACGAAGAACGCGCCGCTCATGCCGAGATCGTCGGGAACGAACGGTAACGGATAGCGAACCTCGGCCGTAACCGCATAGAATGTATCACCCCCAAGCGCGCTATCCGTCGCGAGATCCCGTGGACCGAACCCCGCCCGATCAAAGCCGCGGATCGTCTCGCCGCCGCGATAGAACATATCGAGCAACCGAACCTCGTCGCCGCCCCAGCCCAAGATGTGGCCACCCATCACGCGACCGACGAAGGTAATCTTCTCGGTGATGGGGTAGTAATAGCGGCCCTCCGCCATCATCCGCACGTACTGCACGTCGCCACCCACACCGGCGAAGTCGGTGCTGGCAGTCAGATAGTAGCCCCTGGTCGGATTGCGCGGGTGATTGCGCTGATCGTAGCTGATGGACGTGCCGACCAACGACGTAAGGTAGCTGCCCTCAGCGTCAATGATCGCGCGTGAGGCAACCCTGTTGTCGCCATTTTGCGGATCGAAGTTCTTATCGACGTTGCTGATCGTGTCGTAGGAGATCGTGTAGTACGTGTTCAGCCAGAGCTGCTCGTTGAGCGGAAATCCTAGCCTGAGCGAGCCGCCGCTCTTGCGAGAGTCGAAGAGCTGATAATCGCTCTGCGTTATCTCCTTGTGGAACAGGTCGAAGCCTGCCGACAAGTTGCGATCGAGGAAGCGCGGCTCGGTAAACGACAGATCGATCTGCGTGCGCTCGAATGAGCCAGACAGCTTGAGGCGCAGGAACTGCCCGTTGCCCATCAGGTTGCGCTCGGTGAATGTGATATCACCGATCACGCCCTCCGCCGTTGAATAGCCGGCGCCGAATGAAATCTCACCCGTCGGCTGCTCGACGAGCTCGACGTCCAGGATAATTCGATCCGGCGAAGAGCCAGGCCGGCGCTTGACCTCGACGGTCTTGAAGAAGCCAAGGCCCTGCAGACGCCTCTTGGCCTGGTCGACGAGCAACGGATTGAACGCATCGCCTTCCGCCAGGCGGAACTCGCGCCGGATCACATAGTCCTTCGTCCGCGTGTTGCCGATGACGTTGATGCGCTCGATGTAAACCCGCGGCCCCTCGTCGATCACATAAGCCAACGAGATGACGCGAGCCGTTGCATCGCGATCAGCTTTGGGCCGCACGCGGCCGAAAGCAAAACCCTGCTCGGAAACGCGAAGGGTCAGACGCTCGACTGTCTTGTCGATCTCGGCCGCGTTATAGACAGCGCCCCGCTTGGTCAGCACCTCGCCCATCAACGCGTCAGCGTTGATCCCCGGCAGCCCGTTTTCAATGCGGACGTCGCCGAAACTGTAGATGTCGCCTTCCTCGACGACGAAGGTGATGAAAAAGCCCGACCCATCACGATCCAGCTCGGCCGTGGCCGAGACGACCCGCGCGTCGGCGTAGCCGTTTTTGAGGTAGTACTGCCGCAGCAGCTCGCGATCGAGGTTCAGCCGATCAGGATCGTAGTAGGCCGTACCCTTCAGGAAGTCGAACCATCCCGCCTGCGACGTAGTGATGATGTCGCGCAACTGCGAGTCTGAAAACGCGTGGTTGCCGATGAACTGGATGCTCTTGACCTTGGTCGCACCGCCCTCGGAGATCTCGAAGACCAAGTTTACCCGGTTCTGCTCCAGCTCGATGATCTTGGGCTCGACGGTGGCGGCGAACCGACCCTGCCGGCGATAGACGTCGAGAATGCGCTGCACGTCTGCTTGCACCTTGGCGCGCGTGTAGACGGAGCGCGGCTTGAGCTGCACTTCCGATTCGAGTGTCTTCTTGTCGACCTCGTAATTGCCTTCGAAAGCAACCTGGTTGATGACGGGGTTCTCAACCACGCTCACCACGACAGTCCCGCCTTGGCGGTCGATCTTGACGTCGGAGAACAGGCCGGTCTGGAACAACTGCTTGATCGACTCGTCGGCCCGGCCGGGACTGTAGGCGTCGCCGACGGAAAAGCGCAGATACGAGCGCACCGTCTCGGGCTCAACGCGCCGATTGCCGGTCACCTGGATTTCACGGATTCGGCTGTCCTGCGCCTGGACCTGTGTCGACGTGCCGCCGCAAACGATTATTGCCGACGCCGCCGACAGCACCGCTACTACGAAGGCCCATCTGAGTCCCCCGTCCCTGATACTCCGAAAGAGAGGCATTCTTCAGGACTGCCTTTCGGTTCGCCGATCCCCCAACCGTACGCTCGTGTCTGTCGGCGTCAGACCGGCGCTTAGTTACTCACCCCACACACCCTGCGGCAATCCCAGATCCCACTCTGGAAGCACCGCCCTCCAAAAAGTAAGCATTTCTAACGATTCAGGCCGAACCGTGGAAGTGGCAATATTGCTTCACCTCGCCAACGATTCAGCCTAATCCGATCCATCGCCGCACGATGGGTAAGTCATTGAACGTGGCGTAGATCATCAGCATCAAGACGAGCGTCAGACCGATCCGAAAACCAATCTCTTGCGCCCGCTCGCTGAGGGGCCTACGGCGCACGGCCTCGAGCGCGTAGAACAGCAGATGGCCACCGTCCAGCAAGGGGATCGGGAACAGATTGATCAGCCCGATACTGACGGAAAGTACGGCGGTCAGATTGAGCAGCGGCACGAAGCCGGCACTCGCCACCTGCCCCGACACCTCGGCGATGCGGATTGGCCCACCCAATTGGTCGGCGGCCTCGCGTCCGAGGGCAACATCGCGCACGTAGCCGATCGTCTTAGCGACGATGAAATGGGTCTCCTTGACGCCGAGCCAGACCGCTTCGAGCGGACCGTAGTGCCGGTACTCCCAATCCTGCGGTTTGGTGGCTCGTTTGATGCCGATCACACCAACCCGCATCTTGTTGCCGAACCGGTCCGTCAGCTCGCGCCGGCCAGGCGTTGCCTTGAGTGTGATCCGCGAGCCTCCGCGCTCAACCACGAATGTAAGCTCGGTGTCGGCGTTGGCGCCGACGATGCGCTGCATGTCATTGAAGCTCTCGATCGGCTCGCCATCGATGCTGACGATGAGGTCACCGGCCTTGAAGCCAGCAGCTTCAGCCGCCCCACCCGCCATCACCTCGTCCACCCGCGGCTCGGTCACCGGAACACCGACGAGGTAGAAGATCGAGGCAAAAATTGTGATGGCAAGCAAGAAGTTGGCGATCGGACCGGCAGCTACGACGGCGGCCCGCTGGCCCAGTGTCTTGGACTGGAACGCACCAGCACGGTCCTGGGCGGACAAGCGCTCAAAAGCCTCGCGCGAGGGCGCACTCGCACCATTCTCGTCGTCGATGAACTTCACATAGCCGCCAAGGGGGATCCAGGCCAACCGCCAGCGCGTGCCGTGCCGGTCGTTGAAACCCCAGATCTCCCGGCCGAAGCCGATGGAGAAAGCCTGTATGGAAACGCCGTTCCAGCGTGCCACGAGGAAGTGACCGAGCTCGTGAATGAACACGACCACCGTAAGCACGAACAAAAACGGAACGAGAACGGAGAGGAAGTTCCAGATCATACTCGAGCCCGAGCTCCCGACGGCAGGCCTTTGTGCCAAAGGGCAACGGCTGCAGCCGGCTCGCCTGCTTCAGCCGGCACTAACGTTCATCTAACCATACCTGCTTAGCAATCCACGTGCCATGTCTCGAGCCGCCGCATCGGCTTGCAGCACATCGGCCAGATCGGCGGCCTCCCGGATGAGGCCGGTTCGCTCAGCCTCCGTCAGCACGTCCTCGACAAGCGTGGCGATTTCAAGGAAGCCGATCTGTCTGGCAACGAAGCCCTCGACAGCAACCTCATTGGCTGCGTTCAGAATGGCCCCTGCGGTGCCCCCGAGCGCGAGCGCGGCGCGCGCGATGCGCAGGGCCGGAAACCGCGCCTCGTCCGGCGCCTCGAAGGACAGGGATCCGAGCTTGACGAGGTCGAGGCGGGGCGTGGGCGCATGCATGCGAGCCGGCCAAGCCAGACTGAGTGCGATCGGCGTGCGCATGTCCGGATTGGCCATGGGAGCCAGCACCGACCCGTCAGTGAACTCGACCAGGCAGTGCACAATCGACTGCGGGTGGACGACCACACCGAGCTGGTGCGCCTCGACGGGAAACAGATGATAGGCCTCGATCAGCTCCAGCCCCTTGTTCATCAGGGTCGCCGAGTCGATGGTGATTTTGGGTCCCATCGACCAGTTGGGGTGCTTGGACGCCTGCTCCGGCGTGGCGCGTGCCAGCGCCTCCCGCGGCCATGTCCGAAACGGTCCGCCAGAGGCAGTGATCACGATGCGCTCGATCGAGGTTGGATCGGCGCCCGCCAAGGCCTGGAACGCGGCTGAATGCTCGCTGTCGACCGGAATGAGCTCGGTCCCTGCCTCAGCCACCGTGCGCATGAAAATGTCGCCGGCCGAGACGAGACATTCCTTGTTGGCCAGCGCCAGCCTGCCGCCTCGACGCGCCGCCGCAAGGATGGGCTTCAATGCCGCGGCACCCACGATCGCCGCCATGACACAATCGACAGGTCGCTCAGCGGCCTCGATCAGCGCGGCTTCACCGGCGGCCGCCTCGATCCCCGAGCCGGCCAGGAGCACCTTGAGCTCCTGGTAGTGTCGCGCGTCGCCAATCACAGCGAGTTTTGCGCGGTGCCGAAGGGCAGCCTCGGCCAGCCCATTCACGTTGTTTTGTGCGGTCAGGGTGTCGATCGCGAACGCATCGGCGTGCCGGCTGATCAAATCGAGCGTGCTCTTGCCCACGGACCCTGTGGCCCCGAGCACAGTCAGCACGCGCTTGGCCCGCGGGGCGGCCTGGCGCCCGTTGTGGGTAGGCTCTGGTTGCTGGCTTAGTCCTTGATGCATCCTGATCCGGTCGGCGCCCATTATCAGTGCCACATCAGAAGCGCGCGCGCCGGATCATGCACGTTTACGACGAGCCCGAACAGTGCGGCGAGTACTGCCGCAAAAACGAGGCCATCGACCCTGTCCATGAAGCCACCATGCCCTGGTATCAGCTCGCTCGCGTCCTTCACCCCATGCCCGCGCTTCAGTGCCGACTCCATGATGTCGCCTGCCTGCGACACAAGCGCAAGTACGAGCGCGCCGATGGCCATACGGCGGACGCCACCAGCTTCGATCACGAGAGCCAGCACGCTAGCCGTCAAGACCGCTGCCGCGATACCGCCCAGAAGCCCAGCCCACGTCTTGTTGGGTGAGATGCGCGGAGCCAACCTCGGCCCGCCGAGCACCCGGCCCGCCACGTAGGCGCCGGTGTCGGTCGCCCAGACGGCCAAAAACAGGAAGATAATCGCCTCGAATCCCAGTCGCGGGCTGGCGCGGAGCCACACGAGTGCGATCGCGGGCAGCCCGGCGTAGAGGACGCCCGACGATGAGAGATGGCCACGGTCGCCAAAACCGAGCAGCGCAGCAAGGATGGCGCCGACGATAATCGCGATCAATCCCAGTCCGGGCGTACCGGCCGCAGCCGAAACCACCGCCGCCGCGAGGGTGATGGCCGTAACGACGAAGATCGTGTCGATGCCTGCGTTGCGAACGATGCCGCCCCATTCCCAGGCCACCAGCACCGCAACGGCCAGCACGAAAATTGCGAAGGGCCAAACGCCGGCCCACGTCAGCGCGAAAGCAATCGCGGCCAGCACCAGCCCGGAAGCTACTCGTGCTGCGAGGTCTTGCGGTGCGGCCGAGACCGGACTTGGGCTTTGTGGCTGCACGGAAGTCCTTTCGGTGCGCACCGAGTTCGCGGTTCTCAGACCACCGAGCGTGTGGCCAATCCGCCAAACCGACGGTCGCGCGCGTGGAACTCACCAAGCGCTTCCTCGAGCTGCTCGCGCCCGAAGTCCGGCCAGAAGATGTCGAGAAAGACAAGCTCGGTATAGGCGCATTGCCAGAGCAGGAAGTTCGAGAGACGCAGCTCCCCGCTGGTGCGGATCAGGAGGTCGGGGTCGGGAATGCCTGCGGTGTCGAGCTCGGCCTCCAAGCAGTCCGGCGTGATCTCCTGCGGATCGAGCGCCCCGGCCGCAATGCGCTCGGCAAGGCGCCGCGCAGCCTTCGTGATCTCTGCCCGGGCGCCGTAATTGAAGGCGATGACGAGAGAAAGCACCGTGTTGCGAGCGGTCAGAGCCTTGGCCTCCTCGATCATTGCCAGAAGCTCCGGATCGAGGTTGGTCGTCTCGCCGATCACCCGGATGCGCACTCCGTGCTCGTGCAGCTGGGCCAGATCCCGCCGGATGAAGCGTTTCACCAACCCCATCAGATCATCGATCTCGGCTGCGGGACGTGACCAGTTTTCCGAGGAGAAGCTGAAGATGGTCAGGTAGGAAATCTTGAGCTCGATGGCTGCCTTCACAGTCCGGCGCACCGCCTCTACGCCCATGCGGTGCCCGACTGCTCTCGGCAATCCGCGCTGCTGCGCCCATCGACCGTTGCCATCCATGATGATGGCGACGTGCCGTGGTGCGGCCTTGCCTGCGCCATTGAAGGCTGATTTTTGCTTCAGCTCGGTCACGTATGGCTCTGTGGAGCAACCCCGGCTTGCACTGCGATCTCTAGTATCGGTCGGCACGTCCGGCGGTCTGCCCCCCGACCGTGGCTCTCAAACCTGCTTGATCTCCGCTTCCTTGGCGCTCAGCATCTGATCAATCTCCTTGATGAGCCGGTCAGTGGTCTCCTGCACCTTTGCGGAGTTCTTATGATGCTCGTCCTGGCTCATCTCACCGTCCTTGTCGAGCTTCTTGAGGAGCTCCATGCCGTCGCGACGCACGTTGCGCACGCCGACTCTGGCATGCTCTGCGTACTTGTGCGCAAGCTTGGCGAGCTCCTGCCTGCGCTCTGCATTGAGCGCCGGAATAGGCAACCGGAGGACCGCGCCATCCGCGATCGGATTGAGCCCTAGATTGGCCTCGCGGATGGCCTTGTCGACGGCCTGCACTTGGCTCTTGTCCCAGACCTGCACCGCAATCGTGCGCGCATCGGGCACGGTGATGGTGGCCACCTGGTTCAGCGGCATCTTGGCGCCATAGATCGTCACCACCACGGGATCGAGCAGGTTTGCAGAGGCGCGCCCCGTCCTCAGACCTGAAAACTCCCGCTTCAACGCGTCCAGAGCTCCGCGCATGCGCCGCTCGAGCTCCTTCATGTCAAATTTTGTGGCCGCCATCGGTGTGCTCCCAGACCTCGGCGCGCTTCGACTTCTACGGGTCTCCAGACTGACGAACTCTCGGCCGTGGCCATCGCTCCTTGTGTCAGGAGCTATCAAGACTTCGCCGCAGCACCCGGGCCCGCGCCATCAATAAGTGTCATGCGCGCTTCACCATTGACGACTTTCAGGATATTCCCGCTCGCCTCGATCGAGAAGACAATTACCGGAAGATTATTGTCCCGAGCAAGCGCAATAGCCGCACCGTCCATGACCTTTAGGTCACGCGCGAGAACCTCGCCATAGGTCAATCGGTCATATCTGACGGCTGATGGATCGCGCTTGGGGTCGGCCGAGTAGACGCCGTCGACCTGGGTCGCCTTGGCGAGCACCCCACAGCTCATCTCGATGGCCCGGAGAGCTGCCGTCGTATCGGTGGTGAAGAAGGGGTTCCCTGTGCCCGCCGCAAAGATCACGACCCGCCCGGCCTCGAGATGGTGCAGCGCCTTTGCCCGCACATAGGACTCGCACACCGTCGGCATCGGGATCGCGGAAAGGACTCGCGCTTCGACCTTGGACTGCTCGAGGGCGTTCTGGAACGCCAACGCGTTCATGACGGTAGCGAGCATCCCCATGTAGTCGGCGGTGGCCCGATCCATGCCTTTGGCGGCCGCCGCAAGTCCCCGAAAAATATTGCCGCCTCCGACCACCACCGCGATCTCGATGCCGGCGTCCACGACCTCCTTGATGTCCCGCGCCAGCCGCATGCACACGGCCATATCGATGCCGTAGGCGCCCTTGCCCATCAGCGCCTCGCCGGACAACTTCAGGAGAAGACGCTTGTAGCGGGGTCCGCTCTTGCCTCCGTTCATGTCGCCACTCCCTCGGGGGTGAGCAGGCAGCTTGGCCTGTCCGAGTGCCGCAGTCACGCGGCGCCTTCTATTTGTCGCCAGGTTTGGTCAGGCCGGCGGCGGCAGCAACCTCTGCAGCAAAGTCCGCCTCCTTCTTCGCGATGCCCTCGCCCAGGGCATAGCGGATGAACTTGGCAACCTTGATCGGCGTCCCCAACGTCTTCTCTTCGCCCTTCAGGTACTGCGCCACGGTCATCTTGCCGTCGCCACCGGGCCCCATGAAGACCTGCTCCAGCAGCACGACCTGACCGAAGAACTCCTTGCGCAGGCGCCCTTCCACCATCTTCTCGATGATGTCGGCGGATTTGCCGGAGGCTTGCGCCTGTTCCACGTAGACTGCGCGCTCGCGCGCGACCAGCTCCTTATCGAGCTGATCGGCGCTGACTGCCTGCGGGCGCGCGGCGGCGACGTGCAGGGCGAGCTGCCGGCCGATCTCGCCGAGCTGTTCGCCCTTCGCCTTCGATTCGAGGCCCACCAGCACGCCAATCTTGCCGACGCCATCGGCAATCCGGTTGTGCAGGTAGCTGGCGACGATGCCCTCGACGACCGACAGCGTGGTCGTTCTCCGCAGCGTCATGTTCTCGCCGATGGTGGCGATCATGCCCTTGATGTGCTCCGCCACACTGGCCTGCGTGCCGGGGAAAGGTGCCGCCAGCAGCTTGTCCAGATCGCCGCCGGCTTTCAGCGCCAGCGATGTGATCTGCCGCACCATGTCCTGAAACTTCTCGTTGCGCGCAACGAAGTCGGTTTCCGAGTTGACCTCGACGGCGGCTCCGGTCGCACCCTCGACGGCGAGGCCGATTAGACCCTCCGCAGCCACGCGGTCCGCCTTCGAGGCCGCCTTCGCCAGACCCTTCTTGCGCAGCCAGTCGATCGCCCCCTCGACGTCGCCGTTGGTCTGCGTCAGCGCGTTCTTGCAATCCATCATGCCGGCGCCGGTCTTGTCGCGCAGCTCTTTCACCATGCTTGCGGTTATGTTCGTCATGGCTCGCCTTTGTTTATGTGCCTGTGCGAGCACGGGCGCTGAGACAGCGCCCGTGCGGTCTGCGATCGAGCTTTCGCCGCAACGCGCGTTGCGCGGCGGCTATGCCGCAGCCTCGTCCGTCAACTTCTTGGCCTGGCCGACCCAGTTGTCGCGGGCGATGCGCCCCCGCGTGCCTAGCGCCTTATCGAGAGCCGCCACCGCTGCCTCGTCCGCGTCGGCGAGCTGCCAGAAGTGGAAGACGCCAAGATCGTTCAGCGCCTGCTCGAGCTTCGGGCTGATGCCCGAGATACGCTTCAGGTCGTCGGCTTCTCCGCGCGGCGCGTCGATGCCCTTGAATGCGGGCGCAGCTTCCGCCGGCAGTTGCTCCTCGGGCGGCGCTTCTGCAGCGCCCACGTCGACCCCGGCCGCCGTCTGCCCGCGCTCGATCCCCTCGATAGCAGCACGTGCGACCAGATCGCAGTACAGCGTGATGGCGCGTCCCGCGTCGTCGTTGCCGGGCACCGGATAGTCGATGCCGTCCGGATCGCAGTTGGTGTCGACCACCGCCACGATCGGAATCTTGAGCTTCTGCGCCTCCTTGATGGCGATGTCCTCCTTGTTCGTGTCGATCACGAACAGAAGGTTGGGCAGTCCACCCATGTCTTTGATGCCGCCCAGCGACTGGTTGAGCTTGTCGCGCTCACGCTGAATGTTGAGCAGCTCTTTCTTTGTGCGGCCCTGCGTCTCGCCGGCGAGGATCTCGTCGAGCTGACGCAGGCGTCTGATCGACTGCGAGATCGTCTTCCAGTTGGTCAGTGTGCCGCCGAGCCAGCGGTGATTGATGTAGTACTGTGCCGAGCGCTTGGCAGCCTCTGCAATCGCCTCCGAAGCCTGCCGCTTCGTGCCAACAAACAGCACCCGGCCGCCCTTGGCGACGACGTCCGACACCGCAACCAAGGCCTGATGCAGCAGCGGCACGGTCTGCGCCAGGTCGACGATATGGATGTTGTTGCGGGCGCCGTAGATGAAGGGCGCCATCTTGGGGTTCCAGCGATGCGACTGGTGTCCGAAGTGCACGCCAGCTTCCAGGAGCTGACGCATATTGAATTGTGGCAGCATACACCGTTGTCCTTGTTACCGGTTCGACCGCCGCGGACGATTGGATGCCCCTGCGACGGGGTCACCCACCGGTGCGATGCCACAGGCGCAAGAGAACGCCGAGGAACCGCTGGTCCGCGTGTGAGATGGGCAGGCTTGTAGACTGCCACCGCCGGATTGACAAGCCGCAATCGGCCCGCCGCCTCGTGTTGCTCCGCCGTCGAGCCACGTCTTAGCGTTAAAAAGCGCGGCTGGCAGGCGGCGAGTGTTTGCTTTCTAGGTCCCCTCAAGACGTTCGCAGACTCGATCGAGGCCGCAACAGAGCGGGGATGGCGCTTCATGGCGCCCGTCAGATCTCCAACACCTCGAGCACGCCCTGCACGGTCGAGAGCGCGCCTTTCTGCATCGGCCCGACCTCGTAGCGACCGGGCAGCTCGAACTCGATCTCACGGCCATCGAGCGGCAGAACGATCTGTACCTGCCCCTTGCCGCCGGCCTTGAGCTGGCGCTGCAGCTCCGCAAGGCCGTCGCTGTCTTGAACCATGCGCCGGTCGAGCACGACCTTGAGCCCGCGTTGGACGTTCGCAGCGGCTGCTTCGAGGGACTCGATCGATTGAACCCGCATCTTCACGGTTTCCCCGTCGCGCTCGGCCTCCACCGACAGGAGCACCGGAGTACCCGGCTCGAGCAACTCGCGCGACCGGGCCAGCGTGTCGGAGAAGATCACGGCCTCGAACTGCCCCGATGCGTCCGAGAAAACTGTGAAGGCGAACTTGTTGCCCTTCTGCGACCGGCGTTCGCGCGAGGACACGACGATCCCGGCGAGCCGCCCCGCCGACAGGTTGATGCCGGCGCGGGACTCGAACTCCGCATATCGCTGCACCTGCAGCTTCGGGAGAATGGATTCGTATGCGTCGAGCGGGTGCCCCGACAGGTAGAAGCCGACGCCGGAAAACTCGTGCTGCAGCCGCTCCATCGGCGTCCATGGCTTGACCGGGCGGATGTCGAGTTGCGGCCCGACGCTTACGGGGCGACGGGAATCGGACGTTGGACCACTGCTGACCGCAGCAGAGCCGGTACCCCCTCCAAACAGGTCCGACATGCCGGTCGCCGCATCATTTGCAAGACGCGTGGCCAGAGCCATCATCTGATCGACATTGCCGTGCACGAGCGCACGGTTGCTCTCGAAAGCATCGAAGGCTCCGGCCATCGCCAGCGTCTCGAGCGCGCGCTTGTTGACGGCCTTGGTGTTGAGCCTGCGCGCGAAATCCGAAAGATCGGCATAGATGCCGCTGGCCGCACGCTCGTCCACAATCGTACGCACGGCAGCTTCGCCGATATTCTTGAGTGCCGCCAGGGCATAGCGAATGGCCCCGCGGTCGGCCCCGTCTCGCGGGGCCTCCGCGTCGAACTCGACACCCGAGCGGTTGACGCAGGGTGGAAGGATGGCGATGCCACTCTTCCTGGCCTCCGCAGCGAACATGGCGAGCTTGTCAGTATTGGCCATGTCGAGCGTCATCGACGCCGCCAGGAACTCCTCGCGGAAGTTCGCCTTGAGGTAGGCCGTCTGGTAGCTCACCACCGCATACGCGGCGGCATGCGACTTGTTGAAGCCGTAGCCCGCGAACTTGTCGACCAGCTCGAAGATGCTGACTGCATCCTCCTTCTTGACGCGGTTCTTCAGGGCGCCCTCGACAAAGCGCGCCTGCTGCTTGGCCATCTCGGCCTTGTCCTTCTTGCCCATGGCGCGCCGCAGGATGTCGGCTTCGCCGAGCGAGTAGCCCGCGAGCACCTGGGCGATCTGCATCACCTGCTCCTGGTAGATGATGACGCCGTAGGTCTCCTTCAGGATCGGCTCGAGCATGGCGTGCGGATACTCGATCGGCTCCTCGCCATGCTTGCGGTTGATGTAGGTCGGGATGTTATCCATCGGGCCCGGCCGATACAGCGCCACCATGGCGATGATGTCCTCCAGGCGATCGGGCTTCAGCCGTTTGAGGCTTTCGCGCATGCCCGTGCCTTCGAGCTGGAACACGCCTGCCGTATCGGCCTTGGCGAGCAGCTCGTAGGTCGGCTTGTCATCCAGCGGAAGCTTCTGCAGATCGATCTCGATGCCGCGGCCGCGCTTGATGAGCTGGACCGCCTTCTGCAGCACCGTCAAGGTCTTCAGGCCGAGGAAGTCGAACTTCACGAGACCCGCCGCCTCGACCAGCTTCCAGTTGTACTGGGTGATCGGGAAACTCGACTTGGGATCGCGGTAGAGCGGCACCAGCTCGTGGAGCGGGCGGTCGCCAATCACCATGCCAGCCGCGTGAGTGGAAGCATGGCGATAAAGACCCTCGAGCTTCTGAGCGATCTCCAGCAGCCGCGCCACCATTGGATCGGCGTCGCGCGCCTCCTGGAGCCGCGGCTCGCCGTCGATGGCCTCGCGCAACGTTACCGGGTTGGCCGGATTGTTCGGCACCAGCTTACACAGCTTGTCGACCTGGCCGTACGGCATCTGCAGCACGCGGCCCACATCGCGCAACACCGCGCGCGCCTGCAGCTTGCCGTGCGTGATGATCTGGGCGACGCGGTCCTTCCCGTACTTGCCCTGCACGTAGCGGATCACCTCGTCGCGCCGGTCCTGGCAGAAGTCGACATCGAAGTCTGGCATCGAGATGCGTTCGGGGTTCAGGAACCGCTCGAACAGCAGCCCGAAGCGCAACGGATCGAGATCGGTGATCGTCAATGACCAGGCCACCAGTGAGCCGGCGCCCGATCCGCGCCCAGGCCCCACCGGGATGCCGTTGCTCTTGGCCCATTTGATGAAGTCGGCGACGATGAGGAAGTAGCCCGGAAACTTCATTTTGGCGATGACGTCGATCTCGAACGCCAGCCGCTTGTCGTAGTCCTCGCGCGAGAACCCGGGCCCCAGCGGGTTGCTTTGCAGTCGCGCATCGAGCCCCTGCTCCGCCTGCCGCCTGAGCTCCGCAGCCTCGGCTGCAAGCTGCTCCTCCTCGCTCGCCCCCTCACCCGCCGAGACGAACCGCGGCAGGATCGGCTTGCGGCCCGTCGGGCGGAACGCGCAGCGCCTGGCGATCTCAATGGTATTTTCCAGCGCCTCGGGCAGATCGGCGAACAGCTCGGCCATCTGCTCTGCAGTCTTGAAGAAGTGCTCGCGCGACAGCCGCCGCCGGTCGTCCTCGACGACGTAACGCCCTTCCGCGATGCAGAGCAGCGCGTCGTGCGCCTCGTAGTCGTCGGCGCTCGCGAAATACACCTCGTTGGTGGCCACGATCGGCAGGGCACGCGCGTAGGCCAGATCGAGCAGCATCGGCTCAGCCTCGATCTCGTGCCTGAGCCCATGTCTTTGCAGCTCGACGTAGAGCCGATCGCCAAAGATCGTCTCGAGGCGCATCAACCGTTCCTGCGCCAGTTCCCTCTGATCCTCGCGCAAGGCGCGGTCGATAGGTCCATCAGGCCCGCCGGTCAGGGCGATCAGGCCGTCGCACGCGGCGGCGAGCGCATCGATCCGCAAATGCGGCGGCTCATTCTCCTTGGGATCGAAGTAGGCCCGCGAAGCGAGCTTCATCAGGTTCTGATAGCCGGCCGCATTCGACGCAAAGAGCGCGATAGCACCTGCAGGCATCGATTGCGGCTCGTTCGAGCCCGTTCGCAGGATCGGGTTGCCCGACCGGCGGTCGCCGAAGTCGATTCGCAGCGTGCAGCCCACGATCGGCTGCACGCCCGCGCCGGCGAGCTTGTCGGAGAACTCGAGCGCTCCGAACAGATTGCCCGTATCCGTCAGCCCGACGGCCGGCATGCCGTCGGCCTCGGCGAGCTTGGCGATCTTGCCGATCGGCAGCGCACCTTCGAGCAGCGAATAGGCCGAATGCACCTTGAGGTGCACGTACTTGGGCACCGCCGGACTTCCCTCAAGGTTTCGAATCGGAGCGTTCATGGGCGAAGTCTAGCGCGCCCTCCGGGCCATGGCACTCGCAGCAGCCACAGCGCTGGATTTCCTGTGAGTTGGCCGCAGTCTATCCCACCGCGCCGGGGCTCATCTCCACCAGCAGCCCGCCTTCCATCTTCAGCACGCGATGCATGCGGCGGGCGAGGTCCAGGTTGTGCGTGGCGATCAGTGCGGCCACCCCCGTGTGCTCGACCAGCGCGATCAGCTCGCTGAACACGTGCCCCGACGTCTGCGGGTCGAGATTTCCCGTCGGCTCGTCAGCCAAGAGCAACCTCGGCCCATTGGCCAGCGCCCGCGCAATTGCCGTGCGTTGCTGCTCCCCTCCTGAAAGCTGCGCCGGCCGATGATCGAGACGCTGGCCGAGCCCCAGCGCCTGCAGGAGCTGGCTCGCCCGCGCCTGCGCCTCGCGCTTGCTGCGGCCCTGAATGAGCTGCGGCAGCATCACGTTCTCCAGCGCCGAGAACTCCGGCAGCAACTGGTGGAACTGATAGACGAAACCCATCTCGGCGCGCCGCACGCGTGTGCGCTCAGCGTCGCTCATGCGCGAGCAGTCGCGACCGTTGATGAACACATGCCCGCCCTGGGGCGTCTCGAGCAGTCCCGCCACATGCAGCAGCGTCGACTTGCCGGCTCCTGAAGGGCCCACGAGCGCCACCGCCTGTCCGGGATAGAGAGTGGCCGAGGCGCCGGCCAGCACGTGGATGGAGCGGGTGCCTTGCCTGAACGTGTGGCGCAGGTCCTGCAGGCTCAACACTGCGGTCGTGGCCGAGGATGTGTCCTGCACGACCGCCTCACTCGTAGCGCAGCGCTTCGACCGGATCGAGCCGCGAGGCGCGCCACGACGGATAGAGCGTCGCCAGCACCGACAGCACCAGCGCCATGATGACGATGCCTGTCGTCTCGTGCACGTCGATGTCTGCGGGCAACCGCGTGAGGTAGTAGACGGTGGGATCCATCAGCGTCGTGCCCGTGAGCCTCTGCACGATCTGTCTGATCTCGTCGATGCGCCAGCAGAATGCGATCCCGAGCAGCAGCCCGGCAATCGTGCCGACCACGCCGATCGAAGCTCCGGTGATCAGGAACACGCGCATGATGGCGCCCTTAGTCGCTCCCATCGTTCGCAAAATAGCGATGTCCCGCCCCTTTTCCTTCACCAGCATCATCAGGCCCGAGATGATATTGAGGGCGGCGACCAGCACGATCAGCGACAGGATGATGAACATGACGTTGCGCTCGACCTCGAGCACCGTGAAAAACGTCTCGTTGCGCTTGCGCCAATCGACGAGGTGCATTGTCGGCCCTGCAGCCTCTTTCATCGGGCCGATCAAGGCGTCGACGCGATCGGGATGCTCGACCATCACCTCCAGCGCATCGACCTGCTCCGGCCGCGAGAAATAACGCTGTGCTTCGCGCAGCGGCATGAAGATCATGGTCTTGTCGTACTCCGACATGCCCAGCTCGAAGATTGCGACAACCGGATAGCGCTTCGATCGGGGCACCGTGCCCATCATCGTCTGGGCGCCGCGCGGCACAACGAGCGTTACGGCGTCGCCGACATTGACGCGCAACGCATTGGCCAGCCGCGTGCCCAGCGCGATCCCCTCCTGCGCATCGAACCCGTCCAACGTGCCGAAACGCACGTTGTCGGCAATGAGCCGCAGCGATTTGATCCCCTCCTCGCTGACACCGCGCACAAGACCGCCGAGCGTCTGAGCGCTGGACATCACCATCGCCTGCCCTTCGATGAGAGGAACGGCAGTCCGCACCCCCGGCACCGCCGCGACGCGTTTGGCGGCTTCGCCGTAATCGGAAAAGCTGTCGTTGATCTTGTAAACAGTCACGTGGCCATTGAGGCCCATGATCTTGTCGAACAGCTCGTTGCGGAAGCCGTTCATCACGGCCATGACGATAATCAGAGTCGCCACGCCCAACATGATGCCGATGAAGGAGAAGCCCGCGATGACCGAGATGAAACCCTCCTTGCGGCGCGCGCGCAGATAGCGGCGCGCCAGCATCCACTCGAAGAGCGCGAAGGGCCGCGTGTCGACAGATGTGCTCACGTGGCTACCCCCCAGAGTTGATCCCCTGTCACCGCGGCGTGTTCTTTTCCGAACCGTCGAACTGCCGGCTCATCCTGCCTCGAGCAGAATATCCGCCGGCTCAGCTTCACTCCATTCGAGGCCTTGCCGCGCCATGCGAATCTGCGCTCGCCCGCAGCATGCTCAAGCAAGCACCCGTGCGGCGATCACCTTACTGATTAGCTGATTCACGGCAGCATCGGGCGACAGCGTCTGGCGTGCGCCGCCACGACGCTCCTTCACCTCCACCTCGCCGCTCTTCAAACCCTTCGGGCCCACGATGATCTGCCAGGGCAGGCCGATCAGATCCATAGTCGCGAACTTGGCCCCCGCGCGCTCGTCGGAATCGTCGTAGAGCACCTCGATGCCGGCGTTCGTCAATCGCTCATAGATGCTGTCGCACGCCCGGTCTGTATCGCCGTCGCCCGCCTTGAGGTTGATCAGGCCGACCTCGAACGGCGCCACCGGCACCGGCCACACGCAACCGTCCTTGTCGTGGCTTGCCTCGATGATGGCGCCCGCCAGCCGCGACACACCCACACCGTACGACCCCATCTGCACGGCCACCATCTTCCCGTCCGGCCCCTGCACCTTGCAGTTCAAGGGCTCGGAGTACTTGGTCCCAAAGAAGAAAATATGACCGACCTCGATTCCGCGCGCGGACAGGCGCTTCTCGGTCGGCACCTCGCGCTCGAAGCGCACCGGGTCGTGCTTGTCGTCGGTCGCCGCATACTCGCTGGTGAACTGGGCGATGAGCGGCGACAGATCCGCGTCGTAATTGGTGTCGGCACCGGGCACCGGCCGCTCCACCAAGTCGGCATGGCAGTACACCTGGCTCTCGCCAGTGTCGGCCAGGATGATGAACTCGTGCGACAGGTCGCCCCCGATCGGTCCGGTCTCGGCCGCCATCGGAATGGACTTCAGCCCCATACGGGCGAAGGTGCGCAGGTAAGCCACGAACATCTTGTTGTAGCCGTGGCGGGCCGCTTCCGGCGTCAGATCGAACGTATAGGCATCCTTCATCAGGAATTCCCGGCCGCGCATCACGCCGAATCGGGGCCGCACCTCGTCCCGGAACTTCCACTGGATGTGGTAGAGGTTGCGCGGCAGGTCCTTGTAGCTCTTGACGCTGTCGCGAAAGATCTCGGTGATCAGCTCCTCGTTGGTCGGGCCATAGAGCATTTCGCGCTCGTGCCGATCCTGAATTCGCAGCATCTCCTTGCCGTAGTCCTCGTAACGGCCGGACTGGCGCCAGAGATCGGCCGACTGGATGGTCGGCATGAGGAGCTCGATGGCGCCGGAACGGTTCTGCTCCTCGCGCACGATCTGCTCGATCTTCTTGAGCACCCGCAGGCCCAAAGGCAACCAGGAGTAGATGCCGGCGCTGGCCTGGCGCACCATGCCGGTCCGCAGCATTAACTGATGCGAGATGATCTCCGCTTCCTTCGGTGTTTCGCGAAGCACCGGCAGGAAATAGCGGGAAATGCGCATAAGACCTTTTCCTGATTGGCGAGGCGACAACGGGGCCCGGGGGCTAATAACCATTTCCCCATGCCCTGGCAATGCTACCCGGCGCGGTGCCCCCAGACGCCCCGTCTACCCCAGATTCTGCAGCTCGGCCGTGCAATCGGAGCTGACAAGGTCGAGTTGCTTAGCTAAAGTGAGATTGCTTTGCAATTATTCGGCAAAGGACCATGTCTGAGGCGCGTTGCGCTCAAGTCTAGGGAGACGACTAGCCGGGACCCTGTTCCATTGAGAAACGGGGCCAGCGATAGAGGCGCACATTCATCAGCAGGGGGCCAACTCTTGCGTCGTTCGGTAGGGACTTATCGGGAGCAAGGCTCGTAACCTTGCTCTTTTGTTTTTGCAGAACGCGTTCCATGCGTCCGCCGCCCCTACCCGGGAAACGAGGGCAAGTAGGCTCCAACGTCGATGATCTGCCACGCCACCACGGCATAGATCCCGGCAAAGACCACTCCCGATAGGATCGTTGTCAGTCCGAGAATAAGTAGAAACCGAGGTCGCACTGGTGCGCTTTCAGGCGTGCCGGGAACCACCGTGCCCTCCTCCCCCTGCGTGCGCAGGCCGATGGGCAGAACCGCAAACAGCAGCGTCCACCAGATGATGAAGTAGGTCGCGATGGCGAGCGGCAGACTCATGTCGGCCTCCTGATACGGGTCACGCCTGCTCGAGCTCGATCAGCGTGCCGCAAAAGTCCTTGGGATGGAGGAACAGCACCGGCTTGCCATGGGCGCCCGTCTTGGGCTCGCCGTCGCCCAGCACGCGCGCTCCCTGCGCCTTCAGGCGATCGCGCGCAGCGAGGATATCGTCCACCTCGTAGCAGATGTGGTGGATACCGCCATCGGGACTGCGCTCCAGGAACTTGGCGATCGGTGAGTTCGCCCCGAGCGGCTCTAGCAGCTCGATCTTGGTATTCGGCAACGTGATGAACACTGTCGATACGCCGTGCTCGTGCTGCGCGACCTTCTCCGAGACCATCGCCCCGAGACTGCCGCGATAGACCGCAACCGCCGCCGCCATGTCGGGCACAGCGATGGCAACGTGATTGAGGCGCCCGATCATCTTGCTCCTCGCTCGGGATCATGTGAATGCGACCGCTGGTCAGCGCCGCGCATCTACCATTGATACCAGAACCTTGGCGATGGGACGCTTGCCCCAATGCTCGTTGACCGCGGCCCGGACCGAACGTCGCACCGGCTCCCGCACCAGCTCCGGATCGCGTCGCCGGGCAGGCGGGATGCCCTTGAGCGTGCCCTCGATGGCATCAAAGATGACGTCGATCATGGGGCGCCCTGCCGCCGTTTGCGTCGGAATGCCGTCAAGAGCCACCACCGGCTCCGCCAGCAGATCGCCGCGCCGAGACAGGACCAGCGCGACCGAAACGAGCCCGACGAACGAAAGCTTTCGGCGTTCCCGCACCGGCCCCTCCTCCGAGGGAACCAGCAGCAGCCCGTCGCGGAACACCCTGCCGCTCGGCGCCTCGTCGACGATGCTTGGCGGACCCGGCGCCAGCTCGACCATCTCGCCATTGACGGGTGTGAACACCTGCGTGACGCCCGCCTCTCGCGCCAACTGCGCATGCTCCTTGAGATGCCGGACCTCGCCGTGCATTGGAATGGCGATTTTCGGCGAGAGCCAGGCATACATCTGCTTCAGCTCATCGCGGCGCGGATGCCCCGTGACGTGCACGAGCTGCTCGGCGTCCGTGATGATGTCGCAGCCCATGCGCGCGAGCGCGTTCTGGATGCGGCCGACCGACTTCTCGTTGCCCGGGATCGTGCGCGAGGAAAAGATCACGAGGTCGCCCTTGCCGAGCGAGATGTCGGGATGCTCGCTCTCGGCAATGCGCGCGAGCGCCGCACGCGGCTCACCCTGACTCCCGGTCGCCAGCACCAGCACCTTGTCGGGGTCGATATGCGAGAATTCCTGCTGATCGAAGTAGCGGAATCCCTCCGGCAGGTACCCCGTCTCCATGGCGACCTCGATGATGCGGTGCATGGAGCGACCGGCCACGACGATGTGACGTCCCGTAGCGCGGGCGGCGCGAGCGACGGCCTGGATGCGGCCGACGTTGGAGGCAAACGTCGTCACGGCGACGCAGCGCTTCGCGCCCTTGATGATGCTCGCAAGGGAATCCGCCACCTCGCTCTCGGAGGGTGAGCGGCCCGCGCGGAACGCATTGGTCGAATCACAGATCAACGCCAGCACGCCGTCGCGGCCGAGCAGCTGAATCTTCGCTTCGTCAGCCAGCGGGCCGATCACCGGGCTTTCCTCGAGCTTCCAGTCTCCTGTGTGGAACACGGTCCCATGCGGCGTGCGGAGGATCAGGCCGCTCGGCTCGGGGATCGAGTGCGCCATCGTGACGAGCTCGAGATCGAAGTCGCCGACTCGAAAGCGCTCACCCATCCCGACCTCGTGGATGGTCGGCTTGATGGAGCTTCCATAATCGGCAAGCTTCGACTTCAGCATAGCCGCCGTGAAGGGCGTGGCGTAGATCGGCACCTGAAGCCTGGGCCACAGATCGATGACGGCGCCGAAGTGGTCCTCGTGCGCGTGCGTCAGCACCAAGCCTGCTAGATCGTGCAAACGCTGCTCGATGAACCGCAAATCAGGCAGAATGACATCAACGCCCGGATCGAACTCGCCCTCGGGGAAGGTTATGCCGAGATCGACCATGAGCCAGCGGCGCTGCTCCTCAGGCCCCAGGCCGTAGAGGTAGCAGTTCATGCCGATCTCGCCGAGACCGCCAAGCGCGAGAAAGACGAGCGCCCCGCGGTCGCTTCCCCCGCTTTGCTGATCAACGGCCATGTCTTTCGCCTCAAGCCCCGGAGAGTTGGGGCAGGACCGTCACGTCCCCGAACGTAACACGATGGGAGCGGCCCTCAGGGTCCCTCAACAGCAGCGAGCCGCTCGGATCGAGCCCGGCGAAGCGCCCTTCGATTTGCCGTTTGCCCGAATTGACGATGAGCCTTTCTCCTTCTGGTCCGGCCCGCTCGAGCCACGCGGCCCGCACCTTCGCGAAGCCCTGCCCACCGTCCCACAGGCCGAGCCACTTGGCGAGCGACGTGTCGACCAATCTCAGTGCTTCGACGGGTGCCACCGTCAGCCCGTGCGCGGACAGGTGCGTGACGGCGCGTCCGGCATCGGCAGGAGAGGAGGCCAGATTGATCCCTACGCCGAGTAGCGCCAAAGGTTCGCCGGTCTGGCCGAGAATGCTTTCAGGCAGCACGCCTGCGAGCTTGGCTGCACCGACCAGCACGTCGTTCGGCCATTTGAGCCGCAGGCCCGGAACGGTTCCGATGGAGCTGACCGCATCATGCACCGCCACGCCCGCAAGCAGGGAGAGCTGGTGCACGAGCTCCGGTTTGCAAGCCGGACGGAATAGCAAGGTGGCGTAGAGATTGCCTCGCGGTGAGCTCCAGCTCCGCCCCGAGCGCCCGCGGCCGCGCGTCTGTAGCTCGGCCGTGATCCAAAGCGGACCGGTCTCGCCCGCCAGGGCTCTCCGCATGGCTTCGCTGTTGGTGGAATCGATCTCTTCGCAGGCAAGGATGCGTGTGGGACACACCGGGTTTGCGGCACCGTCAGGCATCAACTCAGAAGATCGACTTGGCAGCGGCTGCGGCCGCCTCGACGAGCGGTGCGGGCCAAACCACGTACAGCAGGACGAACAAGGCCGTAGCCACGATCACGATGCTTTCCTTCGTCTGCGGAACCAGGAACCGCTCTTCAGGCTCGTCGAAGAACATGATCTTGACGATCCGCAAATAGTAGTAGGCGCCGATCACACTGGAAACCACGCCAATGACGGCAAGCGTGTACAGGCCCGCCTTCACCGCAGGCATAAACACGTAGAATTTGGCCCAAAAGCCCGCTAGCGGAGGAATGCCGGCCAGCGAGAACATGAACGCGGCCAGTGCAAACGCAAGCGGCAGGTTTGTCTGCGCCAACCCCGAAAGCGCCGCGATATCCTCGACCGGACCGGCCGCGCGCCGCATCGTCAGGATGCAGGCAAACGTGCCGAGCGTCATCACCACGTAGATAACCATGTAAACCAGCACACCCTGAACGCCTTCTGCGCTTGCAGCCGCGAGCCCGATCAGCGCATAGCCGACGTTGCCAATCGAGGAGTAGGCCATCAGGCGCTTGAAGTTGGTCTGGCCGATGGCCGCGAATGCACCGAGCAGCATCGAGGCGATCGAGAGAAACACTATGATTTGCTGCCACTGAGGCTTGATGCCCGGGAACGCCACACCGACGACGCGAATGAGCAGCGCAATCGCCGCCACCTTCGGTGCCACTGCGAAGAAGGTGGTAACCGGCGTGGGCGCTCCCTCATAAACGTCCGGCGTCCACATGTGGAAGGGGACAGCCGCGATCTTGAAGGCAATACCGACCAGCAGGAACACGAGGCCGAAGATCAGCAACATGTTCTGCCCCGCACCCTCTGCGTTGACGGCAGCAGCGATGGCGGTGAACGTTGTCGAGCCGGCGAAGCCGTACACGAGCGAGGCACCGTAAAGCAGCATGCCGGACGACAGCGCGCCAAGCACGAAGTATTTGAGACCCGCCTCGCTCGAGCGCACGCTGTCGCGGCGGAACGCAGCCACTACATACAGCGCCAGGTTTTGCAGCTCCAAGCCCAGGTAGAGCGCGATGAGATCGCTGGCCGAGATCATCATCATCATGCCGGCGGTCGCCAGCAGGACCAGCACGAAATATTCGAACTTCAGTTGCTTCTGCTCGGTGAACTCGTCGAAGGCAAGCACCAGTGCGCCCGCCGCGCCGCCCAGCGCCAACACCTTCATGAAGCGCGCGAAGCCATCGATCGCGAAACTGCCGTCGAAGAGCGCCGTGGTATCAGACTGCTGGATCACCAGTCCGATGGCCACGACCAGCACCGCCACCGCCAGCCAGCCGACCACACGCGCCTCGCTCTGGTTCTCCGGCCGGAAAACGCCGTACATCAGAAGCGCCATGGCCGCGATCACGACTACGATCTCGGGCAGAAGCGGCGCAAAGGCTGAGAGCTCCGTCATGGGTCTGCTTTCCCTGCGCTTCAGCGCTGCGGCACGGCCGCCTGCTTGGCGGTCCGAATGGCCGTCTCATAGTTGGCGACGAGCTTCTTCACCGATACGGCCGTCACATCGAGGAGCGGCGCCGGATAGAAGCCAAACAGGATGGTGAGGAGCACCAAGGGAGCCATCACGGCGACCTCGCGCGGGCTCAGGTCGAGTATGGCGCGCAGGCTCGGCTTGTCGAGCACGCCGAAGATCATGCGCCGGTAGAGCCAGAGAGCGTAGGCGGCCGACAGGATGACGCCGGTGGTCGCCAAGAACGCCAGCCAGGTGTTGGCCTTGAAGGCCCCCAGCAGCGTCAGGAACTCACCGATAAAGCCACTGGTCCCTGGCAGGCCGACGTTGGCCAACGTGAACACCATGAAGCAGAAGGCATACATCGGCATGCGCTCGACGAGCCCGCCGTAGGCATCGATCAGGCGCGTGTGCATCCGGTCGTAGACGACGCCCACGCAAAGGAAGAGCGCGGCCGATACGATGCCGTGCGACAACATCTGGAAGATAGCCCCGTCCACGCCCTGGTGCGTGAACGTGAAAATGCCCATCGTGACGTAGCCCATGTGGGCCACCGACGAGTAGGCAATGAGCTTCTTCAGGTCCTCCTGCGCCAGCGCCACCAGCGATGTGTAGACGATGGCCACCACGGACAGCACGAAGACGAGCGGTGCGAGCTCCTGGCTTGCCAGCGGGAACATCGGCACTGAGAAGCGCAGGAAGCCGTAGCCGCCCATCTTCAGCAGGATCGCGGCGAGGATGACCGAGCCCGCCGTCGGTGCCTCGACATGCGCATCCGGCAGCCAGGTATGCGCCGGCCACATCGGCAGCTTGACCGCGAACGAGGCGAAGAACGCGAGCCACAGCCACCACTGCATGTCGGCCGGGAACGACGTTGCCATCAGTGTCGGGATGTCGGTGGTGCCTGCGTGCCAGTACATGGCGATGATCGCCAGCAGCATCAGCACGCTGCCCAGCAGCGTATAGAGGAAGAACTTGAAGCTCGCGTAGACGCGCCGCGGCCCACCCCACACGCCGATGATGAGGAACATCGGGATCAGGCCGCCCTCGAAGAAAAGGTAGAACAGGACGATGTCGAGCGCGCAGAACACGCCGATCATCAGCGTCTCGAGCAGCAGGAACGCGATCATGTACTCTTTGACGCGGTCCTCGATCGACTCCCAGCTCGCCAGGATGCAGAGCGGCATCAGAAACGTCGTCAGGATCACGAACAGCATGGAGATGCCGTCCACGCCCATCTTGTACTTGATCGGCCCGAGCCAGTCGTGCTCCTCCACGAACTGAAAGCCCGGATTGGACTTGTCGAAGTCCCACCAGATTGCGAGCGACACGACGAACGTGAGGAGCGTGCCCCAGAGCGCGATCCAGCGCGCGCTTTGCTTCGCTTCCGAGTTCTGGAAGCACAGGATCAAAGCCGCCGCTGCAGGCAGGAAGGTGACGAGCGATAGCAGGTTGCCGTTGGCGAAGCTCATCGCACGACCCCGCCGCTGAACATGAACCAGGTGATCAAGGCTGCAAGCCCGATCAGCATGGCGAAAGCGTAGTGGTAGACGTAACCGGATTGCAGCCGCACCACCCGCGCGGTGACGCGTCCCACACCTTCGGCCGTACCGTCGATGATGCCGTCGATGGTGGCGCCATCCCCGCCGCGCCACAGCGCGCGCCCGATGGCCTTGGCCGGGCGCACGAAAAGCCAGTCATACAGCTCGTCGAAGTACCACTTGTTGAGCAGGAACAGGTACAGCGGACGGAACGCCTTGGCCGTAGCCGCCGGCAGCCACGGGGCACGGATGTAGTAGAGCCAGGCCACGGCGAAGCCGAGCAGCATGGCCGCGAAAGGCGCCCAGCCGACCCAGCCTGGCACCTCGTGCATGGCGTGCAGGATGTGGTTCGCCGCCCCCTCGAACAGGGACTTGCCCCAGAATTCCTTGTAGTCGTGCCCGATGAAAAGGTTCGTGAACAGCACGCCGGAGAGCGTGGCACCGGCTGCAAGAAAATACAGCGGCGCCATCATCACCGGCGGGCTCTCGTGCGCGTGCTCGTAGGTCTCGTGGTCCGCCCGCGTCGTTCCGTGGAAGGTCATAAAAATGAGGCGCCAGGAGTAGAATGCCGTCATGAAGGCGGCAATGACCAACAGCCAGAATGCATAGTTGCTGGGGGCGTGTCCGGCGTAGGCCGCTTCGATGATCGCGTCCTTCGAGTGGAAGCCTGAGAAGCCCGCCAGATGCGGGATGCCGACGCCGGTCAGCGCCAGCGTGCCGATTATCATCAGCCCGTACGTGAGCGGGATCTTCTCCTTGAGGCCGCCCATCTTGCGCATGTCCTGCTCGTGATGCATGGCATGGATCACAGAGCCGGAGCCCAGGAACAGCAGCGCCTTGAAGAAGGCGTGCGTGAAGAGGTGGAAGATGCCGGCCGCGTATGCGCCAACCCCGCACGCGGCAAACATGTAGCCGAGCTGTGAGCAGGTCGAATAAGCCACGACCCGCTTGATGTCGTTCTGCACCAGGCCGACGGTGGCGGCAAAGAACGCGGTCACCGAGCCGACGAGGGTCACCACCTGCAGAGCGACCGGAGCCAACTCGAACAGCGGCGACAGCCGCGCCACCATGAACACGCCGGCCGTCACCATCGTCGCCGCGTGAATGAGCGCGGAGACGGGCGTCGGGCCCTCCATGGCATCCGGCAGCCACGTGTGCAGCAGGAACTGCGCCGACTTGCCCATGGCGCCCAGGAACAGCAGCAGACACAGGCAGGTCAGCGTGTCGACCTGGTGACCCAGGAACTCCATCGGCTTGCCGGCCATCGACGGTGCGGCAGCAAACACGGCATCGAAGCTGATGGTCTGGAAGATGTAGAAAATGCCGAAAATGCCCAGCGCGAAGCCGAAGTCGCCGACCCGGTTGACGATGAACGCCTTGATCGCGGCCGCATTGGCTTCGGGCTTGTGGTACCAGAAACCGATCAGCAGATACGAGGCGAGTCCGACGCCCTCCCAGCCGAAGAAGAGCTGCAGGAAGTTGTCGCTCGTCACCAGCATCAGCATGGCGAACGTAAACATCGACAGGTAGGCGAAGAAGCGCGGACGATGCGGGTCCTCGTGCATATAGCCGATGGAGTAGATGTGCACGAGCGACGATACGGTCGTCACTACGACCAGCATCACTGCCGTCAGCGTGTCGACGCGGATTGCCCAGGAGACGTCGAGATCGCCGGAAGTGACCCAGCGCATCAGTGTGATCTTCGCCGTCTCGTGCCCGAGCCCCACCTGCCAGAAGACGATCCAGGACAGCACTGCCGTGATCACCAGGAACCCGGACGTGACCAGCTCAGAGGGTCGCGCGCCGATGAAGCGGCCGAAAAAGCCCGCGATAATCGCGCCCAGGATCGGCAGAAAGACAATGGCTTGATAGATCATCCGCCCGATTGCCCCTCTAGCCCTTCATCATATTGATATCTTCGACTGCGATCGAGCCGCGGTTGCGGAAGTAGACCACGACGATCGCCAGCCCGATCGCCGCCTCGCCGGCGGCGACCGTCAGAACGAACAGCGCGAACACCTGGCCAACCAGGTCGTTGAGAAAATGCGAGAACGCGACCAGGTTGATGTTCACCGCCAGCAGCATCAGCTCGACCGACATCAGGATGACGATCACGTTCCGCCGGTTGAGGAAAATGCCGAAGATGCCGAGCGTGAACAGCACGGCACCGACGGTTAGGTAGTGACTGAGCCCGATGGTCATTGAATGATCCGTGCTGTCCTTTCCGCCGCCTCAGGCCGAGCGCCGTGCTGAGGGAATGGTCGAGGTCCCCGGTGCAACGCTCACGATATCCACCGCGGCCACCGGCGTGCGCGCATTCTGTGCCGCGATCGATTGCCGCTTCACCGCCTGCCTGTGCTGCAGTGTGAGCACGATGGCACCGATCATCGCCACGAGCAGGATCAGTCCCGCTCCCTCGAAGTAGTAAACGTACTTGGTGTAGAGGATGCGCCCGATCGCTTCCGTGTTTGTGATCCCCGAGCCCGAGGTCGGCATGGGTGCCGCCACGGGTCCCGTTTTCAGTTCACCAGTCAATCGGAAGCCGACCACCAGGATCAGCTCGATCAGCAGGATCGCGCCGATCGTGGCACCGAGCGGCGCGTTGCGGAAGAAGCCTGCGCGCAGCGCAGCAAAGTCGACGTCGAGCATCATCACGACGAACAGGAACAACACCGCCACCGCGCCGACGTAGACGACCACGAGGATCATGGCCAGGAACTCGGCCCCGAGCAGGACGAACAAGCCCGCGCCGTTGAAAAAGGACAGGATCAGCCACAGCACGGCGTGGACGGGATTGCGCGCGGTGATCACCATGAAGCCCGAGGCCACCGTGAGGACCGCAAAGAGGTAGAAGAAGAGCGGCGCCAGCGTCATCGCGTCATTCCTGCTCCGTCGATCCTCCGCGCAGCGCTCTCACCGGTAGGGCGCATCGAGCGCAATGTTCTTGGCGATCTCGCGCTCCCAGCGATCGCCGTTCGCGAGGAGCCGCTCCTTGTTGTAGTAGAGCTCCTCGCGCGTCTCGGCCGCGAACTCGAAGTTCGGCCCCTCGACGATGGCGTCCACCGGGCAGGCCTCCTGGCACAATCCGCAGTAGATGCACTTCACCATGTCGATGTCGTAGCGCGTGGTGCGGCGCGTGCCGTCGTTGCGCCGTGGACCTGCCTCGATCGTGATCGCCTGCGCCGGACAGATCGCCTCGCACAGCTTGCAGGCAATACACCGCTCCTCGCCGTTGGGATAGCGCCGCTGCGCATGCTCGCCACGGAAGCGAGGGCTGAGCGGCCCCTTCTCGAACGGGTAGTTGAGCGTCTTCTTGGGCGCGAAGAAATAGCGCATGCTCAGGACGAACGCGGAGATAAACTCCGTCAGGAACAGCGACTTGATGGTGTTTGCGACAGCGGCCATGGACATGATCCTAACCCGAGAAGCCGCCGTAGTGGAGGACGCCGGCCACCAGCACGACCATGATCAGCGACAGCGGCAGGAACACCTTCCAGCCGAGACGCATGAGCTGGTCGTAGCGATAGCGCGGCACCATCGCTTTCACCATGGCGATCATGAAGAAGAAGAACGTGAGCTTGATCAGGAACCAGAAGACCCCCGGCACCCAATTGAACGGCGGCAGGTCGATCGGTGGCAGCCAGCCTCCCAGGAACAGCAGGGTCATCAGGGCGCACATCGTGACGATGGCGACGTACTCGCCCAGCATGAACAGCAGGTAGGGGGTGGAGGAATATTCCACCATGAAGCCTGCGACGAGCTCCGACTCTGCCTCCACCAGATCGAACGGCGGGCGATTGGTCTCGGCCATGGCCGAGATGAAGAACACCACGAACATCGGCAGCAGCGGCAGCCAGTGCCAGTCAAGGAGCGAGTTCGGCATCCCGAGCCGTGTCCCGATGCCGCTCTTCTGCGCGTTGACGATATCGCTCATGTTGAGCGAGCCTACGCACAGCAACACGGTGATGATGACGAAGCCGATGGAAACCTCGTAGGAGACCATCTGCGCCGCGGAGCGCAGGGCGCCGAGGAAGGGATACTTCGAGTTCGACGCCCATCCACCCATGATAACGCCGTAAACGCCGAGCGAGGAGATCGCGAACAGATACAAGATCCCGACATTCAGGTCTGAGATCACCCATTTGCCCCAGCCGTTCTCCGACACGGGAATGACGGCCCAGGCCGACAACGCCAGCACCGCGGTCACGAGCGGCGCGAGCAGGAAAACGCCCTTGTCCGCGCCGGATGGAATCACCGGCTCCTTCAGCACGAACTTCAGCAGGTCAGCGAACGATTGCAACAGTCCGAAGGGCCCAACTACGTTGGGGCCACGGCGCAGCTGCACAGCGGCCCAGACCTTGCGGTCGAGCAGCAGCAGGAACGCCACCAGGATCAGGAGTATGACGAGCAGCAGCACGCTCCAGAACGCCATGACGAGCAGCGGCCACACGTAGCCCTGCCAGATCTCGGCCCAGGACCAGGCGCTATCCATGCGTTCCCGTAGCTCCCTGCTCCGAGGTTTTCTTCAGCGCGCTCATCTCAGCCATGACAGCCGAGGCACGGGCGATCGGATTGGTCATATAGAAGTCTCGGATCGCGCCCACGAACGGCTCGCTGCCCACGCTGCCGCCACGCGCGGCGAGCGCTTCCACACCCGCCGGGGCAGCGGCTTCGACGGCATCGATCCTGGCAAGGCCGGGCACCGACTTGTACATGGCGGCGCGCAAAGCCGCGAGGTTGTCGTAGGGCAAGGTCTGTCCCATTACGCCGGACAGCGCACGCACGATCGCCCAATCCTCCTTGGCATCGCCGGGCGGGAACACAGCCTTAGTCGTCACCTGCGCGCGCCCCTCGAAATTGGCGTAGGTCGCGCTCTTTTCCGTGTAGGCCGCCGCTGGCAGGATGACGTCGGCACGATGCGCGCCGGCATCTCCGTGACTGCCCTGGTAGATGACAAACGCCTTGCCGAGGCGGCTCATGTCGAGCTCATCCGCGCCGAGCAGCCAGACCGTGTCCAGCGCCTCCTTCCCGGCGGCATCGAGCATGCCGGCAAGGTCTAGCCCGCCCGCGGCCGGCAGAAACCCGAGATCGAGACCTGCCACGCGCGAGGCGGCGGTGTGCAGGACGTTGAATGCGTTCCAGCCCGCCTCCTTGCCTTGAACCGCGTCCCTTGCAATCCGCGCCGCAAGGGCAAGCACGCCGGCCCCATCGGCGCGAGCGGCCGCTGCGGCCCCCACGATGACGACCGGATACTTCGCCTGCCGCAGCACGCCAGAGAACGGATGCTTGCCCTCGGCCACGTCGCGCAGCGTCTGCGGTCCTGCGCCGAGATAATCAGCCGGATAGGTCAGCGCAGTGCGCTCCCCGATCACGCCAACCGTGAGGCCGCCCCGGTTCCAACGTTTCCTGATGCGGGAATTGAGCACCGGCGCCTCGAGCCGCGGATTGGTGCCCACAAGCAGGATCGCGTCGGCCTGCTCCAGTCCCGCAATCGTCGAGTTGAACAGATAGCTGGCGCGCCCGAGACCGGGGTCGAGCTTGGCCCCGTCCTGGCGACAGTCGAGATTCGTGACGCCGAGCCGCCCGAGAAGGTCTTTGAGCGCAAACATCTCCTCGGCACCTGCAAGGTCGCCCGCGATCGCGCCGATCCGGGCCGGTGCGGTCGCCTTCAGTCTTGCGGCCACGACGGCCAGCGCCTCATCCCAGTCAACCGGCGTCAACCGACTATTACGCCGAACGTAGGGACGGTCGAGACGCTGCGTGCGCAGACCGTCGGCCACGAAGCGAGTCTTGTCGGAGATCCACTCCTCGTTCACGCCGTCATGATTGCGCGGCAGGATGCGCTGCACCTCGCGCCCGCGCGCATCGACGCGGATCGAGGCGCCCATCGCGTCCATGACGTCGATGGTCTCGGTCTTGCGTAGCTCCCAGGGGCGATAGATGAACGCCCACGGCCGATGCGTCAGGGCGCCGACCGGGCACAGATCCGTCGCGTTGGCCGACATCTCCGACAGCATCCCGCGCTCGAGATAGGTCGTGATCTCCATGTCCTCGCCGCGGCCGATGGCGCCCAGCTCCTCGACGCCGGCAACCTCCGCCATGAACCTGACGCAGCGCGTGCACTGGATGCACCGGTTCATGAACGTCTTGATCAGCGGTCCGAGATACTTTTCCTCGACGGCCCGCTTGTTTTCGTGGAAGCGCGAGCCGCCGACGCCGTAGGCCATGGCCTGGTCCTGCAGATCGCACTCGCCGCCCTGATCGCAGATCGGACAGTCCAGCGGATGGTTGATCAGCAGGAACTCCATCACGCCTTCACGCGCCTTCTTGACCATGGGCGTGCGCGTGTGGATGACCTTCGGGCTACCATCCTTGTTGGGCGGCAGATCGTTGACGCCCATGGCGCAGGACGCGACCGGCTTGGGCATGCCTTGCACCTCGACAAGGCACATGCGGCAGTTTCCGGCGATCGACAGGCGCTCATGGTAGCAGAACCGTGGGATCTCGACGCCTGCCTGCTCGCAGGCCTGGATCAGCGTGATTCCGTCCTCGACCTCGATCTCGTCACCGTCGATGATCAACTTCTTCGGCATTTCGTGCCTCTGACAACACGCCAAGACGGCAGCGCCAGCCAGATCAGCTCCGGCTGTCGATCCCGCCCGTCATGTTCCGCGCATTGCTGCGTTCGCCACCATATTCCGCCAGCATAGGGTGGGCGCCAGCGGAGCAACACACCTGGAGCAGAGCGTCTACATCGTTCGCTCACCGGTCTCAACCGATGTTTGCACGCGGTCCTGATTGTCGCAGCGGTTCCGCAGGCCGGGCCGCCCCCTCCGGATATGGGACCACCCGGGCGGCGCCGGTGCTGCGCGCGACCTGGTCGATCAAGGAGCGGACCTCGGGCGTGCAGTCGCGATAGCTCGCGTCCTGGAACTCCCGGCTGGCAAGGTACGACCGGTGCGGAATGAGCTGGCGGAGAAGCGTCTCACGCCAGGTGGTCTCGGGCGCAAGAATGAGAATCTCATCGGCGACCGCCAGCAGGTTGGCGACGAACAACTTATAGCGGACCATCTCGGCCGGGCCGCCGAGAACCGGCTCGGCAAGCTCAGGATGAAGCAGAGCAAGCTGCAGATGCCGCCCGAACGCAGCTCGCGCCCTCGCACCCCGCTCCTCCTTGTGCTCGCGCTGACGATGCGCCCACCAGGCACATACGAAGCCGATCGCAACGGCGACGCCGATTGCCAGCGCATAGCCCTTCAACATGTTGGCGAGCTGGTAGAACGTGTTCCAGTCCAGCATGCTCGACCCCCATCGATTTCCCTGGATGAGCCCAACACTAGTGAGCAGAGCGCCAGGCTACAAGCTTGGCCCCAGCCTCAGCCGCCCGAGGGGCGATCCGCCGCAGCCGCCTCGGAGACCTGTTGTCGCGACGGCCACACCTTCCGCACCAGCATGATGAGGGCAGGCAGAAAGACCAGGTCGGCCACGAGCGAAGCCATCAGCGTCGTGCCGCACACGAATCCGAACGTGCGCAGAGACGGCAGATCCGAGAACACCGTCACGCCGAGGCCGAAGGCCAGCACGATCGTGGTGAGAATGATGGCCGGCCCGACGAGCACACGAGCCCGCCGAATCGCCAGGTCGGCCCGGGGCTCGTGGCGTTCCTCGATCCGCAGCCGATTGAAAAAGTGAATCAGCGCATCGATTGCCAGTCCGAACACAACCAGGAGTGCCACCACCGATGCGAACTCGAGCCCGTCTCCCTTGAGCCACAGCACCGCGCCGGACGCCGCAACCGGAAAGAACCCCGGCAGCAAGCTGACGAAGGCCACGAAGACGGAGCGGAAGGCAAGGCCCAGCAACACGGCTGCGAACGCCACGCAGATCGGCAATGCCTCGTTGAGCTGTGAGATCATGCGCGCACTGTTGCGCGCCGCAATCGCGGGCAAGCCTGTGACCGAGATGGTGTACTCGGGGTAGGCCTTGCGCACGGCGTCGAGTGCATGGTCGATCTTCTCCACCACAGGGAGAATGCGGCTGGAATCGATGTCGGGCAGCCTGCCGGTTACCAGCACTGCGTCCTGCTCCTTGGTGATGAACCGCTGCACCAGGTGCTCGGGCAGAATGCCGACGTACTTCTTCACGGTCTCGATGCGATCGTCACCGGCCTCACGCAGCCAGCGCCGCAGGCTCTCGAGCGACCACACGTTGCCAAGACCGGCCTGCTGCTCGAGCACCTCGTGCGCCTTCTGGATCACCTCCAGAGTGCGCGGTGCAAACAAGGACTGTCCGCCCTTCCACTCGATCATGATATGCACAGGACTGGCGCCCGTGAGCTTTTCGTCGAGCCGGCCGGTCGCGTTCAGCGCCTGCTCGCGGTCGGGCACCTGATCCGCGAGCCGGTAGCGGGGCTCGAGTTGCAGATAGCCGTATCCGCACAGCAGAAACGCCACGATCGCAATGAACGTCGTCAAGAATGCGTGGTGGACCACCCGGTCCACGATCCAGCCAACGAACGCGCCGAGGCCGTCCATCAGAGCATCCGCCGGCGAGCGCGCTCTGGCGAGTTTGGCCTCGTTACGAATGAACAGGAGGCCCAACACCGGCAGAACAAGGATTACGGCGACGAAGGAGATGACCACCGAGAGCGAGCCGGCAAGCCCAAACGTGCGAATGAGCCCGGACTGCGAGAATAGCAACGCCAGGAAGGACAACAGCGCAGTGCCGTGCGCGAGCACACACGCCGGCCCCACGACGCGGACCGCAAAGCGCATCGCCTCGGCGCGGCTATCACCTTCGCGCAACCGGATGCGGATGGCAGAAACCATCTGCATGCTGTCGGCAAAGCCCATCACCATGACCAGCGGCGTCATGACGTTGAGGAACAGGTTGAGCCGAAAATCCAGCCAGCCAAGCAACCCCAACGACCACAGCACTGCCAGCACCGGCGGCACGGCCGCCACCAGCATCAGCGACACGCGCCGGAAGAAGATCACTGCGATGATGGCGCCGAACAGCAGCCCTAGGCCGTTGTAAACGATCTGGTCGCGCTCCACCGCATTGCGAATCTCGAGCTGCATAACGGGTGCGCCGGTGAGCTGCACCTTGAGGCCCGAACCCTCCAGGCCCTTCTCCGCCGTCTCGCGGATGTTGCCGATAACCTCTTTCGCACCCCTTTCCTGCACGAGATGCCGATCCAACGCGATGACGGCCAAAGCCAGCGTGCCGTCAGGCGACAGGAATTTGCCTTTGACGATGTCATTGTCCCTGAGCTGCTGAATGACCGCGTCGTATGCGGCTCCCTCCGGCATCGGATCGGGGACGATGGGCGCTGCGTACCCTGTCGCATCCGGCTTGCCGCGTGCCGACAGCATGGAGACCAGGCCGTTGACGCCGTCCGCGAGCTGCAGATCGACAATGGTCTGCGAGAAGGCCTCGAGCTGGGGCCGCTTCAGGAGATCAGGTCCCTCGACCACCACCAGCACGTCGTACTCGCTCGAGGGAAAGCGCCGATCGATCTCTTCGTACTGGTGGAACTCTGGCGTGTTGGTGCGGAAGAGCTCGGACAGCGAATCATCCACTTTAAGGCGCAACAAGCCCAGGAGAGCGCCCACGCTCATCAGAATAATGAGGGCTGCGGCAAAAGACGGTGACTTGAGCCCCACGAGGCCCAAGCGCTCCAGCCCCAACGTGGAAGCGAAGGCGTCCTTGGGTCCGTCCGGCTTCAAGACATCTAGGCCAGCCATCTCTTCCCCATTCCGCGGGGTCTGCGCCCCGTCACTGCGGCCACCGTGGCCGGCGCCACAGCCCCCCGTCCGCGAACAAGCCCGGAATCACGCAAGGCGCGGATGCTGCAACGGTCCCGGGACCACCGCAAGCACTGACACGGCATCGGACTCGGCCCGATCAAGCCATTTGTCGCATTCAAGTATACGAACCTGTTGATATGAGCACGCGCGGATAGTACCGGGATGGACACGCATTCGGGCGTGGAGATAGAGACGGCGGCGATGGCGGACAAGCTGCTCGATACGAAGGGTCTCAACTGCCCGCTGCCAATCCTGAAGCTCAAGAAGGCCATCCAGGAGGTGCCGGTCGGGGGCACGCTTGAGGTCCTGGCGACCGATCCCGGCTCCGGTGCCGACTTCGACTCGTTTTGTCGCCAGACGAGCCACGAGATCCTCGAGCAGGCCGAGACAGACGGGGTCTACCGCTTCTTGATCAGGCGTGCGGTCTGAGTCACCCCGCGCGCCGCACGATCAATCCTTGCCAACGCCGCGAGCCGCCACGATCATGGCGGCATCCCCGAACCCGTGAGGCATTGTCATGGCTCAGATGAAGATGCGCGTGCTAGGTCGCAGCGGCCTCAAGGTTTCAGAGTTGTGCGTCGGCACCATGACGTTCGGCGGTCCGACACCGGAAGCAGAGGCGCAGCGCATCGCCGATCACGCCGCCGACAACGGGGTCAACTTCATCGACACCGCTAACGTCTACGAGAAGGGCCGATCCGAGGAGGTCACAGGCAAGATCATCAAGGCCAAGCGCGACCATTGGATCCTCGCCAGCAAGCTGGCGCAGCCGACCGGACCCGGCCCCAACGACCGCGGCCTCTCACGCCGGCACATGATTTCCGCGGTCGATGCGTCGCTGAAGCGCCTGGGCCTCGATCATATCGACATCCATTACATCCATCGCGTCGACCCGAACGTGCCCTGGGAGGATGTGGCCGACACCTTCGGCGACCTCATACGCGCCGGCAAGCTGCGCTATTGGGGCCTTTCCAACGTCCGCGCCTGGCACATCCCGACGATCATGACGGCGTGCCGCGACGTGGGCGCGCCCAGGCCGATCGTGCTGCAGCCCTACTACAATCTCATGAACCGCATGCCCGAGGTCGAGGTGCTGCCGGCTGCCAGAGCCTCGGGGCTCGGCGTTGCCTCCTACAGTCCCATCGCGCGCGGCGTGCTGTCCGGCAAATACCAGCCCGGCAGCAACGCGCCGCCCGACACGCGTGCCGGCCGCAACGACCGGCGCATGCTGGAGACCGAGTGGCGGCCGGAATCGCTGCAGATCGCCCAGAGGCTCAAAGCGCACGCCGAGAAGAAGGGCATCACGCTCGTTCAGTTTGCCGCTGCCTGGGTGCTCAACAACCAGGCCATCACGTCGGTCATCGCGGGACCGCGGACCTTTGAGCAGTGGACCGGCTATCTCGGCGCCCTCGACTACGCGTGGACGCCAGAGGACGAGGCGCTGGTCGACAGCCTCGTCAGGCCCGGCCACCCCTCGACACCCGGGTACACCGACCCGGGCTACCCGGTCGAGGGGCGCTTTCCGAAGACGGGCGGAGGCGCTTGACAGGTCTCGCCGTGGCCCAGCATATGAGGTCAATCCATCCGGACGGGCGCGTAGCTCAGCGGTAGAGCACTCCCTTCACACGGGAGGGGTCACAGGTTCGATCCCTGTCGTGCCCACCATTCCGGCCTCGCCATCAAGCCCCGACGATCTCGAACTGCACGTCGACGTTGCCGCGAGTGGCGTGCGAATAAGGGCAAATCTTCTCGTGCGCCTCCTTGGCCAGCGCTGCGAGCTCGGCCTGGGGCAGGCTCTTGTCCTCGACGCGCATCTTCACGGCGAGCCCGAAGCCGCCGCCTTCGCGCGGTCCGATCGACACGGCGCAGGTGATCCTGGCCTTGCTGGCGTCCTCCTTCTGCTGTTTGCCGACGAAATCGATCGCCCCGCCGTAGCAGGCCGCATAACCGGCGGCGAATAGATGCTCCGGCGTGCCGGTGCCCGGCTTGCCCGGGCCGCCCATCTCCTTGGGAACCGACAGGTCCAGGCTGACAAGCCCGCTTGCCTCGGTGTGGCCATTGCGGCCGCCGACAGCCGTTGCGGTGGCGGTGAAAAGGGGCTTGATCTTGTCCATACTGGGTCTCCCTGGCGATCGAACTGGCGTAGTCTGTCCTTTAAATCGGGTGCGGGGCCACTCGCTGCAACCTGCCCTTTCAAACCTGCCAATAGGGAGGCGGGCATGTCCAAGCGCATCGACAAGTCCTGGCTGGTCCTGGCCAGCCTCGAGAACTGCGAGCATGACCGGTGCGTGGACCTGTTCCGCAGGCCCGACGGGACCTTCGGCTTCGAGGAGTTCCGCAGGGACGTGGAGGACGCGGGCGCGTGGACGCCCGTTCAGTACTATTCAGGCGCCAGCTACGCCTCTCGGGAGGAAGCTCTGGCGGCCGCTAGGTGCGCCGTAGCCTGGCTGGGGGAGCAGGCGCAGCAGAGCTAGGCTCCACATCCGGCACGCGAGCGCCGATCCCCGAAAGCGACCTGCCGAGGTCGAGCACCAACTGCTTGAGCTCGTACTCTGCCTTGTCGACCCGGCTTACGGCGTCCTCGCGGCTCTCGGTCAGCTCTGCAGCTCTCCGGCGCGTTTCCTCGGTGAGATCGAGAAGGCGCTGCAGCTGCTCTTTGACGTGCACGACGGCCTCCGACAAGTGGGCGTACTGACGATAGTGCTGAGTCGCCCCGCGCGCCATCAGTTTGCCGAAAGGTGCCTGTGCACCGGACCAGCGCCCAGCCTCGGTCGCCACGCGTGCAAACGCCGTCAGCGAGGTTGTATCCGGCTTGCGTGTGATCTCAATCCGGCTCCGCTCACGCTACCTGGCACAGCGCGTAGGACAGGAGCTTGTAGGCAAGCGCCGCGACCGCGTAATCGCACGCATGCAGGCCCGGTAGCGGCGCCAGCTCGACGATGTCGGCGCCGACGATCGTTCCGGCCCCTGCTGCGCGTCGCAGAATGTCCAATGCCTGCAAGTAGCCGATGCCGCCCGGGACGGGCGTACCCGTTGCCGGCATGACGCTCGGGTCGAGCGCGTCCACGTCGAAGGTCACGTACACCGGCCGGCCGCGCAGCGGTGCCACGATCGCATCGACATCCCAGCGCGCCTGGTCCTTGCCCCAATGAATACGAATGCGGCTCCGATTTGCCTCGTAGAACGCAACCTCCTCCTTCGACACGGCGCGAATGCCGAGCGAGACGAGGGACACGCCAGAATGGTCCAGCACGCGTCGCATGGCCGAGGCGTGCGAGAATTTCTCGCCGAGGTAGCCGTCGCGCAGGTCGGCGTGCGCATCGAGCTGCAGCACGACAAGGTCGGGATACTTGGCCACGAACGGGCGGATTGCTCCGGCGGTCAGCGAATGCTCCCCGCCGAGCACGAGCGGGAAGCGGCCAGCGCCGAGAACCGCATCGACCATTCCGGCGAGCTGGTCGAGCGCCCGCTCGATCGCCGGCGCGATGGCCGGCTCGCGCAGCGCGGCAATGCCGTAGTCGAGATACGGCTCGCGCATCAGCTCGTCATCGAACAGCTCCAGCTGATGGCTCGCTGCGAGAATGGCGGCCGGTCCCGCTTTGGTCCCGCCGCCATAGCTGACCGATGCCTCAAGGCCGAAGGGAATGACGACGGCACGCGCCGCTTCCGGCCGGCCGGCATCCTCGCGCAGCGGATCGAGGAAGCTCTCCTCGCCCGGCAGGTAGTCGAGCCTGACGCTTTGCCCGGTCAAATCCGCCGCCTCAGACGCGCAGCTGCGTCACGACGGCCTCGTCTGCGGGCGCCTCCTCGCCATACATGGAGTACATCGGCTCGTCCTGCAGGATGGCCTGCTCGTACTGGCCGTAGCCGTTAAACTGGCCGGCGATCGCCCGGCCGTAAGCCCCGGTATTGCCGATCTCGATGAAGTCGCCCTCCTTGATGCAGCTTGGCAGCAGGAAGGGCCCCTTCATGTGATCAATCGAGTCGCAGGTCGGGCCCCAAAGCTCGAACGGCGCCAGCACGTGCGGCTCCCGGACCGCCCGCCCGACCATGCGGACCGGGAAGACGAAGCCGAGGTGCGCTGCATCGAACAGGATGCCGTAGGCGCCGTCGTTGATGTAGAGGTCGTCGCCGCGCCGCGCGTCCACGCGCACGACCAGGCTCTCGGCCTCCGACACCAGGGCGCGGCCAGGCTCGCACATCAGACGGCAGTGATCGCTCACAGGCAGCCGGTCGACGCCATGCTTGATGACGTCGATGAAGTCGGACAGCGGCGCCGGACGCTCGTTGGAGTAGCGCGAGGGAAAGCCACCGCCGACATCTACGCGGTCAACCATCACGCCCGCCTTCACAATGAGCTTGTGCACCTCCTCGAGAGCCAAGCCGTAAGCCTCGGGCGTCACGGTCTGCGACCCGACGTGGAAGGTAATGCCAAGCTCCTTGGCCGCCTGCCGCGTCTTGACCAGCAGGCGCGCGGCACGCGCCCCGGTAATGCCAAACTTGCGCTCGAGCGGAATGCGGCTGTTCTTGGCCGGCACGGCAATGCGCACCCACAGCACCAAGTCCCGCGCGCCGCCGGTCTCCTCCATGATCTTCTTCAGCTCGTCCTCGGAATCGAGACTGAAGCTGCGGCAGCCCAGCGCAAAGGCACGGCGAATCGCATGCCGCGGCTTGACCGGGTGCATGAAGTGGAAGGTCACGCCGGGGATCGTGCGCGCATCCTCGAGCTCAGGCAGCGACGCCACGTCGAAATGACGGACGCCCGCGCCGTACAGCGCGCCCAGCAGGAACACCGAGCTGTTCGCCTTGTAGGCGTAAGCGACGTCACCTGGAAAGTTGTCGAGGAACCAGCGCGCGGCGCGCCCAGCGGCTTGCGGGCGGAAGCAGGCGACAGGTTTTTCGGGCTTCTTGGCCGCGATCAGTGCGGCAGCAGAGGCAAACGTGTCCATTTCATGGGACCTCCACCAGTCAGTTGGGACCGGGCGAGCTGCTAACCAGCAGAGACCGCCGTGCGAGGCCGATCAAATAGGGTGCGTCGGCCCCCATGTAAAGTCCTTCTTGAGGACGAAGTTACGATGGCTTTGAAAAAGTACGCCGAGCGGCGCTCCGCATAGCGAGCAGCTCAATCGCGGAGGGAGCGGTAGTACTCCCGCAAGATCGCCACCACTTCCGGCCGGGAGAACTCCGCAGGGATCTCCTCGCCACGCTCCAGCATGCGCCGCTGGTCAGTGCCGGACACCGAAAGATGATGCTTGGGATCATGCGGGCAAGACTTGGCCGTCGCCATGCCGCCGCACCGGTAGCAATAGAAGGTGACATCGATCTTCAGCGGGCGGCATAGCAGAGCTCCGTCAGGAACCTGATCGAAGATCCGCTGGGCGTCGAACGGCCCGTAATAGCTGCCCACTCCGGCGTGGTCGCGCCCTACCACCAGGTGCGAGCAGCCGAAGTTCTGCCGAATAACCGCATGCAGAAGCGCCTCCCGGGGACCGGCGTAGCGCATCTCGATCGGATAGCCGGCCTGGAGCGCAATATCCGGCTTGAAATAGGTGTCGAGCATGGCCTGTATGGCCCTTGTGCGCACCTCGGCAGGGATGTCGCCGGCTTTCAGCTTGCCGAGCACCTGATGGATGAAAATCCCGTCCGTCACCTCCGCGGCGATCTTGGCCAGATGCTCATGCGACCGGTGCATCGGATTGCGTGTCTGGAAGGCCGCCACCTGGCGCCAGCCGCGCCGCTCGAACTCGGCGCGGGCCTGCTCAGGCCGCATGTAGAGACGGGGATATTTTGTCGGGTACTCCCCCTCGGTGAACACCCGGACCGGGCCGGCGATGTTCACCGCCCCCTGCTCCAGCACCTTGGCGACGCCCGGATGCCGCGGATCGGCGGTCCGAAACACCGTTTCGCACTCCAGGGTGTGATCCGGCCGGTACTTCTCCCGCACCGACAGCGACCCCAGCAGCTCGCCCGTAGCGCTATCGGCGAGCGCGATCTCGTCACCCACGGCGATGCTGCCGGCAATATCCGGCGGCTGGGAGAGCGTGATCGGGATGGGCCAGAAAACACCGCTCGCGAGTTGCATGTCGCGCGCGGCGCCCTTCCAATCATCGTGACCCATGAAGCCGTCGAGCGGCGTGTAGGCGCCCATGCCGAGCATCAGCAGGTCCGAGACCTCCCGAGAGGTCAGCGTCACCGCCTTCAGGTGCCGCGCCCTTGCCAGCGCCTCGGCCCGTTCCGACACGGGCACCAGGCGTGGCTTGAGCCCACCACCGCCGTGCGGTGCGACAAGCTGCGAGGCGGCCCTATGCTGCACATCAGGCTCCAGCGGTTTCTCGAGCGGCACTCTTGTCTTATAGGTCACCAGGTTGTTTCATTCAAAAAATCGAGTGCAGAAGGTGCGCCAGTCGGCGGACCGCGCAGGCGGGAGCATTTCATGCCCCTCGACGGGCCAACGACGGACGGCGCGAAGCCTCTCACGAGTCAGACCATCCTTGTTGTGGGCGGCGGTATCGCGGGCATTACGGCGGCGCTCGAGGCCGCCGAGACCGGGCACGAGGTCATCCTGATCGAGCGTGGACCAAGTCTGGGAGGGCGCGTCACGCGGCTCAGCCGGTACTTCCCAAAGCTTTGCCATCCCACCTGCGGGCTCGAGATTAACTATCAGCGCATCCGCAAAAATCCGCGCCTAAAAGTTCTCACTATGTGCGAGCCGGTCGCGGTAAGCGGCACGCGCGGCGCCTTCTCGGTGACGGTCAAGCGGCACCCGCGCTACGTCAACGACCGGTGCACGGCCTGCGGCGCCTGCGCGGCGGTCTCAGAGACGCGCATTCCCAACCCCTTCAACTATGGACTGGACACGGTGAAGGCTGCCTACCTGCCGCATGAGCACGCCTTCCCCATGCGCTATGTCATCGCGCCGGAAGCAATAGCTGCTGGCGAGGGACCCAAGCTCAAGGCGGCGTGCAAGTACGACGCGATCGACCTCGACGAAAGGGAAAGCCGCTTTGAGCTCTCCGTCGGCGCCATCGTCTGGGCCACCGGCTGGCAGCCCTACGATGCCAAGAAGATCGATGTGTACGGCTACGGCACGTCGCCCGACATCATCACCAACGTCGAGATGGAGCGGCTGGCGGCCCACGATGGACCGACAAAGGGCAAGATCCTGCGACCATCCAACGGCGAGCCTGCCAAGAAGGTGGCGCTGATCCAGTGCGCCGGCAGCCGCGACGTCAATCACCTCCCCTACTGCTCGCGCATCTGCTGCCTCGGCAGCCTGAAGCATGCCGCTTACCTGCGCGAGCAATACGCCGATGCTCGAGCTGACATCTATTACATCGACATCCGCGCCCACGATAAGCTCGAGGCCTTCTACAACCGGGTCCGCAGCGATCCGCAGGTCCGCTTCATCAAGTCGAAGCCGGCCCACATTCGCATAGGCGAGGACGGCCGGCCAACGCTCTTTGGCGAGCGCACGATCGAGCGCGAGATGTACGCGGAGTCCTATGATCTGGTGGTGCTGGCGACCGGCATGGCGCCGACCGCCGTGGACGGCTACAAGCCGTCGGTCGGCCTGGAGAGCGACGAGTACGGATTTCTGGTGCCGAAGACGGAGGCTCGCGACGGCATCTATTCCTGCGGTGTCGCGGCCGGCCCGCTCGACGTCTCGCTGTCCGTGCAATCGGCCACTGCGGCGGCCTTGAAGGCCGTGCAGGCGGTCCGATCGGTCTGAAACCAAGTGGTGGCGCCCTATTTTGGGCGCGCAGGAGAGAACGTGGCCGAAAAGAAGCCAGGCGTCTTCATCTGCAGGGGCTGCGGCATCGGCGAGGCTGTCGATGTCGCCGCGCTCCAGGCGTTGCCGGCGACCGAATTCAAGATCGCGCACTGCAAGTCGCACGCGGCACTCTGCTCGGACGACGGCGTCTCCCTGTTGCGGCAGGGTCTGGAGAGCGGCGCGATCGACCGCGTGGTCATCGCCGCCTGCTCGCCGCGCGTGATGGTTGACAAGTTCGAGCTCGGCGGGACGCCGGTCGTGCGCGCCAACCTGCGCGAGCATGTTGCCTGGTCGCAGCCGGCGGCGGCCGAGGACACGCAGATGCTCGCCGCTGATCAACTTCGCATGGCCATCACCCAGCTTTCTCGCACCGAGGCGCCGGCTCCAGCGATTGCGCAGGACCATTCCAAGACCGTGCTTGTCGTTGGCGGTGGCATCAGCGGCCTCACAGCGGCGCGTGAGGCTTCCCTCGCCGGCTACCCGGTGCTCCTGGTCGAAAAGTCGGATCGACTCGGCGGCTGGGCATCGCAATGGTCAGCCCGCATGCCGCATCGGCCGCCCTATCGCGGCGTGCAAGCCAACGACATCGATACGCTGATTGCTTCTGTCGCGGCCGACCCGCAGATTACCATCAGGACCGACGCGCTCATCACCAAGACCAGCGGACAGCCAGGCTCGTTCTCGGTCACGATCTCACACGCAGGCCAGGAGAGCATTGAAAGGGTCGGCGCCATCGTCGTGGCCACAGGCTGGCGGCCCTACGATGCGAAGAAGCTCGGCCATCTCGGCTACGGCGCTTCACCTGACATCGTCACAGGCGTTGAGCTCGAGGCCATGCTCAAGAACGGCGGCCTCAAGCGCAAGTCAGATGGGACCCCGGTCAAGCACATCGCCTTCCTCCAATGCGCCGGCAGCCGCGATCCGAACCACCTGCCTTATTGCTCGTCCGTATGTTGCGGCGTTTCCATCAAGCAGGCGCTGCAGATTGTGCAGGCCGACCCAAAGGCCTCCGCCTACATCATCTACGAGGAGCTGCGCACACCCGGCACCGCCGAGGAGTTCTATCGCCAGGCGCAGGCAGCCGGCGTGATCTTCATGAAGGGCAAGGTCTCGGCCGTAGACGGTGGGGCCATGCGCGTCACCTATCAGGACGAGCTGCTCGGCATGGATGTGCCGCTCGCCGGCCTCGACATGATCGTGCTCGCCACCGGCATGGTGCCCAACTCGACCAATCCCGATGCACCTCCTGCCGGGTCGGAGCGGGGCGCAGAGCAGCTCAAGGACGACATCAACCCTGTCGCCGCCATCAAGGTGGCGGGCTATGCCGGCGATGAAGGCAAAGGCTGGCCACACATCGGCAGGGACCTGCCGCCCGGCGGCCCCATACTCAACCTGCAGTACCGGCAAGGCCCGCACATTCCAATATTGGCCGACGGCTTCTCCGACAGCCACTTCATCTGCTTTCCTTACGAGACGCGCCGCTCGGGCATCTACACCTGCGGCCCGGTGCGCCGGCCTATGGACATGGCCGAAAGCGCGGAGGACGCGACCGGTGCCGTGCTCAAGGCCATCCAGTCGATCGAGGGCGCAAAGCTCGGCTCCTCGCTGCATCCCCGCGTCGGCGATTTGTCGTTTCCGAGGATCGGACTCGACAAGTGCACGAAGTGCCGCCGCTGCACGGTTGAGTGCCCGTTCGGCGCCATCGACGAGGACGAGAAAGGCCAACCCGTCGTCAACGCTGCGCGCTGCCGCCGCTGCGGCACGTGCATGGGCGCCTGCCCGGTGCAGACAATCACGTTCGACAACTACCATCCGCAGATGGTCAACGCGATGATCGAGGCGAACGAGATCCCGGACGAGTTCGCCGAGAAGCCGCGCATCCTCGTGCTGGCCTGCGAGAACGATGCCTACCCCGCGCTCGACATGGCCGGCATCAACCGCGCACAGTGGAGCCCCTACGTGCGCATCATTCCGGTGCGGTGTCTCGGCTCGGTGACGCTGCAGTGGGTATCGACCGCACTGCAGAAGGGCTACGACGGCATGATGCTGATGGGCTGCAAGTCGGGCGACGACTATCAGTGCCACTTCGTCAAGGGGTCAGGCATTGCCAAGGAGCGCATGGCGCGCGTTGGTGATACGTTGAAGAGCTTGATGCTGGAGAAGGAGCGCGTCGTGATGGAGGAAGTCTCCATCGCCGACAGCCAGCGCGTGCCGGTCCTGCTCAACAGCTTTGCCGACACCATCGGCGCGCTGCCGCCCAATCCGATGAAGGGCTTTTGATGACGACGTCGTCTCCGGCCGCCGCACAGAGATACGACCTGGGCTTCGCCCGGTGGGTCTATGAGAACATCGACGGTGGCGACAAGCTGGCGCTGTGCATGCAGTGCGGCGTGTGCTCGGGCTCCTGCCCCATCGGGGTGCAGATGGACTACGGCCCGCGCAAGCTGTTCATGATGATCCGCGCCGGCATGAAAGAGGAGGTGATGACCTCCAATACGCAGTGGAACTGCACGAGCTGCTACCGGTGCGTGGTACGCTGCCCGCGCGGAATCCCGGTCACCTACATCCTGCAGGATCTGGCAACCAAGTCCGCGGAGCTGGGCTACGCGCCGAAGACCAACGAGAACGTCAACTTCTCCAAGTCGTTCTGGTGGAGCGCCAAGACGTTCGGGCGCACCGATGAGCGGCTCGTCACCACGCTCTACTACCTCTCCTTCGGCTTCAAGGAGGGCTACAAGCGCGGCATGGACAATCTCAAGATCGCCCTCAACTTCATCAGGAAAGGGCGCATGCACATCGGCCTGCCGCACCGAATCAAGCGCAAGAAGCAGCTTCAGGATATCCTCGCGAAAGCGGCCGAGATCGAGAAGCGCGAGGGAATGAGCTGAGTGAGACCGCGGAAATGAAACTCTATCGCTATCTGACCGGTGTGGATGACGCCAAGTTCTGTCATCGCGTCTCCGAGGCGCTCAACCGTGGCTGGGCGCTCTACGGCAATCCGACTCTCACCTTCGATGCCAAGCAGGGCAAGGTCATCTGCGGCCAAGCTATCGTCAAAGAGGTGGCCGGCAAAAACTACGAGGCCGGGCTCGATCTATCGAAGCAATAGGTCACAGGCTCACCATAGGATGGCACGCCATGACGGAGCCTAAGAAGAAGTTCACCTACTACCCGGGCTGCTCGAGCCAGGGCTCGGCCCGGCATCTCGATGAATCGCTGCGCGCCATCGCGCCCGAGATCGGCATCGAGCTCGAGAAGCTCGATGACTGGAACTGCTGCGGCGCCTCGGTCGGGCATATCGGCGGAGGCCGCCTGCCCAACCTGGCGCTGACGGGGCGCAATCTCGCCAACGCGCAAGCGCAAGGCACGCAGGATGTCGTAACCGGCTGCGCGGCCTGCTACCTCAACACGCACGCTGGTAATGAGAAGATCAAGTCGGACATCAACATGCGCCGCAAGGTCAACGAGGCGCTGGCGGCCGGCGACCTCTCCTACGACGAGGACCTCAAGGTGCGCCACATGTGCGAGGTGATCGTCAATGAGGTAGGCGTTGACAAGATCAAAGAGCGGGTGACCAATCCGCTGACCGGGCTCAAGGTTGCCGGCTACGTGGGCTGCCAGACGGTGCGCCCTTTCGCCAACACGGCCGCAGGCGGCGAGTACGACACCTACGACGATCCCGAGTTCCTGGATAATTTTGCCGAGGCGGTTGGCGCCACGCCGGTGCCCTTCCAGCACAAGACCGCGTGCTGCGGTGGCTCGGTATCGGTCATGAGCCCGGACCGCACGCTGCATCTGATCAAGAACATCCTCGAGGATGCCAAGCAGGCCGGCGCTGATGTGGTCTCCACGCCCTGCCCGCTGTGCCAGACCAACGTCGAGATGTACCAGGAGCAGATCAACAAGAAGTTCGGGACGGACTACAATATCCCCGTCGTGTTCTATTCCCAGCTGATGGCGGTCGCGTTCGGAATGGACCCCGAGAAGGACGCTGCGCTCAACCGCAACACGATTGCGGCCGAGAAGCTCGAGGCGATGGCGCAGAAGTAGCCGATCACGACCGATCCGGGAGCGCGCTCCTCAGATCAGCCAGCGTTCGAGCGTCCTCACGCCGACGATGCCACCGAGCACAATGGCTGCGAATGTCAGGAAGGACCCGATCGCCAAGGTCGACACGCCCGTCACACCCTGGCCGATCGTGCAGCCGAGCGCCAGTACGCCACCCACACCCATGAGCGCGGCTCCTGCCAGGCTGCGCAGCGTGTCGCCCCGATCGGCGAAGGCCGTGATGCGGAAGCGGCCCTTGGCGATGCTGACGCCGAGCGCCCCCAGGATGGCTCCGAACACGCTCGCCACCCCGAAGCCGGGCAAAGGCGCGGCCGTGAACCGCTCCAGCCAGTCGAGAGCATCCGCTATCGGGCGCACATAGGTCAGAGAAATCGGCGCGACCGGCCGCAGCGCCATCTCGTCGAAGGCAAGGCCGGTCAGGGCCCATCCGGCGACGACCACCAGCCCGACTCCGATCCCGGACCACACGTGTACAGCCGATGAGCGGAACTCAGCGCCAGCGAAACAATACGCGAGGACCAGTCCGACGAGCGCGAGGGTGACCATCCAGGCCGCCCGGGCAGAAGTGATCCCAAGCCAGATCCCGAGGACGTCGCCCACGCTCTGGGTTGGAGCCGGCAGCGCAAAGCTCGTTGCGCCCTCCAGGGCGGCGCGCGCCGGCCCGAAAATCCCACCCATGCTCATGAAGGCGAACAGGCCGAGCACAACCAGCGTCAGCACGGCCCGCAGGTCTCCGCTCCCCGCACGTACCAGGTTGCGGCTGGGGCAGCCGCCGGCCAGCACCATGCCGAACCCGAACATCAGGCCACCCGCCAAGTTGCCAACCGGATTGAGCGTCCGGGACAGGTACATGGAGCGCGACAGATCGACCAACCCGGCCCATGCCAGGAGCTGCGCGCCGGCCAGAGCCGTTGCAGACGCAAGCAGCCAAGCGCGCCACCGGCGCCGATCGCCCAACGTCACGGCATCGGAGATCGCACCCATGGTGCAGAAGTTCGTCGCAGCCGTGATGGCGCCGAAGGCAATGCCGATGACGAGGCCGCCGGCAGCAAGCCAAATAGCCCCATTGGTGGCGATGAGGTCGCGCAGCACGCCCATTGGTTACCCCTTGGACGAGCCGCCTCGCCCCAAATCACAAGATATTCGCAGATTTGAATATAAGCCAGAGGGTGGGCCGGCAGGACGCAAAACGTCTGTAAAACTCACAGCCATCAGGGCCAGATCCCGCGACGCACAACGACGCATTGGCTATGCTCGCCCGTCGTGCTGAATGCAGCGGCTGCAGCAGCCATAACGGGACCCCAGCTTGCCAACCGAGGCAGTCGATCCAAGCGCCGCCGATAATCGGCTGCGCATCAAGACGGTATGTGGCCTCGGCACCACGCAAATGGTCGGCTGGGGCACGATCTTCTCACCGCTCGCCATATTCGGCACCGTCATCGGCGACGACCTCGCCATCTCCCGCGAGGCGGTATTCAGCGGCATCACGGTGATGCTGCTGGTCAGCGCACTCATTGCCCCGCGCATCGGCCGCGTCATCGACCGGCACGGCGCGCGTCCGGTCATGATGGCAGGCTCCGTCGTGGCGTCGGTGTCGATGCTTGCCATGTGGTGGATGGCGCACGGGCTGCTGTCATACATGTTCTTCTGGCTGCTGGCCGGGCTTGCCATGCCGATGATGCTCAGCAATGCCGCGCTGCCCGGTCTGGTGCAGGTGATCGGACCCAATGCGCGCCGTGCCATCACCGGACTTATGCTGATCAGCGGCATTACGTCGACTGTCTTTCTGCCCCTCAATGCCTGGCTGCTGGAGCTGATCGGTTGGCGCGACAGCTACCTCGTGTTCTCGGCGCTTCACCTGGTCGTCTGCCTCCCTCTCCATGCCCTGGTTCTGCGCCGCCGCCGGTCACCCTTGCCGGCCCCTGAGGGGAACGTCGCAACAGTGCACGACGGCGTGCTTCCCGCCGGCCGCCGCCGTCGGGCGTTCGTCATGCTCGCAGCTTGGGCGTGCGCGGAGGGATTGATCACCTGGGGCCTCTACATGCAGGTGATCGACGTCCTCAAGGCCATGGGCCTCAGCAGCGCCGCCGCCGTCGGCCTGTGGAGCATCGTCGGCCCCGCACAGGTAACCGCGCGGATCGCCGACCTCGTGTTCGGGGGGCGCTACTCCATCTTCGCCGTTGCTTTTGCGGCAGCCAGCTTCAACGTGCTGAGCTTCCTGTGTCTTGCGCCTTTCGGCATCTCCTTCGCCAGCACCGCGCTGTTCTGCCTGCTGCTTGGGACGGGACACGGCCTCTTCGCGGTGGCCTCGAATACACTGCCCCTGCACCTGTTCGGCGCCCGCGAGTACGGAGCCTATATCGGTCTGTTGACCGTACCGCAGAACATCGTCAATGCCGCCTCGCCGGTGATTTTCGCGGCGGCCATCAGCCGCATTCATCCTGCGGGCGCCCTTTGGCTGGCCGGTGCCGGCGCCGCCATAGGCCTATTCGCCGTCCTTGCGCTGGCGCGCACCTGTCGTGACCAAGGCGGCGGTTAGAGGGCCTTGCGGCGGCGGTGTCGACCGGCCAAGCTCACGGGCATGACGCCGTCACGCACCTATCGCTACTACGTGCGCTCGCGCGATGGCCGAGCCATCTTCGGCTTCGACCGCCTCGAGGCAGCAACGGCCGCCGCGCTTGAATACGGCGAGGGCGCCCACCTGGTCGACACCATGGCGCAGGCCTACTTTCCCATCGTGCAGGAGGTGCAGCGCACCGCCGCGGCCAATCTCGAGCTGGTCTATCTTCCGTTCGGCGGCTGGGACACGGGCCGCTTCGGCGTCGACCGCGATCTGATCGAGGGGATCAAGAAAGGGCACGTCGCTATCGTGCACGCTTACCTGGCCAAGGGGGCCTCAGCCAATGCGCGCGACGCCACGGGCGGGCCCGCGCTGCATTGGGCCGCCGCTCGAGGCAAGGCCGACATCGTGGGCCTGCTCTTACAGCACGGCGCCGACCCGAGCCAGCGCGATGCGCACAACCAGACCGCCCTGGATGTGGCCTGCAAGAAGCAGCACCAAGAAGTCGCCGATCTGCTGATCCAGGCGGGAGCAACCACACGCCGTTAGGAACCACGAGCACGGCTGGACGTCGTTAGACTTGTGCGCGACTGCTCGAGCCGCAAGATTCGAGCTCCCGTGCCGCACTGGACTTCCGAACATTCGTGTTCTCTAATATACGGCATCGAGGGGTTCGAGCACCCCTGCTGCAGTGCGAATTTGGGGTATCGTTTTCTCAAATCGTGCTTTGCCTCGCATCGCAAATCGCGGCAGGCTCGGGGGCAGACCGGAGGATCATGAATGCCGACATTCGTGCACACGGACAAGTGCGACGGCTGCAAGGGCGGAGACGTCACGGCCTGCATGTATATTTGTCCGCACGATCTCATGAAGTTGGACGTTACCCGTATGAAAGCGTTCAACCAGGAGCCCGAGCAGTGCTGGGAGTGCCAGTGCTGCGTGAAGGCCTGCCCGCAGCAGGCGATCGAAGTGCGCTCGTTCCAGGACTGGGTGCCCATGGGCGGCGCCGCCATCCCGCTCAGGACCGACAACGCCATCATGTGGACCATTAAGTTCCGCGACGGCGAGGTAAAGCGCTTCAAGTTTCCGGTCAGGACGACCCCGGTCGGCTCGATCAACCCTTACGGCAACAAGCCCGAGCCCGGCGATCCCAACGATCAGCGCCTGTTCACCGAGGCCGGCAAAGAGCTGCCAAAGCCGCAGGCTGCTTGAAGGCACCGGGCAGTAGGCATTGGGCAGTTGCCTGCGAGCCCTCGGCGGATTCCTACTGCCTGACATCCACTGCCTGTTGCCCGCTTCAAAGGACCCGCTCACATGGCCGCTGAATTCGGTAACCCCGAAATCGTCGAGTACGAGACCGACGTCCTGATCGTCGGCGGCGGCATGGCCGCCTGCGGGGCCGCCTTCGAAGCCAAGCGCTGGGCCGGCGACGACGTCAAGGTCACGCTCGTCGACAAGGCCGCGATGGACCGCTCTGGCGCCGTCGCGCAAGGCCTTTCCGCCATCAACACCTATCTCGGCGAGAACACGCCTGAGGATTACTGCCGCTACGTCTCAGCCGATCTCATGGGCATCACCCGCGACGACCTCGTCTATGACGTCGGCCGCCACGTCGACGACACTGTCCACCTGTTCGAGGAGTGGGGCCTGCCGATCTGGAAGGACAAGGGCTCGGAGGGCAAGTCGCTCAAAGACGGCGGCAAGCCGGTCCGCTCCGGCCGCTGGCAGATCATGATCAACGGCGAGGGCTACAAGACCATCGTCGCCGAGGCGGCCAAGAAGGCGCTCGGGATGGAGAACATTTTCGAGCGCGTGTTCATCGTGCGCCTACTGCTCGACGCCAACCAGCCGAACCAGATCGCCGGCGCCGTCGGCTTCTCCGTGCGCGAGCACAAGATCTACGTCTTCAAATCCAAGGCCATCATGATCGCCTGCGGCGGCGCGGTGAACGTGTTCCGGCCGCGCTCCACAGGTGAGGGCATGGGCCGCGTCTGGTATCCGGTCTGGAACGCCGGCTCCACCTACGCCATGGCCAACGAGGTCGGCGCCGAGATGACCATGATGGAGAACCGCTTCGTGCCGACCCGCTTCAAGGACGGCTATGGCCCGGTCGGCGCTTGGTTTCTCCTCTTCAAGTCGAAATCAGTGAATGGCTTCGGCGAGGATTATGTCGCCAAGAACAAGGACCTGCTCGCCGAGTACGCGCCTTATGACAAGGCGTATGTGGTACCGACCTGCCTGCGCAACGCGGCCATGCTGAAGGAGATGAAGGAGGGTCGCGGGCCCATCATGATGGACACGCCGTCGGCCATGAAGGCGCTCGCGGAAAAGATGACACCGCGCGAGATCAAGCATCTCGAGGCCGAGGCGTGGGAAGATTTTCTCGACATGTGCATCGGCCAGGCCGGCGTATGGGCCGGCATGAACATTCGCCCCGAGCAATCCATGTCCGAGCTGATGCCGACGGAGCCGTATCTGCTCGGGTCGCATTCCGGCTGCTCGGGCATCTGGGTCTCGGGGCCTGAGGATATCGCGCCGCCGGAATGGCAGTGGGGCTACAACCGCATGACGACGGTGAAGGGCCTGTTCACGGCCGGTGACGGCGTAGGGGCCTCCGGCCACAAGTTCTCGTCGGGCTCGCATACGGAAGGCCGCATCGCCGGCAAGAATATGGTCCGCTTCGCACGCGACCACAAAGATCACAAGCCGGTTCTCAAGGGCGACCTCAAGCAGATTGCGGAGGAGATCTACCGCCCGGTCCGCACCTATCTCGAGCACAAGGACAAGACGACGGCGGAGGATATCAACCCGCATTACATCACGCCGCGCATGTTCCAGATGCGGTTGCAAAAGATCATGGACGAGTACGTGGCAGGCGTGTCGACCTACTATCAGACCAACGCCAAGCTCCTCGAGATGGGCCTGCACTACCTGACGATGCTCAAGGAGGACTCGGCGCATTTGCGCGCCAAGGACCTGCACGAGCTTTTGCGCGCCTGGGAAAACTATCACCGCCTTTGGGCCGCCGAAGCCCATCTCCGCCACATCCAGTTCCGTGAGGAGACCCGCTATCCCGGCTTCTATTGGCGCGCTGACTTTCCCAAGCTCGATGAGGCCAACTGGAAATGCTTCGTGAACTCGGTTTATGACCCCGAGACGAAGCAGTGGACCATGAAGAAGGTCCCTCACAAGGATCTCGTGCCGAAGACCGCCGGCGCGGCCAAGCACTGATACGGCACATCGCCGGAGTTGGGACGGCTTCGCAGTACAGCACTGCGTGGCCCGCATGAATAATCACGCGGGCTGGCACGAAACTTCACGCCTGGTTGTACGACCCATCAAGACTGGTTGTGTGACGGAACGCCCAACCTAAGTGTTGGTTTGTGTCCACAGTTGTGCACGCACGCAACAACGCGATCGAGGCGGTGTCATGAATGCTCTCCCACGCCAGTGCTTGTTTACAGGTCTCCTGTTGCTCGGCACGCTCGCCATCGCGAGCGGCACAGCCGAGGCACGCGGCGGCGGGGGAGGAGGATCTGGGGGAGGCTTTCACGGTGGCGGCGTCTCGGGCGGCATGCACTCCGGGATCGGAGGCCAGATTCATTCGCCGAGCATCGGGTCGGCTCTCTCGCGCGGGCCCACAAGCTTCGCTCCCATGGCCGTCCCGGGAGGCCGTGCGATCGGGCCGCAGATGGGAGGAGGTGGCAGCACGCTCTTACGGAGCACTCCGGCGCAACCGCAAATGGGCTCGGGGCACCAGGGGCACCAGCGCCCGCCGATGGGCTCGAGCGGCTCCAACAACGCTCCGGGCGACTCCAGAAACACGCTCCGCAACTCGGCTGTGCTCGGCGGCGCGCTCTCAGGCGCAGTGACCAACCAGGCCACACAGACGCAAGTTCCTTCTCCTGCGCTCAGCACCGGGCCAAACCCCGGACTGACGGGTGGAACCGATCCAGCCATCGGCCAGCCAAGCCCGCCGATACCTGAGGTGTTCGCATCGAGCGGCGGACCCGCGACCGTGGATCATTCCGGTGGTGGCGCCGAGACCCTTGCAAGCTGCATGAGCTTCTGGGAGCCGGCGACGCATATGTCGAAGCCCGAGTGGCGCGCAACGTGCCAGCGCACGCTCAACGGCATCGACCTCCCGGTCGACACCGCAGAAATGCCGGCGACCACGCGGACAGCCCACGGCCAGCATAGGCAGGGTCGGGTCATTCCGTCGCGCTCAACCCCGTAGAAGCACGCGCCGAACCCGCCCTTGCGAGGTCCAGTGGGGTTTAACCCCAATCGCTCGCACCGCGCTGGGTTCTGCTCTGCTATACTTCCTCCGGTTTTGAATTCTCAACCGGGCGAAGCGTGTCCAAAGACCCAATCCAGTTCATATCCGACGCTGACGATGCCGGCCGCCCGCCGGTCTCCGAGGATCAGATCCTGGCCGAGCAGGAGATCGCGCGGCGCAAGGCGGAAGCCGATATGGAGACGCCGATCGTCTCGGCGTTGAAAGACACCACCCCCGAGCCGGTTCAGCCGGTCCGCTACCAGGCGTCCGACAGCTTCTGCTTCAACTGCCACAAGGGCGTTTCGTGCTGGAACGTGTGCTGCCACGACACGGATATCACGCTCACGCCCTATGACCTTTTGCGGCTGGCGCGCCATTTCGATGCGCGCCCGGCCGAAATCGTGCGCCTGTTCGGCACGCCGGCAGTGCACGACAAGTCCGGCATGCCGATCGTCAAGCTCAAGATGCTGGATCGTCCCGCGACAAAGGGAAAGCCTTGCGTATTCGTCGACGAGGTTGACGGCTGCACCGTTTACGAGAACCGTCCCGCGGCGTGCCGCTACTATCCGCTCGGTCTTGCCGCCGTGAAGATGAAGGGCCACGAGGAGCCCGAGGACTTCTACTTCCTCGTGAAGGAACCCCACTGCCGCGGGCACGAGGAAAAGAAAACGCAAACGGTAGCTCACTTCCGAGAGGAGCAGGGCGTCGAGGCCTATGATGACGCCAACCGGGGCTGGATTCACATCCTGATGAAGCTCGCGTCCTGGAAGACCCTCGGCGGGCCGTGGGGTCGCGAGCCGGACGAGCGCGTCAAGCGCATGTTCTACATGGCCTCGAGCGACATCGATGCCTTCCGCAATTTCGTTTTCAACTCCACGTTCCTCGACAAGTACGCCATCGAGCCGGCCATGCGCGAGGAGCTGGCGACGAATGACGAAGCCCTGCTGAAGCTCGCCTTCGACTGGTTGCGCAACGTCATCTTCAACGAGCCGACGATTGCGTTGAAAGACGACGTGCTGAAGTCGGCCATCGCCAGGGCGCAGCGCGACATGGGCGCAGGCTGATCGCTGCCCACCTTACCCGCGCGCCAGCAGCCAAATGCCGCGCGCAAGATAGACCACGCCGATGCTGACGATGACGCGCCGGCTCCAGAGCCGGAAATGTCCGTCCGTCATGCGCTCCAGGACGAGCCCAGCGAGCGATGTGCCGGCAATTGCCAGGATCAGCGCTCCCACATACCCCCACCAGGGGATCGTCGCGTCATAAGCGCTGGCGAAGGAGCCGAAGTAGGCGATCCGAAACAGATGGCCGAATGTCTGGCTGATGGCTTTCGTGCCAACCACCGCGCGGCGATCGAGCCCGCCTTTCTGATAGAACAGGTCGAGCACGTGACCGGCCGCGCCGGCAACGAGTTGCAGAACCATGATGATGATGCCGCAGACGTAAGGACCGCCGGGCCGGCTGATATCGGGCGTCAGACTCTTCGGCAGCAGATCGGCAGCAAAGGGTATGAGCCCCAACCCGATGTAAAGCGCCGCCTTGCTCGGCTCGAAGGAAACCGAGCGCATCAGAGCGAATGCGATCGTAGCGCCGACCAGGTAGCGCCACACGATCGACCATTGTACGTGTCCGCGCCACAGCAGCGCACGCCAGCCGTTGGCCGTCGTCTGGATGGTCCCGAACAGGACCATGGCTGGCGCAACGTCGAGCCAGATCAGGAGCACGCCGAGCAGGATCAGCCCGCCCGCCATACCAAAGATGCCGGACAGGAATGACGTTGCCAGCACCGTCACGGCGACGATGGCGAGCACAAGCGGGCCCATCAGCGCGCGGCCCCGGCGACCCCAGTCCTCCGCACTACTTGAGAGCCCGAAGCGTCGCGGCACGTGCCGTTGCCGCCTGCATCAGGAATGTCATGTCGCTGCCCGACAGGATCATCTTCGCACCGATTCCGACATACTTGGCCTGGCCCTCATCGGTGTAGACGCCGCCCATGCCAAGCCACTTCCCGTGCTTTTTGCAGGCTGCGGCCGCGGTCTCGTAGGCTTTGACGAGATCGGGGTGCAGTAGCTGGCCGGGAATGCCCATCTCGAGCGTCAGATCGCTGGCGCCGATCAACAGCACGTCGATGCCTGGGACGGCGGCGATGGCGTCGGCGTTGGCAATCGCCTTTGGTGTCTCCAGCATGACGACGACAAGCAGGTTGTCGTTGACGAGCTTCGTCGACTGGCCCGGCGGCATCGTCGGAAAGCCGAGCTGCGGCATCAGTCCGCCGATCGAGCGATGACCCACCGGCGGATAGCGCAGCCGGTCCGCCACGACGCGCGCCTCCTCCGGCGTGTCCACGTGCGGAATGACGATGCCGAACGCGCCGCCATCGAGCGCTCGCGTGGCCATGTCGAACTGCCCGTACGGCACGCGCACGACCGGAGAGATGCCGGCCGCATTGGCCGCAACGGAGATCTGCACCGCCATGTCGAGCGTCATGGAGTTGTGCTCCAGATCGATGAAGAGCCAGTCGTAGCCGCAGCTCTTCATCATCGGTGCGATATCGACGGTGCGGGCCTGCCGCAAGCCGATGCCCAGCGCCAGCTCGCCCTTCTGCAGGCGCTCGCGCGCCGGATTCCTCGCCTCGATTTTTGTTGTGGTCATTGCTTTCTCCACCCGTCACCGGTCGCCGAAAGACGTCCTCCGACGGACAATTCTAGCGGCTTCCGGAGCATGCACGCCACACGTTTCCCTCCAGCAAGAGGGCGCAAGATGCGGCTCAACCGAATCCCGGCAGGCTCACGAGCAGCATGAAACCGTTGAGCATCAGGAGTGTGCCAAGCCCGCCGACAACAAAGCTCAGGAGGACCAGCGTGTCAGTCCCTGCAATGATTGCGACAGAGGCCAGCACGATGCCGATCTGCAGCAGGGCTTGGGCGAAGTCGAAATAGGGATCCTTGCGGAGAGCTCGATCGCGCTCCTGCTCGATCCCCTTGGCCCTGGCGAAGAGCTCATCGAGCCCTTCCATCGTTTTCGGATCACTCGTGTAGACTTTGACCGTGTCCCGGTAGCTCTTGATCTTGGCCTCGATAGCCGCGCGCACCTCGGCAGGCAGCCCGGGTTGCGACAGCAGGGTGAGCTCGAGGTCGTCAGCCGCCAGCGAGAGAGCCGAGCGGCGGATGTTCTTGGCTTGGAAGAAGGCCCAGGTGTTGGTTGCGTCGATGTTGGCGCGATTGGCGTCCTTGGTGGCGTTGTCGCCACCCATGGAGCAGATGGCGAGCAGTGCGGCCAGAACGCCGACCCACACCCCGAGCCACTTGTTGCGCGTGTTGGCGTCCGCCAGCGCATCCCTGACGTCGTCGAGCGACATCGTTCCCCCCTCCTCCGAGGCTTGTGTCAGCCCGTCAGGTCCTGCCGGCTTGCAACCGACCCGTCATCGTTGAGCCGATAGACGATCGGCACGCCGGTCGCCAGCTCTCGCTTGACGATCGCCTCTCCCGAAAGCTTCTCCAATCGCATGATCAGAGCGCGCAGCGAGTTGCCATGCGCGGCGACCAGCACGTTCTTGCCGGCCTTCACAGCCGGCCAGATCTGAGCGTCGTAATAGGGCAGCACGCGCGCCGCGGTGTCCTTCAAGCTCTCGCCACCCGGCGGCGGCACGTCGAAGCTGCGGCGCCAGATCAGCACCTGCTGCTCGCCCCACCTCTTCCTCGCATCGTCCTTGTTGAGCCCCGACAAGTCGCCATAGTCGCGCTCGTTGAGCTTCTGATCCTTATGGATCGGAAGACCAGTTTGCCCGAGCTCCTCGAGGATCAGGGTGAGCGTGCGCTGCGCGCGCTTCAAGTCGCTGGTGTAGGCGACATCGAACTTCAGGCCCTGCCCCTTCAGCAATCGACCCGCGTTCCTCGCCTCGGCCACGCCTTTCTCCGAAAGATCGACGTCCTTCCAGCCCGTGAACAGGTTGAGCTTGTTCCACTCGCTCTCGCCGTGACGCACGAGCACCAGCACATTGTCCATTGCGTTTTGTCCGTTTCAGATGTCGCTGAAGGCGTTGTCTAGAGACCGAGAACGTCGCCCATCGAGAACAGGCCCGGGCCTTTGCCGCGGCCCCACAGCGCCGCCTTGACCGCACCGCGCGCGAAGATGCCCCGGTCCGTTGCCTTGTGTGAAAGCTCGATGCGCTCACCCTCACCGGCAAACACGACCGTATGCTCGCCGACCACGTTGCCGCCCCGCAGCGAGGCAAAGCCGATGTCGCCCCGCTTGCGCGCGCCCGTGTGACCATCGCGCACGCGCACGCTCGCCGTCTCGAGATTAACCCCGCGGCCCTCTGCTGCCGCGGCTCCCAGCATCAGTGCAGTGCCGGATGGAGCATCGACCTTGTGCCTGTGATGCATCTCCACGACTTCAATGTCGAAGTCGGCGTCCAGCGCCTCGGCCACTTTGCGCGTCACTGCGACGAGCAGGTTGACGCCAAGGCTCATGTTGCCCGCCTTGATTATGGTCGCATGCCGCGCGGCTGCCTTGATCGCCGCCTCGTCGGCGCTCGAGATTCCCGTTGTGCCGATGACGTGCACGATGCGCGCGTTGGCCGCCAGGCCAGCGAGCGTCACAGTTGCCGCAGGCGTGGTGAAGTCCAGGATGCCATCGACCTTGGCGACGACCTCGAGGGCGTCATCCGAGACCGGAACGCCGATCTTTCCGAGGCCGGCCAGAATGCCGGCATCCTCGCCCAGTACGCGCGATCCCGGCTTGGCAACCGCGCCGGCGAGGGTGCAGCCCTCGACTGCTTGGATGGCACGGATCAGCTCTCGGCCCATCCGCCCCGCGGCGCCCATCACCGCCAGCTTCATGTCGCTCATATGCCGACCTCGATCGCTCCTAGCGCGGCGGTATAGCAAACGAAGGCTCGCGGGTAAAAGGTTCCGGACGGATAGGCCAGCTAGCCACAATCCACGGCGCCCTGGCATGCTAGACGGCACGCATCGGTTACCGCCGAGGACCTTCATGAGCTCCGTTGGAGCAAGGCGACAGATATTGCGCATCTCCGCGCTGGCCCTTGCGGTCTTGCCGGCGACTCACCTTGCCGACTCCGCGTGTGCCAACCCGGTCAAAAGCCATTACACCACCATCGACCTCAGGACCTGCCGGAAGACGAAGGAGCATCCGGATGGCAGTGCATGGACCTGCCCCGGATTGCCCGGCTACCACGTCTGGCTTGCCGAGGGGGATTTGAGAACTTTCGTCAGCGTCGGAAACAGAGCCAATAAGCGCCGCGCGGCCGAGCAGACCCTGGCGTCATTCAACTCGATCTTTCCCAAGGACTCGTCCCGCACCACGCTGGAGTGGCGGTTCCGGCGCAGCGGATCGACACTCGTCCCTTACGCCACCATTTTGCGCTACTTCACCAGCAACGGCACGGTGCGTGGCGAGGTTCTCGTCGTTGCAAAGGTGACGAAGACAGAGACCTGTCACGTGGCTCACATTGATGCGCTGGCCACGCCCGACCCGATCGTCCTCGCGCACAGGATCGCCGATGAGACGGCCCCCACCTTCGACTGCAGCAATGAGCCGATCCGCGTTGGAGGGAATGGCAAAAGCCCGATGTGAGGCGTCGCGTCAGATCCAGCCGTAGGCGATCTTCTCGAGCTTGGCTCCGCCGATGCGGTCGGTGGACTTGGCAATCGGTCGTCCGCCGCGGCGCCAGTAGAAGTCCTGCGCGGGAATGTTGTGCGCGAGTGCCCAGATAATGAGACCGTTGAGCTTGCGCTGATCGAGGGCATGCCGGACGCCCTCGAACAAGTGCTCGCCAAAACCCAGACCCTGATAGGCCGGTGCCAGATAGATCTCGTAGATCTCGCCTTGATAGCGGCTCTTCAGGCGCGAACGTCCGAACGTCGCATAGCCGGCAACAGTGTCCGCCACCTCGAGCACGAGCAGGCCGTCCCCACTCGACACAGCATTTTTCCACCAGGCCTTGTCGCGGCGGCGAATGATGCTCTCGAGATGCAGATGCGGGATGATGCCGCGATAGGCGAGCTCCCACGACTCGCGAAACACCTCGGCCAGCACGCCCGCATCCTTCGGCGTGCCCCTCCGTACCGCAATCTTGCATCCAGACTGCAACATGCGGACACTATAAGCGCAACGCGGCGCCTATTGGAATGCGCAATTATCGCGCAAACAGCTTTTCGGTGTTAGTTGTGATCCTCGGGCAGGATCGGGATCGGATAGATCTCGACGCCCTCGTCGGTCAGTTCCTTGACCTCGGTCGGCGTCGCCTCACCGTAGATGCCGCGCGCCTCGACCTCCTCATTGTGGATTTTGCGCGCCTCCTCCGCAAAGCGGGGGCCGACATACTCGGATTTTGCAATCAACTCGTCGCGCAATTTGCGCATTGCCGCCAGCAGCTCGCGCTGAGTCGCGTTGGCCACGCGCTTGCCGCCAGACGCCGGCCGGCCCTGCTCGGAGCTCGCGGACGCGCCCCTGGGAGCCCGGGCCTTCGACTCCGACGTCACGACGCTCGGGGCCATCAGCGCCTTGGTGACATCCGTCGAGCCGCAGTTGGGGCATCCCACCTGCTTCCGCTTGACCTGCCGGTCGAATGTGTCCGCGTTGCGGAACCAACCTTCGAACTCGTGGCCCTTACGGCATTGCAGTCGATACCGGATCATCGAGCGGTCGCAACCTCTTCTTGGCAGCCAGCCCGCACTATATCGAACGGCCGGTCGTGTTCGAGCGACGGCATACGGCGGCGAGCATCCGCCACCTTCCCGCAGTCTATATCAGCGAAGATGACGGAAGGCTGAATGCCCCCCTCGGCAATAATCTCACCCCAGGGCGCGACGGCGAGGCTGTGGCCAAAGGTCTCACGTCCGCTCTCATGGTTACCGCCCTGCGCGGCCGCCAAAACGTATGAGCCGGTCTCGATGGCCCGCGCCCGAAGCAGGGTATGCCAGTGCGCCTCCCCGGTCTGACGCGTGAATGCCGAAGGTACTGTCAGAATGATCGCGCCAGCCTTAGCGAGCGCGCGATAGAGGCCCGGAAAGCGCAGATCATAGCACACCGTCAGCCCCAGCATCCCCCAAGGCGACTGCGCCGCCACCGCCTTGCTCCCCGCCTCGAAATTCTTCGACTCCCGATAGCTTTCGCCACCACCAAGCACCGCATCGAACATGTGGATCTTGTCGTAGCGCCCAGCCACTGCGCCAGTCGCGTCGAACAGGAGCGAGCGGTTGGCGATCTTGCCGCTATCGAGCAGGACCCCCATCGACCCGATATGCAGCCATATGCCAAGCTCCCGGGCGAGCGCAGAGAAATGCGCAACGGCCGGATTGCCCTGCTCGGGCCGCGTTGCCGCAAACAGCTTGGCGCTGCTCATCTCCATCACCGTGGTGAACTCCGGCGTCTGCACGTAGTTGGCGCCGCCGGCCGCAGCCTCGCGAATGAGCACGCTCGCATCGGCCAGATTTCGCTCCACATCACGGCCGGAGCACATCTGGACGAGGCCTGCGCGAAAGCTTGCTGCAGGAGCCATGGTCACGGGACCAATCCTATCCCACGCCTTCCGCTGCGATCAGCTGATCGAGCTTGCCTTCCTGCTCCAGCTCGTAGAGCTCGTCGCAGCCGCCCACATGCATGTCCCCGATCCAGATTTGGGGTACGCTCGTGCGCCCACCGGCCTTCGCGGTCATCTCCTCGCGCAAATCCGGCCGGCCATCGACCGCGATCTCGTGGAACGCGATGTTCTTTTTTGCCAGCAGCCGCTTGGCCATCAAGCAATAGGGGCAAAACCTGGTAGTGTAGATCGTTACCGCGGGCATCTGCTGGCGAACTCGCTGGCCGAGGGTCGGGGCGTCGAATCTAGTATCTTCTGGCCGACTCGCAAGGTCCGCCCCGGCGGGCGTGATCTACGGTGACGCCTGGCCAGGATTGGTCACGAGAGCCAAGGCGAGCACGTCGACCTGACCTGCTCCCGCCGCAAGCAGCGCTCGCGCACAGGCCTCGACGGTGGCGCCGGTGGTAATGACGTCGTCGATGAGAACGATCCGGCGCCCCGACAGTGCATTGGCGCGGCGGGAGGCGACGTCAAACGCGCCGCGCACGTTGCGCCGCCGCTCCTCGTGCGACAGGCCAACCTGGCTTGCGGTGGCTCGTGTCCGCCTCAGGATGTGGGGGTCGAACGGGATCTTCGTCGAACGCGACAGCTCCTGGGCCAGGATCGCCGCCTGGTTGAACTGCCGCCTGAGTAGCCGCCATCGCGCGAGCGGCACCGGAACCAGCATATCGGCGGTCGCCAGAAGCTCGGCCCCCGCCTGCGCGAGCCAGCGCCCGAACAACCGGCGCGCATCGTGCCGATCCGCATATTTGAAGCCGTGGATCAGATCGCGGATGATGCCGTCGAACGCGGCGACGGCGCGAGCGCGCGCGTAGACTGGCGGATTGGCTGCGGCCGCCGCGGAAATCGCGACGTCGCCTGTGCTGAACGGCAACGGCAGGCCAAGCCTGTCGCACACGGGCGGGCGGATGAACGCGACCTGCCTCCAGCAGGCGCCGCAAAGCTCGTCGTGGGTGGCGATCGGCGTCCGGCATGCCACGCAGACGGCGGGAACAATAGCGTCAGTCAAGGCGCGCCCCGCCCCCACGATGGCGCTGCCGGTTGCCGCGAGGACGGCGCGAAACCGCCCTCGGTCCAAAGTGTCCTGCATTGCTGCCTCGCTCCTGGCAGCCCGGCATGCTAGTCCATCCAGATGTGAACTGCGAGATTTGAAGCTCGGCTAAGGGCCATGGCCGATTCACACCGCATCTTTGATCGTGCGCTGCTTGCTCGCCGGCGCGACCGCTTCGCGGCCCGTGCCTCCGACAACGACTTCCTATTGCGTCGCGTGGCCGACGATCTTGCCGAGCGCCTTTCTCTGATCCAGCGCCGCTTTCCCGTCGCCATCAACCTCGGCGCCTACCACGGCGTGGTGGGCCGGCGTCTGCGCCAGCTTGCATCGGTCGACATGGTGATCGACGTCGAGCTTTCACAGCGCCTGCTGGCACAATGCGCGATGCCGCATGTACGCGCCGATGAAGAGCTGCTTCCCTTCGCGGCCCAGTCGCTCGATCTCGTTGTTTCAGGCCTTTCGCTTCAGCTGGTTAATGATCTACCGGGCGCGCTGGCCCAGATCAGGCGGACCCTCAAGCCGGACGGACTGTTCCTGGCCGCGCTGCTCGGCGGGCGCACGCTGTTCGAGCTGCGCCAGTCGTTCGCCCAGGCCGAGGCCGAGCTGGACGGTGGCGCCAGCCCGCGCGTCGCGCCCTTTGCCGACGTGCGCGATCTGGGCGCGCTGCTGCAGCGTGCGGATTTCGCGCTGCCCGTGGCCGATTCCGACCTCGTGACGGTCAACTACGCCACGCCGCTCGATCTGATGCGCGAGTTGCGGGCTATGGGGGCCAGCAACATGCTGCTGGAACGGCGCAAGCAAATGCTGTCACGTGCAACGCTGTTGCGCGCAGCCGCGATCTATGCCGAGCTGCACGCCCGCCCCGGCGGCCGCATCCCTGCGACATTCGAGATCATCACCCTGACCGGTTGGGCCCCGCACGAGAGCCAGCAGAAGCCATTAAAGCCAGGCTCGGCGGCGCAGCGGCTTGCGGATGCGCTTGCCACCAAGGAGCTTCCGGCTGGGGATAAAGCGCGCCGATAGTTGTAGCGGCCAATGGCAATCGCGGTGGACCGCGGCGCGAACGCGCGGGCTCCTGCTTGGCGCCCTCGAGCCCTTATCTGATTACAAATGAACTAATCGCGAGTTGCAGAGTTTATAGGGGTTGGGCACGAAACAACCCATTTATAAGTGTTAGGCTGCAGGCTCCGCCGGTATTGCACCGGCCGCTCCCTTGCGAGATTTGCGCGTGCTCCAGAAGTTGAACGAGCTGATCAGTGAGGAAGGATGGCGCAGCTGGCTGCGCGACTTCTCCGGTCGGCTCGAGGCCCTGTTGGGACGACGTGCCTGGCCCATCCGACTGCACCTCGTCTTGTTTGCTATCGCTTTGCTGACGCCCATTCTGGTCTTCAGCTCACTGTTGGCGCACCAGTTCATCTCTTCTGAGCGCCGCTCGAACGAGCACCAGGTCTTGTCGATTGCTCGCGCCATCGCGGCCGGCGCCGACCGCGAGATCGCCGGCATGATCTCCACCCTCAAAGCACTAGCCAACTCGCCGTCGCTGCAAAGCGGCGATCTCGCCGCGTTCTATGCTCAGGCACAGATTGCGCTCGCTCCAACGAGCCGCACCGCCGTGCTCTTCGACATGAGCGGCCAGCAACTCGTGAATACGCGCCTGCCGTGGGGAACTCCCCTGCCCATGACGCAGAGATTAGGATCGGCCTTCCCCCGCACCGTCGCACAAAGCCGACAGCCGACCGTATCGGATCTCTTCGTCGGCACGGTCTCCAAGCGCCTTATGCTGAGCGTGAGCGTCCCGGTATTTCGTGGCAACGATGTCGCCTACGTGCTCGCCATGTCGTTTGAGCCTGAGCAGTTCCTGGTGATCTTCAAGCAGGCCCAGCTGCCGAGAAGGTGGCTTGCCGGCATCTCCGACCGCCACGACCGCATCATTGTCCGCAGCGAGATGCACGAGCAGTTTGCTGGCAAGCCACTGCACGCCGATGCACGACGCAAGACCGGGCTTCGCGAAGGCGTGATCGAGGCCACCGACTCTCAAGGCGTCGCCTCGCTCGAGGCTTATCACTGGTCCGAAGTCTCGGGCTGGCGCTTCGCCGTCTGGGTTCCCGTGGATGTCCTGGAGGCGCCGCTGCGCCGGTTTCAGTGGGGGCTGGCAAGCTTGGGCACGGCGGCGCTCGGATTGGCGCTGCTTCTCGCTCTGTTTTTCGGACGCAGGCTCTCCTTGCCGATCATGGCGGCTGCCGAAGCAGGGCGACTGCTTGGACAGGGAAGGCCGCCGCGCCCCCTCGCCTCGCCGTTGAGCGAAGCCAACGAGGTCGTCGATGCGCTGCGCTCGACTTCTGTCGAGATCCGCCAGCGCACCCGCGAGCTGCGCAACAGTGAGACGCGGCTCAAGCTGGCACAGACCGTCGCGGGACTGGCGACGTTCGACTGGAACCTGAGAACCGGCCAGATCCTGTGCTCGGACAACTTCAAAAGCCTCTTCGGTCTTCCGGAGAGCGCACCGATCGGGCCAGAGAGCCTGCTGGCGACCGTGCATCCGGAGGATCGTGAGCAGGTGCGCGCCGATATCGCGAGCGTACGGCAATTGGGGGGGACGTACGACATAGAGTTTCGGGTGCTGACGCCGGACCACCAGCTACGCTGGATCGCAGGGACAGGCGAGGCGCTGCTCGACCTCGAGAACGTTCCACAGCGCATCATCGGTGCCAGCTACGATATTACCGAGTTCAAGCGCGCGGCCGAAACCAACGCTCAGCTTGCTGCCGTCGTGCAGTCCTCCACCGACGCCGTCATGTCCATGACCCCGGACGGCATCATCCGTACCTGGAACCCGGGCGCGGAGGCGTTGTTCGGGTTCCGCGCCGAGGAGATCCTCGGACGCTCCGACTTCACGCTGTACCCAGCGGACGCAAAGGACGAATACGACGAGGACTGCGAGCTGCTGCGTCGTGGCAAGTCGCTTCGCAAGGACGTGCTGCGCCGGCGCAAGGATGGCGAGCTTTTGAACGTCAACGTCAATGTCGCGCCGATGTACACCGAGCAAGGCCGGCTCGCCGGCTTCTCTGCGATCGTGCGCGACATCTCCGACCGCAAGAAGCATGAGGAGCATCTGCGCTTCGTCATGCGCGAGCTGTCGCATCGATCCAAGAACCTGCTTGCGGTGATCCAGGCCATGGCGCGGCAGACAGCCAGGTCGAGCTCGGACCTGGAGGACTTCGAGAAGAACTACTCCCAGCGCCTGCAGGCACTGTCGGCCTCGCACGATCTTCTTGTGCACCAGAATTGGCACGGCGCTCCGCTTTCGGAGCTGCTCCGGCTGCTGCTGACGCCCTTTGTCGATGACCTGAGCGAGCGTGTCTCGCTCAGCGGCCCCAGCTTGTTCGTCAGCCCGACCGCGGCTCAAAATCTCGGCCTCTCGGTGCACGAGCTGGCCACCAATGCGTCAAAGTACGGTGCGCTGTCCGTGCCCCGCGGGCGCGTCAGCATCGCCTGGGATCTCATTTCGAAAGAGGCGCCGGAAGATCGCTTGCGCCTGAGCTGGAAAGAGAGTGGCGGCCCTCCCGTGCGCGAGCCTCGGCGGCAAGGTTTCGGGCACATCGTCATGCGCCGAATGGTGGCTCAGGCGCTCGATGCCGATGTCCAGCTCGACTTTCCGCCCGACGGCGTGACCTGGACGCTTGAGATGCCATCCACATACGTGGTGAAGTAGACGCTCCGGTCCTGCCGTACCACGCGCCGCCGATAAAGCAAAAGAGAGCGCGGGGGGTGGCGGGCCCGAGCTTGGCGCGCTACGTCAGTATGCGCGCCACATCCCCCTGATCCCGAGAGGCAGACGATGTCGACGAACCGCCAGGTAAAGCTTGTCAAACGCCCCAAGCCCGGCATGCTGACGCCTGATGTCTTCGATGTCAGCGATGCACCGTTGCCCGAGCCGGGCCCTGGGCAGTTCCGTGTCAAGATCCACTATGTCTCCCTCGATCCGGCTATGCGCGGCTGGGTCAGCGATGCCAAGTCGTATGTGCCGCCGGTCGGCATCGGCGAGGTCATGCGCGCGTATGCCTGCGGTATCGTCGATAAGTCCGATCATCCGGATTTCCGCGCCGGCGATGCCGCGCAGGGCCTCTTCGGCGTACAGCAATACGCGATATCGAAGGGCTCCCGGGTCTACAAGGTCGATACGGGCGCTGCCCCGCTCGAGCGTTGGGTGGGGGGCCTGGGCATGCCCGGGTGGACCGCATATTTCGGCCTGCTCGAGGTCGGCAAACCGAAGGAGGGCGAGACGGTCGTCGTCTCCGCCGCATCGGGCGCGGTTGGTTCCGTGGTTGGACAGATCGCCAAGATCAAGGGCTGCCGCGTCGTGGGCATTGCCGGCGGTCCCGACAAATGTCGCTACGTGCGCGACACGCTCGGCTTCGACGATTGCATTGACTACAAGGCTGGCGACCTGGCGGCGAAGCTGGAAGCTGCCTGCCCGAAGGGCATCGATGTCTACTTCGAGAACGTGGGCGGTGAGATCCTCGACACCATCCTGCCGCAGATGAACCTGTTCGGCCGCATCCCCGTGTGCGGGCTCATCTCCGCCTACAATGCCACCGGAGAAGTCCCAGGCCCGAAAAACCTGCGGGCTGTCCTGACGAAGCGACTGCGGATGCAAGGCCTCATTGTCTTCGACTGGGCAGATCGCATTCCTGAGGCCATGGCCCAGCTTGGCGCCTGGCACAAGGAAGGCCGTCTGAAGATCCGCGAGGACGTTCGGGAGGGCGGCGTTGACGCGTTCCCGGCGACGCTCAACCTGCTCTACACCGGAGGCAACTTCGGCAAGCTCGTCCTCAAGGTCTGAGGCACGAGATGTTGAAGCCCGGCGTCGTTCTCTACTTCGTCCGGCATGGCGAGACGGATTGGAACGCCATCAGGCGCTATCAGGGGCAGACCGATGTGCCCTTGAACGACAAGGGCCGCACCCAGGCGGCCCGCAACGGGCGCGTCCTGCGCGAGCTGATCGGCGAGCGCGCCGATATCGACTTTGTTGCCAGTCCGCTTCTCAGGGCGGCCGAGACGATGTCCATCGTCCGCCGCGAGATGGGGCTGCCGCCCGACGACTTTCGCCGCGATGACCGGCTTCAGGAAATCCATTTCGGCCATTGGGAGGGGCGCATTTGGGATGTGCTGTCGGTCGAGGACCCGCACCACTTCGAGGCGCGCCAGGCCGATCCTTTCAACTGGCGCCCGATCGGCGGGGAGAGCTACGCCGACCTAGCCGAACGCGCACGCCAATGGCTTGCAGAGATCGAGCGCGACACGGTCGCCGTCTCGCATGGCGGAGTGAGCCGCGTGATTCGCGGACACATCCTGGGTCTGCCGACGCACGAGGTGCCCCTGCTCGAGGTCCCACAGGACAAGGTGCTTGTTCTGAAGCGAGGTAGCCAGGAGTGGATTTAGCCGGCCTCAGCGGGAGCCCGTCGGCTATCTTCCGCTCGCGGTCTTTTTCCCGGGCTTCACGCACCGCAATAGGCGGACGTCATAGCGCAGGCCCGCCGCGCACTTGAGGTTTCCCGGGACGGCGCCGAGAGCCGACCGCGACCCCTTTCTGCCTTGGGCAGCCGCACGATGGGTGGCGGTGGACTTCACCTGGTGCTTTGCCTGGTGTGCCGCCATCTTGGCCACACCGGCCACCGGCGTGGGACGCTGGCGCACGATGGGTGGGACCAGAACGCCCACTCGCTTAGGGGCAGGCACAGCGATCGCGGGGGCAAAGCCGAGCCCGCCTTGGGATTGAACCGCTAGCGGCAGCCCGCTCCCCGACGCCCCGGTGCTTTGCGTGGCCCGGGACGGCTCGCCGCTTGGCATGCGCTCGCTCTCCTGCTGCACGGGCGCGGCGGATGCGAGCTCCGTCACACCGCGATTTTCCGTCCGATCCAGGGAGGGCGCTGGCCGCTCAGACACGTCCGATCCGAAAGGCATGGCCTCGTCCTGCTGGCTTGCCGCGACAGCGCCCGGATTGACCGACCCCGCACCGAAGGGGGCGGGCTGCGCTACCGGACTACGCTCTGAGCTGGTCGGCGCGCCGGTGCCGTCCATCGCAATCGCCGCGGCCCCGAGCCCGAGGCACACGGCAGCGTTGATCACCTCGCCGATGAAGCGCGAACCCAGGGTTGCCCAGCCCATGACCAAAGCTCCTCTGCCTCGAACGGAGCCGGAGCGAGCTTATCGCACGCATGCAAGACTCGAAAAGGCCAGCAGCGAGCAAAATGGAAAGAGCCGGAGCAGCGGCCGCTCCGGCTCTTCCCGCAATGACAAAGCGGCTCTCGGACCGACAGTGCTCAGTTGCCAGTCGTGAAGCCCCTCTGTTGGGTCAGGCGATACTGCTGGCCGCCGGCGGGCCGACTGTCGCCTCACCAAACACGACAAGACACTCCGGCTGCGAACCAGGCCCCGGAAATTCAACGTTTCGGACGGCTCCTGGTCGGATGCGAAAAACTGCATGGCCGATTGACGCCCTCGCCTCCCCTTGTGCCCTCCTTCCGGTTGCGGACGGCGAGAATCACGCGCAAAGCGGCAGCCGGTTCATAAAACGAGGGATCGGCGATTGTCACCCTGTCGCGCCCGCTAGCCGGCACGGGGGCGCGGCGAACGGGCCACGAACCGCTGATAGAGCAAGCAGAGTTGTATGCGGCGTTCGACCGTCCCCGCGGCATCCGCTATGGATGCGCGCAGCCTTGAGCCCCGTCGCCGACAAACTGCCTGCCCACGCGACGGGACCCACCTCGATCGCAGGAACGACGATGCCGACAACCCCACCCGGCGGCGGCCGGACCCGCTTCGGACGATCCCGACGGACAGGCTGGCGGCTGATCGTCACGTTACTGGCGGTGCTGGCGGTGCAGTGCTGCGCCGCGCATGCCAGCAACGATGAGATCGCAGAGGCGCTCGCAACCTGCCAGGCGGAGGACAAGATCGCCGAGGTCCGGGCGCGCGCCTGCACCTTGATCATCGCCACCGGCGAGCTGGAGGCGGACCTTCGTGCCGAGGCACTCCTCAATCGCGGCATCGTCCGGCAGGAGGCCAACGACCTCGATGGGGCCATCGCCGATTTCTCCGCGGCAATCGAGCTCAATCCGGACTACCCCGCGCTCTACGCGCATCGCGCTGGGGCCTACGAAGTAAAAGAACAGCTCGACCTCGCGCTGGCCGACCTCACAACAGTCATTCGTTTTGTCCCGGACGACGCGGATGCCTACGCGAGCCGCGGTGACATTCATGTCCGGCTTACCGAATACGAGAAGGCGGAGAGCGACTACCGTGCGGCGCTGAAGCTGGACCCCGACCACGAAGACGCCAACGAGGCGCTCAAGCGTCTCGGCGCAAGATAGAGGACACGGAGCGCGGGAACCAAAAACCAAGAGGGCCGAGCGATCGGCCCGGCCCCCTATCGGTGAAAACGAAGCGGTCCGCTTACTTCTTCTTGCGTGCGTCCTCGCACTTGCCCTTCTTGTAGTACATGTAGGTGCCGCACTTTCCAGCCTTGCTGGCCTTGGCTTTCTTCTTCTTGCCTTTCTTTTTCTTGCCCTTGGTCAGCTCGACGCTGGACTCGACGCCGGCTTTGCTGGCGGGCTTGACGAATGTGGCAGCCTGCACTGTCGAAACCGCAAACAGTGCAGCCAAGGCCACACTCAATACCTTCAACATTCTCATCCGAAGTTCCTCCCTGCATCCATTGTTGGATCCCCGAGCCGCTCGTCCCCCCGGATCGGCGGCTGCGAAACCCAACTCACACCATAATTGAAGGCTTCGTGGGGCGGGAAGGGCATGAAAGAGTTGTGGCAAATTATGTGGCGCTACTGCAACATAATCGCTGGGGCAGCGCCCAAAGTTCAAACCTCAACAGGTGTGCTTGGGACGCTGCCAAGTGGCGCGAACGTGCGTAGTACGACCTACTTGCAACGAGATGTGACATGCGGGCCCCGCGGCGCAGATCGCGCGCACTCGCTCCCCGGGGTTGGCAGACCGGCGCGGATTCCGCCAAGGATAGTTTTGAGCCGCGATTGCCCATGCCGCATCGCGGGTATAGACATGGCGCACATTCTCGAACCAGGCGGCAACGAGCAGGCCCGCAGGGCCCATGTCCCATAACACCTTCGGCCACCTCTTCCGCGTAACGACCTGGGGCGAAAGCCATGGGTCCGCCATCGGCTGCGTCGTCGACGGCTGCCCTCCCGGCATCCCGCTGGGAACCGAGGATATTCAAGGATTCGTGGACAAGCGGCGACCGGGTCAGTCGCGCTATACGACCCAACGCCGCGAGCCAGATGCCGTGAAAATCCTGTCTGGCGTGTTCGAGGACGACGCCGGCCGGCAGGTGACAACGGGAGCGCCGATCGCCCTCCTCATCGACAACGTCGACCAGCGCTCCAAGGACTACTCCGACATCAAGGACAAGTTTCGGCCCGGACACGCCGACTTCACCTACTGGAGCAAGTACGGCATCCGCGACTACCGTGGCGGCGGACGGGCGTCGGCGCGGGAGACGGCCATGAGGGTGGCCGCCGGCGCGATCGCCCGCAAGGTCCTGCCCAACGTTACGATCCGCGGCGCGCTGATCCAGATCGGCCCCCACAAGATCGATCGCGCCGCCTGGAACTGGAATGAGGTCGATCAAAACCCCTTCTTTTGCCCTGACCGCAGCGCGGTGCAAGCTTGGGCCGGATTCCTCGACGAGGTGCGCAAGGCCGGCTCGTCCGCGGGCGCCGTGATCGAGGTCGTGGCCGAGGGCGTTCCCGCCGGATGGGGCGCGCCGATCTATGGCAAGCTCGATCAGGACCTCGCCGCAGCCCTGATGAGCATCAATGCCGTCAAGGGTGTCGAGATCGGCGCGGGCTTCGCCGCCGCTGCGCTTTCCGGCGAGGAGAATGCCGACGAGATGCGCGTCGGCGATGACGGTCGGCCCAGGTTCCTGTCCAACGCTGCGGGAGGCATCCTGGGCGGCATCTCGACCGGCCAGCCGATCGTGGCCCGGTTCGCAGTGAAGCCGACCTCGTCCATCCTGTCGCCGCGCAAGACCATCGACCGTTTCGGCGTCGAGACCGAGATCTCCACCAAGGGCCGGCACGACCCGTGCGTCGGCATCCGCGCCGTTCCGGTCGGAGAGGCGATGGTGGCGATCGTGCTGGCCGACCATTTTCTCAGGCACCGCGCGCAACGTGGCGTCTGATATCCAGCGCTGAAATCGCCTATGATCGCGCGCAACAAGCGTTTGGGGATTGCGCGATGCTACCGAAAGATCAAGTCAAGGCCCTCCTGTTCGATGTGTTCGGCACGGTCGTCGACTGGCGCGGGAGCTGCATCAGAGAGTTGACTGCGTTCGGCAAGGCCCGCGGCCTGGAGCACGATTGGGCCAAGTTCGCGGACGACTGGCGCGATCTCTATCAGCCCGGCATGGAGGAGGTCCGCAGCGGGCGCCGTCCGTTCACCATTCTCGACATCCTGCATCGCGAGAGCCTGCTCAAGCTGCTCGACCGCTATCGCATCACCGGCCTCGCCGAGCACGAGATCCAGCACCTGGTAGGCATCTGGCATCGCCTCGACCCATGGCCCGACGTGGTGGAAGGCCTGACGCGCCTCAAGAGCCGCTACATCATCGGCACGCTCTCCAACGGCAACATCGGGCTGATGACCCGCATGGCCAAACGCGCGGGCCTGCCGTGGGATGTGATCCTGGGTGCGGAGCCGGCGCGCGCCTTCAAGCCCATGCCGGAGGCTTACCAGCGCAATGCCGAAATGCTGAACCTCGAGCCGAGCGAGGTGATGCTGGTGGCTGCCCACAACAGCGATCTCGCTGCCGCTGCCCGCGTCGGTCTGCGCACCGGCTTCGTGCTGCGGCCGAATGAGCAGGGCCCCGGCAAGACAAAGGATCCCGCGGCAACCGAGGCCTGGGACGTGATCACGGACAGCTTCGCAGGGCTCGCCGACGCCATGGGCTGCGCCCGGCTGCAGACGTGAGGCCAGGCAAGTCAGGGCCAGGACCCGCGGCTCAGCCCTTGCGACGCACCATCACCTTGGCCAGGTGTGACGTCCACGACGACAGCGCCGCGAGGCCCGCGTCGGCAAACATGCCATCGAGATCGTCGATCGCATAATGCCGGTAGTAGGGCTCGTGAAAGCGCGCCGGAAAAGTTTCGAGCAGACCATCCCAGTCCGGCCGGTCGCCCATCTGCAAGCTGTCGAGGAAGACGAACACGCCGCCCGGCTTCAGCACGCGCGCAATCTCCACCGTGACCGCACGACGCACCTCGGGCGGCAGCTCGTGATAGAGGAAGGTCGAGCAGGCAATATCGACGCTTGCATCGGCCAGCGGCATGCGCTCGGCCGCCGCCTCGACCCATTCCACGGCACGCAGGCCGTTCAGATGGCGGCGCGCCTCGTCCAGGTAGGGGCGCGACAGGTCGAGACCCTTGAGTTGCATCGCCGGCCACGCCAGGCGCACCTGCCGCAGCAGGCGGCCGGTCCCGCACGCAACGTCGAGCAGCACAACATGTCTCTGATCGCGGCCGCGCATGTACTCGGCAACGGGCCGCAAGGCTTCGCGCCGCATCGCTGCCGCCCCGCCGAGGAACAGCGTCTCGACTTGCATGTCGTAAAGGCGCGCGGAGCCCTCCGTCAGATAGCCGCCCGTCTGGAAGTGAAAGTCCTGCGCGTAGTAGTCGGGCAGCACCGCCGCCGCGGCTTCGGCTTCCGCCTTGGCCGTCGTGGCGTCCCTCGCCTGGCGCCGTTCCAGTGCGTGCGGCAGGTCGGCTAGCAAGGCGCGCGCACGCTCGAAACTCTCCAGCGGGCCTTCCTCGCCGACGCTCGGCGGATAGATGCCGTCCCGTACCGCTTGCGCATCGCGCAAATAGAGCTGTGCAAGGTCGGCGAGGATTTCCGCGCGGGTCGGCACCGGCCGTGCAGGTACCGGGCGCGGCGCGGGATGGCGACCGCGCGAGCGCACCTCGACGAGCCGGTTGAGGCCGAGATACCAGCCGAAGCGCAGGGTCTGTCCCGCGATCTGTGCAGCTGCTCCGAGCGTATTTGCCACGTGACGAACCTCTAGGTGTCGGACTGAGCGGACCCGGCAGCATCCTCGGACAAAATGTCCGCGAAGACGAAGCCATCGCGGGCGACGGTCGTGCCGACGCGTACCGAGAGCGGAGCCTTGAACATAGGACCGTCGCTAACGAATGTATGGAACTCGCCGTTCTCGCCGCAAGGATCGATGCCGACCGGCAAGGCAGCGACCAGATCGGCATCCCATCGGCGGCCCGCGAAACTCGGGTCGAGGCGCTTTGGATCGACGCAACTCAAATGGGCAACCATGCCCGATGCGATCATCTCCGCGGCAAGCTCGCGTGTGTCGCGCAGCCAAAGAGGGAACAGCGGTGCAATGCCAGTGCCGGCGAGATTGGCCTCGCGATAGGCTCGGATGTCCGCGAGATAGAGATCGCCGAACGCCATGGCCTCGACGCCCAACGCACGCGCCTCGGCCGTGAAGGCCCCCATGATCCTCTCGTAGTCGGCGTTGGAGCATGGCCACGGCAGCTCGATCACCCGCAGAGGCATGCCGACGGCACGCGCCTGCGCCTCGAGCAGCGAGCGCCTCACCGCATGCATGGCGACACGGCCGAACTCTGCGTTGATCGTCGTGAAGAGGCCGGTCACCTCGACACCTGGCATGCCGCGAAGCGCATGCAACGACCAGGCCGAATCCTTGCCCGAGCTCCAACTCAGCCACGTTTTCATCGGGGTATCGGTCCTCGACGTGCCATGCTCGATCCTGCGATCAACTTGCCGTCACGCAAGCTTGAGGCCATGAGCCTCATCAGCGAACAGCGCAATGGCCTATATAGGGCCTAGTCGGTGATGGAGCGACAGTGATGAGCGGCAGCCCCGTGGGCCTTGTCAGGCCATCGAGCGACGTTGTGTTCTCGCCCGCCGTCAAGCGCGTGCAGCAGCAGCGGGGCTCGCGCGATGCCTACGCCAGGAGAGAGGAGAAAGGCGGCTTCAGGACCGCGATCACACCCGATCTTGCGCAGTTTCTGGGCCAGGCGACCTCATTCTATCTGGCGAGCGCCAGTGCCGACGGTCACCCCTACGTCCAGCATCGCGGAGGCCCGCCGGGCTTTCTTGTCGTCGTCAACGAGCGAACGCTCGCCTTTGCCGACTTCAAGGGCAACCGCCAGTACATCACCACCGGCAATCTGTCGGAGAACCCACGGGCGCAGATCTTCGTCATGGACTACGCCAGCCGCCAGCGCGTGAAAATCTGGGGCCGCGCTCGCGTCGTGGAGGATGATCCGGAGCTGATCGCGAAGCTCTTTCCGGCCGGCTACAACGCGCTGCCGGAGCAGGCCATCATCTTCGAGGTCGACGCCTGGGACAGCAACTGCAACCAACACATCCCGCAGATGTTCAAGGCCGAGGATGTGGCCGGCACGATCCGGCAATTCCAGGAGCGCATGCGCGAGCTCGAGGCCGACAACGCCGCGCTCAAGGCGCGCATCGCCGAGCTTGAGAAAGCACGTGGTGGCGGATAAGGCTTGAGCGGCCAGCGTCTTCGAGCAACCGCCAATGCAACGATACAATCGCATCGTCATCCTGACCGGCGCCGGCATCTCGGCCGAGTCGGGCATCGCCACGTTCCGCGACAAGGACGGCATCTGGTCGAAGTACGATATCAATGACGTGGCCACGCCCGAGGCCTTCGCGCGCAACCCGAAGCTGGTGCTCGACTTCTACAACACGCGCCGCAAGCAGAACCGCGGGGCGCAACCCAATGCCGCCCACTTCGCGCTTGCCAAGCTCGAGTGCGAGCACCCGGGGCCGGTGGTGCTGGTGACGCAGAACGTCGACGCACTGCACGAGGCTGCCGGCTCGCGCAATGTGATCCACATGCACGGCGAGCACAGCAAGGTGCTCTGCATGCACTGCCGGTCGCGCGCGCCCTGGGGGCACAACCAGCCCGATTTGACGACCGACCACACCTGCAGCTCGTGCGGCAAGGCTGGCGGCCTGCGCCCCGACGTCGTCTGGTTCGGCGAGATGCCCTACCACATGGAGCGCATCTACGAGTCTCTGGCGGAGGCGGATCTGTTCATCTCGATCGGCACCAGCGGCAATGTCTATCCGGCAGCCGGATTCGTCGCCGAGGCGCGCGGCAACGGCGCGCATACGGTCGAGCTGAACCTCGAGCCGTCGGAGGGCGCGAGGCTGTTTCACGAGGCGCACCACGGCAAGGCCAGCGTCGTCGTGCCGGCGTATGTCGAACGGCTTCTCGCGGGCTGAATGCGGGCGGCTCAGCGTCCGCGCCTGAAGACAGCAACGGCCTCCACGTGCGCCGCAAACAGGAACTGGTCGATCGGCGTGACGCCCTCGAGTCGATAGCCGCCGTCGACCAGAACGCGTGCATCGCGCGCCAGAGTGGCGGGGTTGCATGAGACGGCAACGACGACCGGCACCTTCGACTTGGCAAGTGCATCCGCCTGTGCCTTGGCGCCGGCGCGGGGCGGATCGAAGACGGCCGCGTCGAATGCGTCGAGCTCGCGCGGCGACAGCGGATCGCGGAAGAGATCGCGCACCCGCGTCTCGACCGGCTTCAGGCCCTGTGCGCGCCGCGCGGCATCGCCGAGCGCGGCAATCGCCTGCTTATCACTGTCGATGGCGAGGATCGCGGCCTTACGCGCAAGAGGAAAGGTCAGCGTGCCGACGCCGGCGAAGAGATCGGCAATCCGCTTCGCTTGCCCGACCGCGGCCAGGGCACATCGGGTGATGGCTGCCTCAGCTTCGGCGACCGCCTGAAGAAATGCGCCCGGCGGCACGACCATCGGCACGTTGCCGACCGGCAGGGAAGGCGTGGCGCGCGCGACGACGGCTTCGCCCTCGACCGTGATGCGCGCGATCCCGCGCTCTCCAGCGATCCCCGCCCAACGCGCTGCTGTCGCCGCTCCCGGCGCGCGCTCCAATGCGACGTCCACATCGAGGCCTGCCGGAGTGGCGAGAACGGTGATGCGAGCCTCGCCATCTCCACCGATGGAGGAGGCAATGGCCCGCAGCCCCTCGAGCTTCTCCACGATAGCCGGCACCAGCACCGGGCATTCCTCGAGCGCGAACACGTCGTGACTGCGGCGGCGGTGATAGCCGAGCGTCGTCACGCCCGCGCTGCGCCGGGCGGCAAAGACCGCGCGCCTGCGTGAGGCGGGCGGAACGCGCAGCAAGGGGGCCACGGGGGCTTCGAGACCCCGCTGGCGAAACGCTTCGACCACCACCCCACGCTTCCATTCCGAATAAAGAATAGCGCTCATGTGTTGCGCCGCGCAGCCGCCGCACACGCCGAAATGCCGGCACAACGGCGCGATGCGGTCGGGACTCGGCGCCGAGATAACGTCCGGCAGGCCCTGCGCAGCAATGCGCACACGCTCTCCTGGCAGCGCGAAGGGGACGAACTGCGGTCCCTCCGAGGCATCCGCAATGCCATCGCCCTGGGCAGCGAGCCCGCGAATGTCGACCTCCATCTCAGGCATCGCGTACGGCTCCGACCAGGAACTCCTCATTTCCCGAGCCTCCGGTAATCGGCGACGCCATGTCGCCGACGATCCGCCAGCCCGGTTGCGCTGCGAGCCAGTCGCGCACCATGCGGAGTGCGCGCGCCCGGTCGGCAGCATCGCGCACGATCCCACCCTTGCCGATCGCTGCGGGTCCCGCTTCGAACTGCGGCTTTACGAGCGCGATGAGCCAGCAGCCAGGAGCCGCAAGGGCGAGTGCCGCAGGCAACGCCTTGGTGAGAGAGATGAAGCTCACGTCGGCAACGATCGCACGCACGGGCTCTGTGACCACCACCGCGGTCAGGGAGCGCGCGTCGGTTGCTTCGCGCTGCACCACGCGCGGATCATCGGCGATCGTGGGGTGCAGCTGTCCCCGACCGACATCGACGGCGTATACCCGCGCGGCCCCGCGCTTCAGCAGAACCTGCGTGAAGCCGCCGGTCGACGCGCCGATGTCCAACGCCGTACGCCCATCAACCTCGAACTCGAACTTGTCGAGCGCCGCCAGAAGTTTGACGGCTCCCCTGGATACCCATTCCGCGGCACCTGCGGCGATGCCGATCGCAGTCCGGTCGCCAACCATCATGCCCGGTTTCAGAACCTGCACGTTGTCGACGGTGACACTGCCGCGCACGATCAAGTCGCGCGCCTGCGATCTCGACGCTGCAAGCCCCCGACGCACAAGCGCCAAGTCGAGCCGTATCGAATTGTCCGTTTCCGGCATAAAGTGCGCACCGAAGCGAGGTTTTGGGGGCCCGCGAAGCGCCTGTTGGTAACCCTCGTTACCTCACATCGAAGTGAACGATCCAGTCTGGACGCTGCAATGTTGATGGCGCAAGCAGCGGGCGATAACCGACCTACCATATGTGCGTGAGGATCGAGAAGGCTCCAGGGAGAGAAAGATGAACCGTCGACAGACGCTGAAGCTCATGGCCGGGATTGCTGCGGCCGCCGCCTCGGGCACAACCGTGGCCGGCAACGTTGCCGAGGCACAGCAGAAGGCGCCGGAGGGGCCATTCAAGCTGCCGCCGCTCGGCTACGCGTTCGACGCGCTCGAGCCGCACATCGACACCATGACGATGCGGATCCATCACGACAATCATCACGCCGCTTACGTCGCCAATGTCAATGCCCTCGTGGAGAAGTGGCCGGAGCTCGCCAGCACGACTCCCGATGATGTCGTGGCCAACATCGCCGCGGCACCCGAAGCCATTCGCACGGCACTGCGCAACAACATGGGCGGCCACTGGAACCACACGTTCTTTTGGGAGCTGATGACGCCCGGCGGCAGCAAGGCCCCCTCGACGGAGGTGATGAGCGCAATCAACGGCGCCTTTGGCGACGAAGCCAAGATGAAGGCGGCCCTCAAGCAAGCGGGCCTTGGACGCTTCGGCTCTGGCTGGGCCTGGCTTGCCGTCGGCAAGGACAAGAAGCTCGCCATCTTCAGCACGCCCAATCAGGATACGCCGCACATGGAGATGGGCGCCAAGCCCATTCTCGGCATCGACGTTTGGGAGCACGCGTACTACCTGAAGCACCAGTACAGGCGGGGCGATTACATCGATGTTTGGTGGAACACCGTGAACTGGGACAAGGTTGCCGCCAACTTCAAGAAGGCGATGACCTAGCGAGCCAGCAGCAAATGCGGCCCCGGCGGCTTGGCGCCCGTGCTGGATCAGCTAATGCAGGATTGCGCGGATCGCGAGACCGACGCCGGCAACGCACGCGACGCCTGCCAGCCACAGCAGTACGAACCAGGCGAGCCGCCTGACAATCTCGCGCGTTCGGGGCGAGGTGTCAGCGCGCCACATCAGTGATATCCGGCGCGCGGGTCGACCTTCCCCCGGAAGACCCAATAGGCGTGCGCCGTGTAGACAAGGATTGCGGGGATCAGAATGACGGCGCCCACCAGCAGGAAGCGCAGGCTGCTTTCCGGCGCCGCCGCGTCCCAGATGCTGACGCTGGGCGGCACGATATACGGATAGAAGCTGATGCCGAGACCGATGTAGCAGAGGACAAACAGGCCGATCGACGCCGCGAACGGCACGAACTCCCAACGATCGGTCAATCCCTTGGCGAGAGCGGCAGCGCAAGCGGCGACCAGCAACGGGACCGGAAGTGTGTAGAGGACTGCGGGCCACGCGAACCAGCGAGCCATATAAGCGCTTTCAAGGAACGGGGTCCATAAGCTGACCACAGCGATCAGCGCCACGGTGCCCACCCCCGCTCTCCAGGCCATTGCATAGGCACGCTGCTGCAGCTCGCCCGTGGTCTTCATGATGAGCCAGGTGGAGCCCAGCAGTGCATAACCGACGACAAGCGCGATGCCCGTCAGCAGGCTGAACGGCGTCAGCCAGTCCCACCAGCCGCCAGCGTAGGCGCGCCCCGAAACCGGAATGCCTTGCACCAGCGCGCCGAGGGCAATGCCCTGCGCCAGCGCCGCCACCGTGGAGCCGCCGGTGAAGGCCCAGTCCCACCAGTTGCGGTTGGCCCCGCGCATGGCGCGCCAGCGGAACTCGAATGCGACGCCGCGGAAGATGAGGGCCAGCAGCATGGCGATCAGCGGCGCATAGAGCGCGGGTGCGATGATCGCGTATGCCAGAGGAAAGACGGCGAAGAGGCCGCCGCCGCCCAGCACCAGCCACGTCTCGTTGCCGTCCCAGACCGGCGCCACCGAGTTCATCATGACGTCGCGATCATGCTCGTCGTGAACCGCAGGAAACAGTATGCCGATGCCGAGATCGAAGCCGTCGAAGATAACATAGGCGAGCACGGCGAATGCGATCAGCCCTGCCCAGATGAAGGCGAGATCGAACGTCATGGGCCATCCTTTCGGCGCTCGGGCTCTGCGAGTTGCGCGGCAGGGGTTACGCCGGCTGCGCGCATGGGGCCCTCGACCCGAGGCTCCTGCTCGGTCGGCGTCGATGCCATGAGGCGCAGAATGTAGAGCGTGCCGGCTCCGAATACCAAAAAGTACACAATTACGAACATTACGAGCGACGTCGCGACAGCCGGAGCGGCAACGGCCGACGTCGAGTCCGCCGTCCTGAGCAGACCATAGACCGTATAGGGCTGACGGCCGACCTCCGTGGTGATCCAGCCGGCCAGGACTGCGAGGAACCCGGCCGGCCCCATGGCAATCGCATAGCGCAGAAACAGGGGTGTCTCGTACAGGTGTTGCCGCAGTCGCAGCCACAGGCTCCATAAACCGGCCGCGAACATCAGCACGCCGAGACCGACCATGATCCGGAAGCTCCAGAAAACGATCGCGGAGTCGGGACGTTCACTCTTGGGCCAGGCTTTGAGACCCTTCACCTCGCCGTCCCATTCGTGCGTCAGGATCAGACTGCCGAGCCTGGGAATCTCGACGGCGTATTTCGTTGTCTCGGCGGACATGTCCGGCAAGCCGAACAGGATCAGCGGCTGTCCTCGCCGCGTCTCGAAGTGACCTTCCATGGCTGCGATCTTGGCGGGCTGGTGCTCGAGCGTATTGAGGCCGTGCATGTCGCCGGCGATGATTTGTATCGGCGCGACTACGGTTGCCATCCACATCGCCATGGACAGCATGAGGCGTGCCGGCGCATTGGTGTTGTCGCGCAGCAGATGCCACGCGCCGACTGCTCCGACGATGAAGGCTGTCGTCAGATAGGCCGCCAGCACCATGTGCACGAGTCGATAGGGAAACGACGGATTGAATACGACCTGCCACCAATCGATCGGGACGAATTGGCCGTGCTCGTTGATGCCGTGGCCGGCGGGCGTTTGCATCCAGCTATTGGCGGATAGGATCCAGAACGCGGAGAGCAGCGTGCCGGCGGCCACCATGAGAGTGGCGAAGAAGTGCAGCCCACGCCCCACACGGTGCATTCCGAACAGCATGACGCCGAGAAACCCCGCCTCGAGGAAGAAGGCGGACAGAACCTCGTAACCCATCAGCGGGCCGACGATGGGACCTGCCTTGTCGGCGTAAACGCTCCAGTTGGTGCCGAACTGATAGCTGAGCACGATCCCCGACACCACGCCCATGCCGAAGGTGATGGCGAAGATCACCTTCCAGTAGTTGAAGGTCGCGAGATAGACGTTGCGGCCGGTCGCGAGCCAGAGACCCTCCAGGACTGCAAGATAGCTGGCGAGCCCAATGGTGAAGGCCGGGAAAATGATGTGGAAGGAGATCGTGAACGCAAACTGCAGCCGGGCGAGCGACAAAGCATCGAAGGAGCCGAGCCAAGTCATGGCAACAATCTCGCCGACACCGGTTAGGAGGCAATATGCTCAGTACGCGATATGTAGTGCGCACCGATCCAGTGCAAAACCGCGCCGGATTGGCGCAGACACGCTCAACAAAAAGCCCCGGCAGAGACTGCCGGGGCTGGAGAGATCCTGTCGCCCGGGATGGGGGAAAGGGACGGCACAGGACATTCGGATCACGGAACGTCTAGCGGCCGGGTAGGCCTGCCGTCCATGACAAAGTAAAGATAAAGCGTTTATCCACAGATCCCTGTGGACAAGGTGCTCCCCCGGCGGCCGCCCAAATGGGCTATTTATGCCCTTTCGGCCACCTCGTTGGCCGACACGGTGCGCCCGAGGGCGGCAAGCACCGTGGCCACGATGCCGGCGGCATTGAGTCCTGCGCGCTCGTACATCTTCTCTGGCTTGTCGTGATCGATGAAGACGTCGGGAAGCACCATGGAGCGCACCTTGAGCCCGCGCTCCAGCAGTCCGGTCTGCGCCAGATAGTGCAGCACCTGGCTGCCGAAACCTCCGATCGCCCCCTCCTCGATCGTGATCAGCAGCTCGTGGTCCTGCGCCAGCCGGCGGACCAGATCCTGGTCAAGTGGCTTTGCGAAGCGAGCGTCAGCGACGGTCGTCGACAATCCGAACGCAGCGAGCTGCTCGGCGGCCTTGAGGCTTTCGGCAAGCCGCGTGCCCAAAGACAGGATCGCCACCGTCGAGCCGGTGCGCACAATGCGCCCTCTTCCGATCTCGAGCGGAACGCCTTCATCGGGCAACTCGACGCCTACCCCCTCCCCGCGAGGGTAGCGAAAGGCGCTCGGCCGGTCGTCGATGGCCACCGCGGTTGCCACCATGTGCATGAGCTCGGCCTCGTCGGACGGCGCCATCAGGACGAATCCCGGCAGGCAGCCGAGGTAGGCGAGATCGAAAGAGCCCGCGTGCGTCGGTCCATCGGCGCCGACGAGCCCAGCGCGATCGATCGCGAAGCGGACGGGCAGCTTCTGGATGGCGATATCGTGCACGACCTGGTCGTAGGCGCGCTGCAGGAAGGTCGAGTAGATCGCTGCAAACGGCTTGTAGCCCTCGGCTGCAAGGCCGCCAGCGAACGTCACGCCGTGCTGCTCGGCGATGCCGACATCGAACGTTCGATCCGGGAATTCCTCGCCGAAAAGATCCAGCCCCGTTCCCGAAGGCATCGCGGCCGTGATGGCCACAATCTTGGGGTCCTTGCGTGCGTGCTTGATCAGGCTGTCGGCGAAGACCTTGGTGTAGTTCGGCGCGTTCGGCTTCACCTTCACCTGCGCGCCGGTAATGACGTTGAACTTGTTGACCCCGTGGTACTTGTCGTCCGACGCCTCGGCTGGCGGATAGCCTTTGCCCTTCTTCGTCACGACGTGAACGAGGATCGGTCCCTGCCTCGCGTCACGCACGTTCTTGAGAACCGGCAGCAGCGAACTCAGGTCGTGCCCATCGATGGGACCTACGTAGTAGAAGCCGAGCTCCTCGAACAGCGTGCCGCCCGTCCAATAGGTGCGCGTCATCTCCTCCGCACGCGCCGCGCGCCGCTCCCACTGCTTGGGCAGGTTCTTCGCAAGCTGCTTGAGGATGTCGCGCAGGTGGAGATACGTGCCGCTCGAGGAGATGCGTGCAAGGTAGCTCGACAGCGCACCGACCGGCGGTGCGATCGACATATCGTTGTCGTTGAGGACGACGATCAGGCGCTCATTGCGAGCGCCAGCGTTGTTCATCGCCTCGTAGGCCATGCCAGCGCTCATGGCACCGTCGCCGATCACGCAGACGACGTTGTTGTCACGGCCCGACAGGTCGCGCGCCACGGCCATGCCCAGTCCGGCCGAGATTGACGTCGAGGAGTGAGCGGCGCCGAACGGGTCGTACTCACTTTCGGCACGGCGGGTGAAGCCGGACAGGCCGCCACCCTGACGCAAGGTGCGAATGCGATCCCTGCGGCCGGTCAAGATCTTGTGCGGATAGGCCTGATGTCCGACGTCCCAGATCAGCCGGTCTTGTGGAGTGTTGAAGACCCAATGCAAGGCCACTGTCAGCTCGACGACACCGAGACCTGCGCCCAGATGCCCACCCGTCACCGACACCGCGTCGATGGTCTCCTGCCGCAGCTCGGCGGCAAGCTGAGGCAGATCCTCCTCCGCCAGCGCGCGCAGATCCGCGGGCGAGGCGATCGTGTCGAGCAGAGGTGTCTTGCTCGGAGTGTTGGGCATGGGGCGGTCCGCGAACTGCAACTCTAAGTGTGACTTGCTGTCATAATTGCCGGTCGGTCGTTGGGAAAGCCCGAAAAGCGGCATCGGCAAAGATTATCCTACGTCAGCACGATGGCCTGTCAGGATAAAGACAGTCGCGGCCAAAGGGCGCATGGCCCCGGCCCGAGCCAGGAGGGCAGCATCCGCGGTGAGCCGACAGTCAGGTGGGCGGCGGCAGGAAGACGCAAATAACACGCATGCCGCCGGTGCTGTTCGGCCGCATGCAGACGTGCATTCGGTTGTCCTTGGACTCACGTCGGGGAAGCGTCGCGGGCACCACGCCGGTGCCATTCCTCGAGGTGACGATCATCATCCCGCTGGCTTGCACCTCGGCCCGCTCGACCGGCGCACAATCCATGCCTTGGCAACATTCGATAGGGTACCAATCGTGGGCACTTGCTGGTGTCGCTATTGCCAGTACGAGCAGAAGTATGAGTCTGAGCAACATGCTACGCCTCGTCGCTTCAGCGGTTCTGCGTGTTTCACCCCCCGTCGTATGCGCGTCTCTTGATTGATCTAATCAGCATTCCGCTCTGCCCGACGACAAACCGAGCGCTCTGCCCTGGGAGAGCCAGGCCCCGATGATCCAACAATTCGCTCGCATGGCGTGGCCGCAAGGCGCCTCCAAAAGACGCTTTTGCCGATGAATTTCCCAGCAGTGGGCCGAGAGAAGCATCGCTAGCGCGCCTTCGAGAGGCACTGGAGCAAACCGCGGTACAAACGCGCGTGAAACCGATGCGTTCCCGGTTACTGGGGGGGCTCGAGCGGCTCGACGCCGGAAGGCTGCCCATCCGAACCGAGCGTCAGCTTTTCGACCTTGGCCTCGGCCTGCTTCAGGAGGCGATCGCAGTGCTCTTTCAAAGCCTCGCCGCGCTCGAAAATGCTGATCGACTCCTCGAGCTCGACGTCGCCGCGCTCCAGGCGGCCGACAATACTCTCCAGCTCCTTCAAGGCGCGCTCGAAGCTCATGTCCTTGATGTCAGCGTACTTGTTGGCTGGCGTGCCCATGGTCACGGGCGGTTCTCCGTATCGTCTCGAGCAGCTTCAGCTCGCAGCATCCATCAGGCACTTGACGTGCACCGCGGTCGACCTTGCGAGCGCGGTGAGATTGTAGCCACCCTCCAGCATCGACACCAAGCGTCCCCCGGCCTGCTTGTGGGCGATTTCGGCGATCTTCTGGGTGGCCCAGGCGAAATCAGACTCCACAAGACGAAGGTTGGCCAGAGGATCGTCCTGATGCGCATCGAATCCTGCCGAAATCAAGACCAGGTCAGGATGAAAGCCGCGCAAGTTGGGGAGAATGCGCGTCTCGAAGGCTTCGCGAAACGGCTCTCCGCCGTCGCCGGGCCTGAGCGGCGCATTGAAAATGTTGCCGACGCCCGTCTCTGAAAGGGCGCCCGTGCCCGGATAGAGCGGCATCTGATGCGTGGAAGCAAGGAACAGATCCTTGTCGCTCCAGAAGATGTCCTGCGTGCCGTTGCCGTGATGGACATCGAAGTCGACAACAGCGATTCGCTCGGCGCCGTGCTTCTTTCTCGCATAGAGGCCCGCGATCGCGATATTGTTGAAGATGCAAAAGCCCATCGCCCGCGCCGTCTCGGCATGATGGCCGCACGGACGCACCTGGCAAAAGGCGTTGCCGGCCTTACCCGCGAGAACCTGATCAACCGCCTCGAGACCAGCACCGACCGCCCTCAGCGCCGGCTCCCACGAGCCTGACGAGAGGACCGTGTCGGGATCGAGCCGCACCGCGTCCTCGCCTGGGGCCGGCCGCGCCTCCTTGATCGCCTCGATATAGTCGCGCGGGTGCACCAGCGCGACCCAATCCTCGATATCCTCGCGAAGCGGCGCCTCGACCCGCTGCAGGCTTGCGAAAGCCTCATGTGTGAGCGCCTTGTCTATGGCGCGCATGCGGTCCGGACGCTCCGGGTGGCCCGGTCCTGTGTCGTGGTTGACGAAACAGGGATGCGTCACAAGCAGGGTGGTCATGGGGCTCTCGTCCGAGATTTCGTCAATGTAGGCGCGACCGCTTAGGTTCCACACCGGCCTCGATCATACCGGCATTGACCCCCCGATCGTCAGCCTTGATGATAGCCCCCTCACCCTTTTTCCTCCGACTTGGAGCCTGCCGCAATGCGATTCGCCAAGATCGTCGCCGCCGCCCTGCTCTTGGGTCTGGCCGCCCATCCCGCGTCCGCGGAGGCCAACAAGCTGCGGGCCGCCAAGCAATACGGCCTCGGCTATGTCCAGTTCATGATCATGGAGGACATGAAGCTGGTCGAGAAGCAGGCCAAGGCAGCCGGCCTCGGCGATATCCAGGTCGAGTGGAACACGTTCCGCTCCTCCGACGTCATGAACGACGCGCTGCTTTCCGGCAACGTCGATTTCGTCTCGCTCGGCATCGCCGGCATGATGACCATCTGGGATCGGACCAAAGGCACCATCGATGTCAGGGGCGTCACCGGCATCAACTCCATGCCGATTGCGCTCAACGTACGCAATCCGGACGTCAAGAGCCTCAAGGACTTCACCGAGAAGGACCGTATCGCCATGCCGGCGGTCGGCGTGTCCAACCAGGCGATCCTCCTGCGCATGGCCTGCGAGAAGGAGTTCGGTCCGGGCCAGCACAGCAAGCTCGACCACCTGACCATCACCATGTCGCATCCCGACGCCACCATCGCCATGCTGACAGGTCAGAAGGACGTCACGGCCAACTTTTCCTCGGTGCCGTTCCAGTATCGTCAGCAGAAGCAGGCCGGCATCCGCGAGCTCATGACCTCCACCGACATCCTGGGTGCGCCCTTCTCCTTCAACATCATCGCCGCGACCGCCAAGTTCCGCGCCGAGAACCCGAAGCTCTATGCGAGCTTCCTCGCCGCCCTGAAGGAAGCGACCGAGATGGTCAACAAGGACAGGAAATGGGCGGCCGAGGCCTATCTGCGCATCTCCAAGGACAAAATGCCGATTGAGGAGCTGATGGAGATCATGAATCGCCCTGACCTCGTCTTTACCACCAAGCTGACAGGCGCCGATCCGATGATCCTGTTCATGGCGCGTACCGGAAACTTCAAGAACAAGCCGACCGGCGTCAAAGAGCTGCTTTTCCCCGAGGCGGAGATGTAGCCTGCCCATCCAGCGTGCCTGTACCAAGGTGACGCCCACCGCGAGCCGGTTTTTCGATGCCCCGGCAAGCGCCATCAGCGCAGCGGACGAGGCGCGGTTCTTCTCTGCCATTCGGCTCGCAAACGGTACGTTCAAGACCACCGCTGCCGGCCGCATGCGCGACCTCGACGCGCTGTTGGCGCGATGCGCACACGACCATCGGCTGCTTGCCCCGGCCGTGCTCGATGTTGCCGTCTCGTCGGGCGTCACCACCGCGGAGCTCGGGCGCGCCCTCGCCGACGCGGGGTTGCGTCCGGCGATCACTGCGACGGACCTTGCCATCGAAGCTCGCCTGGTCGAGGTGGCGCGCGGCGTACGCGTCTTGCAGGATAGCGCCGGTCGCGACCTCCAATACGACATTGCCGGCGTGCCGATCCGCCCATGGGCCCGCAGGCTCGACTACGTCACGGGCTACCGGCTGCTGAGCATGCTGGCCCGCCGGCTTTGCCGCAACAATAAGGATTCACCGGCGCGCTCCGTCCAGCTGATCTCGCGGCGGATCGACGACCGTAGCGGGATCAGTTTTGTCGAGGACGACCTTATGCGGCCCAATCCGCAATTCGAACGGCGCTTCGACATCGTGCGCGCGGCCAACGTCCTCAATCGCGATTACTTCGAGCACACCACGCTGTCGGCGATGATCTCGAACCTCATCGCATATCTGCGCGGGCCCGGTGCTCTCCTGGTGCTCAACCGTACGCACCTCGACGGCAGCAATCAGGGCAGCATCTGCAGGCTCGAGCCCAGCGGCGCCATGGCGCTGCTCGCACGCATCGGCCGCGGATCCGAGGTCGAGGAGGAGGCGCTGGCGTGGCGTCCGGCTGCCTGAGATCGCTCGGCAACCACCGCTATGGCGCGAGAGGGCTGGTTTTGCTCAGGCCTCGCGTGGCCGGCTGCGCAGGAGATCCCAAGCGCTGTTGATCTGCTTGATACGCGCTTCCCTGGCCCGCCGGTCTTCCTCGTCCCGCGCCAGATCGGGATGCCAGGTCTGGCGCATGGCATCGACGATCTTCTTCACCACCTTCTCACTGGCGTCGGCATTCACGCCGAGCACCGCAAGCGCCTCGCCGCGATCGGAGGGCATTTCCGAACCAAGGCTGCCGGGAGTGGGAGCCGCTGCCGCCTCATTGGCGCTCTGGGCAACCCGCCTGACACGCTCGAGATCGGTCAGGATCTGCACAGCGCACGCGCGCACGTAGGACCAATCCTTGGTGGCACAGGCGCGTGTCAGCTCGGCCGAGCGCAGGATGGTCTCGATGCTGCGCAGCTCGTCGGAGACGACATCGCGCAGTGCATCCCGCGCGCGCATGCGCTCAGCGATGTGAGCCACGTGCGCAAAGAATGTCTCGGCGGTATGCAAAAGCTCCTCGCCCGCCTCCTGCTCACTTGGGCCGGGCGACAGCGGCGGACCAAGTGCCGGCGCGGATGCAGCGTCCCCGATTCGCCCTCGCGTGGCGACGGCAGCCGCACTCCGCGTGTCATACCGCGACCGCATCCAGGCGAAGGTGGTCAAGGTCAAGGCGAGTGCACCGATCAGACCCAGAGCGAGGGGAAGATCGGGCTCCTGCATCGCCCGCAAGAATGCGCCCCACGGGTCATAATCTGCGTGCGGCTCTTGCGGCACGACCGTGGGATGCGTCGTTGCAATCCATTCCGACAGCCGCTGCTCAGACGAGCGCGAGACCTGTTCGGCAAGTCGCACAGGTGGGGATCTCGGTACGACCGCGTCGGCAACCGGGACTTCGCCATCCGAGCGAAGATTTGCCGAAGCGGTCGAGTGCTCGGCGATCGAGACATGCACTTTCGCCCCCGGCTCTGCCGCGGCGACCCGCGATGGCGGCAGGGCTTTGACGTCGGCGAGGGACTTGTTCGACGCCCCCGTTGCAATCGAGCGCGCGGCCGGCTCCGCGGAACCAGCAGTGGTGCGGAGAGGCTCGCCCACGAACCGCGCCCCGAGACTCATGACTGGGGCAAAGCCCCGTGGCATCGACACGACCGCTGCAGCTTCCCTCGGGCGGAACGGACCGCAGGCACGGTTGTACAAGAATGGCCCCTGGCCCGGCCATGCCTCGGGTGAGTGCCAAGGCCTCGCAAAGCACGGACGCCCGTTGGGGTCGCGACGCTCAAACCAGAATCGCAGGTGCAGCCTTCCGTCGTCGATCCACACGCGCCTGGTTCGGGTCGCTACCGCCGCGCCCACCACGGAAAGCCACGGGACGCGTGCGCCGCTGCAGTCCAGATCGAATTTGTGCAGCATCCACGTGCGGCAGCGCCTCTCGTCGGCGGGAGAGCAGGCCGTAAAGGGCTGCTGCTCATGTTTGCCGATGATGGCGTAGCCTCTCTCTGCGGAGGGCTCCAGGATGATGCGTCCGGCCTCGACGGCGCAGGCGTAAGGCATCACCACGCGCTCTTGAGCCATGGCCGCAACGGACGTGCCCAGCAAGGCCGACGCGAAGGCGACAACGTGTGCCACGCGTTGCACGCGACCCTTTGACCGCCACCCCAGATGCCGCCGCATCGCCCTGCTCGCCTTGGTCAGATCGTCCGGCCACTGCCTGCGAATCCGGCCTTAATGCTCCACAGTTAGATTGGCAGCTTTATGACCGCGTACGCCGGCGCGGCACGAATGCTGCTCACGCGCGCTCCACGCCCGTCGCCTTGCGTATCGGCCAGGTGACGCCGCGCCAAAGGAGAACGATCACATACCGTACGTGAGCACGGCTCGCCAGAGCCCCGAGAGGGCTTGCGCCGGCGCGCTGGCGATCGCGACGAGAGGAACAAAGACGAGCAGCAGCAGGCCCGATCGAGACAGCCTCGCGGCCCAATAGCCCACGGTGCCGGCGTACTCCTCGCGCCGCTCGACCGGCCACAGCCGCTGCCACCAGCCGCGTGCGACGGGTAAGCCGAACAAACCCAAAATCAGCAAGCCGAGATAGCCGAATTGGATTTGCGACGGGATGCGGGGAAGCAAGCGCCTATCGAGCTCGCGCTGACGATCGCCGCCGACCATGCTGGCCTCGACACCGCTGGTGACGACCCGTCCGGCAAGATCCGACACGATGTCCGCGAATACATCGCTCATCGGGCTCGACGAGCCGCCAGGCAGGTCGCGCGCCGGCCTGACGTCGAGCGTGGTGCGAAGCGGACCATTCGGCGTCGCCGTGACGACCATGCGGCCGTCGCCGGCGAGCGCGCTCAGAAAGTCGGACAGCGTAGCGCGGTCCAGGGCCTGGCTGAGCCCTTTCACCTCGGCCCGGAGCCAGAGCCAGTTGCGCGTGCCGGGCTGGCGCGCGCTGCTCGACTTGAGAATGATCAGGTTGACGTCAGCAGCCTCCGCCGCCGCCGTCAGGTCTTTGATGAGCAAGCTGCGCTCCGGGCCACTCGCAGACTTGAAGTATATGAGCTCGCCCTCGAGGCGGCCGGTGACGAGAGCCGTCTGACCGCGGATCGTCGACATCACGTGCCGAAGCCGATCGGGATCGATGACGTCCGTCATTGCGCGTCCGGTGGCGCTCTCGAGGCGCGGCGAGACAGAGAACGTCGCCGGACCGTCCGGTTGCAGCGCGATGACGCGGATATTCGCCTTCTTGAGCGGGCGGGCGAGCTGGAAAACGGCTTCGTCAAAAAGACGGCGGTCCGAGAGCTCCACCACGAGGTTTGGTCGCACCTCGGCAAAGAGACGTTCGCCAGAAGCCTCGGACTTGCGGATGAGCCGATAGGCTTCCTTGTCTATGACGACGTGCAGAGTCGCCCCTTTCGGCAAGTCCTTGAGACTTGCCTGCTGGCGGAACACCGTCTCCTCTGTGAGGTAGAGGGCAAGCTTGCTTTCCGCCCCCGCGGCCTCCGGCGCCAGCACAGCGAAGGCGCGCCGCAGCTCCTCGGGCGAGGCGGCGGTGAAGGTCTCACCCGACCTGTTGACGATGCGCCAGTGTCCCTCCGGCGTGGCGGCGGCAGCAAGGGCGTGGCTATCGGGGCGATGCGGCAGCGCCTTGATATAGCCCGCCATGTTCTCGAGCGCGCCGGTGCCGTGCCGAACAGCCTTGCTGCCGGCGTGCTCGGCGGCGCTGATGAGCCTCGTCAGCCAGTTGGCCTCGGCCGGAGCACCGAGCAGCGAGCATGCAAGCAGTAGGCTGCAAAGCAACGCGATGGCGCGCATCGGGCATCTCAATGGCCGCAGATGAATCCCTCAAACCTTGATATCGAAGCCCAGATCAATCTCGCTCGCCGGTATTCCGCCCCGGATACCCCAGTTTTCTGGCGGAACCTCGACAAGGATGATCTTGATCTCGGTCTTTGGCACGCCGAGCTTGCTCAAGTTCTCGACGATTGCCGAGTAGAGCCGTCTTTTCGCTTCGAGCGACCGCCCGGAGAACAACGCGATCTCGACGCGCGTGTAATGGTCCGACCGGCCCGTCGGCACGATGCGCGTGCCATCGCCGCGAATGTCGAGCACAACGTCCCGGTCCCAATCAGGGATCTTGAGACCAGTCTCGAGTCCCGCCTGCACGGCCTCGATCACAGCGCTCTCCTGCCCTCGGGCCCAAGGGCCCGTCGTAATGCGCGTGCTCGGCACCTGCCCTCTCCTTCAGTGGACCTCAGTCAGCGCTTGCCGCGCAGCCTGGCGAAGTCCGGCGGACGCTTCTCGAAGAAGGCAGCGAAAGCCTCCTGCGCTTCTGCGCTCTTGATGCGTGACTGAAAAACCTTTGCTTCCTCCTCGATCCTGGCGCTGATCCCTGCCGGATCGCCGCGCATCAGCCTGCGGGCGGCCATCAGCGCCTCGCGCGGTTTGGCCGTAAGCCGCTTTGCGGCCTTCAAGGCGGTCGCCTCGAGCTCAGCGGCGGGCACGACGGCATTGATGATGCCGGCCTGCCTTGCGCGCTCGGCATCGAATGGCTCGCCCAGGCAGAGCAATTCGAACGCGCGCGCATGACCCATACGCAGCACGGTCGTGAGACTGGAGGCGGCCTCGGGCACGAGCCCAAGATCGAGGAACGGCGTGCGCAGGCTGGCGGAGGGACCCGCGTACACGAGATCACAGTGCAGGAGCATGGTTGTGCCGACGCCGATGGCGAGGCCGTCGACCGCGGCGATCATCGGCTTGGTCACCTTGGGCAGGCGGCGAATGAACTCGAGCGACGGTGTCGGGATGCCGTCGGGTCCGGCATTGGTACGCCGGATGAAATCGTTGATGTCGTTGCCGGCACTGAACGAGCCGCCCGAGCCGATGAAGACGTGCACGGCGATATCATCTGACGTTTCACCTGCATCGAGCGCCGCCGACATCGCGTCGTACATCGGGCCGGTGAAGGCGTTCTTCTTCTCGGACCGCGTGAAGCGGATGAGCTGGATGCCGTCGTTGCGCGTGATCTCGATTTCGGTGGACATGCTGACTGCTGCCGTCCTTATGCTGACAACGCCTCGGGCTCCAGCGCGAGCGTTGCATCGGCGCCGGTGGTGATAGCGTCTTTCAATCCCGGCGCAGCAACCGCCAGATTCTCGGCGAAGAAGCGCGCGAGCGCGATGCGTGCCGCCGTGGAGCCGGCGCCCGACTCACGCGCAGCCGCCAATGCCCCGCGGGCGAGGTAGGTGCCCCCCGAGGCGAGGCCGAACAGCCGCAAATAGGGCTGCGCGCCCGACAGCGCGGCTTCGGGACTTTTCTGCAGGGCGCCACCGAGCCAGCGCGAGGCCTCCGCGAGCGCGTCGACGGCAGCCGACAACCGCTCTCCCATGCGGCCAAACTCCGGACGATTGGAGGCGCGCACCTCCTCGGCTGTCTTTTTCAGCTCGCCGATGTACGCCTCCAGCACCCTGCCACCCTCCAGCGGCAGCTTGCGCGTGACGAGATCGATCGCCTGGATCCCGTTGGTGCCCTCGTAGATCGGCAGGATGCGCGCGTCCCGATAGTGCTGGGCGGCACCCGTTTCCTCGATGAAACCCATGCCGCCGTGCACTTGCACGCCGATCGAGGCAACCTCGCAGGCGATGTCTGTAGAGAAGGCCTTGGCGACCGGCGTCAGCAGGGCCGCTCGTGCAGCCGCTGTCGCACGTACAGCGGCGTCTTTTGCCTTGTGTGCAATATCAAGCTCGCGCGCGGTCGCCAGGCAAATGCAGCGCGCCGCCTGCGTCAGGGCCTTCATGGTCATCAGATTGCGGCGCACATCCGCGTGCTCGATGATCGGGCTCATGTCGCCGGCATTGCCGCGTACGGAGCGGCCCTGCTTGCGCTCCTTGGCATAGGCCACCGCGCGCTGCGTTGCGCGCTCGGCCAGCGCCACACCCTCGGTGCCAACACCGAGGCGCGCCTCGTTCATCATGATGAACATCGTGTTGAGGCCGCGGTTCTCCTCGCCCACCAGATAGCCGACGGCGCCATCCTTCTCGCCGTACTTCATCACGGCCGTGGGGCTCGCATGAATACCGAGCTTGTGCTCGAGGCTGGCGCAGACCACATCGTTGCGCGCACCGAGGCTGCCGTCGGCATTCACCAGCCACTTCGGCACCAGGAACAGCGAGATGCCGCGCGTGCCAGGCGGTGCATCGGGAAGGCGCGCGAGCACGAGATGGACGATGTTGTCGGTGAGCTCGTGGTCCCCATAGGTGATGAAGATCTTCGTGCCGAAGATGCGATAGGTACCGTCGGGCTGCGGCACGGCCCGGCTTCTGATGGCGCCGAGATCGGAGCCCGCATGTGGCTCGGTCAGGTTCATGGTGCCGGCCCATTCGCCGGACACCATCTTCGGCAAGTAGGTGCGTTGCAGATGCTCCGAGCCCTCGAGCGCGATGGCGTCGATGGCCGCCTGGGTCAGCAGGGGACACAGACTGAACGACAGGTTGGCCGCGCTCCAGATCTCCATGGTGGCAACCGCCACCACCTCCGGCAGGCCCTGCCCGCCAATCCGCTCGGGTGCCGGGAGGGCCGCCCATCCGGCCTCGACGAAGCGCTGATAGGCCTCCTTCCATCCGGGAGGGGTCTCGACCTTGCCATTGACGAGCTTCGAGCCGACCCGATCGCCAATCGGATTCAGCGGATCGAGCACCTCGGTCGCAAACTTGCCGGCCTCCTCGACGATGGAGCGGACCGTGTCCGCGTCCACCGAGACGATGTCGTCGGCCGCAAGCCCGTCGAGGCCGGCGGCGGTCTTGAGCGCAAACACGATGTCGTCTACTGGAGCCTGATAGGTCATTCAATCCTCTTGGGCTGCAGTTCCCCGCCCTCATATCGATCGAGCCGCACCATAGGCCGAAGCGAATGCGTGGGGAAGGCGAGACGAAAGGTTCGGGCAGACTCATGCCCATCATGCCGGCGACAGCCGAGGCGATCGAGCGGGCCGCGCAAGCCTTGCGCGCCGGGCGCCTCGTAGCCTTCCCGACGGAGACCGTGTACGGGCTGGGCGCCGACGCGACCAATGGCGCGGCCGTGGCCGACATCTTTGCCGCCAAGCAGAGGCCGCGCTTCAATCCGCTCATCGTGCACGTGCCGGATCTTGCCGCAGCAGATCGCCTGGCCATGCTCGGCAAGATCGAGCAGAAGCTGGCCGAGGCTTTCTGGCCCGGCGGTTTGACACTGGTGCTGAAGAAGCGGCCTGGCTGTCCGGTGGCCGACCTGACGACATCGGGACTGGATACGATCGCGATCCGTGTGCCGTCCCACCCGTTGGCCACCACGCTCCTGCGCGCCACCGCGAGGCCGGTCGCCGCGCCGTCCGCCAACCGATCAGGTCATGTCAGCCCGACGCGCGCCGAGCATGTGCAGGCCGACCTCGGCGATCGCGTGGCGATCGTGCTCGACGGCGGGCCGACGGGCATCGGCCTCGAGTCGACCATAGTTGCCGTCATGACAGACCGCGTCGCGCTGCTGCGGCCTGGAGCCGTTACGGCCGAGGCGATCGAGAAGGTGATCGGCGAGACCCTGGTCCGGTCCGCGGCGAGCAGCAGCACGCCGATCGCGCCCGGCCAGCTCCCGAGCCACTATGCCCCGCGCGCAGCCGTGCGTCTCAACGCGCGCCAAGTGAAGGCGGGCGAGGCGCTGCTGGCGTTCGGGCCCCAAACCCCGGCCCCCGCAGGCCCGGTCGTCAACCTCAGCCCGAGCGGCGATCTCAGGGAGGCGGCAGCCAACCTCTTCTCCGCCTTGCGCACGCTCGATGCCACCGGCGTCGCGACCATCGCCGTCATGCCAATCCCCTGTAACGGCTTGGGCGAGGCCATCAACGACCGCCTCGAGCGGGCGGCTGCCCCCAGGCCCGCCGAGGCCGGATAGCCCGCTAATCAAGCAGACCAGCAAGCCCTTGCGCAAAAGCCCATTCGGTCCGACAAGGTGCCGCCATGAACGACATCGCGCGCACGAACCGACCCTCATCACTGCCGGCAGCCGTCCTGGCGCGCTTTGCCGGCATCGTCGGGCGCGAGCATGCGATCACGGATCCTGACCAGCAGCTTCCCTACCTCAGGGAGTGGCGCGATAAATACGACGGCCGCTCAGCCCTTGTGCTGCGTCCCGGATCGACCGACGAGGTCGCCCGCATCATGCGGCTGGCGCATGAGCTGGACCTGGCGATCGTGCCGCAGGCCGGCAACACCGGACTGGTCGGCGGCCAGATCCCGCATCGCGGCGAAATCGTCGTGTCGGTGGCGCGCCTCAACCGCATCCGCCATATCGATCCCGCCGGCACCAGCATGACGGTGGAGGCCGGACTGACATTGGCCGAGGCGCAAGCGGCGGCGGAGAAAGCGGGGCGCCTGTTCCCTCTGAGCCTCCCCTCGGAGGGAAGCTGCCGCATCGGCGGCAACCTCGGCTCCAACGCCGGTGGCGTCGGGGTGCTTGCCTTCGGCAACACGCGCCAGCTCGTGCTTGGGCTCGAGGTCGTGCTGGCGGACGGACGCGTCTGGAACGGCCTCAAGGCTCTGAAGAAGGACAACACCGGTTACGATTTGCGCGATCTCTTCATCGGCTCGGAGGGCACGCTCGGCATCATCACAGCCGCTGTCCTGAAGCTCTTCCCGCGCCCTGCCGAGACGACGACAGCATTCGTGGCACTCGCCGACATCGAGAAGGCGCTCGACCTGTTCTCGCTCGCCAGCGAGCATGCCGGGGCCAATCTGACTGCCTTCGAGTTCATGCAGCGCTTTCCGGTCGATCTGGTGCTGGCCTACATCGACGGCGCGCGCGATCCCTTCCCGGCGACCTACCCGTGGTACGTGCTGCTCGAGGTGTCGGGCCTCAAGGCCGACGGCACGGCTCAGGGCACCATGGAGCGCATGCTGGAGGACGCGTCCGAGCGCGGGATCATCCTCGATGCGATGGTGGCGGCGTCCATGGCGCAGGCGCGTGACTTCTGGAGACTGCGCGAAGCCGTATCGGAAGCGCAAAAGCCGGTCGGTGGCGTCATCAAGCACGATATATCCGTGCCCGTTGCGCGTATCCCGGAGTTCATCCGGCGCGCCAACGCCATCGTCGAGCAGCTTTGCCCGGGGTCGCGCCCGATCGCCCTCGGCCATTTCGGCGACGGCAACGTGCACTACAACATCGCCCAGCCGGTCGGGATGCAGAAAAACGCCTTTCTAGCGCTTTGGGATCGGGTGATGGAGGCGGTGCACGCGCTCGCCGCCGACATGGACGGATCGATCTCAGCCGAGCATGGCATCGGCGTCATGAAGCGGGACGAGCTGAAACGGTTCAAGAGCGAGGTCGAGCTCGATCTGATGCGCCGCATCAAGTCGGCCCTCGATCCCAAGGGCATTCTCAACCCGGGCAAGGTGCTCTGACCTCGCCCAGGCGTCCGCCTTACCACACCCCGCGCGTCAGCCCGTTCCAGGCATAGGCCCACAGGGTCGGAGGAAACCACTGGCGCGACGGCAAGCGCACGTGCTGTGTTCGCAGGCCGTTGGACAACGCATCCTCGACAGCGCGCGCGAGCAGCGGCAGCGCGTGCGCCATCTGCACCCATTGGTAGGTCAGGATGTTGTCCTCGGGCGCGAACGAGACGCGCGATTGATAGAGCACCGCGCCCGTATCCACGCCTTCGTCGACCAGGTGGATCGTAACGCCCGCATTCTGCGCATCACCGTTGACGAGCGCCCAGTAGCCCGGATGCTGGCCGCGATACTTGGGATTGATGCCGGCGTGGCAGTTGATGAACGGCGCCGCCACCGCTTTCAATGTTTCCCGGCGAATGATGCGGGTACCGTAAACGGCGACGACTCGCGGCTGCAGGGCGCGCAGGACGTCCCGGCAAGCCTTGGAGTTGACCGATCCAATCCTTCGCCGCTCGATGGACGGGGACAGGCGCGTTATGAGCCCGTGCGCCGCGGCAATCGCCTCGACACGGGCCTGCGTCCTGCGTGCGGCGAGCTCGAGCAGCGCCGCGCAACCCGCCTGCCCCAGGGCAGTGACCCACCCCAGGCGCCGGGCACGACGGCGCACGATGTGCCATTTTGGCTCAGGGTCCTCCTCGAGCACGATGATCGAGCCGAAGTGCGCCGCGAGCGCATTGGCGACGCACGCCGCCATCGGGCCGCCGGAGGTCAGCAGGACGATACCATCGGCGACGTACTTGCGGGTCGGTACTGGGTCAGACTGGAGCGGTTCGGGTTGCATGGGCGAAGCGCCTTGGCGCGCTACCCATCCGCTGCAAGCCCCGTGCCCAAATCTAAAGAAGCTTGTTCTCCACGGGCTCCAGCAGCTCCGGCCCCTCGTTGCGCGAATTGTTCAGCTTCGGGCTGACTTCGATGACTTCCAGGTCACCCTCTGGGGCCGGGCGCAAGAGGTCGGCGGCGGCTTCGGCCGGCACCGCGCCGCAGTCGAGCCACGCATCGTGCGCTTCCGGCGGCAGGATCGCCGGCATGCGGTCATGGATCGGCTGCAGCAGAGCATTGGCGGGCACCGTCAGGATCGCCATGGTCTCGATCTCGCTGCCATCGGCGCCGAGCCAGTCTTCGCGTAGCCCGGCGAATGCGATCGGCCCGCCTGCTCGCGGGCGCACCAGATGCGGCCTCCTGGCACCGCGGCCGCCGCTCCACTCGTAGAACCCGTCAGCCGGAACGAGGCAGCGCTTGTGGCGCATGGCGCCGCGGAAAGCCGGCTTGTCGGCCACGCCCTCGGCTCGTGCATTGATCAAGGTGGAGAGCTGCCGCGGATCCTTCACCCATGACGGGATGAGACCCCAGCGCACCAGCATGAACTCCCTGGCGCCACGGGCGCGGCGCACGATCGCCACCGGTTGCGTCGGCGCGATGTTGTACCGCGGCGGAAAAGGATCGATGGAGCTGAGCTTGAAGTACACCCTGACCGCCTCAGGCGGGGAGGTAAGATTGTAGCGCGAGCACATGAGGCCTTCGGTCTCCCGCACCGGCATCGACCACCAGATGAGCCTGAGCTAGGCTATCGCGGCCGCCGCAACAAGAGATCCCTGCGATGGTGTCCCACGCTCTTACACGACCGGGCTGGCCGCGGCCTGGAGCAAGCGCTGCCATCTTCCGCGACGGCCAGGTGCTGCTCGTACAGCGCAACAAGCCCGGCGCGATGCACGGGGCCTGGAGCCTGCCGGGCGGCCACATCGAGCCTGGCGAGCGGGCGCGCGAGGCGGCCCTGCGCGAGGTGCTCGAGGAGACCGGGGTTCAGGCGGAGATCCTCGGACTCACCGATGTGCATGACGTGCTGCTCGAGGGGCCTGATGGCGGGCTCGTGGCGCATTATGTCCTCGCTGTCTATTTCGGTCGCTGGCGTCACGGCGAGCCGATCGCCGGCGGGGACAGCCGGGATGCCCGCTTCGTTGCCCTCGACAGCCTGGACGGCTACGAGATGACTCCCGGGGCCCGGCCGATCATCTCACGGGCAAAGGCCCTTCTCGAATCGGTGCAGGGTGCCTAACTCGAGCCACGCCGGCGCCATGAATCGGCGTACAAGTCGGAAGCTGCAGGGATGCTTGAGTTGGAATGAGGCGGAAAGGGCTTCCAGAGACGTTGTGTCGGGTGCTGCTCGTCGTGGTGGCCGCCCTCGGCGTCGCCTCGCCTGCAATCGCCGCCGACGACGACAAGCCCTACGACGACCGGCTCATGCGGCTGTCGGAGATCCTCGGAGCGGTGCACTATCTGCGCGAGCTGTGCGGCGCCAACGACGGGCAGCTCTGGCGCGATCGCATGCGCGACATCATGGAGGGAGAGGGCTCCTCCGCTCTGCGCCGCGCCAAGCTGGCGCGCAGCTTCAACAACGGCTACCGCAGCTACGGGCGCACGTACCAGAGCTGCACGCCGTCGGCACAAACGGCCATCACGCGGTTTGTAACCGAAGGTACGCAGATTGCGGACGGGCTGCTCAAGAACGTGCCGTAATGTTGCGATCGCTAAGCGCGTCAACGCCGCCGGCAAGCTCTGGGCGAACGTCGTGTCCGCTGGGCGCGAGCAACCTCGGATTCTGGTTGATTCGAATTCCGAAGCTCGCCAACCACTCATGCCGAGGGAAGCAAACGAGCCTCGTAACCACCCTACTAAAGTCTGCCGGCTCGATCGCGATTCACCTTCTTGGGACAAGCCGAAGCGCAAGGATTTGTGCCCCGTGCTAGCAATGCACACTGTCGGCCATTGAGCATGGATGCCGACATGCAGGGACGGACGGGGAATATGGAACTCGAGTCACTCGGGCTTGGCAAAAGTGACGACGCAAGCCTACGCGCACTTAATCTGATTCTGGAAGCCTGGGAGGAGGGCGCCGCCAACGGCCTCGCTCCCGAGCTGATGGCCTACGCCGCTCTGTTCACGGCAATCAGCGACCTTGTGGCCGCCTACGGCGAGGAGGCGGTGGCGATGCTCGCCAATGGTCTCGGCCCGCGCATCAAGTCGGGAGAGTTCACGCTCAGCCGGGCCCGTCATTAACAGCCCCCTGCGCTAGATGATGCGCAGGCCTTTGACGACAATCTCACCCAACAGCAGGCCGCCAAAGCCAAACAGCAGCGTTCCGGCGATACGATTGATGCGCCGGAGCATGGGAAGATCAATGCGATGGCGGATGTTGCCGATGAAGTTGGACAGCAAGACCCACCAGGTCAGGCTCCCGCCCATGATCGCCGCTACCATGGTAAAGGCGTCGATATAGCCCTCGACCTCGACGAACGTGCTCACGCCGCCGAAAATCGCCGATAGGCCGAGCACCGCGCCGGGATTGGTGATGGTCAGGAAAAACGTCTGGGGGATGTCCCAGACGAAATCGGCAAGCGAGGCTTTGTCGTCGGACGAGCCGCCCGCACGGGCGATGCGTGGCTCCGTGAAGTAGAGCCGCAACCCGAACACAAGAAGCGCCAGACCGCCGACGAGCTGAATGGCAAACCGGTGGTGCCGGATGGCGCCGGATATCGCGTTGACCCCGAGAGCGGCGAACAGCGCGATGAGCCCGTCGCCCAGAACCGTGCCGAGACCGGCTGCGACGCCGCCCCAGAACCCTCGCTCCACGGCGCGCTGCAGGCACAGAACGTTGACGGGACCCAGCGGCGCCGTGATGAGAATGCCGATGATGATCCCGACTGGGATGATCAATGGATTGGGCACGAACGACATCAAGCCGCCCTCGGCGCGCGCCCTGCGGAGGCCGTTGCTCCCTTGCCTGCGGGCGACAGATGGTCATACGCACCTGCGTGCGCTATCACCTGCGACCAAGTCTGGTGCAGCTCCGTCAATCCGGAACCCTCCCAATGCCGTTCGACCGCCGTTACGGGGCAATCGCTGCCGCGGTATTCGTAATTGTGGGGCTTGGCCTTGTCCACGTTTGCGGCAAGGGCAGCGACGCCATAGCCCAGTCCGCCAAGCAGAAATCCACTGCCAATTCGCCGGTTGCAGCCCCCGCCTCGCCCAGCGTGCGCTATGGCACCTCCGGGTTGCCCCAACCTGTTCTGGAGATGCGCGACGCCATCATGTCGGCCGTTCGATCCGGCCGCATCGAGGACTTGCGCACCGCCGTCGAGCTGAACGAGATCAAGCCGGCTGTATCGGACAAGTCTCCGGGCGACCTGATCGCCTATTGGCGCCAAGTCTCCGGCGACGGCGAGGGCCGCGAGATCCTCGCGATGCTCGGGGAGATCCTCGACGCAGGCTACGTGACGCTTCCGATCGGCAAGGACATCGAGAACAACCGCGTATACGTTTGGCCTTACTTCGCCGAGGTTCCGATCGGCTCGCTGACCCCCGCGCAGGAGGTGGAGCTGTTGCGCCTGGTCCCTGCGCAGGCCTTCAAGGAGATGAAACAGAGCGGGCGGTACCCCCACTACAAGGTAGGGATTGGCGCCGACGGCACCTGGCACTTCTTCACGCGTTGAAGCGCGGCGGCCCGGAACCTACGGGCCTCCGCCGATCGAGACGATCAGACGCTCAATGCGCTTCTGCTTGTCGTTGACCTTCCAGACATTCTCGAGAATGAAGGGATCGGCCCCCGCCGCGGCGGGGCGGAACATGAGGTCGCCGGTTCCCAAGCCCAGTATCTTGTGCCGGAAGAAGTCGCCCGGCAGACGTCGCATCAGCATGCCGCGCGTGTCATAGACGTGCCCGGCCGACTGGCCGAGCCGGTGCGCCTCGATCACCTGACCCGACGAGAACCGCCAGACCGTGAACCGGTCGATGCCGAAGATGACGATGAACCACAGCACCATGAGCGCGGTCGAAAAGACCACATAGAAGGCGAGGTTCATCTGCACCAGCAGCTCGGGGACCCAGTGGAAGATGCGCTCCATCCCATAGACCGAATTCACGCCGATGGCGATCAGCGCCAGGATCGCGAGGGTGAGCACCGTGTGAATGACGCGGGCGCGAACGTTGGTGAAGACGATCACGAACAAGACGAGCAGCACGAACGACAGGCCGAGCCATGCCGCGGGATAGAACTTGATGGTCTTGCCTGCGAACTCCACTCCGACGTGGTTGATCTGCGTCGCCATCGCGCAGACGTAGCCGTAAACCCAGACAATCCACCAATAGAGCATATTGGAATGTGCAACGACGAGGACCTCACCCGGGTCGCCTGCTCGCGCGCGCCCTGCCGCCACGGCGGCCGACGTCGCGGTCGTGCCGGCAGGCCGAAGTTGGTCATTGCTCGATGATGCCATGTGCGCCCCCGACGCTTTCTGTCCCCTGCCCTCGCGAGCTGTGAATCCAGGTTAGCCGAGGATCCCGCACCGCCAAAGCTCGCGCCCCTCGCGCGCCATCTTCGGCTCACGATGGCTGGTAACCCTGTTCATATACGAGTGTGGCGAGGGTGACGTTAACCCTGATACCCGACGTGCAGGCCATTTTTTTCAGAAGAGGACGAAGCGATGAAGCGGGGCATACTCGTTGCCACTATTCTGCTGTCCACTGCCGCTCCTGCATCGGCCCAGCGCTGGGTCCCCTGGTATCAGCCGAGCATGCTCGATCAAAGCGAGCCCTCCCGTCCGCAGGCGGACCGAGGGGACGATAGCGCCCCGACGCGACGCAGCCGCGGTCCGGGCCCCAAGCTGCTCGACGGCGGCGGACGCCCCTCGATCGCACCAATCCCGCCGAAAGTTGTGGAGCTTCCGAACACCTTTGCTCCCGGCACCATCGTTATCGACACGGCTGGCCGCCGCCTGTTCCTCATCAAATCGAAGACGGAGGCCTATCGCTATCCAATCTCGGTTGGCCGCGAGGGCTTCACCTGGACCGGCACCGAGAAGATCTCGCGCATAGCTGAATGGCCCGACTGGTATCCGCCGAAAGAGATGCGCGAGCGCGATCGCAGTCTGCCCGAGAAGATGACTGGCGGCCTACGCAATCCCCTCGGCGCCAAGGCCCTTTATCTTGGAAATTCATTGTACCGCATTCACGGCACCAACAGCGCCCAGACCATCGGTCGCGCCAACTCCTCCGGATGCTTCCGGATGTTGAACGGCCACGTCGTCGATCTGGTGCGCCGGGTCGGCGTCGGCACGACCGTGATCGTGAGACGCGGCCTGCCTGCGCATCTGGCGCGGGCACGCGGAGACGAATAGGCCGGGCCTGAGCGGGCCCGCCGCCATGCGTGGTGTCGTGCCGCTCAGGTTCGGACCGCCGTGCGGAAGGTCTTGGAGACAACGCGCCACCCGTCCTTGCATTTCAGCAGGGTCAGGTAGTCCGTGAAATAGCGCGGCGGAATCGCGCACTCGACTTTGACGCAAGCTGTTTCCGGCCCCGAAAAGTCGACGGAGACGATGCGGTCCGACCGCTCGAGCGCGCGCGACTTGGGCGATGGACGCGCGGCAACCGACTTGAGCCACTCCTCCCGCGGGACATCGGTAACTCCGTCGAGGCCCAGCGCGTAGAGATGGCTCACTTCGTGAAACGCGCTGGCGAGCTTGTTGGTGTCGCCTTCATAGAGACCGTCGAGATAGGTCCACACCACCTTCTCGACCGCAGCCAGATCCTGGTTTGCCGCAAGTTCAGACATCCAGCAACTCCTTCGCGAAATTAGCGCGCTCTCAACGCCGCGGCGCGCCGCGCGTTGAAATCCGCCAACGGATTATTTTCTCATCTGGAACTTTGTTCCGCGTCAACCATTTTTAGCGACGGCTGGGGAGAACCCTGCATTCCGTCGCCGCATTCGCTACCTATATGGATCAGCGACCCGCCAACGAGAGCTTACTCATGCGCCCACTGTTCGTGTCATCCCTATTGCTGTTGTTGTCGTTCCATCCCGCTTTGGCGCAGGGTTGGGAGTGGGGCGAGAGCGGCCCTCTATATGGCCGATACAATGACAATCGTTACTCAAGGGTTTCTCCCTGGGGATATGACAGCGCCCAACCGCAGCCGCGTCAACAGCGTTGGTTATTCCCTTGGGATCAGCCTAGCGAGCGGCAGCGCTATTGGGATGACGCGGTGCTGGACGGCGGACCGCGCCCGGAAATCGCTCCGATCCGGCCCGAGGTTGTGCCGTTTCCAAGCAGTTATGCTCCGGGTTCGATTATCATCGAAACCCGCGGCAAGCAGCTGTTCCTCGTCAAGTCCGATCACGAAGCCTACCGGTATCCGATTTCAGTGGGGCGCGAAGGCTTCACGTGGACCGGCACTGAGACGATCTCGCGCATCGCCGAGTGGCCGGACTGGTATCCGCCTGCGGAGATGCGCGAGCGCGATCCGAGCCTCCCTGAGAAGATGACCGGCGGCCTGCGCAATCCGCTCGGCGCCAAGGCTCTCTATCTTGGCAAGACGCTATACCGTATCCATGGCACCAACGATGCGAAAACGATCGGCCAAGCCGCCTCTTCGGGCTGCTTCCGCATGCTGAACGGCCACGTCGTCGATCTGGCCGAGCGGGTCAACGTCGGAACACCGGTCACGGTGATCGAGCGGCTGCCCCCGGAAGTAGCGCGTGCAATCCCCACGCCACCGCGCGTGCCCGGTCAACCCGCCGAGCAGGCCCGGGCGCGCCGCTGGTACTGAGGCGCCACCATCCCGGCTCCTCAGGCCTCGAGAAATTGCACCGGCTCGCCCGAAGCCGCGCCCAAGATCTCGCCGTTCCACATGACGCAGCGGCCGCGCACAAACGTGCCGACGGGCCAGCCCCTCACCGTGACGCCGTGATACGGCGTCCAGCCGCAACGCGACTGGATCCACTCGTTCGTGATCGTCTCCGTCCGCTTCATGTCGACGATTGTGAAGTCGGCGTCATAGCCGACGGCAAGACGGCCTTTGCCACGAATGCCGAAGATGCGCGCCGGTCCGTGGCTCGTCAGATCGACGAAGCGCTGCAGCGTCAGGCGGCCTGCATTGACGTGGTCGAGCATGATCGGGACCAGCGTCTGCACGCCTGTCATGCCCGAGTGGCTCTCCGGATAAGGATGGTCCTTTTCCTCGCGCGTGTGCGGCGCGTGGTCTGAGCCCAGGACGTCCACCACGCCGGCCTGGACCCCGGCCCAGATTACGCGCCGATGACTTTCGTCCCGCACGGGCGGATTCATCTGAGCATAGGTTCCGAGCCGCGCATAGCAATCGGGAGCCACAAGCGTCAGATGGTGCGGGGTGACCTCGACCGTGGCCAGCCCCTTGTGCTCGGCAAGGAATGCGATCTCCTCCGCCGTCGAGACATGGAGCACGTGCACCCGCTTGCCATGCTTTTCCGCCAGGCGCACGAGCCGCTCGGTTGCGATCAAGGCGGCCGTTTCGTCGCGCCAGACCGGATGCGAGGACGGATCCCCTGCCCTGCGCAACCCGGCCCGCTCGCGCAGCCGAGCTTCATCCTCGGAATGGAAGGCGGCACGCCGGCGGATCGCCTTGATGATGCGCTCGATGGACGGCTCGTCCTCCACCAGCAGATCGCCGGTCGAGGCGCCCATGAACACCTTGATGCCGGCGGAGGCCTCGAGCCGCTCGAGCGCCGGAATGTCCTCCACCGTCTCGCGCGTGCCGCCGACGTAGAAGGCGAAGTCGCAGAACATGCGGTGACGCGCCCGCGCGACCTTGTCGGCCAGCGTCTCCGCGCTGATTGTCAGCGGCTTGGTATTCGGCATCTCGAATACGGCCGTGACGCCGCCGACGACCGCGGCGCGGCTCCCCGTCTCGAGGTCCTCCTTGTGCTCGAGCCCCGGCTCGCGAAAATGCACCTGGCTGTCGATCACGCCTGGCAGCACGTGCAGGTCGCTGGCATCGATCACCTCGGCGGCCTGCCCCGGATCGAGCCGATCAATGGCCGCAATCCGGCCGCCGATGACGCCCACGTCGCGCTGGCCGATACCGTCGTGATTGACGACGGTGCCGCCCTTGATGATGACATCGAAGCCCTGCGCCATGGGGGTAGCCTCCTGTGTCGCTTGCGCCGGCTGGCCAGCCCGCATACGTAAATCCCGTGTGCGACGCAACTCAGGACCCCAACATGGCACGGATTGCCCTTTTGCCCGAGCGCGGCGTTGTCCGCGTGGCAGGCGAGGACGCCGAGAAGCTGCTGCAGGGGCTGATCACCAACGACTTGGATCGGCTCAAATCATCGCCCGCCATTCACGCCGGCCTGCTGTCGCCGCAGGGAAAGATCTTGTTCGAGTTCTTCGTGGTGAAGCGCGGGCTCGAGTATCTCCTGGATGTGAGGCGCGACAAGGCCGACGATCTGATCAAGCGGCTTACGCTTTATAAGCTGCGCGCAAAGGTCAGCTTCGATAACCTGTCGCAAGAGACCAGCGTGGCTGCGGTATGGGGGGATGGGAGCGAAGGCAACCTGGAAGCGTCGCCGCTTTCGCCGCTACGCTACCCAGACCCCAGGCAGCCCGGCCTCGGCAAGCGCTGGCTTATCGAAGCGAGCGCGTGGAACGACCTCCTGGCCAAGCTCCCTGAGCTGAGCCTGGCCTCGGAAGCGGAGTACCACGCCCATCGCATCGCGCTCGGCGTGCCGGAGGCGGACATGGACTACGTCCTGGGCGATACGTTCCCGCATGAGGCGTGCTTCGACCTGCTGGGCGGGGTGGCGTTCGACAAGGGCTGCTTCGTGGGCCAGGAGGTGGTCTCGCGCATGCAGCACCGCGGTTTGGCGCGCAAGCGCTTCGTGATCGTGCGCGGCGTTTCCGACCTGCCGCCGGCGCGAGCCGAGATCAGCTTTGCGTCGCCATCCGGCCGTGCCGTGATCGGAGCCTTGGGCTCGCCGGTCGGGTCAGCGGGTCTCGCCCTCGTCCGGATCGATCGCGCCAGTGAAGCAATCGGGGCCGGCCTTGCGCTCGAAGCGGATGGCGTCAAGGTCTCGCTCGAGGCTCCGGCCTGGGCCAACTACACACTGCCGCCAGCCAAGTGAGCCTTCGCCGAGGGGAAACAATGCAGATGGTGGAACGGTGCCCGTGGGTCGGGCTCAACGATCCCGAATACGCCCGCTACCACGATGAGGAGTGGGGCGTACTGCAGCGCGACGACCGGGCGCTGTTCGAGAAGCTGGTGCTGGAAGGCTTCCAGTCTGGATTGTCGTGGCGCACCATCCTCAACAAGCGCGACAATTTCCGGAAAGCCTTTCACAACTTCGATGCGGCGAGGATCGCGCGCTACGGCGCCAAGGACATTGAGCGTTTGATGAGCGACGCCGGCATCGTGCGCAACCGACTAAAGATCGAGGCGACGATCGACAATGCGCGTGCGCTTCTGAAGCTTTCGAAGCGCCAGCGGCTGTCGGACTTTCTCTGGGAGCTGGTCGATGGCAAGCCGCGCGTCAATCGCTTTCGCAACGGCAAGGAGATACCTGCCGTCTCCGACGACTCCAAGCGCATCTCGAAGGCATTGAAGGCCGAGGGCTTCCGCTTCGTGGGCCCGACCACGATCTATGCTTTCATGCAGTCGACCGGCATGGTCAACGATCACCTGGTGTCATGCCACCGATACGAGGCGTGCGCAGCGCTGCAGCGCAGCTTCAAGCTACCGGCGAGATAGCTATGCCCGATATCCCACATGCGCCGGAGCGACCCCGAGCCTGGCAACGCATGCTGTCCGGGCGTCGCCTCGATCTCCTCAATCCGTCGCCCGATGACATCGCCATCGAGGACATCGCGCACGGACTTGCCCGCGTCGCGCGCTGGAACGGGCAAACGGTCGGCGAGCACGCCTTTTCCGTGGCCCAGCATGCCTTGCTGGTGGAAAACATACTGGTCAGGCGGGCCGTCCATGCCATCCAACAGTGGCGCCTCGCGGCGCTGCTGCACGATGCCCCCGAATACGTGATCGGCGATCTGATCAGTCCCTTCAAGGCTGCCATCGGGCTCGACTACAAGGCCTTCGAGTCCAGGCTGCTCCAGGCCATCTACCTGCGCTTTGGACTGCCCGCGAAACTGCCGCAGGAGGTGGCGGCCGAGATCAAAGCGGTGGACAGAATTGCGGCGTACTATGAGGCGACACGATTAGCCGGCTTCGCCGCGGGAGAGGCGCAAAGATATTTCGGCACACCGACGAGCCTCGGACCGGATGACGAGCGAGAGGTGGAGTTGAGCCTCGCGCCCTGGCCGGTCGCAAGGGCACAGTCGGCATTCCTCGATCGCTTCCGAATCTTGACGGGCGGAGGATAGGAATGTCTCAGCATGATGATAATGGAGCCGAGACCATCCACGTCTGCTCGCTGGCCGTGCTGCCTGAGCTCGTTCAACGCCGCAGCCCCTGCCATCTTGTAACCTGCCTGCATGACGACGGCCTGCTGGCCACACCGCCCGGCATCCTTGATCGCCGTCACCTTCGGCTCATCATGCACGATATCGAGCAGGAGATGGACGGCTATGTCGCACCCGGCGCCCCGCACGTCAGCGAGCTCATCGGCTTCGTGCGCTCCTGGGATCGCAAGGCGCCGATGCTGATCCATTGCTACGCCGGGATCAGCCGCTCGACAGCGGCCGCCTTTATCGCCCTCTGCATCCTCAATCCCGAGACGCCGGAAGATCGTATTGCTCAGACATTGCGTAAGGCTTCTCCTTCGGCCACACCGAACCGGCGGCTGATCGCGCTCGGCGATGCCGCCCTCAATCGGGACGGGCGCATGATCCGGGCCGCCGCCGGAATCGGAGCCGGCGACATTACACTCGCGGCTCCGTTCTCCATTGCCGCGCGCGTCGCCTGAGTGCGGCGCGAGGTCGCTCGCGGACGACCAGCATCGTACGTAGCTGCTGGAATGGCTCGATACGAACCGAACGTATGGCCACATGCTTCTGAAAATCGCCAAGATTGAAGCCTAACCCTGCCGGCAGGAGATGCCGGATGACAATCCAATCCACGAACATCGCGATCGGACCTGCTCCCAAGGAGAGGCCGAACCGTTATCGAGGGCCGCTGCAGAACGACCCATACATCGTTCTCGATTTGACTGGCGCGATCATCGCCATCCGAAACGGCGAGCCAGCCGTTCTCGTCGTGAACGGCGAGCATCCGACAGGCACCGGCGTGGATCAGCTGCCTTCGGGCTGGTTCATGCCGGGCGCGCACGACAGCCTGGACGCAGGGTTCAGGGACTGCGTGCGCGAGCGCACCGGACTGGAGCTCGGATACGCCGAGCAGCTTTGCACCTTTGGTGCTTCCGGCGCCGCTGCAGGCGACGAGCAAAGCCGCGTCGTGTCGATCGGCTATCTGGCGCTCGTGCTCGGCAGCGACGGTGCGGTCGAGCCCAACTGCGCGTGGCGCAGCGCCTACGAGTATTTCCCGTGGGAGGATTGGCGCAACAATCGCCCGGCCGTACTCGCCGATGAGATCGAACCACATCTCAGGGATTGGATACAGTCCCGCATCGCTGCCGGAGACAGCTCGGCGCTGGAGCAGCGCGAGCAGCTCGTGATCGCGTTCGGGCTGGATGGCGCACGCTGGGACGACGAGCGCGTGCTCGAGCGCTACGACTTCATGTGGAATGCGGGCCTTGTTGCCGAGAGAAAGGCTGCGGTCGGCCACCACGGCAGTGCGACCCGGCCCTGCTTCGGACGCCCGATGGCCGGCATCCATCGCCGCATGCTGGCCGCCGCGCTCGGCCGGCTGCGCGCCAAAATCCGGTACCGTCCAGTCGTGTTCGAGCTGATGCAGAACGAATTCACACTGTTTGATCTGCAGAGGACCGTGGAGGCCATCCTCGGGCCGCATCTGCACAAGCAGAATTTCAGACGGCTGGTGGAAAGCATCGGTTTGGTCGAGCCGACAGGAGACATCCGCACGCATACCGGCGGACGGCCCGCCAAGCTGTACCGGTTCCGCCGCGAGGTGCTGCTCGAGCGGCCGGCTCCGGGCGTGCGGGTCAAGACCGTCGCCCGCGGCTGAGGCCTCCTTCTGCCCCGAGCGGCCGCGTGCTAGGGTTTGGCTTGACTTCACCAGGATTGGCGCGCAACTGACGCTCCGCCGGCATGCGGTCTCGCTGGGCCGGGGCGGGAGGCTCACATGGCTACGGTAAAGTGGATTGTGATCTGGGCCGCCGTGGCAACTCTGGCAGCCATTCTCAGCGGAGTTATAGCGGCCGCCAAGAACCGTAACCCGTCGACTTGGGCGGCGTGGGGCTTCCTGCTGCCCCCGCTGGCGCTGGTTGTTCTGTTGCTACCGCGCAATCGCGGGCCGCGCCCCGTTCAGCCCAGCTTCGACGAGCAGGATCGCAGCATCGAGACGCCCTGATGCACAACTGTCAGGCCGTGCCGGCAGACGTCTTGCCCCCGCCGGCCCTTACCGCCGCTTGCGCAGCAGCCAACCGCGCCACCGGCACGCGGAAGGGTGAGCACGACACGTAGTCGAGCCCTGCCTCGTGGCAGAACACCACCGAGGCTGCGTCGCCGCCGTGCTCGCCGCAAATGCCGATCTTCAGCTTCGGCCTGACGCGCCGCCCGCGCTCCGTGCCGATGCGGACCAGCTCCCCGACGCCGTCGCGGTCGATCGACACGAACGGATCGACCTCAAAGATGGACTTCTCAGTGTAGTCGGAAAGAATTGGGGCCGCGTCGTCGCGCGACAAGCCGAGACACGTCTGCGTCAGATCGTTGGTGCCGAATGAGAAGAATTCTGCGCCGTCATCGCCGGCGGCGATCTCCTCGGCCCTGAGAGCCGCACGCGGCAGCTCGATCATGGTGCCGATCTGATATTCGAGCTTCGTGCCCGTCTCCTTTTCCACCGCCGCGGCGGTCGCGCGAATTACGCTCGCCAGCAGGTCGAACTCGCGCCGCCAAGCCACGAGCGGAATCATCACCTCGGGCCTAACAGGATGCCCCGTCTTGCGCGCGGCGTTGACGGCAGCCTCGAAGATGGCGCGCGCCTGCATCTCGGTGATCTCAGGATAGCGGATCGCCAGCCGGCAGCCGCGAAAACCGAGCATCGGGTTGAACTCGTGCAGCTCGGCGACCCGGTTCTTCAGCTTCTCCTCCGCCACGCCCAGCGCCTTGGCCACGGCCGCCGCCTCCTTGTCCTCGTGCGGCAGGAACTCGTGCAGCGGCGGATCCAGCAGGCGGATGGTGACCGGCAGGCCCGCCATGGTCTCGAACAGCCCCTCGAAGTCGGCACGCTGCATCGGCAGGATCTTGGCCAGCGCCCGGCGCCTGCCCTCCTCGTCGTCGGCGCAGATCATCTCGCGCATGGCAAGGATGCGATCGGCCTCGAAGAACATGTGCTCGGTGCGGCACAGCCCGATCCCCTCGGCGCCGAACTGGCGCGCCTGCGCCGCATCACGCGGCGTATCGGCGTTGGCGCGCACGCCGAGGCGACGGCGCTCGTCGGCCCAGCCCATGATGCGGCCGAAGTCTCCGGACAGCTCCGGCTGGCGCATCTTGACCCGCCCCTTCAGGATCTCGCCCGTCGAACCGTCGATGGTGAGGACGTCGCCCTTGCGGAAGACCTGGCCGGCCACGGTCATGGTACCGGCCTTGTAGTCGATGCGCAGCGCGCCGGCCCCCGACACGCAGGGCCGGCCCATGCCGCGCGCAACGACCGCGGCGTGGCTCGTCATGCCGCCGCGCGCGGTGAGGATGCCGGTCGCGGCGTGCATGCCGTGAATATCCTCGGGCGACGTCTCGATGCGCACCAGCAGCACCTCACGGCCCTGACTTTTGAGAGCCTCGGCCTCGTCGGCGTCGAACACGATCTCGCCGGCAGCCGCACCAGGCGAAGCGGGAAGCCCCGTTGCAAGAACTGTCTTGGGTTGATTGGGATCTATGGTGGGATGCAGGAGCTGGTCGAGCGCGGACGCATCGACCCTGAGCAGGGCCTCGTCGGGTGTGATGACGCCCTCATCGACCATGTCCACGGCGATCTTCAGCGCCGCTTTCGTGGTGCGCTTGCCCGAGCGGGTCTGTAGCATCCACAGCCGCCCTTCCTGGATCGTGAACTCGACATCCTGCATGTCGCGGTAGCGGCTTTCCAGGCGCGCGAAGATACCGGTCAGCTCCTTGAACGCGTCCGGCATGAGCGTCTCGAGCGAAGGAGCAGTCTCGCCCGCCTCCTTGCGCGCTGCCTCTGTCAGTGGCTGGGGCGTGCGAATGCCGGCAACGACGTCCTCGCCCTGTGCATTGACGAGAAACTCGCCATAGATCTCACGCGTGCCGGTCGAGGGGTTGCGGGTGAAGGCAACGCCGGTCGCCGACGTGGAGCCCATGTTGCCGAACACCATGGCCTGAACGTTGACGGCCGTGCCCCAATCGTCGGGAATCGCGTGCAGCCGCCGGTAGGTAATGGCGCGGGCCGTCTGCCACGAGCCGAACACGGCGCCGATAGCGCCCCAGAGCTGCTCCTTCGGCGACTGCGGGAACGGCTTGCCAGTTTCGCGTTCCACAGCAGCCTTATACTGGGCGATGACCTTCCGCCAATCGTCGGCCGACAGGTCGGTGTCGAGCGCGAACGAGTTGAGGTTCTTGTGGTTCTCGAGGATGTCCTCGAACACGCCGTGGTCGACGCCGAGCACCACGTCTGAATACATTTGGATGAAGCGCCGATAGCTGTCGTAGGCGAAGCGCGCGTCTTTCGAGCGTTTGGCAAGGCCTTCGACGGTTTCGTCGTTCAACCCGAGATTGAGAATGGTGTCCATCATGCCCGGCATGGACGCACGCGCACCCGAGCGCACCGACACCAGCAGCGGATTGCCGCTGTCGCCGAACGTGGCACCGACGGCGCGGCCGACCTCCGCCAGCGCTGCTTCGACCTCAGCATCGAGCGCGGCAGGAAACCGTCGGCCCGCGCCGTAGTAGGCCGTGCAGACCTCAGTGGTGATCGTGAAGCCGGGCGGCACCGGTAAGCCGAGACTCGCCATCTCTGCGAGATTGGCGCCCTTGCCGCCGAGCAGATTGCGCATCTCGGCCGTGCCTTCCGTCCGTCCGGTGCCAAAGAGATAGACCCGCTTCGGCACTGTTCGGCCCAACGCGCTCCCCGTGTCCGCGTCCCTCATGACAGCTCCTCCGGCTCGAGGCATTCTCGCTCTCCCATAACCTTAGGGGCGGTAGAAGGAAACCGCCGTGCTGGCGTTGCCAACGCATCATCGGCGAATTGGCTCCCCGGGACGGCCTTTTGTCGCAAAACGGCCTTTGACCTTACGCCCGCGGTTGCGCAATCTCCCCGGGGCTCAACACAATGAGGGATACCAATTCGATGAGCGATCGACTGGGGCAGGTCCTGAGCGAGCTCGAGACCGGCGAGGATGCTGCGCTCGAGCGGCTTTTCGAGCTCATCAGAATCCCGAGCATATCGACCGATCCGGCCTACAAGGAAGCCTGCGCCAAGGCGGCCGAGTGGTGCGCCAGCGAGATCAAAGGCATCGGCTTTGCCGAAGCCCGGGTCGTGCCCACGACCGGTCATCCCATGGTGGTGGCGCACGACCGCGCCAAGACGGCTAAGGACAAGCCGCACGTGCTGTTCTACGGCCACTATGACGTACAGCCGCCCGACCCGCTCGAGCTGTGGAAAAGCGAGCCGTTCGAGCCGCGCATTGCCACCGAGAAGGGGAACGGCAAGGTCATCGTCGCGCGGGGCGCCGAGGACAACAAGGGTCAGCTCATGACGTTCCTGGAGGCGGCCCGCGCGTGGAAAAAGGTTGCGGGCGAGCTGCCGGTGGCTGTCTCCGTCCTGTTCGAGGGCGAGGAGGAATGCGGCTCGCCGTCCCTGCCGGGATTTCTCGCCAAGCACGGCAAGGAGGTCAGCGCCGACCTGGCGCTCGTGTGCGATACAGCGCAATGGGACAAGGACACGCCGGCCATCGCCACGCAACTGCGGGGCCTTGTCGGCACCGAGCTGGTGATCACGGGCCCGTCGCGCGATCTGCACTCGGGCACTTACGGCGGGGCCGCCGCCAATCCGATCCGCGTGCTCGCCAACATCATCGGCCAGATGCACGATGAAAAGGGGCGCGTGCGCATTCCCGGCTTCTATGACGACATCGAGAAACCGGGCAAGAAGCAGCGCAAGCAGTGGGAGAAGCTGGGTTTCGACGAGCGGGAGTTCCTCCGCGACGTCGGCCTTTCGGTCCCGGCAGGCGAGCGCAAGTATACGGCCCTGGAGCAGATCTGGGCGCGGCCGACGTGCGAGTTCAACGGCATCACGGGCGGCTATCAGGGCGTCGGCACCAAGACGGTGATTCCGTCCAGGGCCTCGGTAAAAATCACTTGCCGCCTGGTTCCCGGCATGGATCCCAAGAAAGTGCTCAAAGGTATCGAGACGTTCGTGCGGCAGCGGCTGCCCAAGGATTGCAAGGCGGAGTTCGTGGGTGGCCGCGGCAGTCCGGCGATCGCGTTCGACCCTTCTGCGGCGCATATCGCCAAGGCCGCAGCCGCGCTCGAGGAGGAGTGGGGCAAGCCTGCCGCGCTGATCGGCATGGGCGGCTCGATCCCGATCGTGCAATCCTTCCG
>JBLNBZ010000146.1:0-14825 GCA_050260355.1 Bacteroidota bacterium | reverse complement strand
CGGCTTCGCCGTCGCTCGGCCAGGATGACGATGCGCTGGATTGTGCGGCCCGATAATTACGCTTGCGCCGGCCGGAGCGCTCCCATTCGATGAGTCTTGTGCTGGATCCCGGCGCTCGCTCCGGCTTCGCCGTCGCTCAGCCGAGATGACGACGCGTTGGATTGTGCGGCCCGATAATTACGCTTTCCGGAGCCCCGAGAGCTCCCAATAGAGGTCGCGCCACTCAGGGTTGCCTTTTTCGATCAGATCGAGCTTCCATTCTCTGCGCCAGCGCTTGATCCTTTTTTTCGCAACCGATTGCGGCGTCCATCGTCTCATGAAATTCGATGTACACCAATCGGTGCACGCCGTACCGCTTCGTGAACCCGTCAATCAGGTCCTGCTTGTGCTCTGAAATGCGTCCCATGAAGTCGCTCGTCACGCCCACATACAGGGTGCCGTTGCGCTTGTTGGCCAGGATGTAGACGGCTGGTTGTTTCTCCATCCGCATACCCTAATTTCGTCATCCCGCACGCGCGAGGCCGGAGGCCGAGCAAGATGCGGGATCCAGCAAACAACCGGCCGGAGGCACGATATTCGACAGGGCCCGCCGCGCATATCAGCTCTTGTCTTGATCCTTCCACGATTCTGTGCCGGTCTGGCCGCTGGCGGAGATCGAGTGTGGAGCGATGAGCGGTAGGGCATCGGCGTGGTGCCACGGGGCGGCCGGCATATTCATCATCGCGGGGCTGCTGACAGCCCCGGCGCCAGCCGCACGCGCGCAGACGATCAGCCCCGAGCTCGAAGCCCGGCTCAGCCCCGCGCAGCAGCGCGCCTACGTGCTGCACCTGCGGGCGCGCGCCCAGTTCGACGCGCAACTCGATGCCTACTGGGACGAGGTGGAGGAGAAGCGAGCCGAGCGCCGCCGCAGGCGCGCCGCAGGTCAGCGCTTCACCGCCGCCCATTACGTCATGCAGCAGCCGCCGAAATACTCAGGGCCCGGCATACCGCCGGATGTGGCCAAGATCATCGCCGAGCTGAAGCGGCCGGAGGAGGCCGAGAGCGAGCCGCGTGCGGGCCTCGCCGACTTCCTCGCCCATGCCAGAGCGCACTACGGCTTCGTGCCCACACCGACGAGCGAGCGTGAGTTCAAGCGCCGCTATGCCGAGGAGGCGCTCGCCGCCGGTCTCTCCAAGATGCAGGTGGTGCGCGTCTATGCACTGGAGACAGGGGGCCGTGGCACCTACGACATGCAGGCCGGCATCGACCCCGATACCAAGCAGGGCAAGCCGATCTCCTCTGCACTCGGCTACGCGCAGCTCCTGTGCGGCAATTCCATCAACGAGCTGGTCAAGCATGGGCCGAGCTTCATCGCGCGCCTCAATGCGATGGCGGCGAGGCCCGGCACGGACCCGCGGCGCGCGGCGGCCTTGCGTGCCAAGGCGGCGGTGGTGGGCAAAATGCTGCGTGTCGCGCGCTCGGTGCCCAATGATTGGGGACGCCAGGTGAAGCTCGGCAGCACGCCGCGCGGCATGGGCATCCACGCGCTCAACCTCGATGCGGACGTGGGTCCCTGGCTGCAAGTCATCAAGCTGAAGGGCCTGCTGGAGATGGCAGCGGCAGCGGGCAGGCCGCAGCTCAGCGGTGCGGAGCTGGAGCTCATGAACCTCGCGGGGCCGCGCACCGGCCTCGACATGATGGAGCCTGTGGCACGCGATGTGCCGACGGCCAACTTCTTCAGCCGCACCGGCTACTACCGCAACACCATCGTGCGCGAGCGAACGTCGGCCGAGCTGCTGGCCGCACTCGACGAGCGCATGGAGGCCAACCTGAAAAAACAGGGATCGCTCGACTTCATCGGCATTTTCGATGAGGTGGCGAGGGAGCGGCGCGCGGCGGCCCGGTGAGGTGCGCCGGCGAGCGGCAGCGCCAGGTTGGCTGAAGCCGCTGCCGTGACTCGAGACTACTTGCTCGCTCGCGCGGAACGCGCCGGGCCCACGTCACCCAGCCGCTGCATCAGCGCCATCGCGCCGGCCGGGGCGCGCACCTTGCCCTCGTGGATCACGTAGAGGAACACGTCGCGCGGCTTGGCGGGCGCGCCATGCTCGGCATCGACGATAGGCAGGTCCTTCGGCGCGCCGCCCTCCGCCCAGGCGCGGGCGCGCTTGACCCACGCATCGAGCGCCTTGGGCGGATACGCGGTCTCGATGTTGTCGTCGCCCTTCTGCAGACGCGCATAGACGAAGTCGCCGGTCACGTCGGCAATCGCCGGATAGCTTTCGTGCTCGGCGAACACGACGGGGATCGCGAACCGCCGCAGCAGCGCCACGAACGCCGGCGTGCAAAAGGAATCGTGGCGCACCTCGACGACGTGGCGGACCGATGTGCTGCCGATCTTGACCGGCAGCAGCTCCAGGAACGCGCCGAAGTCGGCCTCATCGAATTTCTTGGTCGGTGCGAACTGCCACAGCAGGGGCCCGAGCCGGTCGCCGAGCTCCAGGACGCCTGAATCGATGAAGTGCTTGATGGAGTCGCCGGCTTCGGCCAGCACGCGCCGGTTGGTCGCGTAGCGCGGGCCCTTCACCGAGAAGACGAAGCCCTCGGGCGTCTCGCGCGCCCATTTGGCGAATGTCGCCGGCGTCTGCGTGCGGTAGAACGTGCCGTTGATCTCGATCGTCGGCAGGTGCCGGCTCGCATATTCGAGCTCCTTGGCCTGCGGCAGCTTATCGGGATAGAAGACCCCGCGCCACGGCTCGAACGTCCAGCCGCCGATGCCGGCGCGTATCTGTCCCTGCTTGGCCATGGGCGCCATCGAAGCATTGGTCGCGGGAGAAGATCAAGGACCCTGACGGCTTCGCCGCTCAGGTGCGCTGCTTGAGCGAGCGATACTCGAGCTCGGTCAACCCGTAGGTCCATGCCACCGCCTGGCGCGCGGTGCGCACTGTTGGCGGCACCTGCAGGTAATAGCGCCTGTGCGTGCCGTCGGGCTCCGGCGTGCCGTTGATCACCTCGACGGCGGCCCATGCGTCCCAGCTCGTCCAGACCTTGCTCCACAGCACGCCGGTCTCGTCCTCGGAGACGCGCATGGCGTTGCCCTCATAGATGTAGCGCTCCGGCGTCATGATCTCGATCATGCAGCGGCGCACGACAGGGTCGCGCTCGCGGTCGATGCGGCTGGCCGTGATCTCCTGAGACCGCTCGATCATCCAGGACGGCACCCGGACGCCCTTCCAAGCGTAGTACGCCCACCCATCGCCGAATTTCAGCGCGGGGCCCTTGGCGTTGTGCAGTCGGCCCCGGTCATCGGTCGCGAGCACGCTGTGCCGGTCGACGATCCAGCACACGCGCCGATGCGGGATGATCCACCCGATGTTGGACGCGAGCCTGCACAGGCTCATCACCTTCTCTGTCTGCCGATGCAGCCCGCAGACCTCGCGCAGGTACTCGAAGATGCCAAGCGGCGGCGCGTCATGCTGGCTGAAGCTGCTATCGCGGAAGCTGGTCTGCATCCAGCGCGGCAGCGTGCGGCCCCGCAGCCGATGCACCAGCTGGCGCAGCGGCGCGAAGCGATGCTCCCGCTGCAGGGGATCGCTCATTGTGACCGCGGTCGCAACCGCGACGCTGACGGGATTTGGGGGGCGGGAGCGGAATGCCGAGGAGATCTGGCTGCGCACATCTCGGCCGAGCGCGTGGTCGATCGCATAGGCCGCCTCGCGCAGCACCTCATCGACCACGGTCGCTTTCACATTGTCGCCCGCGACGGCAGCGCCGGTCTCCGCGCACGACCGCGCGAGCTCAATCGGGCCATCGCACCACTCGATCCTGCCCGGGGGAGCAAGGCCCGCGACGCGATACGCAGTCTCCACCGCGGCAGCGGCAGCTTGCCGGTCCGCAGGAGCCGTGCTCATGCGAACCCGCTCCCAACGGCCCCGGTAATCAGCCAGACGCTCCGCCTGCTCGGGCGACAGCCGTATCAGCTCAATCCGCGACAATGCGGGCTTCCTCCGGGTCGAGCTCGCGCTGGCGGCGAACCCGATAGGTCCCTTTCGGAAGCTCTATGGCGGCATGCTCTTGATGTGAGACCCGGGCCGACGGGCTGTCGACGGTCAAGTGCCCGATATAAAGGCCGCGGGGAATGTCGCGCGCGAGGCCATCATCGCGAAACAGGGCGATGCGCCCGTACACTGTGTGGCTGTGGCCGGTCAATTCGCCTTCGGCCAGAACGATGGAGGCTTCCTCGGCCGGCCCCCTTTCCGCCGTGTCGCTCACCCGCTCGATGAGCAAATCGCCCTGCGCATACAGTTCTCTCATGGCAGTGACTCCTTGACCTCGGATCAACGCAACGAAACGACCGAATCCCTCCTCTTGTTCCACCCAGCCCCTTCGATACATTACAGTTTAGTTAGGCGCCGTCTGGCGCATCTTCAACCGGCGGCCCGCAAAATGTGCAGATGCTCGCGATGTCGGCACTGCACCCTTCCGCGGGAGCCTTTGTGGGCCGGACCTCGGGAGTGTGGTGTGCGACCGTGCCTTTTTTGAGGAGGGGCGGCCGCAACGCAGTCACTTCTTTTGGCGCACTGCAGCGAGGACGCCTTATCGGCGAGGCTCCCATTCACAACTCACCATAGGCGGGCTAGTCTGGCCCACGTGCTGGCGCGGGCATCCTCAGGAGGAAGGGCCCCCGCAGTCACGTGCGCCGTTGCGTCGACGCAGTGGCCGACCCGGCGATGGTCTTCAGACATTCAGCTGTTTTTCCGTCTCAACTGAAGCGAGAGACCGCCATGGCTACATGGATTCCCGACCCAAGCTTCTATCCTTCGCCGCGCATGGCGATGAAGGCCGCACCCGAGAACCTGGCCTACGTTGCCGCCTTCGATCCCGATCGCCGGCAACCCGACGGCATTGCCGTGGTCGACGTCGATCCGAGCTCGGCCACCTATTCCACCATCCTCGGCACCACGCCGATGCCGAACGTCGGCGACGAGCTGCATCATTTCGGCTGGAACGCCTGCTCCTCGTGCCTGTGTCCGAATGCACCGCATCCGCACATGGAGCGGCGCTTTCTCGTGGTACCTGGGTTGCGCTCATCGCGCATCCACATTCTCGACACCAAACCTGATCCCAGGAATCCGCAGATCGTTAAGGTCATCGAGCCGGAGGAGGTGGCCGAGCGCGCGGGCTACTCGCGGCCGCACACCGTGCATTGCGGGCCGGAGGGCATCTACGTGGCAGCGCTCGGCAACCGCGAAGGCAAGGGACCCGGCGGCATCTTCCTGATGGATGCCGAAAGCTTCGACGTGCGCGGACAATGGGAGGTGGATCGCGGGTCGCAGCATCTTGCCTACGATGCCTGGTGGCATCTCGGTCATGACACGCTGGTCACCAGCGAGTGGGGCACGCCCGACACGTTCGAGAACGGGCTCATTCCCGAGGTTCTGCTCGGTGCCAAGTACGGGCGGCGCCTGCACTTCTGGGACCTGCACAAGCGCAAGCACCTGCAGACGATCGACTTCGGCGACAAATATCAGCTCGTGTTCGAGCTGAGGCCGGCGCACGACCCGACCAAGGCCTATGGCTTCGTCAACTGTGTCCTCAGCCTGGAGAACCTGTCCTCCTCGATCTGGACGTGGTACCGCGACGGCGACCAATGGGCGGTCAAAAAGGTGATCGAGATCCCGGCGGAGCCCGCCGACCCTGATCTGCTGCCGCCGCTGCTGAAGGGCTTCAAGGCCGTGCCCCCACTCGTCACCGATATCGACCTGTCGATGGACGACAGGTTCCTCTATGTCGCCTGCTGGGGCACCGGCGACCTGCAGCAGTACGACGTGTCCGATCCGTTCAACCCGAAGCTCACCGGCAAGGTGCGCATCGGCGGCATCGTCTCGCGCGCCGAGCATCCCTCGGGGACGGGCGCGCTCAGCGGCGGCCCGCAGATGGTCGAGATCAGCAGGGACGGCCGGCGCGTCTACTTCACGAACTCGCTCTACGGTGCGATTGATCCGCAGTTCTATCCGGAGGGCATCGAGGGCTGGATGGTGAAGCTCGATGCGGCGCCTGCCGGCGGCATCGCCTTCGATCCGAAATTCTTCGTGAGATGGCCGAAGTCGCATCGCCCCCACCAGGTTCGGCTCGAAGGTGGTGACTGCTCATCCGACTCCTATTGCTATCCCTGAGCCGGCGGCGGGCTCGCAAGACGGTGCCCGCATCGTCGCCATCGCCAGCACCGCCCACGCTGCCGGCTGAGATGGCGCCGTGGAGGGAGGAGCAGCCAGCACAATGACCGAGGGGCCGTGGCCATGGCTGGCGCTGGCGGCGCTGGGTGCCTTCCATGGCCTCAATCCGGCGATGGGCTGGCTGTTCGCCGTCGCGCTGGGCTTGCATCGCCGCAGCCGGCGTGCGGTCTGGCTCTCGCTCATTCCCATAGCGCTCGGGCACGCGCTTGCCGTTGCCGCTGCGGCCGCGGTGCTGATTGGGCTCGGCGTGGTCCTGGACCTTCGGCTGCTGCGGGCCGGCGGCGGCATCGCGCTGATCGCGTGGGCGCTTTATCAATGGCGCTACGGCCATCGGCATCGCGTCCGCACCGGCATGCAAACGGCTATGGTCGGCCTTGCGGCGTGGTCATTCCTGATGGCCACCGCGCATGGTGCGGGGCTGATGCTGTGGCCGATGCTGATGCCGCTGTGTCTTCCCGCCGGCGCGCCGCCTGGCACGCTGCCTGCGGCAGCAGCCGCATTCGCCGGTGTTGCCGTGCACACGCTGGCGGCGCTGGTGGTGACCGGCGCGGTCGCGGTCACGGTCTACGAGTGGGTCGGCGTCGAGGTCCTGCGCTACGCATGGCTCAACGTCGACCGTGTGTGGACGCTGGCGCTGCTGGCAGCCGGTCTGTGGCTGCTGCTCAGCGCGTGACAGGAGCGCCACCGGCCGGCGGCGGCGCTCCGGCGCACGGGGCTCGCCTCAGCCTTCAGGCGCGAGCCAGACATCCTCGAGCGACTGATAGATCATGTGGCTCGGCGACATGGTCCAGCCCTTGACCCGCTGGTTGGTGACGACGATGCGGTGCCACCAGAACATCGGGATCGTATAGGCTTCCTCGAGCGTGATCCTCTCGAACTCGCGAATAAGCTTCTTGCGCTCCACCGGATCGGTGGTCCGCGCCTGGGCCAGGTAGAGCTCGTTGAGCTTGGTGTCGTCGAACTTGTTCGACGCCGTCGTCCAGCGGTCCGCCGACAGGAATTTCACGAGCCCCGTTGTCGGATCGTCGCTGTAGTCCGTGTAGGAGTCGACGATGGCATCGAACGACTGCTGAGACATGGTGTTGAACCAGGCCGCGGTCTCGAGCGGCTGATGCTCCACCTTCACTCCGATCTGGCGCCACTGGTCGATGATGAACACGCCGATCGTCGGATAGGGTGCGATGTTGCGGTTGGACAGCGTCAGCGTCAGATTCTCGGCGCCGGCTTCCTTCAGCAGCCGCTTGGCCTCGGCGCGATTGGCGGCCATGTCCCTGCCGAAGCCCGGGTATTTCTCGAGCTCGGCATTCGACGCGGCCCATTCGCCGCCCGGCAGCATGACGCCGCCGACGTGGCGCAGGACCGAGATCTTGCCGAGCGCCTCCGCGCCGCCCCAGCGATCGATCGCCAGCGAAAGCGCGCGCCGCACGCGTACGTCATTGAGCGGCTTGCGCGCAGGATTGAAGCTGATGTCCATGTGCAGCAGCCACGGCGACTCCTGCACATTGGCGTCCTTGCCGAGATTGCTGACGATGCGATCGCGCTCGCTCGGCGAGAAGCCCCGGAACTCCGCGAGGACCTGTCTGCCGCTCAGGGCATTCTGGCTGGCGACGGCCGATGTCGTGACGGCGCGGAAGCCGTCCAGATACGGGCGATCCTTGCGGAAGTAGTCCTTGAAGCGCTCGCCGACCCAGTGCGATCCGGCGACGTGCTCGACGAACTTGAAGGGCCCCGTGCCCATCACGTTCTTGACCGGGAAGTTCGGATCCTGCTTCAGGCGCGCGGCGCTGTAGATGCAGTTCCACGGCGAGGCGAAGGCGCCGTTGACGATGGACGCATCGATCTCCTTCATCTTGAAGACGACCGTCAGCGGATCAGGCGTCTCGATGGAGGCGATCTTGGCGAGCGAGTCCTTGCGATTCGAGACGACGCCCTTGGGAGGATTGCCGATGTGCTCGTAGGTCGCCTTCACATCCTCGGACGTCAGAGTGGTGCCGTCGTGGAACTTGACGTTCGGCCGCAGCTTGAACGTGAACGTCATGTTGTCGGGTGATGCGCTCCAGCTCTCTGCCACGTCCGGGATCACATTCGGATACTTTCCGGGCTCGAAGCGCAGCAGCGTGGAGTAATGGGGAGCAACCCGCTGCAGCACCGCGAAGGTCTGCGTGCCGTGACAGTCGTATGTGGGCGGCTCTGCCGCGATCGCAAACACCAGGGTGCCGCCGTGGTGCGGCTCCTCCGCCGATGCCGGCATCACCATGGAAATCGCTGCCAGCGAAGCGAGCCCCGCCTGCAGCGCAATTCTCGAGCTCATGTGGCGCTTCCTCCTGATTGGGCGCTTTCATAATTCTAGTGTCCACACTTTGCTGGACCGCGCGGTCGAAATCAAGGGCGCGGCTGGCATGCTGCGAGCTTTGGACACGTGCAAAGGGCCATGTTGTGCGACGGATTTATGCACCAGATGGGAGCCGGGCGGTTGCTTTGAGACGACTGGAGCGTCTTCACGAGTGTCTACACTTTCGTCGAAAAAAGGCATGGCGGACTGACGCAGCCGGAACCGCGTTCAGCTAGGGGCGTTGTGATCGCCAGACCAGGAGGAACTATGCGATCCGTTGCCATCGCTGGGCTCTCGGGGCTGCTGGCCCTGAGCATGGCCGGCTCTGCCGCGGGCCAGGTTGGCCGCGACCAGCGCGCTCTTCAGTTTCAGGCTCGGCCGGTGCCACGGGGCGTGCAAGTACCGCGGGCTCCGCCGCAGCTCCAGCGCGCGCCGCAATTTCAGCGCATCCCGCAATACCAACGCCTGCCGCAGATGCAGCGCCTGCCGCGGCTCGCGCCGCGAACGGTGGGCCCGCGCATCACGACCACGCCTCGAGCCGCCGCGCGGCGCGGTGCCACCATCACACGCCGATCCATCCCGCAGGGACAACTGCGGCGAGGGCCGCAGCTCAACCAAGGTGTGACGTCGAGACGGCAGCGCGCACGTCCGCCCCCACCCGTGCAGGCGGGTGGCGGTCGAGCGCTCAACCGGGCGCAGGCGGCGCGCCGACGCGGACCCACCACCGCGCCCGGGACGCTCGTGCAGAGCCGCCAGCAGGCGGCCCGTGCCACAAGGGCAGGGCTCACCGACGCACAGCGCGCCGAGCTTCGCAAGAACCTCGACCTGCGCCGCGGACGGCTCGTCAAGCCGCGCTTCGCGCACCGCATCGGATCGCGAATTCCGCGGCGTGTCCGGCTTCACCGGTTCTCGCCGGCCATCATTGCTCTCATTCCGGCCTACGCCGCCTATCGTTACGTCGTGATCGACGACACGCCCTATATCGTCGATCCTGCGTCCTACGAGATCGTCGACATGCTCGATGCAGGGCCCATCCCGTTCTATGGAGGCGGCGGGTCGCGGCCGGTGCTGGCGCTGGATCTCACCCCCGAGCAGATCGCGCTCGTGCGCGGCAGCATCTCTCCGGACTTCCCGCCGGCGCCAGTCAGCATCGGCCTGGCGCTCGGGGCAGCGGTGCCGAAGGGCGTCGAGCTCTACAACTTTCCGCCAATCGTCTTGCGCCGCGTGCAGAAGCTGCGAGGGCTCCGCTTCGTGGTCGTCGACCACAAGATCGTCATCGTGGAGCCGCGAACGCGCGAGGTCGTGCTCATCATCGATGGAGCGGGCGCCGGCGGCTGATCGGATGCCCCCTCTCAGCTCGCTGTTGATCCTTACACCTTGATTTATGGCAGCAGCGGCGTAGTTAGCGTAGGCCGTGGCTCGTGTTGCGACTGCGGGGCGAGTCGCCACCGGCAGGCCCCGCAGATCAGGAGAGGACCGTCGATGCCAACGCTTCCGCAGCAGCAAATCCCGCCCGTCTATCACCGCCGCATCGGCGATCTCGTCGTGACCGCGCTGAGCGACGGCACGCTCGAGCGCTCGCTCGAGCTTCTGCGGTCGGTCACGGTCGAGGAGGCGCAGCGGCTGCTGGTCGAAGCCTTCCGTCCCGGCGTGCTGATATCGGTCAATGCTTTCGTGATCCGGTCGGCCACGCGCACGATCCTGGTCGAGACCGGGTCCGGCAACTATCTGGGCGACACAGCGGGGCATCTGCTGCGCAATCTCGCCATCGCCGGCATCGATCCTGCGAGCATCGACACGGTCCTGCTCACGCACATGCATCCGGATCATTCCGCGGGCCTGACCGACATGACCACCGGACGCCCGAACTATCCCAATGCCGAGCTCGTCGTGCACGAGAACGAGCCGCGCCACTGGGACGACGATGCGGCCATGGCGCGCGGCACGGAGCGGCAGAAGCGCCTGTTCTTCCAGCAGGCGCGCGAGCAGATGGCGCCATATCGCGGGCGCATGCGCACGTTCCGCCAGGGCGAGGTGGCGCCGGGCATCACTGCGATCCCGGCGCATGGTCACACGCCCGGCCACTGCGGCTTCCTGGTGTCGTCCGGGGCGGACCAGCTGCTGATTTGGGGAGACACGGTGCACATTCCCGAGGTCCAGATCGCGCGGCCGGACGTGACCATCGACTTCGATACCGACCCTGTGTCCGCCGCCGCCTCGCGCAGGCGCATCCTCGACATGGCCGCGAGCGACCGGCTGCTGGTCACGGGCATGCACCTGCATTTCCCCGGCTTCGGTTACATCGCCCGGCGCGGAGACGGATTTGCGTTCGTGCCGGAGGCCTGGCAGCAGCGCTGGTAGGAGCGGGAAGGCAGCGGCGCAGAGCGCAGGCGGCCTCGAGGACCCGTGCGGAGCGCCGATGGCCACTTTCGCGATGCGTCTACCAGCCCCAGCGGGCATCAAAGCAGCGCCCGTCGCGCCAGAAGCGATAGAGGCCGCAGCCTCCGGGCGGATAGTCGGGCCGATAGCCATAGCCGGAATAGGTCGTCACGTACCCATAGGTTCTGGAAGCCACGTACCCATAGGCTCTGGGAGCCACGTAGCCATAAGCTCTGGGAGGAGCATAGTAGTACCCCGGCGCGACAGGGCCGGCGCGGTATTCGCTATAGCGATATTCGCGATAGGCCGGAGGCGGAGCCGGCGGAACGTAATACCTGTACCCATAGTCGACATATGCAGACGCATAGGGGTCGGGGTAGCCGGGCTGAGTGGAGCCGGCACTCACGCCACCGAGCGTGGCCGCCATTGCAGTCGCCGTCGTCAGCAGCAGGCGTCGCATGATTGCGCCTCCAAGATGGGTTAGTTGCGCGTATGCCTTGGACTGCACTCGAACGCGCGAGGGCGGAGCGCGTTCCGTCAGGAGGATTGCTGAGACAGCCTTAGGGATAACGGCTGGACGTGACGGATATCGACTGACCTGTGCGAAGGATTTCCGCTGGCGTCAGCGCAACACGACGGGCAGCAGAGCGCAGCAAAATGCCGCGCCAGCCATCACGGCCAGCGCACGAGCGGCGGCAGGCTCGACAGGATGGCGTCGACGTTGCCGCCGGTCTTCAGGCCGAACACGGTGCCGCGGTCATAGAGCAGGTTGAACTCGACGTAGCGTCCGCGGCGCACCAGTTGCTCCTCTCGCTCCGCATCGGACCAGGGCGATGCGAAGTTGCGCCTGACCAGCTCCGGATAGACCTGCAGGAAGGCGCGGCCGACGTCCTGCGTGAAGGCAAAGCCCGCGTCCCAGCCGCCGGCCTCTTTGGCAGGCGTCAGATAGTCATAGAAGATGCCGCCCACGCCGCGCATCTCCTTGCGGTGCGGCAGATGGAAGTACTCGTCGCACCAGGTCCTGTAGCGCTGGTAGTCGGCAACGGCGTGCGGCTCGCACGCTGCGCGCATGGCGGAATGGAAGCTCGCCGTATCGGCGTCCTCCTGCGTGCGGCGCCGGTCGAGCATGGGCGTCAGGTCGGCCCCGCCGCCGAACCACCACTTCGACGTGACGACGAGGCGCGTGTTCATGTGCGCCGTGGGCACGTGCGGGTTCACGGGATGGGCGATGAACGAGATGCCGGACGCCCAGAAACGAGGATCGGCGTCCGCGCCGGGGATCTGCTGACGGAACTCGGGCGCGAACTCGCCGTGCACGGTCGACGTGTGCACGCCCACCTTCTCAAACACGCGGCCGTGCATGAGGCTCATGATGCCGCCGCCGCCGGGGGCTCCGGTGTGATCCGTGCGCTGCCATGGCGTGCGCGCGAAGCGGCCGGCCGGAGCGCCGCTCGATGTGCGCAGATCATCCTCGACACGCTCGAGCGCGGCGCAGATATCGTCGCGCAGAGCTTCGAACCACGCCTTTGCGCGTGCCTTTTGATCGTCGAGGAGGACTTCGGTCATCATCGTGACATGGTTTCTCGGCAGTACCCGGGCTGGCGTCTTCCGAGCCCCTGTGCTAGGAGGCGCCACGCTGGACGCATATAGCAGCTCGCGGGGCCGCCGCCATGATCGAGATCAAAGCCATCGACCGCTGACGGTCAACCGCGCCCTCGCGTCGGCCGCCGATTTTGTCATCCGGTCGAGGCCCGCACCCTAGACGATTGTTCCTGCTGCACCGCCGGCCACCGGCGTGCGATCTTCTGCCTCGCGGATGAGGCAACGAGGATCGGCGGCCAAAATTCGAGGACTTGACGATGTTTCGCTGGTTTGAGACGCGGATCGCCGCCTTCCCGGAGGACCCGCCGGCCAGGCCGCCCGATACGCTGCTGGCCTACTACCTGTACTTTATCAAGCCGGTCTGGCCGGCATTCGCAGCCCTGCTGGTGGCCGGCTTTCTCGGCTCCGTCATCGAGGTGGCGCTGATGGCGTTCATCGGCCAGCTCGTCGACCTGATGAAGGCTGCCGAGACGCCGGAGCGCTTTTTTGCCGATCACAGCAGGGAATTGCTGTGGATGGGGTTCGTGGCCGTCATCGCGCGTCCGCTGGTCTCGACGGTGCACGACCTCATCAAGAACCAGATGATCGCCGCCCCGGTGACCGTGCGCGTGCGCTGGCTGACGCACCGCTATGTGCTGCGCCAGAGCCTCGGCTTCTTCCAGAACGACTTTGCCGGCCGCGTCGCCAACAAGGTGATGCAGGCCTCCTCGTCCCTGCGCGAGTCGGTGGTGCAGGTGATCGACTCGATCTGGTACGCCGGCGTGCAGTGGGTCGGCGCGGCGGTGATCTTCCTCAGCGTCGATGCCTGGCTGCTCGGGCCGCTGGTGATCTGGCTCGTGGCCTACATCGTCGTTCTGTTCGCGTTCGTGCCGATGATCAAGCAGCGCTCGTGGGAGTCCTCGGAAGCGCGCTCGATGCTGGTCGGCCGCATCGTCGACACCTACACCAACATCCTGACCGTCAAGCTGTTCGCGCACGCCGAGCGCGAGGACGCCTACGCGCGCGCTGCGCTCACCGAGCAGATGAGCAAGTGGCAGGCGTCGCTGCGCGTGCAGACGGCGATGGAGCTGGTGCTCTACTCGCTCAACGGCCTGCTGATCGCGGGCGCCAGCGGGCTCGCCATCTGGCTGTGGAGCCAGAGCATGGTCAGCATCGGCGCCATCGCCGTGGTGACGGGGCTCGTCATGCGCATCGTCGCCATGTCGGGATGGATCCTCTGGGTGGTGGCCGGCATCTTCGAGAACCTCGGCGTCGTGCAGGAGGGCATGGAGACCATCAGCCGGCCCAACGACGTGGTCGACAAGCCGGGCAGCGCTGCGTTGCAGGTGCTGCGAGGCGACATCCGCTTCGAGCACGTGAGCTTCCATTACGGCCAGCAGCTCGACACGGGAGAGGGACGGCGCGGCGGCGTCATCCACGATGTGACGCTGCACATCAAGCCGGGCGAGAAGGTCGGGCTGGTGGGGCGCTCGGGCGCTGGCAAGTCGACGCTCGTCAACCTGCTCTTGCGCTTCTACGACGTGGAGAGCGGCCGCATCCTGATCGATGGGCAGGACATCGCGCACGTGACGCAGGACAGCCTGCGCGCGCAGATCGGGCTTGTCACGCAGGACACCTCGCTGATGCATCGCTCGGTGCTCGACAACGTGCTCTACGGGCGCCCCGACGCGGGTGAGGCAGGTGCCATCGCCGCAGCCAGGAAGGCGCAGGCACACGACTTCATCGTGGGGCTTCAGGACATGAAGGGTCGCAGGAGCTATCGGGCCCATGTCGGCGAGCGCGGCGTGAAGCTGTCCGGCGGACAGCGCCAGCGCGTCGCCATCGCGCGCGTGCTGCTCAAGAATGCGCCGATCCTGGTGCTCGACGAGGCCACGAGCGCGCTCGACTCCGAGGTGGAGGCGGCCATCCAGGAGCAGCTCTACAACCTGATGCAAGGCAAGACGGTGATTGCCATTGCGCACCGGCTGTCGACCATCGCCGCCATGGACCGGCTGGTCATCATGGACCAGGGCCGCATCGTCGAGCAGGGCAGTCACGGCGAGCTGCTGCAGCGCGGCGGCCTTTATGCCGAGCTGTGGGCGCGCCAGTCCGGCGGCTTCCTCGCCAAGGAGGCGGCCGAGTAGACGCGCGCAGCGCGCCCATCCTCGCGGTCCCTTGGACCCGAGGGGTTACGTCGTCGTTCGTCTTCCCCGCCCACGTGGGGCGGAGCGGCAGGGGCCGTGACCTGTAAGAGACGGGGATGCGGCGCCTGCCGCCCCACGCTCTACGAACGGACTGCCGGCCGCCAGTCCCCGGTCATC
>JBLNBZ010000145.1:0-42117 GCA_050260355.1 Bacteroidota bacterium | reverse complement strand
GGCGTCGCCAGGCGGATGAAGTTGAGGCCGCGCTGCAGGGCCGGCAAGCAGAGCTCGTCGTCGGCCTCAGGCGGCACATCGACGACGAGGAGGCCGTCCGCGCCCGCTGCGACCGCACGGTCGAGGAAGCGCTCGCGCGGATGGACATAGATGGGATTGTAGTAGCCGAAGAGGACAATGGGCGTTTCGGAGTCCCGAGCGCGGAATTCGCGCACCAGGTCAAACGTCCGCTGCATGGTGTGTCCGCCCTTTAGGGCGCGCTGCGACGAGGCCTGGACGGCAGGCCCATCCGCCATCGGGTCGGAGAACGGCATGCCGAGCTCGATGATGTCGGCACCCGCCGCGGGCAGCCCGAGCAAAATCTCCTTCGAGGTCTCATAGTCGGGATCGCCCGCAGTGATGAACGTGACGAGCCCCGCCCGGCCCTGTCGCTTCAGGTCGGCGAAGCGGCGATCGATGCGTGATTCCTTGGTCATGAAGGATGCTTCCCCGCGAGCCGTCATCACATCTTCATGCCGAGGTGCGCAGCCACCGCAAACACGTCCTTGTCGCCGCGGCCGCACATGTTCATCACCAGCAGGTCGTTCTTCGGGAGGGTTGGCGCAAGCTTGCGGACCCACGCCAGCGCGTGGGCCGGCTCGAGCGCGGGGATGATGCCCTCGAGCCGCGTGCAGAGCTGGAAGGCTTCGAGCGCCTCCTTGTCGGTCGCCGACGCGTAGGTCACGCGGCCCGAGTCCTTGAGCCAGGAGTGCTCGGGGCCGACACCCGGATAATCGAGGCCGGCCGAGATCGAGTGGCCTTCCAGGATCTGGCCCTCCTCGTCCTGCAGCAGGTATGTCCGGTTGCCGTGCAGAACGCCAGGCCTGCCGCCATTCATGGAGGCGGCGTGTCCGTTCGGCACATCGAGGCCGTGGCCGGCCGCTTCCACGCCGTAGATCTTGACACTCTTCTCGTCGAGGAACGGGTGGAACAGGCCGATGGCGTTGGAGCCTCCGCCGATGCAGGCAACCAGCGTGTCGGGCAGACGGCCCTCCGCGGCCATCATCTGCTCGCGCACCTCGTTGCCGATGACGCACTGGAAGTCGCGCACCATGGCAGGGTAGGGATGGGGCCCGGCCGCCGTCCCGATGATGTAATAAGTGTCGCGCACATGGGTGACCCAGTCGCGCAGCGCCTCGTTCATGGCATCCTTGAGCGTGCCGGCGCCCGACGTCACCGGATTGACCTTGGCGCCCAGCAGGCCCATGCGGAACACGTTCGGCTTCTGCCGCTCGACGTCGGTCTTGCCCATGTAGATCTCGCACGGCATGCCGTAGCGTGCGCACACCGTGGCCACCGCGACGCCGTGCTGGCCGGCACCCGTCTCGGCAATGATGCGCCGCTTGCCCATGCGGCGGGCGAGCAGGATCTGTCCGAGGCAGTTGTTGATCTTGTGGCTGCCAGTGTGATTGAGCTCGTCGCGCTTGAAGTAGATCTTGGCCCCGCCGAGGTGCTGGGTCAGACGTTCCGCGTAATAGAGCGGGCTCGGCCTGCCGGCGTAGTGCGTATTGAGGTGGCTGAGCTCGGCCTGGAAGGCGGGATCGGCCTTCGCCTCGTTGTAGGCTTTCTCCAGGTCGAGGATGAGCGGCATCAGCGTCTCGGCAACGAAACGGCCGCCAAAGAGGCCGAAAAACCCCTGCTCGTTGGGTCCGGTGCGAAAGCTGTTCGGTGCGCCGCCGCTGGTGCCGGCTTGGTTCGTGGATGCGGTTGCCATAGTGGTCTCTACGTCCGATCCGATAGATGCTTCACGCTGCGGCCTGTGCCGCCTTGGCTGCTGCAAGGAAACGGCGGATCAGGTCCGGCGACTTCTCGCCCGGTGCCGTTTCCACGCCGGACGAGACATCAACGGCGAACGGCCGGGTGAGGCTGATGGCCTCGGCGACGTTGTCCGGCGTGAGGCCCCCTGAAAGAATGAAATCGATTTTGTCGCCGACACCCTGGAGCAGGCGCCAGTCGAAGGCCAGGCCATTGCCGCCAGGAAGAGCGCCGGCAAGCGAGGGTGGGGCCTTGGCATCGAACAGGACGAGCTCGGCGACGTCCTTGTACGCCACGCCCGACTGCACGTCGGCTGCCGTCTGCACGGCAACGGCCTTGATGATCGGACGACCGACCCTCTGGGCAATATCGCGCGCCCGCTCGACCGACTCGCTGCCGTGGAGCTGAATGAGATCGGGCGCAACTTCCGCGACAACGCGGTCCACCAGATCCTGATCGGGATCGACCAGAACCGCGACACTTCGGGCTCGCCCGCCCGCGGCCTGAACGAGGTCGCGCGCGATTGACAGCGACACGCTGCGCGGGCTGGGTGGATAGAAGTTGAACCCGACAAAATCCGCGCGGCCAGCAAGAGCTGCGTCAAGCGCCGGTCGGGTCTTGAGCCCGCAGATTTTCACTTTCGTCATCATCGGTCCGCTTGATCGCCAAGGGCGCGGCTGCGTGCGGGCTCTGTACGGATTGCCACGCCTGCATGTCCAACGGCAGGAAGCCGCCCCAAGTCAAGGCTTTTTGCCGTGGTAGTGCTTTGCGGGCTCAGCGCTGGGCGGCGAGGGCCAGAGCCTTGGTCTCCGGCTGGTTCCGCTCCTGCTCCCGCGCGCGAGCAAGTCGATCGGCTTCGCTTTGCCATCGCGCCGCCTCCAGCGCGCGCGAGCGCGCCGTGCGTCGCCATTTGGCCTGAGTGAGCCATGTGGCGGTGCCGCCGAGCACCACGCCAACGATCAGCGCCACCAGAAGATAGGCGTAAAACGGCGCCACGAGCGATATCACCGGCGCCTCGGGACGGAACGGATCCAGCACCAGCCGCACGGGGTGGCGATTGGCGACGGCCAGCGCAATCAGAATCGCGCCGACCGGGAAGCCGACCAACATCCAAAGTATGCGACGCAGCACTCTTCTGCCTCACGCCATGGAAGCCACGGCACTCAATGCTGTGGCTTCGACTTGTTGAGCCGCTCGCGCAGCTCCTTGCCCGTCTTGAAGAAGGGCACGAATTTCTCGTTGACCGCGACGGCCGCACCGGTGCGCGGATTGCGCCCCTGCCGGGGCGGACGGTGCTTGACGGTAAAAGCGCCGAAGCCCCGCAGCTCGACGCGATCGCCGCGCGCCAGCGCCTCGACGATCTCGTCGAAAATGACGTTCACGATGCGCTCGATATCGCGATGATAAAGATGTGGATTCGCGGCAGCGATCTTCTGAATCAGCTCCGACTTGATCATTGGTCAGCCTTCCAGCCCAATCTCCTTGTAATTTCTTAATTTTCTGCAGGCTGCCAAACCGAGACAAGTCCGTCAAGCCGCAGCAGTCCAAGGCGCGCGTCGTTGCTTGCAAGAGTAAGGAAGCCGGGGACCTGCAAGCCCACGAGCCGGACCAGGGCACGGCCCATCAGGCCGAGGATGCCCCAATCGTCCTCCCGCTCAGGCTTCCAATCGACGATTTGCAGCTGCTTGGGTACGCCACGCTTCTCCTCGAGCCATTTCTGGACCTCCGCCTCGCCCCCGATCTGGTCGATGAGCTTGTATTCCAGCGCCTCGCGGCCGGAATAGACGCGGCCCTGCTCCAGTCCCGGCACCGTGCTGGTGTCGATGCCGCGGCGAGAGGCGACGAGCCCGACGAACCAGCGCATGGAGTCGGCGACCATCTGCTGGGCCGTGGCCTTGCCGGCTTCGTCGATCGGCTGGAACGGCGATGGATTGGCCTTGAGGGGCCCGCTCTTGATCTCGTTCATTTTGACGCCGAGCTTGTTCAGAAGCTCGGACACTTCGGCCCACTGGAAGATCACGCCGACCGAGCCCGTGATCGAGTTGCCGCGGGCCACGATCTGGTCTGTGGCCAGGCCAGCGATGTAGGCCGCCGATGTCGCCACAGTGCCGAACTGGGCGACAACGGGCTTCTTGGCCGCAAGGTCGCGAATTGCCTGATACAGCGCCTCGCCACCGGTCGTCGTACCGCCGGGACTGTTCACGAACACGATGACGGCTTCCACGGAGTTGGTCTTGGCGAGCCGCTTCAGAAGTTTGAGCTGATCGCGGTTCTCCGTGATGATCCCCTCGAGACTGACACGCGCGATCTGCTTGCGCTCGAAGCCGCGCACGCCGATCCCTTTGTAGACCAGCGCGGCGAGCGCCAGCGCCATGGCAAGCACCGCGGCGACGCGCCAAAACGACAGATGGCGCCTAAGCCGCCGACGATCGAGTACGGCTTCGGTCTCGAGGCTCATGGAGGTTACCCGCGACTATAAGGAGATGAGCCCGTCATTCGGGCTTGCGAGGCGCAACGCTCGAGCCCCTTCTCGCCACTGCAACGCGAGGAGAAGGGGCCCAATGTCATTCCTTGCCTGCTTCCTCACTGCTCTCGCGCTTCTTGAGGGCGGCTTTGAAGATGTCGCCCAGCGAAGCGCCCGAGTCGGATGAGCCGTACTGCGCCACGGCCTGCTTCTCCTCGGCGATCTCGAGCGCCTTGATCGACACCGACACGCGACGGCTGTTCTTGTCGAGGCTGATGATCGCGGCGTCGACCTTGTCGCCGACATTGAAGCGCTCGGGCCTCTGCTCGGACCTGTCGCGCGACAGATCGGACCGCTTGATGTACGTGGTGATGTCGCTGTCCGCCAGGCGAACCTGGATGCCATTGGCTTCCACGCCAATGACCTCGCACGTGACGGCATCGCCCTTCTTGAACTTGCCGATCGTCTCCAGAGGATCGCCGGCGGCCTGCTTGATGCCGAGCGAGATGCGCTCCTTCTGGCTGTCGACGTCGAGGACGACAGCTTTGACCACGTCGCCCTTCTTGTAGTCCTTGATGGCCTCGTCGCCCGAGCGGTTCCAATCGAGGTCGGACAGGTGCACCATGCCGTCCACGCCGCCATCGAGCCCGATGAACAGGCCGAACTCGGTGATATTGCGCACCGGCCCTTCGACGACCGAGCCCTTGGGATGCGCCGCCAGGAAGGCATCCCACGGGTTGTCCTGGGTCTGCTTCAGGCCGAGCGAGATGCGCCGCTTCTGCGGATCCACCTCGAGAATCTGCACCTCGACCTGCTGGCTCGTGGAGACGATCTTGCCGGGGTGAATGTTCTTCTTCGTCCAGCTCATCTCCGAGACGTGGATCAGACCCTCCACGCCAGGCTCGAGCTCCACGAACGCACCGTAGTCGGCGATGTTGGTGACCGTGCCGCTGAAGCGCGCGCCGACCGGGTACTTGGCCTCGATGCCGGCCCACGGGTCGGCCTGCAGCTGCTTCATGCCGAGGCTGATGCGCTGCGTCTCCGGGTTGATGCGGATGATCTGCACCTTCACCGTGTCGCCGACATTGACCACGTCGCTCGGGTGATTGACGCGCCGCCACGCCATGTCGGTGACATGCAGCAGGCCGTCGATGCCGCCCAGGTCGATGAACGCGCCGTAGTCGGTGATGTTCTTGACGACGCCGTCGATGACCTGGCCTTCGGCGAGCCGCGACACGATCTCTGAACGCTGCTCGGCGCGCGTCTCCTCCAGCACCGAGCGCCGCGACACGACGATGTTGCCGCGCCTGCGGTCCATCTTGAGGATCTGGAAGGGCTGCGGCGTGTTCATGAGCGGCCCGATATCGCGCACGGGGCGGATATCGACCTGCGAGCCCGGCAGGAAGGCCACCGCGCCATCGAGGTCGACCGTGAAGCCGCCCTTCACCTTGTTGAAGATGACGCCCTCGACCTTCTCATTGGCGTTGAATTTCTGCTCGAGCCGCGTCCAGCTCTCCTCGCGGCGCGCCTTGTCGCGGCTCAGCACCGCCTCTCCCAGCGCATTCTCCATGCGCTCCAGATAGACCTCGACCTCGTCGCCGACCTTGAGGTCGGCAGGCTTGCCGCCAACTCCAAACTCCCTCAGGGGGACGCGGCCCTCCATCTTCAGGCCAACGTCGATGACGGCGAGATCCTTCTCGATCGCCGTGATCTTGCCCTTGACGACGCTTCCCTCGAACGGGCTGTCGCCGGAGAAGCTTTCGTTGAGCAGGGCCACAAAATCGTCGCGCGTGGGGTTGAGGTCTTTGGATTGGACGGTCGTCGATGTCATCAGTGCTCCTTGAGGGTCTGTTCGGTCGGTCCGGCTGCCAGCTTGCGGCTGGACACGGCTTGCCGTGGCTCGAACCGTGAGCGCGCCATAGCCGCTCGGCTACGACGTTGCATTCCGGTCCGCCACGCCCGATTTCGAGGTGTTCGCTGCCAACGCCGCCAGCGGAAGGCCGTTGCCCGCCAAACAAGAATTGGACGCACCGTTGCGGCACGCCCTATTGGCCGATCTTCCTCTTGATCAGTCCGACGGCGGCGTTGAATGCGGCTTCTATATCCAAATTACTGGTATCGAGCAAGATTGCATCGTCTGCCGGCCGCATCGGAGCATCGGCGCGGCCGGAATCGCGGGCATCGCGCTGCTTGATCACGTCGAGCACGGCCTCATAGCTGACCGGTTCGCCACGGGCCAATTCCTCCTCGTAGCGCCGCCGTGCCCGCACATTCACGTCCGCGGTTACGAAGATCTTAACGTCGGCCTCGGGACAGACGATGGTGCCAATATCGCGTCCATCGAGGACTGCCCCCGGCTTCTGGCGCGCAAACTGGCGCTGATAGTCCAGAAGAGCGGCCCGCACCGCCGGAATCCTGGCAACGACCGAGGCCGCATCCCCCACCCCGGGCAGGCGAAGCGCCGGATCCGACAATGTGGCCGGATCGAGTGCCAGGGCCACGGCCGCTGCCATCTCCGCGTCCTCGAGCGAGCCCTTGCGGGCCAAGACGTCGCGCGCCACTGCGCGATAGAGAAGGCCGGTGTCGAGGCATGCCAGACCGAAGTGTGCTGCGATGCGCTTGGCGAGCGTGCCCTTGCCGGAGGCGGCCGGCCCATCGATGGCGATGATCATCGGACCTGAAGCTCGGGTGTCGCGAACTGCGCCCCAAGCTGCTCCATCAAGCCGCGGAATTCGGGAAAGCTCGTTGACACGTACGTCACGTCATCGACTGTCACCGGGCGGTCGGAGCCGAGACCCATGATCAGGAAAGCCATGGCAATGCGATGGTCCATGTGTGTCGCCACGATGCCGCCGCCCGGCACGCTGCGCCCGCCCGAGACGATGAGCGTATCACCCTCGACCTTGGCGCCGACGCCGTTGGCGAGGAGGCCGGCGGCGGTTGCAGCCAGCCGATCGCTCTCCTTGACCTTGAGCTCGGCCAGGCCCTCCATGCGGGTCTCGCCATCCACATGCGCCGCGAGCGCGGCAAGCACGGGATATTCATCGATCATGCTCGGCGCCCGCTCCGGCGGTACGCGCACGCCCTGCAGCCGGGAATGTCGAACGCGAATATCTGCGACCGGCTCGCCTGCGTCCTCATGGTGATTGAGGAAGGCCAGATCGGCCCCCATCTCCCGCAGCGTCGTGTAAAAGCCGGTGCGGGTCTCATTGACGAGCACGCCCTCGATGATGATTTCCGAGCCCGGCACCACGAGCGCCGCCGCCGTCAGAAATGCCGCCGAGCTCGGGTCGCCCGGCACCTGCACGTTGCGTCCCTCGAGCTCCGCATCGCCTTTGACCGTAATCGCGCGGGCCCCGTCACGATTGCTGATTGCAACCTCGCCGCCGAAGTGCCGCAGCATGCGCTCGGTGTGGTCGCGCGTGGCCTCTCGTTCAATCACGGTCGTCTCGCCGGCGGCGCACAATCCGGCGAGCAACACGGCCGACTTGACCTGGGCGCTGGGTACCGGCGTCGCGTACTCGATCGGGATCAGGCTGGACGTGCCGCGCAGCGTCAGCGGCAGCGTCTCGCGGTCCTCCTCGACCTCGAGGCCCATCTGCCTCAGGGGCGTGAGCACGCGCCGCATCGGCCGGCGCGACAGCGAGGCGTCCCCGGTCATTCGCACGCGCACGTCATGGCCGGCGATGACCCCCATCATCAGGCGCGAGCCGGTACCGGAATTGCCGAAGTCGAGATCGCTGGATGGCTGGCTGAGGCCGCCTATTCCCCGGCCGAGCACCTCCCAGGCGTCCCCGACCTTCCGCGCCGGAGACCCCAAGGCCGCAACGGCGTGGGCCGTGTTGATCACGTCCTCCGCCTCGAGCAGGCCGGTGATCCGGGTCCGCCCGGACGCCAGGGCGCCGAAGATGAGGGCCCGATGGGAGATGGACTTGTCGCCCGGGACGCTGACCCGTCCCGAGAGCGGGCCCGCTCTTAGCGCTTGTAATGGGCGGGATGGCTTGGCGTCGGGCAAGAGGCGGGTGCCTTGCTCACAGTGCTGGGGAGCGACTTGTTCGAGTGCCATAGAGCCGCGCGCTGGCGGCTGTCAACTCGGGCCGGCCGAGGCCCCGAATTGCTTTTGACAGCCGGCGGTGCACCGTGGCAAGAGCACGGCAAAATCCAATCCGACCCTACGAGGATCAGCCATGTCCAAGAAGGCCGATCGTGGAATCAAAAGGACGTGCCAGAACGCATCGTGCGGCGCCCGCTTCTATGATCTGAACCGCGACCCCATCTCATGCCCGATCTGCGGCTCGGTCTACGAGCTTGCCGTCTCGCCGGTCGCCATGGCGGCGGCTGCGGGTGAGGAGCGGCCCGCGCGCAGGGGCGCGGCCAAGCCGGAGTTCGTCGAGGCGGTTGTGCCGGGGGATGTGCCGGAGGTTGCGGGCGATGATGCCTTGGTCGACGCCGGCGACGCGGATGACGCCATCGCTACCGACGACGATGAGACCTTCCTCGAGGAAGAGGAGGAGGATGGCGGGGACGTCTCCGGCATCATCGGCGGCCCTGTGAGCGAGGAAGGCGAGGAGCCCTGAGCCCTACTTCGCCGGGGTTCGTGTGCACGACCCGGCTCGGGCGCAAGAATTGCTTGCGTGTATGACGAGGGCGAACTAGTTAAGCGGCGCTGGAGGGCTCGCCCCTCGCAGACTTCCCAATCGGTCGGGGCCGTAGCTCAGTTGGGAGAGCGCTTGAATGGCATTCAAGAGGTCAGGGGTTCGATTCCCCTCGGCTCCACCAAATAAATCAATTTCTTACACCGTCATTGCCAAGTCGGAGTGCGGCTGAACTGTGCCGGTGGAAGCGAACCGCAGCTGCCGCCAAGCGCTAGATGCCAGGCAATTGGATCTGGTCCGCTCCTATCTCCTCAGCTCCGTATGTCTTCGCGAGGTCGGCGCAGCGTTCGGCAATTAGGTTCGCGAGCTTTGTGAGCGCAGCAGTGTGCGTTCCTTCCTTCTTGCACAGCGCAATCAGACTGCGGCTCTCCCCTGGCAGACGTGCAATGAGATCACGAACATGGGCTGTAGCGCGATCTGGGTCATAGCCGGATTTGCGGGCTTCATCTTCCCAGTGCCGGGGAAGGATGTGGTCGAACGGATAGTAGCCATCAACGGACATGGCCATGCGATCCTGGCGGGGATCGGTGGAGTAGGGGAGCCAGCTGATGAGGTCGTAGAGCGGCGCAAGGCGGAAGCGGCCCGCGCTGCTGAGCAGCAGCCCATAGTTTTTGCCATGCGCGTCCGTGCCCTTGATGACGAAATTGAAGGCGCATGCTCGCATGAAGCGATCGCGATCCTCGCTTGGGCGTCCAGAACCCGAAAGGAGGTCCATGATGGCTCTGATGCCAGGCCCGCCATCTCTTTGATATTTCTCTCGGGGGTCTACCTGGAGGGCCTGGCAGCAGTCCTCCTGATGGACCCGGTGGACCTCCCCGCCCGGTGCGTCAATCGGCAGGAGTTTTCGGCCAGAGAGGCGCCGCCGGTCGTAGCGTTCAATCACCACGACGGGTATGTCTCCGAACCTCTCCGTCCAGCATTTGGGAGCCGGTAGTTCGACCCTTGGGGCGAGCCTGGTGCAGAACATCTCGTTCTCGACCTGACCGGCGAAGCCCGGGATGGGAGGTTTGAGGATGTGCGTAGAAGGAGTTCGCCCTCGCGGCTCGTACCACTTGCCGTTGACGAGATAGAGAGCCTTCTTGCGCTGTGCGCCCGCAAGGCTGAACTGTCCGCCGCCGCCGCGAGCAAACTGGATGGCGCCCGGATCACGGATGAGATCGGCGAATCGCTCGGCTAGGATGTCGGGCGTGAGCAGTGTGACGCCCTCGCGCTTCTGAAGCTCGTCGAGCTTATCCGAAGGCACCATCTGGATCGCGCCCTGCAGATCCTCGCCGACCGCGCTGAGCAGGGCGAAGGGGTTGCGCGGATTGACGCCGAAGCGCCTTCCCCAGCTCGTGAGCGTGTCGTCGTTGTCCGGCAGCAGGCCCCACATGTAAGGCCGGATGGCCTTGTCGTCATGCTGAGCTGCGGTAAGCGGCATCGAAAGGGACAGGGGGATGGCGGTCTTCTTTCGACGATAGTCTTCATCGTAAGTGAAGCGGAACTTCCCGCGGGCGTCCTGGACAACGGTTCCGATTTCTTTGCCGTCGATAAGAACGCGCAATTCCCTGCTCATCGACGCCGCCTCTTGCGGGGTGCAGGGGCCGGCCTAGGAGTCGTCAGTCCCGTCTGCGCGATCTCGTCGATGTCGATGACATCACCGGACGCGGCTTCGGCAGGGCCGCGCCGTGGCGTTCCTTCGCCGAGGCTCGCGCTCAAGGTTATGTCGAGCTCGTTGAGCGCGCGGAGGACTATGTCGAGGCGGGCTGTCGACTTTCCGCGCTCGAACTCGTTGACCCACCAGCGTGAGACGCCGAGTCGATCGGCAAGATCCTGCTGATTGAGCGCGCGCGCCTTTCGGGCGGCGCGCACCATAGCACCGAGATCGCTGGGCCGGCGGATGAACACGGTTGAACTCTTCATGCAGGCGATTGCTTACATTCGCGCATTGTAGGCGATCGCCAGCAATTGCGCAATGTAGGTGATAGCCTACAATTATGAAAAGTAGGTTATCGCTTGCATGAGAGCGACGTGGGGCTGCTGAGGGGTTCGATTCCCCTCGGATCCACCACCCGGGCTCCCGCTCCGGTAATCAGAAGAAAGCCTGCAATCCCGTCTGCGCCCGTCCCAGGATGAGCGCGTGCACATCGTGCGTGCCCTCGTAGGTGTTGACCGTCTCCAGGTTCGCGGCGTGCCGCATCACGTGGTACTCGATCTGGATGCCGTTGCCTCCGTGCATGTCGCGCGCCGTCCTGGCGATGTCGAGGGCCTTGCCGCAGTTGTTGCGCTTGACGATCGAGATCATCTCCGGCGCCATCTTGCCCTCGTCGAACAGCCGGCCGACGCGCAGCGCGCCTTGCAGGCCCAGCGCGATCTCGGTCTGCATGTCGGCGAGCTTCTTTTGCACGAGCTGAGTGGCGGCCAGCGGCCTGCCGAACTGCTTGCGCTCGAGCGTGTAGGCGCGCGCACGCTGCCAGCAGTCCTCCGCCGCGCCCATGGCGCCCCAGGCGATGCCGTAGCGGGCGCGGTTGAGGCAGCCGAACGGGCCCTTCAGCCCCGACACGTTGGGCAGCAGCGCGCTTTCCGGCACGACCACGCCGTCCATGACGATCTCGCCGGTAATCGAGCAGCGCAGCGAGAGCTTGCCGCCGATCTTGGGGGCCGACAGCCCCTTCATGCCTTTCTCGAGGATGAAGCCCCGGATCTCGTTGTCATGCGCGGCCGACTTGGCCCACACGACGAACACGTCGGCGATCGGCGCATTCGAGATCCACATCTTGGTGCCGGTCAGCCGGTAGCCGTCGGAAACCTTCTCGGCCCTGGTTTTCATGCTGCCGGGGTCGGAGCCGGCGTCGGGCTCGGTAAGGCCGAAGCAGCCGACCCACTCTCCCGAGCCGAGTTTCGGCAGGTACTTCTCGCGCTGCGCCTCCGAGCCGTAGGCGTTGATGGGATACATGACGAGCGAGGACTGCACGCTATTCATGGAGCGATAGCCGCTGTCGACTCGCTCGATCTCGCGCGCGACGAGGCCATAAGAGACATAGTTGGCGCCGGCGCAGCCGTACTTTTCGGGAATCGTGACGCCGAGCAGGCCCAGCGCGCCCATCTCGTTGAAGATGGCCCGGTCGGTCTTCTCCTCCATGTAGGCTTCAACGACGCGCGGCAGCAGCTTCTCCTGGGCATAGGCGCGCGCCGTATCCCTGATCATCTTCTCGTCCTGCGATAGCTGGTCGTCGAGCAGGAACGGGTCGTCCCAGGCAAAGGCCGAGGTGCTCTTTCTGGCGGGTGTGCGATCTTGCATGGTTGTTGCCTCTGGGAGGGTGCGTCCGGTTGGGGCTACTTTATCACCCCGATCAGGTCTTTGAACTCGGCCGTGTCGCCTCGACCGAGCCATTCGAAAGCAACCATCTCGTGCGAGACGATATGAGCGCCCTTGCGCGCCATGCGCTCGAGCGCGAGCCGGCAGACGTCGGGTGATCGGGAACCTACGGCATCGGCAACCACGAACACCTCGAACTCGTTATCGAGGAGATCGAGCACGGTCTGGCCGACGCAGACGTGCGCCTCCATGCCCGCGACCACCACTTGGGTGCGGTCGCGTGCGCGCTGCTCCCGCAGTCTTGCGGCGATCGCGTGATCGTTGAGGCAGGAGAATGTGATCTTCTCCAGGGTGCTGGCCTCGTTGCCGGCAGCCGCTCTGAGCGTGGCAACCGTGTGCCCCAAGCCTTCGGGATAGTGCTCGGTGATCGTTACGGGAACACCAAGGCGGAGCGCATAGCGGATCAGGCGCTGGCAGTTCTCGACGATCGCGATGTGCCGGTCGACGTGCGGAGCAAGCTTCTGCTGCACATCGACGATCATGAGCTGTGAGTGTTTGCGCGAGGCGAGCATGAGGCGGGGTGTTGGCGAACCGTGCGGGGCGGAGAAGACCCGAACTGCCGGCGCCTGGCAAGCCTCATCTGCCGCGGTTGCACTGCGCAAGAAATGTCGTCGTCGCGCTGCGCAACTTGCGGGCCGGTACGGCGTTGCCAGAGAGAGTTCGAAAATGGAGACGCCAATATGATGTTGCGCCCGTACGCGTTGGCCGCGCCGTTGGCAGCTTTGCTGCTCGGCGGGGCGTCCGCCGCCTCGCAAGCGGCAAGCTTTGGTCCGCCGCCGCTTGGCGACGCGTCGTCGGACCTTGTCCAAGTCGCACGCCAAGGCGGTGGCGGAGGCGGTGGTGGGGGCCACGGCGGTGGCGGTGGAGGCCGCGGGGGAGGCGGGCACTTTATGGGTGGCGGTGGTGGTGGAGGCGGCCACTCCATGGGCGGCGGCGGGAGAGGCCACGGTATGTCGATGGGCGGTGGTCGAGGAGGAAGCTTCGGCCGCGGCGACGTTGGCCGAGGCGGGAGACATTTCGGTTTTCGCGATGGACGCCACCATCGTAATGGCCGCGTAGGAGTCTTTATCGGATCCGGCCTCGGTTACGACGGCTACGGCTACGACGGATACTACTACGACGACGACTACAGCTGCGCGTGGCTCTACCGCAGAGCCGTTTACACCGGCAGCAGCTACTGGTGGCGTCGCTATCGCGACTGCGCCTACTGACCAGCCCAGGGGCGCCGTGGCAAAAATGCATCCGTCGCGGCGATTCCCTCAAAGCAGCGCAAATCCACGCTCGGCCGGCACTTGTCGGCAATAGAACCAGCGACCATGTTTTTGAAAGCGCTGGGGCTCGCTCACTCATCCGGTAGAATGGAGGTCAGCCCATGCTGCGAAGTTCTCTGGCTGCTGGCGTAGTCGCTGGCGGCCTTTTTGCGTTTTCGGGGACGATGACGCAGGCGGCTCCGGTCGGACTCAAGGCAGCCGCGCCAGCCAATAGCAGCGCGGTGATACAGGTACGCCGCGGATTTCATGGCGGTCGCGGCTTTCACGGCTTTCGTGGTCATGGTTTTCGCGGTCATGCCTTCCGCGGTCACGGCTTTCGCGGTCATGCCTTCCGCGGTCACGGCTTTCGCGGTCACGCGTTTCGCGGTGGCTCCTGGGGGCACCGCGGCTTCAGGCGCTGGGGCGGAGGAGGATGGGGTCGAGGGTGGGGACACCGCCGCCACCACGGCCGGTTCTTCCTCTATGGCGCGCTGCCGTTCCTCGGATGGGGCGCCTATAACTACGGCTACGGCTATGGCGGCTGTGGGTGGCTACGGCACCGTTATTATGTGACCGGCAGCTGGTACTGGTATCGCCGGTGGAGAGCCTGCCGCGGCTGGTACTAGATTTCGGATCCGATCAGAGGACCGGCGAGATCGCCGGTCTTCATAAAAAAAAGCGCGTCAGGGTGAACCGGCGCGCTATCGAGGCCACGCGTGTGCCTCAAGTCAGGGAGGAACTGTGGGGCAGGGCTCAGCGCTTGCCGAAGTGCTTGCTGAAAACCGCCTGTGCAGCCTGGCCGGGCGTCATGCCTCGCGCGACCAGGGACTCGTAATGGTCGGCCGCCGCTTTGCCCTCGACCAGGGCGCTCCAGACTCGCCGGATCTTGCCGAATAGCGTCTCAGCAAGGCTCGGCCGGGCGTCCTGCAGCAGGCTCGCCGTCGCATTCGCAGAATGGGTGCTCATGACTCTCATCTCTGAGGCTGGGATGTTCGTGCATCCCTTCGCTCACGTATGTGGCATATGGCATGCCACATTGCAATGCAAACTTCATTGCAGCCGTGCAGCTCCGATATGCATAGCATGCATGGATTGATAGATATGTCAGTTATATCAGTGGCATATAGTCGAAGCTTCGGCTTTTGACGCAGCCGATGCAAGGGCCTGCGGATCGTTTTGCATCTGCGAACGTCCGTAGCGCGTGGCGAGCCGGCTCAGCGGAAATTCACGGCGACCAGAACGACGCCCATCAGAAGCATCAGCAACAGGACCACCGTCTGAAACTGCCGATCGTTGAGGCGCAGATAGAGCGGCGTGCCGAACGCTACCCCCACCATGAGGCCCGGGGCGCACCACAACGCGTAGTGGAGGATGTTGGCGGTGACGAAGCCCTTGCTCACGAAAAGTACGATGCTCACCAGAACCATGATGAAGTTGAATGGCTGGAACACGGCTCGCTGATCGTTCTTGGCCCAGCCTCTGAGACCGCACCAGAGCGTCGAGATCGGGCCCGGCAATCCGGCAAGTCCGCTCATGAGACCGGCAGCCAGTCCGGCCGCCGCGTCCGGTATGCGGCTCTCCACATGGATGGTGAGCTCCCTGATGAAGGTCAGCCGAACCAGCGTGTAGAAGACGAGAAAGAGGCCGGTGACGGCCCGCACAACAGCGGGGCTCAGAACATCGAGCATCGCCGCACCGATCGGGATGCCGATGACGCCGCCCATCACCATGGGCCACAGGCGCTTGCCGCTGATCGACCTCCACACGAGGTGCAAGGTCATGAGCTGATGCGCGACGGCAGACACCATCAGCAGGGGAACCGCCGTTTTCGGCTCAATCACCAGCAGCCAAAGCACAAGCACGACCGGCCCGCCGCCGAAGCCGGCTAGCCCGGAGACGAAGCCGCCGAGCAGTGCGCCCAGGATGAGGAGGCCGAGCGTGGCATCGAATGGCATAGAGGAGGCGAGCAGGGAGTGGGCAGGGTGGAGGAGAGGACTGCTGGGGCGCGCTATTCGGCGGCGGCCGGCGGGGCAGCTTCAGTGGCAGCGCCGTCATCGAGAAGGTGGCGCCACCGCTCGAGATTCTCTTGCACCGTTCGCGGCATCAGCTCGATGCCAACGCGGCGCAGGCGGCGCCCGCACACGCTGCGCTTTTCGGCAATCAGGCGCTGGATATTCGCCAGGTTGTTGAACTCCGGCGTATTCCGCTCCTGATGCGCATAGGAGGCGATCTTGTAGCGGATCTTCTCAGGCGTGTTGACGAACGTGAAATGCCAGCCGCCGTGCTCCACGAGCACATGGCTCAGCGGGCTGCCGACGCGAAACACGTTCTTGGCCACGTTGATGGCCTGATTGACCGGCATCGGCAGGCGGCGGCTTTGGCGGGCGCGAAAGCCGCGGAACTGCTGCATGCCCGGAAGATGCTTTTTCTGAATAGCCCGGATCGCGCACAGACCGACCCACTTGTTCTCAATCGCCAGATTGAGCTTGTAGGTGTAGTAGTCGCACTCGATGAACCATGCGCGGCCCCGCATCGCCTCCGGCGTCAGCCGGGCGATATGCGAGGGGAAGGGGATCTCATCCACGTCGGAGATCAGAATGATGTCATCCGGTTTGGCCGTGCCGAGCCCGCGCACGAGGGCGTCGCGCTGGAACGCTTCCCGGTCCCATGCATCCCCTTCGGCCGGCAGATCGTCGATGACGACATGGATGATCTTCGGCAGGAAGCGGGCGAAGCGGTTTCTGTTCTCGGCGAAATGGAGCGGCTTGGGCTCGTTGCTGAAGGTGCGGGTGGCCTCGCCGATAACAAAGTAGTCGACGCATGCATCGAGCTCCTCGAGCCGCAGCTCCAGGATGTCGAGCTCGTTGAAGAACGTGAAGCAGTCGTAGATGGCCATCCCCGTCCCCGATGCCGGACGCCGAAGCACTGGCGCGCCCTGTCCGCTATACTGCGGAAATCCGTCGGGGCGATACCGAAAACACGCTCGACGCAGTGCCCGCTGGGGAGGCTGGAACCATGGGCGATAGTGCATCTAGCCCAGGAGAAGTGCATCAACCCCGCGTGATCGCGCTCAGCGCACTCGAGCGGGAGATGGGCAAGCGGGCGGACCTCTCCGCGGTGGACACAATTTTCTTCGCCGCCAGCCAGACCCAGAGCTTTGCCTCATCAGCAGCAAAAGGGGCGTTTCGCGAGCGCTGGCTGGGGAGGTACCTGGAGCATTACAGGGAAAATTTCTTCCTCGCCATCGATCCGCGGGGCCGCATCGCAGGCTATCTTGCCGGATGCTTGGTGGACCCTTCGCGGCAGCGGCTATTTGCGGACATCGCCTACTTCGCCGAGATCGCCGATCTCACCCACAACTATCCCGCCCATCTGCATATTAACGTCGCTGCGAGCTGGCGCAATCGCGGCATTGGGGCCTTGCTGATCGAGGCGTTCTGCGCGCACGCGGCGAAAGCCGGCGCGCCGGGCGTCCACGTCGTCACCGGCGCGCACTCGCGCAACGGCCCTTTCTATGCGAGGAACGGATTTCGCCGGTTGCGGTCGCTGCTGTGGAACGGAGCCGAGATCGTTTGCCTTGGCCGGCGCCTCTCGGCCTAGATACACCGATCCGGCATTCAGCCGCTTCGGCATCTGCGTTAGGCTATCGGCAAGAGATAGAAGGGGGGGCACGCGTCGGCGGGTCGAGACATGCCAGACACAAACGATACCTACGATTATGTCATCGTCGGCGCCGGCACGGCCGGATGCCTGCTCGCCAATCGCCTGTCGGCAGACCGCGCGGCACGCGTCCTGCTGCTGGAGGCCGGCGGCAGGGACAACTACCACTGGATCCACATTCCGGTCGGCTACCTCTACTTGATGGGCAACCCGCGCGCCGACTGGTGCTTCAAGACGGCCGAGGAGCCGGGCCTCAACGGCCGCAGCCTCAATTATCCGCGCGGCAAGGTGCTTGGCGGCTGCTCGTCCATCAACGGCATGATCTACATGCGTGGCCAGGCGCGCGACTACGATCTGTGGCGGCAGATGGGCTGCCCCGGATGGGCCTGGGACGACGTGCTGCCGTATTTCAAGAAGCATGAGGACCAGTGGGCCCTGCAGCCCGATGCGTTCGACGATCTGCACGCGCGCGGCGGAGAGTGGCGCATCGAGCTGGCGCGCATCCGCTGGGAGATCCTCGATGCTTTCCGCGAGGCGGCCGCTGAGGCCGGTATTCCCAAGGTCGACGACTTCAATCGCGGGAACAACGAGGGCTGCGGCTATTTTCACGTCAACCAGCGATCCGGCGTGCGCTGGAACACCTCCAAAGGCTTTCTGCGCCCCGTGCTCGACCGCAAGAACCTCGTCGTGGAGACGCATGCGACAGTCGAGCGCCTGAAGCTCGAAGGGAGGCGGGTAACGGGCGTGAGCGTGCGGCAGCGCGGCATGGCGCGCGATTTTGCGGTGCGACGCGAGGTGATCCTTGCGGCCGGCTCGATCGGCTCGCCGCAGATTCTCCAGCTCTCAGGGATAGGCCCCGGCGCGCTGCTGCAGCGGCACGGACTGACCGTCGTGCACGAGCTGCCCGGCGTTGGCGAGAACCTGCAGGACCATCTGCAGATCCGCTGCGCCTACAAGGTGCAGGGCGTCAAGACCATGAACGAACGCTACCAGAGTTTCGTGCGGCGCACCGGCTTCGCGCTCGAGTACGCGCTGCGGCGGCGCGGGCCGATGACCATGGCACCCTCGCAGCTCGGCGCCTTCACCAAGTCCGATCCGAACCGCGAGACGCCGAACCTGCAATACCATGTGCAGCCGCTGACGCTGCCCAAGTTCGGAGACCCTCTCGATCCGTTTCCCGCCTTCACCGCCAGCGTGTGCAACCTGCGGCCGACAAGCCGCGGCACGGTGCGGATCACCTCGCCGGATCCGGCCGCGCATCCCGAGATCAAGCCGAACTATCTATCCACCGAGGAGGACCGCCAGGTCGCCGCGGACGCCGTTCGTGTGACCCGGCGCATCGTCTCGATGCCCGCGCTTCAAAAATACAAGCCGGAGGAGTTTCGGCCGGGCCCCGACATCGACGGTGACGAGGCGCTGGCCAAGGCTGCCGGCGAAATCGCGACAACGATCTTCCACCCGGTCTCGACGTGCAAGATGGGCTCGGACGACATGGCTGTCGTCGACCATCGGCTCAGGGTGCGCGGGATCGACGGCCTGCGCATCGCCGATGCCTCGGTCATGCCGACCATTACGTCAGGCAACACCAATGCGCCGACTCTGATGATCGCCGAGAAGGGCGCGGCGATGCTGCTCGAGGATGCGCGCCGCTGACCAGCGCGGCAGGCCGTCAGGGCTTCTTGCGCGAGACCTGCTCGATCATGAACCGCTCGGCGTCGAAGGGCTTCGCGAACCGACGAAGCGCCATGGCGCGGGCGGCGCGGCGCCGCATGATGCGGTGTGCAGTCCGGCGCCGCGCGTGGGCAGCCGCGCTATGTTTCCGAGACGTGGTTGTCGCCGCGCGTTGATCGGGCTCGTCCGGTTTGGCACTTGTCGCCGGCAGCTCGTCATGGCTCGCGCCTTGCTCGGGCTTTGCCTCCGCTGAGGCATTCCCAAAGGCTCGCGTTTGCAGGTCCTTGGCATCCTCGGCGGGGCGTTCGGTGACCTCGGTATGCTCCTTCAGCACGGGCTCCGGCTGCGCAGTCACTGCGGCCGCGGTACCTTCCTGCTGGGTTGTGTCGGCGGCTGTATCAGCGCCGGCCTCGGCGCCGGATGCCTCGCTATCAGCCTTTTCGGATGTGCCCCCCTCCGGCTTCGAAACCACCTGGTCCTGCCGCTCGAGGGATGTCGCGAGCTTTTGGGTCGTGGTGTCGGCGTTGGACTTGCCGACAGGAGCGGCCTCGGTCATGGTCCGCTCCTCGCCGATGTCGCGCCAAGCGGCCCTGATCTGGCCACGAGGAAGCAGCTGCAACTTGGTTTGCGCCGGTGCGCTCTCCTGCAGGGCTACTCGCCGGTCGACCTCCCTGGCATGCATCAGTGCGCCGGCCGCGAGAGCCGCCGTCCAGAGCAAAGGAATAAATCCGCGCGCATGCCGCCGCCTGTCGCGCGCCGGTGCCTCGGATGGAATCGTGCGTTCAGCCCTTTTTGCCGGCTGCGGCTCTAGAGCCCTGTGCAGATACACGACCTCGGCCGGCGGGCGCGGCTGGAACCGGGCCTGCTCGGGCCGCCGCGGGGCGCGGCTTCGGACGGCGGTGGGTCCGCTGCCGGCGCGATCGCCGACAGCATCCTCATCCTCACCGGCGTGAGCCGTCGGAGCCTCGTTGTGTTGGGCCGTCATTTGCGTTTCTGCCGTCGTTACCGCGCACGAATACGATTAGCCGGCCGCATGCGGGCCGACACTGGAAGTCTCGATGGCGCTAAGCCCATTTGGCGGACAGGCCGCCGTACGCAGATACAAGCCGCCGTGAAAATCACGCGCTGCCGACACGAATGCGCGGGCCACGCATTGAGTGTCAGCTGACCGAGCCGAGAGGTGCACTCCCGGCAATCCGCGAATCAGGCGAGTGCAAGCAGAATATCCCTTTTAGCGAGACGAGCCAAGCGGTTGATTGATATTAATCTTTTGGTGTCGCGCCAACTTGGGGCCTCGACCGATCGCCTTCTAACCGCGCGCCCGCCGAGGGGCGATCGCTCGAATGTCCGACGCGTGCGCGCAAGGCGAAGCGACACCGCACGCCGAGAAGCACCTCATCAGTTCGTCGAATGCCGTTTGCAGCAGCATCGCGATTGCGTCGTGCGTGGCATTCCGTCATATTTGTCAAGCCGGTGCGACAGAATAAGGCGCAAAGCGTCATTGCCGCCGGCGCGTGAAGCGGAGGGGTCATGGTCCAAGTTGTCGCCGGTCAACCGATTGCTGGTCAGCAGAGTGCGCCGGCCGCGATCCAGATGATCGGCGTACACAAGTGGTTCGGCGAGTTCCACGTCCTCAAGGACATCAATCTGGTTGTCGAGCCCGGCGAAAAGATCGTCATTTGCGGGCCCTCGGGCTCGGGCAAGTCGACGCTGATCCGCTGCATCAATCGACTCGAGGAGCATCAACAGGGTCAGATCATCGTCGACGGCACCGAGCTCACCAGCGACGTGCGCCAGATCGATAAGATCCGTGCCGAGGTCGGCATGGTGTTCCAGAGCTTCAACCTGTTCCCACACCTCACGATCCTCGACAATTTGTGTCTCGCACCGGTGTGGGTGAAGAAAATGCCGCGCGCCCAGGCCGAGAAGGTGGCGATGCAATACCTGGCGCGCGTCAAGATCCCGGAGCAAGCGCACAAGTATCCGGGTCAGCTCTCCGGCGGGCAGCAGCAGCGTGTCGCCATCGCGCGTGCGTTGTGCATGAACCCGCGCATCATGCTGTTCGACGAGCCGACGAGCGCGCTCGATCCCGAGATGATCAAAGAGGTGCTCGACGTGATGGTCGAGCTCGCGAAGTCCGGCATGACCATGCTGTGCGTGACGCACGAGATGGGCTTCGCGCGCTCGGTGGCCGACCGCGTCATCTTCATGGACAGGGGCGAGATCGTCGAGCAAGGCACGCCGCAGACATTCTTCAACAATCCGCGCGAGGAACGTACGAAGCTGTTCCTTTCCCAGATCCTTAATCACTAGCGCGGCCGGCGATCGACGGAGCGGTGCAAGGCGCTATCGTCTCGAGTGCATGGTCGCTTGGATGGGTCACCGAGGAGGGAGCGGAAGGAAGAGACCGGCGCAGGCCGCGTTAGTCGGGTCGGGCGCGTGCCGCGAGCGTATGATTTCGGAGCGGACCTGGGGTTCTATTAGATCGGAGGCGAAGATGAGAAAATTGGTAGGCGTTGGACTGGCAGTCGGGCTGGGGCTCGGGTTGGCCACCCAGGCCTTCGCGCAGGCGAAAACACTCGATGCCGTCAAGCAGAGGGGCTCTCTCAACTGCGGCGTGAACGTTGGACTGGCGGGTTTCGGCGCGCCGGATGACAAGGGCAACTGGACCGGCCTCGACGTCGACTACTGCAAGGCGATCGCCGCCGCCGTTCTGGGCGATGCCAGCAAGGTCAAGTACGTGCCCACCACAGCCAAGGAGCGGTTCACTGCGCTGCAGTCGGGCGAGGTCGATGTGCTGGTTCGTAACACGACGTGGACAATTGCGCGCGACAGCTCGCTCGGCCTGAGCTTCACGGGCGTCAACTACTTCGACGGCCAAGGCTTCATGGTGAAGAAGTCGCTCGGCGTGAAGAGCGGCAAGGAGCTCAACGGCGCGACGGTGTGCGTGCAGACCGGCACGACCACCGAGCTCAATCTGGCGGACTTCTTCCGCACGAACCGCATCGAATACAAGCCGGTCGTATTCGAGAAGGCCGATGAGATCCTGCAGGCATATCAAGCTGGCCGCTGCGACGTGTACACCACCGACCAGTCCGGCCTGTTTGCCCAGCGCCTGCAGATGCAGAAGCCGGACGAGCACGTGGTGCTTCCCGACATCATCTCCAAGGAGCCGCTGGGACCGTCCGTGCGCCAGGGCGACAGCCAGTGGTTCACAATCGTCAAGTGGGTGCACTTCCTGATGCTGAATGCCGAGGAAGCCGGCATCACGCAGAAGAACGTAGACGAGATGCTGAACTCCACGAACCCAGACGTGCGGCGCATCCTTGGCAAGGAGGGCGAGTTCGGCAAGGGCATCGGGCTCAACAACGATTGGGGCTATCAGATCATCAAGGCCGTGGGCAACTACGGTGAAGTGTTCGACCGCAACGTCGGCGCCGGCTCGCGCATCAAGATCGATCGCGGCCTCAACAATCTGTGGAGCAAAGGCGGCCTGCAGTACGCGCCGCCGATCCGCTGACACATCTCCAGTGCCGGCCCCGAGGGGCCGGCACTCTTGCTAATTCGCTTCTGACAGACTTTGCGACGCAACCCGGGAAGCTGGCATGGCTGTTACGACCATCAATGGGCAGCGTCAGGCGGCAAAGCCGAGCCTTCTTTACCGGCCCGAGTTCCGACAGGCGCTCTACCAGATCATCCTCATGGTCGGACTCATCTTCTTCGCCTGGGAGATCATCAGCAACGTCGCCGACAACCTGCGCAGGCAGAACATCGCTTCCGGGTTCGGCTTCTGGGATCGCACTGCCGGCTTCGACATCTCACAGACCCTCATTCCGTATTCGAACGTGTCGACCTACGGGCAGGCGTTCTGGGTCGGACTGCTCAACACGCTGCTGGTCGCTGCTCTCGGCATTACTTTTGCCACCATCCTCGGGTTTGTCATCGGCATCGCCCGGCTCTCGACGAACTGGCTGGTTGCCAAGCTCGCTACGGCCTACGTCGAGGTGATCCGTAACGTGCCGCTGCTGCTGCAGCTCCTGTTCTGGTACTTCGCCGTTCTCAAGCATCTTCCTTCGCCGCGCCAAAGCCTGGCTGTGCCCGGCGGCGGGTTTCTCAACGTTCGCGGCCTCTACCTGCCCTATCCTGTTGCCCAGCCAGGGTTCGGCGCAGTTCTCATCTCGCTTGCGATTGGCATCGTCGGCTCGATCGCGGTCTACCTCTGGGCGCGACGACGACAACTCGCGACGGGACAGCGCTTTCCCGTGCTGTGGACCACGCTGGCGTTGATCATTGGCCTGCCGCTCGTGGTCTATCTCCTCTCCGGCATGCCGCTCGGGTTCGAGTACCCGGAGCTCAAGGGCTTCAACTTCCAGGGCGGGATCGTGGTCCAGCCGGAGTTCATGGCCCTGCTGTTGGGTCTTTCCATCTATACCGCGAGCTTCATCGCCGAGATCGTGCGTGCCGGCATTCTGGGGGTGTCGAAGGGTCAGAAAGAAGCCGCTCGCGCGATCGGTCTCACCAATGGACAGATGTTGCGTCTGGTCGTCATCCCGCAGGCGATGCGGATCATCATTCCGCCGCTGACGAGCCAATACCTGAACCTGACGAAGAATTCCTCGCTCGCTGTTGCGATCGGCTATCCAGACTTCGTCAGCGTGTTCACTGGCACCGTCCTCAACCAGACCGGTCAGGCGGTCGAGGTGATCCTGTTGACAATGTGCGTATTTCTGACGTTGAGCCTTCTGACGTCCGCGTTGATGAACTGGTTCAACGCGCGCATGGCGCTGGTCGAGAGATAGGGGCAGGCCATGGCAATCGCCGAGGACACCATGCGCCCACCCGTTGCCACCACGGGGCCGATCGCCTGGGCGCGGCAGAACCTCTTCGCCTCGACGACCAACACGATCTTGACGCTGATCGGCCTTTGGATCACGTGGAAGGTCGTGGCAGGCGTCATTTCCTGGGCCTTCGTCAACGCCACCTGGGAGGGGCTCGACGGCTCGGCCTGCTCATGGGAGGGCGCCGGCGCCTGCTGGCCGTTCATCACCGCCAAGTTCTCCCAGTTCATGTACGGACGCTATCCGAGCCCCGATCGCTGGCGTGTCGACCTCACCTACGCTCTGGCGGCGGCTGGTCTCATTCCGCTGCTGATCCCGCGCATCCCGGGCAAGCTCTGGAACTCGATCTACATGATCTTCGTCTTTCCGGTGCTTGCCTTCATCCTGCTGTCGGGCGGCTTCTTCGGCCTGCCTTATGTGCCGACCGATCTGTGGGGTGGTCTTCTCGTCACCCTGGTCGTGGCGAGCTCCGGAATAGCGGGTGCGTTTCCAATCGGCATCCTGCTGGCGCTCGGGCGCCGCTCCAAGATGCCGATCGTGCGCTGGGTCTCCGTCGGCTTCATCGAGTTCGTGCGCGGCGTTCCGCTCATTACCGTCCTGTTCATGGCGTCGGTGATGCTGCCGCTTTTCCTGCCGCCGGGCTGGACCGTCGACAAGCTGTTGCGCGCACTGATCATGGTGGCGCTGTTCTCGGCTGCCTATCTCGCCGAGGTGATCAGGGGCGGGCTGCAGGCGATTCCGCGCGGCCAGTTCGAGGCAGCCGACGCACTGGGATTGAGCTACGCGCAGAAAACGGGACTGATCATTCTCCCGCAGGCGCTCAAGCTTGTCATTCCGGGCATCGTCAACAGCTTCATCGGCTTGTTCAAGGACACCAGCCTCGTCCTCATCATCGGCATCTTCGACCTGCTCGGTATCGTCCAGCAGAACCAGGCCGACGCCAAATGGTTCTCGCCTTCGACGGCAATGACCGGATACGTGTTCGCCGGCGCCGTCTTCTGGATCTTCTGCTTTGGCATGTCGCGCTATTCGATGTTCGTCGAGCGCAACGTATCGGCCGGCGACCGCCGGTAAAGCGAAGCCGGCTACTTGAAGTAGATCGGGATGGAATACGTGAGCTGACGCTCTGTGGCGCCGGCCGGCGGCATGGGAAAGGGTTCGGAGCGGCGAATGGCAGCCAGGGCCCGCTCGTCCAGAGATTGGATGCCCGACGAGCTGTTGACCTTGGCAAAGCTCAGCCGGCCATCATGCGTGATGCCGAAGGAAATCACCACGGTTCCGAGGCGGCTGCCTCCCGCCGGCTTGTGGGCGGCCACATGAGCACGCACCGCCGCTGCATAGGTGCGCATTTCGCCGGTGCTGGCCGAGACCTTTGGACTTGATGCCTTGCTGCCCTCGGTGGCGCTGACCGTAACCCCGCCTTTTTGCGTCGCCTGCGCCGCCTCCCTCTTTTCCTCCTTCTTTTCTTCCTGCTGCTTCTCCTTCGTCTCCTGCAGCTTTGGTTCCGCGAGCGCATCCTCGCGCTCGCCGTTCGACTGCTCGGCCGCGGCGTCCGCGCGCTCCACCTTGATCGGTGCCGGCTCGTCGGGCGCCGCTTCCTCTTTCTTCGGCGCCGGCTTCATCTCCTCGGTCGTCTCTACGACCTCCTCGCGCTTGGCCGTATCCTCGGGCGTTGCCTGCGTGTTGTCCTCCTGCGCATTGCCGTCGAGCATGACGACGGCCTGCTGCGCAGCCGAATCGACGGTGGGCTGGGCCTCCAGCGCCTCCAGCACATTGCTGGAGACGAGCTCGACGCTGACTGCCTCGGTCTCGGTGTCGAGCGCGCCGAAGTCCGCGGCGCGGCTCGGCCACAGGACGAACGCTGCGACCGGCAGTCCGTGCAACGTCACGGACACCAGGATCCAAAGCACAAACAGGATCTGGCGCCTCCGGCTAAGCCCAGAAGCGACGCCCGTGCCGGCCAGGTCGTTCTCCAGCGATGGCGGCGGGTCCACCGCCACTTTCGACGGCTTGGCTGTCGCCAAGGGGTCGATGCAGAGGGAGGTGTCGTGACGCGCGTGCGCGGCATCGCCGCCGGCCGCAACTGGTGGTGTCGGCTGCAACTCAGGCGGCGCGCCAAGACGGGCGGCAAACCGATCCATGGATCGGGGCACAACCGCCGCCAAGCGCGCTACACCCGGTCCGGTTTCCCGCTGCATGTCGATCCCGTCACCGTCGATCAGTGTGTCGCGGCGCCACCGCTCTGCTCGGCCCGCAGCCGGTCGAACATCTCGACCTGATCGCCGATCAGCTCACGCTGCTCGTTCCGCCGGACGAAGACCTTGAACATGGCTTCGCCCGCTGCATTGAAGAATTGGATCGAGCGCGACGGCCGCCCCATGAACGGGCGCGACACGAAGGCGATGTGCTTGCAGCGATCCGCCCTGAAGTGGCCTCCGATCGGGCTGTCACCGTGAAGATTGAAGTAGCCACGCCCGAACGTTCCGGGCGGGATCTTGCCGGCGCATTCGAGCACGACGTCCGCGGTGTGCACGATCAGCAGGACCTCACCCCATGATGTCAGCGACGCCATGATGTCGGCAAACCTTTCGCCCGGAATGATCGTTCGATGCTCCTCGGGCAACTGGCGAACCACATCGAAGGTGCTCACGCCGTAATCGCGCGCGATCTGCTCCAGGATTCCGTCCGAGCTCGCTGCCAACCGCTCTGCCAGCGGCGGGCGTGAAGTGCCGGCCACGCTCGTATCGCTCATGAGGACCTCGACTCCCCCCTACTCAGCCGCCACTCGCCGCATCGTGCCGTCCGACGTGACCTCCTGAATGACGTGGAAGCCCTCGAACTCCGGATGACCGAGGGTCAGCGGCTTGTTGTCGCCCGCGCGCTGATGCGCCTTGCGGAAAGCCTCCGATTTGGTCCAGGCCACGAAGTCGTCATAGCTGCGCCAGACCGTGTGCGAAGCGTACAGGTTGTGGTCTTCGCGCTCCGGTCCCTTGAGCAGGTGAAAGGCGACGAAGCCGGGCAGCTCGTGCACGTAGCTCTCGCGACTGAGCCAGACCTGCTCGAAGTCGGCACTGCAGTCCTTGAGCACCTTGAACCGGTTCATCGCTATATACATCGCCATCTCCTCCACCCTGGATCAGTAACACTGCGTGTCCGTATGCCAAAGCCGGTCCTCGCTTAGAATTGGGCTCGTGCCGTCAGCAGGAACGTGCGGCCGCGGCCGGAGTCCGGGCTCGGCGGGCACACCCCGGGGATGAACGAGCCGCAGGTCGACGACGGCGGCGTGCTTGTAGCCGGGGTGTAGGCCACGTCGAACAGGTTCGTCACCGTCGCGCCGATCTCCAGGCCATTGTCGAGCTTATAGCTGGAGAACAGGTCGACCAGCGTGTAGCCGTCCGTATAGGGGTTGGTTGGATTGTTGACCAATCCGATGAAGGCCTCCGAGGCGAAGAAGCCGCGTGCGCCAACGGTCAGCTTCTGGTCGAAGAACCGCAATCCGCCGGTCAGTGTCAGTACGTGATCGGGCAGAAAGCTTTGGCCGCCGAAACCGTTCACCTGCGAAGGAATGTCGGGATTGGTGTAGGTGTAAGCCATGCCGGCAAAGGCGTACCGCGCGTCGTACATGGCCTGGACCTCGACACCCTGCACGAGACTGGTGCCGGCATTGTTGCAGAAGTAGGTCTGGCCGGTCGGCCCGAAGCAGGCCGTGATGTAGTTGTCGACATCGAAATGGAAGTAGGCCGTCTTCAGCCTGAACAGGTCGTAGGCGGAGAACACCCGGTCCTGCTTCACGTTGAAGCCGAGCTCCCAGCCCTTCGAGATTTCCGGCTCGAGAAACGGATTGGGGAAGAAAGACTGCGCCGGCCCGCCGCTGGCAGGATGCGATCCGCCCGTGAACGTCTCGTTGACCGTCGGCGCGCGCATCGTCTCGGAATAGGTGACGTAGGGCTGCAGCCAGGTCCATGGATTGAACGCCAACGTCACCTTCGGATCGAGCCGGGCGTCGTCGCGGTGCACGTCGTAGGTGCCCGCAGGCATGCCGAGCGGATTGGCGGCCGTCACCGAGCCTGCTCCATCCAGCTTGAACATGTCGTAACGCAGACCGGCGATGAGGTCGAACATCCCGTACGAGAAGGTCGTCTGCGAGAACGCGCCGCTGATCGAGCTTTCTCCGCTCGGATTGACGCCGCGTCCGGGGACGGCAGTGCTGTTGATGACATCGAAATCGTCGTGGAAGTACTCGTAGCCGTACTCCGCCTTGACCTTCACCGCGCCCAGGTTGAAGCGGGACGTGTTTGAGACATCGAAGCCCCAGCCCTCGTCATCGATCACGCGACCGACGGCCGACGTCGAGACCGCGTTCACGCCGCTCAGGTACTTCATCGTCACGTCATTGCGATACGCGTTGACGCGGAGATGGACCAGAGGATTGCCGGTCGGCCGATACGCGTAGTTCATGGTGAACGTCTCGCTCTGGACGTTCTGGTTGTAGGAGTTTGCGCTGAAGTCATTGTCGTAAAAGACGCCGCCGAGCTTCAGCCAATGCTCGCTCGATGGCGTGAACTCGAGCTTGAACAATCCCGAGATCAGATCCTGATCGGTGAACGGCACGGTTATGCCGTCGCCGTTCTTGTACTCGCTGGAGTCGCGCTTGCTGATGGTGCCGGCAACTCCGACCGAGCCGTTCCTCATGCCGGTGGCGAACATCTTCGACCAGCCGACGTTGTTGCTGCCCCACGTGGCCGTGGTGAGCACGCCCGCGTTCCGCCCAGGCTTGATGATGTCGTCGACGTCGAGCGTGCGGAAATTCGCCGTTCCGGCCAGCGCACCCGCGCCACCTGCCGTCGACACCGCGCCGCGCGCGATGTCCACGCCCGCAAGCAGATTGGGGTCGACATAGACGAAGCCCTGCGCCTCGTGGCCGGTGAAGCGGAAGTTCTGGCGCACACCGTCGATCATCATGTTCACGCGACCGGAGCCCTCGAAACCGCGGATGTTGACCGCGATTCCGGGCTGGTTCGGGCTCTCTCTTGTCCAAGTGCCGGGCAGAGTGCGCAGGACGTCGTCGAGGTTGGTGCTGCCGAACGTTCCGATCTCGCCGCGACCCACCACGCTGATGCCCGCCGGCACGTTGTAGGGAGCCTCGCGGGCCGCCATCTCCTTTTCCGCAGCGGTCGGCTGCGATGGCTGTTCCTCAGGCTGCGCTTCCCCAGCGGGCGCCTGGACGCGTGGACGCGCCCTTGGCGAGCTCTTCTGTCCTTTCACCGCGATCCCTGGCAATTGCGTCTCCTGCGCAAAGGCTCCATCGGCAGCGACAAGCGCAACCGATGGCACGGCACCTGAAACGACCAGGCAGACCCCCGCCCGCACCAGCCCACTGCCGAAGCGACCGTCCGGCAGCCCCTTCCCCCGACCCATCGACATAAACTTCCCAGCCCCGTTCTTGCTGACCGACCAAACGTTGTTGGCTGGCTGGCTTTGCCGGCTCGTGCTGAGCGGCTTGGCGGGCTGGCATCTTGCGTGCTCGTCCTCCCCAGTTCCGAAACGTGGCACCCAAGTGCATCGAGGTCGAGCCGAGCGAGACGCTACTAATCTTGACGTAACTAGTCAAGATATGTCAGAGACGCTGACGCACCGCCTGATGCGGCTATGCCATGGCGACGATCTCGACGACACATGAGCACGAACGAGGAAAACCGAAAAATGCCAGGCGCCGATAGGCTTGTGGTGCCGAATGCTCCCGCAGGCCATGTCGTCCGCCGGCTGATGGTGGCCGACCTGCTGGCCGGTGATCGCGAAGTCATTCTCGAGCACGGCGGACAGGACTACCGCCTGCGGATCACGGCAAACGGCAAGCTGATTCTCACCAAGTGAGGCACAAGATGGCGCTAATTTGCAGGTGGCCATGGCGCGTGCCCATGCTGGTCGCCCTGGGCGTGGCCCTCGGCGCGATCACCGGTGCAACGGCGGATGCAGGCACCACAGTCCGCGACGCGGGCGGCCGGGACGTGCAGATCACCGACGGCTCCAGGGTTCTCTCCATCGGCGGGGACGTCACGGAGATCCTCTATGCCCTCGGCCTCGAGTCACGCGTCATCGCCGTCGATACGACGAGCCAGTTTCCCCCGGAGGCGCTGAAGCAGAAGCCGAACGTCGGATACATGCGTGCGTTGTCGACCGAGGGCGTGCTCTCGGTTGGCGCCAGTCTCATTCTGGCCTCCGAGCGGTCCGGTCCGCCGGAGGTCGTCAAGGCGTTGAAGCAGACCGGAGTGCCCTATGTGGAGGTCCCGGATGGACTGAGTTCACGGGGCGTGATCGAGAAGGTGCGCTTCGTGGCAAGCGCCATGGAGGCGACGAGCGAAGGCGAGAAGCTGGCGCAAAGGCTGGAGGAGGAGTTTGCGGCTCTGGCGTCGCGCGGCGCCGCCATCAAGCGGCGTTTGCGCGTGCTGTTCGTGCTCAACGTGCAGAACGGCCGCGCCACGGTTGGCGGAGCCGGCACGAGCGCCGATGCCATCCTCGAGCTCGCGGGCGCGGACAATGCGGCGGCCTCGGTATCCGGCTTCAAGCCGATCGTCGATGAGGCGCTTCTCGAAATGATGCCCGACGCCATCGTGACGATGCGCCGCTCCGGCAGTCACGACACTGATCAGCTCCTCGCAATGCGAGGCGTCATGGGAACGTTGGCGGGCGTAGCACAGCGCATCGTGGCCATGGACGGGCTTTACCTGCTGGGCTTTGGTCCGCGCACGCCTGCGGCGGCCCTAGACCTCATGCGGCAGCTCTATCCCGAAACGTCGTCCGCCAACTCGGGACCAGCGAGATGAAGGCATCTGCCGTGCCCGTCCCCGGCTTTGCCACCTCGGCCGACCGCGCAGCCCGCGGGCGCGCCCTGCTGACAGCGGCGGCTGCCCTTCTTGCTCTGACCACGCTGCTGTCATTGTCCGTGGGCCCGACCGGGATAACGCTGGCCTCACTTCCGCGCGTTCTTTGGGCGGCCTTCACGGGGTCCGACAGCGCCGCCATCGCGCGCGAGCAATTGGTGCTGCTGGACATCCGTCTGCCGCGCACGCTGCTTGGCGCGTTTGTCGGCGCCCTGCTGGCGGTCGCGGGCGCCATGATGCAGGGCTTGTTTCGCAATCCGCTCGCCGATCCGGGCTTGATCGGTGTGTCGTCGGGTGCAGCGCTGGCCGCTGTTGCAACGATTGCCCTCGGCAACGGCCTCGCGCTGCCGTGGGTCAGGACGTTCGGCATCTACGCGCTGCCCTTCGCGGCCTTCGTAGGCGGGCTTGCCACAACGTTTGCGCTGGTCGCTATCGCCGGCCGGCATGGGCAACTCATGATCGGGACGCTCCTGCTCGCCGGGATCGCCATCGGCGCGCTCGCAGGTGCGCTCTCCGGGCTGCTTGCCTACGTCAGCGACGACCGAGAGCTGCGTGACCTGACACTCTGGTCGATGGGGAGCCTGTCGGGAGCGAGCTGGCCCAAGGTCATTGCCGTGCTGCCGTTCGTGGGCGTAGTGGCCGTGGCAGTCCCGCGACTGATCCGGGGCTTGAACGGCTTCCTTCTCGGAGAGGCGGAGGCGTTTCATCTCGGCATCGACGTGGAGGCGGCCAAGCGGCTGGCGATTGCGGTGACGGCAGGCGCGGTCGGTGCCGCCGTTGCGGTCGCCGGCATCGTGGGATTCGTCGGCATTGTCGTGCCGCATGTCATCCGGCTCATCGCCGGGCCGGATCACCGCGTGGTCTTGCCGGCGGGTGCACTACTGGGTGCGGCCCTCGTGCTGGTGGCCGACGTCATCGCGCGCATGCTGGTGCGTCCTGCCGAGCTGCCGCTCGGAATCGTCATGGCGGCGATCGGTGCGCCTGTGTTCCTGCATCTGGTGCTCCGGCGCGGCGTCGGCGGCGTGGAGTAGGCCATGCTGGAGGCGCGCGGTGTGACGGTCGAGCGGCGCGGGCGAAAGCTCCTCGACGATGTCTCCGTCACCGTGCCGCAAGGCCGCGTCACCGTCATCATCGGCGCGAACGGCGCCGGCAAGTCGACCTTGATCAAGGTGCTGAGCGGCGAGATCATGCCATCGCAGGGGGAGGCGCTTCTCGCCGGCCGCGACCTCAGGACGTTCAGCGCCGCCGAGCTGTCCCGCCGGCGCGCCCTTGTCCCGCAGTCCACGACGCTCTCGTTTCCCTTCTCGGTCATCGAGGTCGTCCGGCTGGGGGCCAGCGTCCCAGGGTTCGACGACGGCAACGAGCATGCCAACCGCATCGCCGAGGACGCCTTGAGCGATGTCGATCTGCAGGGGTTCCGCGATCGGCTCTATTCGGAGCTGTCGGGCGGTGAGCGCCAGCGGGTCCACATCGCCCGGGCGCTTTGTCAGCTCAACTGCGCGGTCGAGCTCCAAGGCGAGACCAAGGTCCTGCTCCTGGACGAGCCGACCTCGAATTTGGACCTCGCACACCAGAGCCTCGTTCTGGCCGAGGCAAGGGAGCAGGCCGGGGAAGGACGTGCCGTGGCGGTGGTCTTGCACGATCTCAATCTGGCCGCGGCGTGGGCCGACGAGATCGTTCTGCTGCATGCGGGCCGGGTTGCCGCTCGAGGGGTCCCGGCCGCCATCTTCCGGGATGACCTGCTCTCGGCAGCCTTCGGTTGCGCCATTCAGGCCAACAAGGCGCCGCCTCCCGGCGTGCCGTATATGTTGCCGCACCTGTTGAGGCCGTCCGGCGAGATTTCGGGCCACACCAAGCCCGTGGCAGGTTGCCCGGCGGCATCCGGCGTGGGATATGCTGGGGGCAGGAGTTGGCGGCCGGTTGCGGCGCGCGACTGACAGGACATCCTATGCGATTGACCAAAACGACGAGCCACGCGATCCGCATTCTGATCGATTGCGCGCAGGCCGGAGATCAACTGATCAAGGTGGCAGCGATCGCCGAGCGCCTTGGCATCACGCAGCTCAACGTTTTCAAGATCGTGCATCTGCTGTCGCGCTCGGGATACCTCCAGGCTGTGCGTGGCCGCAACGGCGGCGTGCGGCTGGCGCGGCCTGCGCGAGAGATTCGCATCGGCGATGTCGTGAGGTCGATGGAGGTCACAAACGTCGAGGTGGAGAGCGCGGCGGACGGACAGAAGCCGCGTAAGAAGTCCGGCCGGCAGCTCAACACGATTTTCGATGAGGCTCTCGAGGCCTTCATCAGCGTTCTCGATCGGCACACGCTCGAGGACATGGCGCGCGGTGGCGCTGGCGCAGGTTCTGCTGCTGCAGAGATCCGGGCGCCGAGCAAAAGGCGCAACGCACGCGCGCCCGTGCGCCGCGACGCGCAACGGCTGCGGCAGTTGCCGGCACGCTGAGCGTCACGCTGCGCGAGCGCGCTCCGACAAGCTGCGCGACAATCCGGACGGCGCTCGCGTCACGCGCGTCTAAGTCGTTAGCTTCCTTGAATTATTCTAATTCTGCTTGAGACCATAAGTCGCTTGACGCTGGCTCGGGCAATTGATTTCTAGATATTGCAGATCAACAAAACCTGCACGGCTTCCGATGTCGGGGCTTTGAACCCCAATGATTGGAGATGCTCGATGCGATCGCACCACTCGGCGGCCGAGTCGGCTCGGCCGTCATTCTTGGGCAGCACGCCAGCTATCGCATGCCGCGTGGACGTGGCACGCCCTGTGGCCGGAATGGAGCCACGGTCGTGAGCTCGATCACTTTGAAAGCCTCACCGCCTTGTCCGCTCACGCAATCGCCTCTCGACCGTGCGCCTGAGCACCTTGTCGGCATCGGCTTTCGCTGCTGGCTGGCGGGCTACGAAACCGGTGAGATCGGTTGCTGGGAGCAGGCCTGGGCAACGTACTCGGAAGTGCTGGGACCGTCCGACGCCAAGCGCGCGCTCGGTGACTTGTCGAGCTGGGTGAGATCGATCAAAGGACACGCGCAGCGTCGGATCGAGACGTTCCCGCCGGGCTGCAGGGGCTTCTGCCGTGACGAATGCGTAGCGATCTCGATGATCGCCTCCTGCCAGCACAATGCCTGCCCTGCACTGAGGGCCTGCGCCTTCACGCTGCTCGGATGCCCTATGATCGACGAGGTGGTCGAGGGCGCCGAAAGCTTCGCGGCAACCTTGCAGTCGGTCAGCCAGGTGCTGTCGCCGGCCTCCATTTGCAGCGTCGCGCAGTTCGCGCGGCCGCCCAGCCAATTCGCTCACTGATGCAGGAGGATGCGCGAGGCGCGCCGGCATGATCGTCTGCTCCTGCACCGTAATCACCGATCAGCATCTCGAGAATGCGCTGATCGAGATACTGAACCAGCCCGAGGCACCAATCCCGACTCCTGGAGCCGTGTTTCGCCATCTGTCCAAGAAGATGAACTGCTGCGGCTGCGCTCCACTCGTGGTGACGAGGATCTACGAGCTGGTCGGCAAGCTCGAGGCGGAAGGGCGCATTTGCCCATATGCGTGTGCCAGCGCAAGAATTCGTCTCAAACGGCTCAACATATGGCGGGCGCCACAGGCGGAGGCCGCTCGCCGGCCCGCTGCCCACAGGCTGATCCAGTCGGAGGAGCTGACTTCCGTCTAAAGGTCTGGGATGGTAGGCGACGGACGGGCACGCACCGGATGCGTCGACACCGTGCCGGTTGGCATGAATGGGCCTTGTTGAAGGAGGGCCCCTCTCCAACCCAGTCGCTCAGCCAGGCAGGGAGACGGTGAAACATGAAGGGTAAAAAGGAAGTCATCGACATCCTCAATGAGGCCCTGAAACACGAGCTGACAGCGGTCAACCAGTACTGGCTGCACTACCGGTTGCTCGATGACTGGGGATTTACCCGCCTGGCCAAGAAGGAGCGCGCGGAATCGATCGAGGAGATGCAGCATGCCGACAAGCTGACCACCAGGATCATTTTCCTGGAGGGGCACCCGAACATGCAGCACCTGAACCCGCTCATGATCGGGCAAAACCTCAAGGAGGTGCTGGAGGCCGATCTGAAGGCGGAGTACAGCGCCCGCGATCTCTACATGAAGGCGCGCGAGATCTGCCGCGCCGCGGAGGATTACGTGTCCATGGAGCTGTTCGAGGACTTGCTCGAGGACGAGGAAGGCCACATCGACTTCATCGAGACGCAGCTCGATCTGATGTCCAGCATAGGCGTGCAGAACTATGGTCAGCTCCAGGCCGATCCTGCCAACGAGGTGGAGGGCAAGGCCGATTAGAGGCGGGGGCTCAACTCAATCCTCGCACCACATGCGCATGAGATTGGCTGAGGTTTTGGAAAGGAGATCGAACTCCACCGATTTGCCTTCGCGGTCGAAAAGGCGCCGGCGTGCTGTCTCCAGATCGAACAGCGCCTCGCGCCGGGCGGCGTCGCGGATCAGGCTGCGCACCCAGCCAACTGCGGCAAGCCGCTCACCGCGAGTGACCTCGGCAACGCGATGCAGCGAGGTACAAGGATAGGCGACCAGGCTGCCGGCGGGGAGCTTGATCGCTTCCTCGCCGGCCGCAGTCTCGATGATGAGCTCGCCGCCGCCGTAGCTGTCGGGTGCGGAAAGAAAGAGCGTGAAGGCGACGTCCGTGCGGACCCCATCCATGATCGCATCGTCGACGTGTGTGCCGTACGTGTCGCCGCGCGTGTATTTCGAGAAGTTGGGTCCGAGTATGCGCTTTGGCTGCGTCGCCAGCACGAACACCGGATTGGCGCGCAAACGATCTTCGACCATCTTGCGCGCGCGCTCTACGTCCGGATCGACATCCGCCTGCAGGTTTGCTTTGACGAGCCGCGCCGACCAGCCCGCGGTGGTCCTGCCGTCGAGGAACACGGCCCGCTTCAAGGTGTCGCAAATCGTGGCGACATCATCAGGCGTAAGCACGTCGGCGATGGAGAGTAGCATTCGCGGCGATCCGCCTCTGTCTCAGAAGTCGCGAGAGCGTACAGCTTCGCGATGCTCCATGCGAGAGACCTCTCATATCAGTGTTGTCAGCGCAAATCAGGTGGCCCGCACATGATCAAGTCGACGCGCAAGATTTGGATCGGGATCGGCGCTGCGGTGATCGCGGGAACGTCGATCGCAATCCCGGCGGCTGCGCAGCATGGCCAGCACCAGGGCGTCGCACCCAAGGCAACGCCGGCCAAGGAGAAGGAGCCGGGAGCTGCGACGGCGACCTCGCAGCAGGGCGGCGAGGCGTATCTGACCGAAGGGCGCCCGAAGGACTCGCGCATCTTCTACTATCGCTCGATCGCCTTGATGCGCGGGCACTTGCTTGTTGGGGATGAGCTGATCACCCGCGATCGTTGGGATGACGCGCTCCCGCATTTCCTGCACCCGACCGAGGAGCTCTACGGCCAGATCGCGCCTTACATGAAGGGCCAGGGGATTGCTCCCTTTGATGCCCCGCTCAAGGCGCTGGCGCAGACCGTCAAGGCGAAGAAGAAGGAGGCCTACGAGCGCGCGCGTGACATCGTGCTCGCGCGTCTCGACCGCGCACTCGACGGGGCACGCCGGTTCATGAAGCCGATGCGCACGTTCACGCTGAAGACCGTGGTCGAGGTGCTGAAGGTCGCCCAGTCCGAGTACGAGTCCTCCATCGACGAAGGCAAGATCACTATGCCTGTCGAGTATCAGGACAGCCGCGGCTTCGTCTGGTACGCGCAGGACATGTTCGAGCGTGTCGCGCGGCAGCTTCCAAAGTCCAAGGCCGGCGAGGTCGAAGGCATCCGCAAGGAGTTTGCCGAGCTCAAGACTGCCTGGCCCGAGCCGCTCTCGCCCGAGACCCCAATTCTGACGGTTCAGGTGGTGTCGGATCACGTTGCCCGCATCGAGCAGCTGGCCGCCAAGCTCCAGTAAACGGGTGCCGGTCGTGGTGCTTCGCTGCCCCAAAGGTCTTGCGGTTTCGCTCGGGGCCGCTGTGCTCGGGTTTGCAACCCTGTCGCTGGCGCTGACCCGGAGCGGGGAAAGCGCGAGTGGGGCACAGCGAGGCAATCTCGATCTGGAGGCCTGGCGCAAAGTGTTTGCGCGGCCGACCCACGTGCCCAATCCGCCGGACAACCCGCCGAGCGCAGCAAAGGTCGCGCTGGGCGAGCGCCTGTTCAACGACCGCGCGCTGTCGGTCACGGGCCGCGTGGCGTGCGCGACGTGCCACGATCCGACGCTGGCCCTCACCGATGGCGTGGCGAAGGGCGCCGGCGTGACCGGCGTCAGGCTGCGCCGCAACACGCCGTCGCTCTGGAATCTGGCCTGGAGTCCGCTGCTCTATTGGGACGGACGTGCCCGCAGCCTGGAGGACCAGGCGAAATTTCCGCTCGAGCATGCCGACGAGATGGGTGCGCGTATCGACGATGTGGCCGAGAAGCTGCAGCACGACGAGAGCTACGCGCGCGCCTTTCGCGAAGCGTTTCCGGATGAGCCAAGGGTAACCGGCGCCAACATGCTGAAAGCGATCGCGTCGTTCGAGCGCAGCATCGTGTCACCGCCGACGCGCTTCGATCGTTGGATCGAAGGCGACGCGACCAGCCTGACCCCGGATGAGATCGACGGCTTCAAGCTGTTCGTCGGTAAAGGCCAATGTGTGAACTGCCACACCGGCTTTGCTTTCACCGACCGTTCATTCCACGACATCGGCCTGCCGGACGACGACCTCGGGCGCGGCCCGATCCTGGGCTTGCCGCGCATCAATCACGGCTTCAAGACGCCGGGGCTGCGCGAGCTTGCGTGGACCGCACCCTACATGCACGACGGCTCCAAGCCGACGCTCGAGGCGGTTATCGAGCACTACGCCGGCGGCTTCGTGCGGCGGCAGACGCTCTCGGCCGATCTCAACCAGAACCTCAAGCTGAGCGAGAAGGAGAAGGCCAATCTGGTCGCGTTCCTGATGACGCTCTCGAGCGAAAATCCGCCGCGGCCGGCTTCGCTGTCGAGCCGCATCGAGCGCCTCGGCGGTGCGGTCGGCCCGGCCGTGCCCGCGAGCCAGATCGGTCAGAAAGGCAAGCGCTTCACTCCGGAGCATGTCAGGCTCAAGGCGGGCGAGCGGCTGAAGATCTTCAACGACGACACGCGCACCCACAACGTGCGCATCGATGATCCGCGTATGACGGTGAACTCGGGAGCGCAGGAGCCGGGTGACGCCGTCGAGATTCTGTTCTCCAAGACCGGCACATTCGCCGCCACCTGCGGCATCCATCCGACCATGCGCCTCGAGGTCGAGGTGCAGTAGCTCAGCGAAGCATCTGCGCGACCATCTCGCCGATGGCGAGCGAGGCGGTGAGCCCGGGACTTTCGATGCCGTAAAGTGCGACGAGCCCATCGACGCCGTGCGCCTTGGGGCCGTGAATGGCGAAGTCGGGCACCGGCTCGCCCTCGCGGTAGAGCTTGGGCCTGATGCCGGTGTAGTCGGCATGCAGCCGCGAGGCATCGAGGCCGGGATAATAGGTGCGGATGAAGCCCAGGAACTTCTCCAGCTTCTCCGGCTCGAACGAGTAGTCGATGTCCGCAATCCACTCGATGTCCGGACCGAATTTGCAGCGTCCGCCGATGTCCACGGTCACGTGCAGCCCGAGCCAGGCGCCGTCCGGCATGGGGTAGATGTGGCGCGAGAATGGAGAGCGGCCCGACAGCGCGTAGTACTGGCCCTTGGCGTAGTAGGTCTCGGGCGGGGCGTACCCCGGCGGGAAGGTGAGCGTGCGGGCGAGCTTCGACGCATTGAGCCCCGCAGAGATCACCAGCGTCTTGCACGTGATCTGGCCCGCCGCCTCGCCACCGAGCGTCAGGCGGAAAAGGCCGTCCGGCATGCGCTCGGCACGCTCGACGTCGGTGCGCAGCACGACCTGTCCGCCCTGCGCCGCGATGTGGCCCTCGAGCGCCAGCATGTAGCCGTGGCTGTCGATCACGCCGGTCGATGGGGACAGCAGTGCCGCCACGCAGTAGAGCTCGGGCTCGAGAGCGCGCGCCTCATTGGCGAGCATCGGCTGCAGATCCGTCACGCCATTCTTGGCAGCAGTCTCCTGAATGGCCTTGAGCTTGGGCACCTGCGACTCGTTCGTTGCCACCAGCAGCTTGGAGATGCGCTGATGCGGCACGCCGTTCTCCTCGCAGAAGCGGTAGAGCATCGCCTTGCCGTCGACGCACAGCCGCGCACGCAGGCTGCCGGGGGGATAGTAGATGCCCGCGTGGATGACCTCGCTGTTGCGGGAGCTGGTCTCCGAGCCGATGATCTCGTGCCGCTCGAGCACCATCGTTTCCCGGCCAGCCAGCGCCAGTGCGCGCGCAATGGCGAGGCCCACCGCTCCCGCTCCGACCACGATGGTCTCAACGTCTGCCGACATTCCTGTTGATGCTCCAACCCCTGCTCCGGGCGCCTGATCGCACGAATTGTGCTTGCGATCCAGTGGGGTTGGGAGGTTGGGAAAGTAGGGACTTGCGCCAGGAACAAAGAGAGAACATAATGAGCGGGCTCGCTGATCCTGCGACTCACGCTAGACCATTGCATGGAGGCCAGGAGGGGATTCGATATGTCACTTTTTCAATCTTCGAGCCGGCAAGCGGGCAAACCGCATTTGCACGTCGACAACGAGGTTTGCCCCTGGTGCGAGCAGCCGATCAGCCACGACAAATTCGAGGACATCAAGCGGCGCATGAGCGCCGAGCACGACGCGCGCATGGCCGCCATGCGAGAGGAGTTCGCGCGCGACAAGGCTTTAGCCGAGGCCAAGGCCAGGGCGGCGATCGAGCAGGCCCGCGCGGAAGCCGTGGAGGCAGCCGCGCAGCGGATCAAACAGGCACAGCTCGAGGCCAAGGCTGCGGCCGAAGCCGCCATGCTGCAGCGCTTCGATGAGCTGCAAGCAAAGCTCGTCGAGGCCGAGCAGGCGCGCACGGCCGCGCACCAACAGATGGCGGCTCTCAAGGAGGCGCAGGAGGAGGCCTTGAACCTGCGCTTCCAGGAGGCGCGGGACGCGCTGCAACGGGAGAAGGACGCAGCGGTGCTGGCGGAGAAGGCCAAGGTCTTGAAGCTGCAGACCGAGCTTGCGGATATGCAGCGCAAGCTGGAGGGCAAGTCGGCGCACGAGCTGGGCGAGGGCTCGGAGGTGGACTTGTTCGAGCAGCTTCGCACCGCCTTCGAAGGCGATCGCATCCGCCGCGTGTCCAAGGGCGTGAACGGCGCCGACGTGATCCACGAGGTCGTGCACAACGGCAAGGTGTGCGGCAAGATCATTTATGACGCCAAGAACCGCAACGCCTGGCAGAACGAGTTCGCAAGCAAGCTCAGGGCTGACAAGCTTGCCGAGGGGGCGGACCACGCCATCCTGTCGAGCAACAAATTTCCCAAGGATCGGCAGCAGGTGCATTTCCAGGACGGCGTGATCGTCGCCAATCCCGCGCGCGTGGTGGCTCTGGTGGAGATCCTGCGCAGCCAGGTCGTGCGCATGCACGAGCTGCGCATGAGCGGGGAGGCGCGCGAGCAGAAGACGGCCGAGCTCTACAGCTTCATCACGTCGGAGCACTTCAAGCAGCTTCTGGAGACGGTCGAGGCGCAGGCCGGCAAAATGGTCGAGCTCGAGACCAAGGAGCAGGAGGCGCACAGGCGCATCTGGGATCAGCGCGCCAAGCTGATCCGCTCTGTGCAGAAGGCGCGCAGCGATCTGTCGTTCGAGATTGATCGTATCATCGGTACGGCCGGCAACGGACCGGAGGATGAGTCCTAGCGCACGGCTCGCGACCGGGTCTGCTGTCGGCGCGGCCCAAATTACCTTATTCTGACGCAAGCTATTGGGAGGGGATTATGCGAATTATTCCGCTAGCTCTGACGTTTGCTGCAGGCTTTTTCACTGTTGTTTCGGCTGCCTCTGCCGACACGTATGTCCGAGGGTACACCCGCAGGGACGGCACCTATGTCCAGCCGCACTATCAGACCAACCCTGATGGCAATAAGTTCAACAACTACAGCACGCAAGGGAACGTAAATCCGTACACCGGAAAGCCCGGCACCGTTGATCCCTTCAACTCGCTCGGCTCGACTAATTCGAATTCCGGCTACGGCTTGTACGGTAAAAGCCGCCGCGGATTCTAGGAAACAAGGCTAACTGCGACCTCAGGCGGCGCGCGAGGCTTCGGCCGCCGCGCGGATGGCGCTGATGTTCTCCTGGTACTTGCCGCCAGCGAAGACGGCTGAGCCCGCCACCAGCACATCCGCGCCGGCGCGTGCGCAGGCACCTGCGGTGTCGGGCGCAACGCCGCCGTCGACCTCCAGATGGATCGACCGCGCACCGATCATCTGCCGAAGCCGGCGCACCTTCTCCAGCATGGCCGGAATGAAGGCCTGGCCGCCGAAGCCCGGATTGACGGTCATGGCGAGAATGAGATCGACCCGGTCGAGAACGTGCTCGATCGCGCTCTCGTGCGTTGCCGGCGTGAGCGACACGCCTGCCTTCTTGCCGAGGCTGCGGATGTGTTGCAGCGAGCGGTCGAGGTGGGGACCGGCCTCGGCGTGCACGGTGATGATGTCGGCGCCGGCCTTGGCAAAGGCGTCGAGGTAGGGATCGGCCGGCGCGATCATCAGATGGACGTCCAGCACTTTCCTCGTGTGCGGGCGGATGGCGGTCAACACGCCGGGGCCCATGGTGATGTTCGGCACGAAATGCCCGTCCATGACGTCGACGTGCACCCAATCGCCGCCGGCCTGGTCGACGGCGCGCACCTCCTCGCCGAGGCGCGCGAAATCGGCCGACAGGATGGATGGTGCGATCAGGATCTTGCGTTGCATGGCGGCGCTCCGTGCGCGAACCGGTTTGCGATCAACCTTCGCCTCGCGTGCCCGTGTCCCCGGGCCGGGCGCGGACCTCGAGAAACTCGATCATTGCGCCGGCGACGTCTACGCCGGTGGCGTTCTCCATGCCCTCGATGCCGGGCGAGGAATTGACCTCGAGCACCAGGGGGCCGCGGGTGGCGCGCAGCATGTCGACCCCGCAGACGTTGAGGCCCAAGGCCTCGGCGGAACGAATGGCGGTCGCGATCTCCTCGGCGGTGAGCTCCACCGCCTCTGCCTTGCCGCCGCGATGCAGGTTGGCACGGAACTCGCCCTTGCGTCCGGTGCGCTTCATCGCCGCGACCACGCGGTTTCCGATCACGAGCGCGCGCACGTCCGAGCCCGCCGCTTCGCGCACGTACTCCTGCACCAGGATGTTGACGTTGGCGGCGCTGAACGCCTCGATGATGGACTTTGCGGAGGCTTCCGTCTCGGCCAGGATCACACCCATGCCCTGCGTGCCCTCGAGAAGCTTGATCACGACCGGGGCGCCGCCCACTTCCATCACCACATCCTCGGCCTTGCGCGGGCCGTGCGCGAAGGCAGTCGCCGGGAGGCCAACGCCGGCGCGCGCCAGCAGTTGCAGGGCGCGCAGCTTGTCGCGCGAGCGGCCGATGGCCACGCTCTCGTTCAGCGGGAAAATGCCTTGCATCTC
>JBLNBZ010000144.1:0-20763 GCA_050260355.1 Bacteroidota bacterium | reverse complement strand
GACCATGCAGGTGCGCGGTGCGCCGCTGATCGGGGCTGCGGCTGCCTATGGCGTCTGCCTGGCGCTGCGGCGGGATGCGTCCGACGAGGCGCTCGACCAGGCCATCGATCTGCTTGCCAGGCAGCGGCCGACGGCAATCAATCTGCGCTGGGCTCTCGATGAGATGCGCCAGGCCGTGCGCAACTTGCCGCGCGAGCGGCGCGTGGCTGCGGCCTACGCGCGTGCGGGCGAGATCTGCGACGAGGACGCGGAGACCAACCGGCGGATCGGCATCCATGGGCTCGCGCTGATCGAGGAGATAGCGGCAGGCAAACGGGGCGGCCCCGTCAATGTCCTCACGCACTGCAACGCCGGGTGGCTGGCCTGCGTCGATTGGGGGACGGCCACGTCGCCCATCTACCAGGCGCATGACAAGGGCGTCCCGATCCATGTCTGGGTCGACGAGACGCGACCGCGCAATCAGGGGGCGGCGCTGACGGCCTTCGAGCTCGGCGCGCACGGCGTGCCGCACACCATCATTGCGGACAACGCGGGCGGCCACCTGATGCAGCGCGGGCAAGTGGACCTCGTCATCGTCGGTACCGATCGTGTGACCGCCAACGGCGATGTCGCCAACAAGATCGGCACCTATCTGAAGGCGCTGGCCGCCAAGGATACGGGCGTGCCGTTCTACGTGGCGCTGCCCCATTCCACTATCGACTGGACATTGAAGGACGGCGCTGAGATCCCGATCGAGGAGCGCTCGTCCGACGAGGTGCTGGTCATGACCGGGAGAACCGCGTCGGGCGAGATCGTGCCGGTCGAGATTGCGCCACGCGGAGCGTCGGCGGCCAATCCTGCGTTCGACGTGACGCCGGCCCGTCTCGTCACCGGCCTCATTACGGAGCGCGGGGTGGTGCAGGCCTCGCGTGAAGCGCTGCGCGCGTTGTACCCGGAGCAAAAGGGCTGAAGCTGCGGGAACTGCCGTCCAATCTGCGCGTCCTCATCTTGAAGCCATGCGCCGCTCAACCGATTATCCTCCACGGCCCAGCTCCCAATTCTGCAAGGAGCACGAGTTCCATGATCGATCCGCGGTCCGTACTGATCATCGTCGATGTGCAGAACGACTTCATGCCGGGTGGCGCGCTCGCCGTCCCCCGGGGAGATGAGGTGATTGCGGCCATCAACCGGCTTGCGCGGCGGTTCGAGAACGTCGTCCTGACCCAGGACTGGCATCCCGCGGGCCATGCGTCTTTCGCCTCCAGCCACGCCGACCGAAGGCCGTTCGAGACCGTCGAGCTCGACTACGGCACCCAGGTGCTCTGGCCCGATCACTGCGTGCAGGGCACCCATGGCGCGGCCCTGCACGCTGAGCTCGATGTGCCGCATGCACAGATGATCGTGCGCAAGGGCTATCGCAAAGGCGTCGACAGCTACTCGGCCTTTCTGGAAGCCGACCGCAGGACGTCGACCGGGCTCGAGGGCTACCTGCGGGGACGCGGCATCGAGCGATGCTACATCGTGGGCCTTGCCACCGACTTCTGCGTGGCCTGGACGGCGCTCGATGCCCGCAGGCTCGGCTTCGAGGCGACCGTCATCGAGGACGCTTGCCGCGGCATCGACACGGGCGGCAGTATCGACAGGGCATGGACCGAGATGCAGGCCGCCGGCGTCACACGCGCGCGGTTCGGATATGATAGCTGAGCGCTGCGGTTAGGCGAGGAGGTCAGGGATGCCCAAGATGATCGGTGCACTTGCGCTCATTGCGCTTGTACTCGCGTTTCCGGTGGCCGCGCATCACGGCTGGGGCAGCTACGATGCGTCGAAGCCCGTCACGGTCGCCGGCAGGATCCTGACCTCGAAGTTCGAAAATCCGCATGCGACCGTTACCGTGCAGGCGCCCGACAAGGTATGGACCGTGACGCTGGCGCCGACCTCGCGCATGCTGGGGCGCGGTGCGAGCGCCGAGCTGATCGCGGTGGGCAAGACCATCTCGGCCTACGGCTATCCCTCGACGGTCGAGAGAGACGAGATGCGGGCCGAGCGCATCACGGTCGACGGCAAGACGGTCGAGATGCGCTGATGCTGGCCGAGGCCCCGGGGTTCCTGGTCGCGCTCGAGCAGTCTGCCTTCGCCGCCGGCATCCGTCAGTCGGTGTGGGCCTATCCGACCGCCAACGTCGGCCACATCGTGGCGCTGTTCGTATTCGCCGGCGCGGTGAGCGTGATGGATCTCGCCCTGCTCGGAGCGCTGCGCGCGGCCGCGCCTTCGACCATCGTTCGCTTCGCGCGGCGTGCTGCCGTCACGGGTCTTCTGCTGATGGCTGTCACGGGGTCGGTACTGTTCACCGCCGAGGCGAGCCATGTCGCCATGAATCCCGTGTTTCAGATCAAGGCTGCGCTGATCGGGCTGGGGATCGCCAATGCGCTGCTGGTCGGTGGGCCGCTCCGGCGCGCCTTGAAGGAGACGAAGCCTTCCGAGCCGTTCCCGTGGCGCTTGCGGGCGGCCGCGGTCTTCTCGCTCATGATCTGGGTCTCGGTCGCCGCCTGCGGCCGGCTGATCGCGTACTTCTGAGCGCGGGTGCTCCGGCGGTCGGCTAGGCGGCGAGGGCCTCTCCGATGAACGGCTTGAAATGCCGGCGCAGGGTCTCCTCGGACAGATCCTTGGTGATGAAGACCATGCGCGAGGTGCGTGCGCCGTCCGGCCATTGCTGCAGCGCATCCGGCGGATAGAAGATGTGCTGCACGCCGTGAATGACGAATGGCTTGGGTTGATCCTTGACGTTGACGATGCCTTTGACGCGCAAGAGTTTTCCGCCGTAGAGCTGGGCCAGGAGCTGCAGCGCGTTCGACAGCTCCGAGCCGTCGAGGGGATCGCTGAAGGTCAGGCAGAACGACTGGATGCCGTGCAGGTGGCCGTGATGGTGATCGGGATGGTCGCAGTCGGCGCCGTCGCAGTCGTGTGCGTGATCGTGGCCGGCGTGCGCATGATCGTGCGGATGCGCGGTGCGTGCGTGCTTGTCCGCGGCGAGCCACCGTTCAGGGTCGGCGCCGGCGATCGCGGGCTCGTGCGCCCCCACGCCGATCAGCTCAGACGGGGCGATGTCGCCTTTGACGGCATGCAGGATCGGCGCGGCGCGGTTCAGCGCCCTGAGACGCGCCTCGAGGCGGGCGACGCTTTGCGGGTCGGCCACGTCGGTCTTGGTCAGCACCAGCCGGTCGGCGATCGCAATCTGCTTGGCAGGCTCGAAATGCTCGTCGAGCTGGCGCAAGGCCAACTGTCCATCGACGGTGGTTACGACGGCGTCGAGCTGATAGATGCGATAGAGGCTTTCCTCGGTCATCAGCGTGTGCACGATGGGAGCCGGATCGGCGAGCCCGGTCGTCTCGATGACCGCGCGCCGCATCGGCGGAATGTCGCCCCAGAGCGACTTGGTGTGCATCTTCTCGAGCGCCGCGACGAGGTCGCCGCGCACGGCGCAGCAGGCGCACCCCGACGATAGTAGTACTGCGTCGTCATCGACTTTCTCGATCAATGCGTCATCGATGCCGATCTCGCCGAACTCGTTGATGAGGACGGCAGTGCCGGCCATCGCCGGATCGGCAATGAGACGCTTCAGGAGGGTGGTCTTGCCCGACCCGAGAAAGCCCGTCAGGACGGTCAAGGGTATGCCGGTTGCCATGATCAACCCTTTTGGAATGTGCCCGTTGCGAGGTACCTGATCCAGAGTATCTTTTCCGGGTCAAGAAGGGGAGAGAAACATGGACGACCCAGATGACGGAGCAGCCTGGCGCGAGGCTGAGGATCGCGCACGCCGCGAGGTGCTGGAGACTGCGCTTGCCATGAGCCGCCGCGGCCTGTCGCCGGGACGATCGGGCAACGTATCGCGCCGGTTCCGCGACGGCATGCTGATCACGCCGTCCGGCCAGACCTACGCGTCGATACTTCCCGCCGATATCGTGTTCGTGGGGGATGACGGCGCGGTGACGGCCGGGCAGAAGAAGCCTTCAACGGAGTGGCGTTTCCATCTCGCCGCCTATCGCGCGCGGCCGGATATCGGAGGCGTCGTGCACACACATTCGCTGCACGCGACGGTGCTTGCTTGCGCAGGCAAGTCGATACCGGCCTTCCACTACATGGTCGCCGTCGCCGGCGGCAACGACGTGCCCCTGGTGCCTTACGCGACGTTCGGCAGCAAGGAGCTCGCACGCCACATAGCCAAGGGCTTGAAAGATCGGGATGCCTGCTTGATGGCCAACCATGGACAGATCGCCGTCGGCGATACGTGCGGCAAGGCGCTCGAGCTTGCCGCGGAGGTGGAGAATCTGGCGGAGCAGTACGTCAAGGTCCTCACGCTGGGCGACCCGATCCTGCTCGACGATGCCGAGATGCAGCGCGTGACCGAGCAGTTCGAGAGCTACGGCGACGGCGCGCGGAGGTAGCCCGCCTATCGCCGCGGCAGGGCCGGCCTCGAGCCCTGTGCGAAGCCCCATCCCGAACGCTAAGTCCTGGAGCGACCGCGACGCCCGCTGGTCAAACCGAGCCTGACCGTGTAGGCCGGTTCATGGCCACGCGGCCGGGCTGGGACTAAAAAGGGCTTCGCGCGGGTCGGGGCGGATAACAAGAGGGAGGCGGCCGGAATGCACGCGGGTTCGATACGGTGCCAGGTCTGGTCAAGGAGGGCTGCGGCGGCTGTCGGCTGCGCCGCGCTGATGGCGCTCATCACGGGACCCGCGCTGGCGGCCGCCGGAGAGGCATCGCCCGAGCCGCTCTATCTGCTCGGCATCCCGGTCGACTTCATCCTGTTCGGCCTGACGCTGCTGGGCGTTGCGGTATTTCACCACCACACATTCAACGTGGCGATCACGGGTCTCGCCGCCATCATCGCATACAAGCTGGCGTTCACGGGCTTCAGGTTCGGGCCGGGCGTTCCCGGCCTGATCGAGCACATGCGCCACGAATGGGTGGTTCTCGCCAACCTGTTCCTGCTGCTGATGGGCTTCGCGCTGCTGGCCCGCCATTTCGAGAAGAGCCGTGTCCCGGAGGCCATGCCGGCCATTCTGCCTGACGACTGGAAGGGCTGCTTCGTCCTTCTCGCCATCGTGTTCGTCATTTCCAGCTTTCTCGATAACATTGCTGCAGCCTTGATCGGCGGCGCCATGGCGCAACAGCTCTTCCGGGGCAAGGTTCACATCGGCTACGTCGCGGCTATCGTCGCGGCGTCAAACGCCGGCGGCTCGGGAAGCGTCGTCGGCGATACGACGACGACGATGATGTGGATCGATGGCGTCAGTCCGCTGAGCGTGGCCGAGGCGTTCATCGCAGCCACCGTGGCGCTGGTCGTTTGCGGCATTCCGGCGGCCATGCAGCAGCAACGCTATTCGCCGATCGCCAGGGATCCGGTGCCCGGGCTCAAGGTCGACTGGACGCGGGCGGCGATCGTGCTCGCCATTCTGATTGCGGCGATTCTCGCCAACGTCTGGGCGAACGTGCGCTTTCCGGCGCTGCTCGATGCGCTGCCGGTGATCGGTCTCGGCGTGTGGGCGGCATTGCTGCTGACAGCCCTGATCCGCAAGCCGGATTGGAATCTGCTGCCGGAAAACCTCAAGGGCACGATCTTCCTGCTGGCGCTCGTCACCAGCGCCTCGCTCATGCCGGTGGAGAAGCTGCCGGCGGCGTCCTGGCCGACGGCCCTCGGCCTCGGCTTCGTGTCCGCGGTGTTCGACAACATCCCGCTCACCGCGCTCGCATTGAAGCAGGGCGGCTACGACTGGGGCTTCCTCGCCTATGCCGTCGGCTTCGGCGGATCGATGATATGGTTCGGCTCGTCGGCCGGCGTGGCGATCTCAAACATGTTTCCGGAGGCAAAATCGGTCGGGCTGTGGGTCAAGAACGGCTGGCACGTCGCGGTCGCCTACGTCATCGGCTTTTTCGTGATGCTGTCCATCATCGGCTGGCATCCGGATGCGCCGCACAAGCGGAAGGCCGAGTTGCCGGCGGCGGTCACGATGGAGGTGCCTGCACCCCCGAGCAGATCGTAGACGGTGGCCGATCTCATCGCTTGTCGGCCGCGGCTGCACTCGCTAGCTTGAGCGCCTGTCGAGAAGAAAGCGCGCGTGCAAGCGCGCCTCATGATGGCGGAGGAGCCCAAGGGTGGCGTCGGTCGAGCTCAAGCGCCTGACGATGCGCTTCGGTGCAACGACTGCGGTTGACGATGTTTCCCTGAAGATCGACCACGGCAAGCTGCTCTGCCTGCTGGGCCCGTCGGGCTGCGGCAAGACCACGACGCTGCGCCTGATTGCCGGCTTCCTCGAGCCGACCTCGGGCGAGATCGCGGTGGGCGAACGCATCGTCTCCTCGCCTCGGCGCACCTTGCCGCCGGAAGCGCGCAACATGTCGATGATCTTCCAGAGCTACGCGCTCTGGCCGCATATGACGGTGGCCGAGAACATCGCCTATGGCCTGAAGATCAGGCGCACCGACAGCGAAACCATCAGGAAGAAGCTCGACGTGATGCTGGCGACGACGCGGCTCGCGCCGCTCGCCGACCGCTATCCCTCGGAGCTGTCGGGCGGCCAGCAGCAGCGCGTGTCGCTGGCGCGAGCGCTGATCGTCGAGCCGGAGACGCTGCTGCTCGACGAGCCGCTGTCGAACCTCGATGCCAACCTGCGCGAGGAGATGCGCTTCGAGGTGCGTCGGCTGCACGATGCCTTCCACTATACGACGGTGTACGTCACGCACGATCAGGCAGAGGCGATGACGACGGCCGACCAGATCGCGGTCATGAATGGCGGCCGCGTTGAGCAGCTCGGCACCCCGGAGGAGATCTACTTCCAGCCGCGCTCGCAGTTCGTGGCGCGCTTCATAGGCGGCAGCAACATCCTCAAGGGCCGGGCGCTGGATCGCAGCCGGGTCTCGGTCGGCGACACGGCATTGCAGTGCGTGGGCCAGGCCCTCGAGGCCGGGCGCGATACGCCGGTCTCTGTGCGCCAGCACAGCATCCGGCTGCTGAGCGAGGCTCCGCCGCACGATACGCCCAACGTGCTGTCTGCGCGGGTGGCGCGGCAGGTCTTTCTCGGCGCGAACCGCGACTATCTGGTCGTTCTGGGGGACGGGACGGAGCTGCGCGTCACGGCGCCCGCCAGCCAGAACGTGGAAGCCGGAGCAGCGGTCTGGGTGCACCTGCCGCCCGAGCAGTGCCGCGCGCTCGTGGAATGATCGACAAAGGAGGCGACGATATGCGCAGAACTCCATCGAGACGTCAGGTTGTTGCGGGCTCTGCGGCTCTGCTTGCGGGCGCGGCGGTGCCGGCATTCGCAACCAGGGTGCTGGCGCAGGCTCCGGCGGCGTCCGGCATCACGCCAGAGCTGATCGAGGCGGCGAAGAAGGAAGGCAAGATCGTCTGGTACACGTCGGTGGACCTGCCGGTGGCGGAGAAGGTGGCCAAAGCCTTCGAGGCCAAGTTTGCAGGCGTCTCGGTGCGTGTCGAGCGCACCGGCGCGGAGCGCGTGTTCCAGCGCATCGGCCAGGAGACGGCGAGCAAGATCTTTGCCTGCGACGTCGTGCAGAGCTCGGATGCGGCCCACTACATCGTGTGGAAGAGAGAAGGACTGCTTGCGGCGTACGTGCCGGACGATGTCGCCGCGCACTTCCCGCCGGAGCACAAGGATCCCGACGGGATGTTTGCCTCCTGGCGCGTGTGGCTGAGCCCGATCGCCTACAACACGAAGCTCGTCAAGCCCGAGGAGGCGCCCAAGGGCTTCATGGATCTGCTCGATCCGAAATGGGCAGGCAAGATCGTCAAGGCGCATCCGGGATACAGCGGCACGATCATGACGGCGACGTACCAGATCTCCCGCGATCTGGGCTGGAGCTTTTACGAGAAGCTGGCCAAGCAGCGGGTGATGCAACTGCAGTCGGCCGCCGATCCGCCGAAGAAGGTGGCGCTCGGCGAGCGCGCGATCATGGCCGATGGGGCCGACTACGCCGTGCAGCGCCTGAAGGAGAAGGGCGACCCGATCGAGATCGTGTATGCGGTCGAAGGCACGCCGCTGATCGTGGGCCCTTCCGCGGTCATGAAGAACGCGCCCAATCCCAACGCCGCGCGACTGTTCCAGAACTGGTCGCTGACGGCCGAGGGGCAGCAGTTCAACGTCGATATCGGCGCACTCTACTCGGCGCATCCGGGCGTCAAGGAGCGGCCAGGCCGCAAGCCGCTCAAGGATATCAAGCTCATGAAGGATGACGCGGCAGCCGTGGAGCGGATGGCGGACGAGATCAAGGCCAAGTACACGCAAATCTTCAAGGTGTGACGTGGCGCGCGCGGACATCTCGCATTTCCCTCCTCGTCCGGGGGAGGGTGATGCGTGGGGACCGTCTCTTTCTCGGATGGCGCGTGTGACCAGCACGGCTGACATTGCTCGTCGTCGAGAGGCAATGCGTGGCGGTTGAGACGCTCTCGAATGTGCAGCCCGGCCAGACTCGGGCCATGCGGCTCAATGCCTCGCAGCCCGTGCTGATCGGGTTCGCGCTGCTGCTCTGCGTCCTGATCGGGCTGCCGGTCGGCTGGATCGTCGTCTACAGCGTGACCGACAAGAGCGGTGCGCTCACGCTCGAGAACTTCTCGCGTCTGCTCTTCGATCCCGCGTTCTCCGGGCCGTTGCTGACGACGTTCGTGATCGCGGTGTCGGTCGGCGCCATCTGCTGTGCGGTGGCCGCTCCCATGGGCTGGCTCGTGGCGCGCTCGGATATGCCGCTGCGCAGGGCCGTGCGCCTGCTCGTGATGGCGTCGTTCGTCACGCCGCCGTTCCTCGGCGCCATCGCCTGGGAGCTGCTGGCCGCACCGAACAGCGGGCTCCTCAACCAGGCCTGGCGTGGGCTCACGGGTGCGGAGGCGGACGAGCATCTCTTCAACATCTACACCCTGCCGGGGCTGATCTTCGTCATCTCCTGCTACACGTTCCCGTACGTGTTCGTGCTGGTCGCCAACGCGCTCGACCGCACGCCGGGCGAGCTCGAGGATGCGTCCTCCATGCTCGGCGCGAAATCCTGGGCGACGGCGCGGCGGATCACGATCCCGCTGGCGCTGCCGGCGATCATCGCCGGCGTCCTGATCGCGTTCCTGCAGGCCATGAACCTGTTCGGCTCGCCGGCCATCCTGGCGATCCCGGCGGGCTTCCACACCATGACGACCAAGATCTGGAGCCTGTTCCAGTTTCCGCCCAAGCCGGAGCTTGCTGCCGCTGCAGCCCTGCCGTTGCTCGTGCTGACCGTGATGCTGCTGCGGGCGCAGAGCACGATCCTGGGCCGGCGCGGCTATGCGGTGGTGGGCGGCAAGTACGGAAGCCCGAGGCCCGTGCGGCTCGGCATCTGGAAGTGGCCGGCGCTGGCGCTGTGCCTGTTCGTGCTGTTGATGCCCGTGTTCCTGCCTTACGGCGCACTCCTCAACGCCGCCTTCTCGCGCAATCCGTCCGAGCTCGCGTCATGGGATCGTCTGACCTTGCAGAACGTGACGTTCACGTTCTTCGAGCTGTCGCAGACCAAGCTGGTCCTGAAGAACACATTTCTCCTCGGTGCGCTGGCCGCGACCGTCGGAACGCTGCTGGCGCTGGTGATCGCGTACGTGACCGCACGCAGGGCGGTGCGCGGTCATCAGGCGTTGGGCTTCCTTGCGACGGCGCCGATCGCGCTGCCCGGCATCGTCCTCGGCGTGGGATTGTTTCTGAGCTACACGCGCCCGCCGCTGGTGCTCTACGGCACGCTCTGGATTCTGCTCATCGCCTACGTGACGATCGAGCTGCCGGCCGCCTATCAGCAGCTTCAGGCGTCGTTCCAGTCGGTCAACCCGGAGCTGGAGGAAGCGGGCCGCATTCTCGGCGCCACCAGGCTGCGCACGCTCAGGGACATCACGGCGCCGCTGCTGCGCTCGGGCGTCATTGCGACCTGGTGCTTCATCTTCGTGGCGGTGGTGCGCGAGCTGTCGGCAGCGGTGATCCTGTTCACGTCCGAGACCAAGGTGCTGTCGGTGCTGATCTTCGACCTCAAGGAGAGCGGCGACCTCGGCGCCATTGCGGTGCTAGGGTTGGTGATGCTCATTTTGACGACCGTCGTTATCGTAGCCGCCAACCGCGTTCCCGGTTTCGGGGGACATGCGCGGCTCAGGAACAACTGACAATCCGGAAGGTGGAGAGAGATGCAGATTTCGCTCAAGGGCAGGAAGGCGGTTGTTGCAGGCGGCAGTCGCGGCATCGGCCGCTCCATCGCGATGGCCTTGGCCGAGGCGGGTGCCGACGTGGCCATCTGCGCGCGCGGTATCGATGGCGTCAAGGCAGCGGAGTCGGAGCTGAAGCGCCACGGCGGCAAGACCTGGGGTGCCGCATGCAACCTGGGTGACGGCGCGCAGGTGACGCGCTTCGTCGCCGACGCGGCAGGGGCGCTCGGCGGCATCGACATCCTCGTCAACAACGCGTCGGGCTTCGGTATGAAGGACGACGAGGCGGGCTGGGCGGCGGGGCTCAATGTGGACCTGATGGCAACCGTGCGTGCTACTCAGGCAGCCGTGCCATTCCTGGAGAAGTCGGGAAGCGGCGCCGTCGTCAACATCTCGTCGATCTCGGGCTACATGGCGAGCGTGCGCTCGGTGCCCTATGCCGCGGTCAAGGCCGCCGTGATCAACTACACCATGAGCCAGGGCCTCGCTCTGGCCTCCAAGCGGGTGCGGGTCAACGCCATAGCGCCGGGCTCCATCGAGTTTCCGGGCGGCGTGTGGGAGCAGCGCAAGACCTCCGACCCCAAGCTTTATCAGGGCACGCTCAGGAGCATTCCCTGGGGCCGCTACGGGACGCCCGAGGAGGTTGCGCGCGTGGCGCTGTTCCTTGCGAGCGATCTGGCGAGCTGGGTCACCGGCCAGACCATTGTCGTGGACGGCGGCCAGCTGCTGGGTTGAGGGGGGCTGGCGATCAGCCCGCAGTTGCCCGCAGGCGCAGCCCTGCTAATGTCCGGCCCCAAGCTTGCTGGCCGCCGTGGCGCTTGGCGCGGCGTCTGCGAGACAGGCAGAGAGGAAACGTTCGGTGAGACTGGCTACGTTTGTCCGTGAAGGAGCGGCGCGCGTTGGTGCGGTGGTTGGCGAGGAGATCGTCGATCTGGCCCGTGCGTCCGGCGATGCGGCCTCTCCGCCAACGATGCTGGAGCTCCTTGCGCGCGGGGCTGCGGGCCTGGACGCGGCGCAGCGCGCGGTGGATGCAGCCCTGAAGCAGCGTCCCGCTGGTGCCGTGCTGCCGCTTGCCGGAGTGACGCTGCAGGCGCCGATTCCGCGGCCGGGCAAGATCATCGGGGTCGGTCTCAACTACAAGGATCACGCCGCCGAGGTCGGCCGGCCGAAGCAGGATGCGCCGAGGCTCTTCGTCAAGGTGGCCTCGTCCGTGACGGGCCCGGGGACCAGCGTCGCCATTCCTCCAGGCATCAAGAAGCTCGACTTCGAGGTCGAGCTGGCGGTCGTCATCGGCAAGCGGTCTCGGCAGGTGACGGAGGCCGACGCCGTCGCGCATATCGCGGGGTACACGATCCTCAATGATCTGTCGGCGCGCGAGTTCCAGTTCGACGTGGCACCGCCACAGACCAGCCTGGCCAAGAGCATGGACGGGTTCTGCCCCATGGGGCCCTGGATCGTGACCGCCGACGAGCTCGGCGACGGGTCCGGGCTCGGCGTGCGCACCTGGGTGAACGGCGAGAAGATGCAGGACGGCAGCACGGCCGATCTCATTTTCACGGTGCCGGCGCTCATGGCTTACATCAGCCGCTACATGACCCTCGAGCCCGGCGACGTGATCGCCACCGGCACGCCGGCTGGGGTTGGCGCGTTTCGCAAGCCGCCGCTGTTCCTCAAGGGCGGCGACCGCATCAAGATGGAGATCGAGCGCATCGGCGCGCTCGAGACGACGATCACACCATAACCGGATTGGAGGACGTTCGATGTCGAGAAGAATCGGGTTCGCGGCCGGCTGCGCCGTGCTCTCGGTGGTTGCCGTCACACCGGCCGCTGCGCAAGTCGCCGAGATTCGCTTCGCGCGGCAATTCTCGATGGGCTACCTGCAGTTCAACGTGATGGAGCGCCACAAGCTGCTCGAGAAGCACGCCAAGGCCATGGGCCTGCCCGAGGTCAAGGTGGTGTGGGCGACGTTCAATGGCCCCAACGCCATGAACGACGCGCTTCTGTCCAATTCGGTCGACATCGTCTCGGGCGGCGTCCCCGGGCTGCTGACGCTGTGGGCCAAAACGAAGAACACGCCGCTCGCGGTGAAGGGCATTACGGCGTTCTCGTCGCAGCCGGTGCTGCTCAACACGCGCAATCCGAACGTCAAGGCAATCACCGATTTCACCGACCAGGACAAGATTGCGGTGCCGGCCGTCAAAGTCTCGCTGCAGGCCATGCTGCTGCAGATGGCGGTGGCCAAGCAGTGGGGACAGAGCAACTACACAAAGCTCGATCATCTGACGGTATCCATGACCCCGCCGGATGCGACAGTCGCTCTGATGAGCGGCTCGGCAGGCGTAACCAGCGTGTTCAGCGTGCCGCCGTTCCAGTTCCAGCAACTGGAGGACAAGGCCATCCACACCGTGCTCAATTCCTACGACGTGTTCGGCGGTGAGCACACCTTCACGGTGGCTTGGACATCCTCGCAGTTCCACGACAAGAATCCGCAGCTCTACAAGGCGCTGGTGGCTGCCTTCAAAGAAGCCACCGAGATGCTGAACAAGGACCTCAAGTCGGCAGCGCAGTATTGGGCCGAGGACGTCAAGTCCAAGCTGCCGGTGGAGAAGGTTGCCGCGATTGCCTCGGGTCCTCAGGTCAAGTGGACGATGGTGCCGCAGAACACCATGAAGTTTGCCGACTTCATGGCGGCGGTCGGCTCCATCAAGGAGAAGCCCGCCAACTGGAAGGAGCTGTTCTTCCCCGAGATCCATGATCTTCCGGGAAGCTGAGAGGCAGGACGCCTCCGACACCGACGTTTGCGCGATACGCACAGAAAGGCTCGAGGAAGGATGAGGACGCTCCTGGTTGTTTGCTCGCTCGCGGCGTTGCTGGGGACCGCCCAGTCGGCGCGGGCCGAGGTCGATGAGATCAAGATTCCCAGAGGCGCCGGCGGCGTCGGCTTTCTGAGCCTCTTGATGATGGAGAAGCACGGGCTGGTCGAGAAGCACGCCAAGGCCAACGGCCTCGACAAGACCAAGGTGACCTGGGTCAGCCTCGGCGGTCCGGCGCAAGTCAACGATGCGCTTCTGTCGGGGAATGCGCACGTGGTACCGGCGGGCCCGCCGGCGTTTCTCACGATCTGGGGCCGCACACGGGACTCCATCAAGGTCATGGGCCTGGCTGCCATGACATCGATGCCGATGTACCTCAATACACGCTCACCCGAGCTCAAGAGCGCGAAGGAGGTGCGTCCGCAGGACAAGATCGCGGTGACGGCGATCAAGGTGTCGATCCCGGCCATCATCATGCAGATGTACGCCAAGAAGGAGTTCGGCGCGGACAAGACCACGCATTTCGACCCGATGACGGTCTCGATGACGCATCCCGATGCGCTCGCCGCGCTGCTGGCCGGAGAGGGCAACGAGATCAACATGCATTTCACATCGCCGCCGTTTCATCAGCGCGAGCGGCGGGATCCGAAGATCCGCACGATCCTGACGACGACCGACGTGATGGAAGGATCGACCACCTTCACCATGCTCTACATGATGTCGGAGTTCAGGGAGAAGAATCCGAAGTCGACCGCGGCGATCCTGGCGGGGCTGGAGGAGGCCAACGCCATGATCAACGCCGACAAGCGGGCGGCGGCGGAGGTGTTTCTCGACTCCGTGGGCCGGCGCGGATGGACGCTCGAGGAGATCGTCGAGGTGCTGAATGACCCCGACAACAAGTTCACCACCACGCCCGAGAACGTCATGAAGTACGCCAACTTCATGGCTGACGTCGGCACGCTCAAGACGCGCCCTGCGTCGTGGAAGGAGCTGTTCTTCCCCGAGATCCACAACAAGCCGGGGAACTGAGGCGCCGGCCAGCGGGCTCAGTGCGAGGCCGCCCCCGGAAATGTCGCGGCCGGACCAACCGGCTCGGTGTCGAGACGGACGACGATGCCCTCGAGCTCCGGCTTCGGCGCGGCGTATTCCTTCATGACGTGCGGATCGTGGCCCGGCACGATGTGGCGTGGACTCGGCGCCAGCTTCTCGAGGAGCCGGTAGGCGTCGAGCATCTGGCCGATGTGGAATGCCGTGGTGAACGGCCGGTTGGTGGCCATGTTCTCGTAGAAGTGGGTGGCGTCCGAGGCGAGCACGACCCAGCCGCGCCTGGTGTGCACGCGCGCGATCTGCAGCCCGTCCGAATGTCCCGGCGCAGGATAGAGCACGATGCCCGGCGCGATCTCGACCTGGCCCTCGTACATCTCGACGCGGCCCTTGAAGTTGAGCCGCACCATGCCGACCACGTCCTCCACATGATAGCTGTGGCCGATGCGCGGATAGCGCATGTACTTGCCGGTGGCGTAGGCCATCTCGCGCGCCTGCAGATGAAAGCGCGCGTTCGGGAACTTGTCGAAGTTGCCGACGTGGTCGTAGTGCATGTGCGTGAGCACCACGTCGCGCACGGCGCCGGGGTCGACGCCGACGAGCTTCAGGCTTTCAACGGGACAGCGCAGGAACGTGCGCTTGCGCTGCCTTGCCATCTCGGCCGTGAAGCCGGTGTCGATGACGAAGGCGCCTGCGCGGCCCACGGCGACCCAGGTGTAGTAGTCCATCGGCATGGGGCCCTCGTGCGGATCGCCGCCGATGAAGTGGTCGCGCCTCAGCGCATCGCGCGTGGCATAGCGGATGGCGTAGATCTCGTACTCGGGGAGTCCGTCCGGCATGGAATTGCTTGTCTCCTTATGGCTCGTTACGCCGCGGTAGCTTCCGGAGCGCTTGACCACGCTCAGCCGCTGCCCATACTCGCGGCGCAACGATAGGACGCTCTCGGTCGCGCGGTCATGTCAAAAGTGCATGGGGCGTGCGCGAGGCAGAACCACCAGGATAGGCGCATGGCGGAAACGATTGGCTGGATCGGGCTTGGCAGCATCGGGCATCGCATGGTGCGCCACTTGGCGGCAGCAGGTCACCCGCTCGTGGTGTCGGATCTGCGCAACACGGACAAGGCACCGGCCGGGGCGCGCGTCGCCAACAGCAATGCCGAGGTGGCCGCCGCTGCCACGACGGTGATCCTGTCGCTTCCGGATGGGAAAGTGACTGAGGCCGTTGCACGCGAGATCGCCTCTGCGCCGGGCCGCAAGACCAAGACGGTCATCGAGACGTCGACGATCGGCATCGCCGCCGCCGAGAAGGCGACGCAGATTCTCGCCGAGGCCGGCATCGAGCTCGTCGATGCTCCGGTGTCGGGCGGCACCGCCGGCGCCGACAAGGCGACGCTGGCGGTGATGATGGCCTGCTCGGAGGCGAGTTACGCACGCCTCAAGCCGCTGATGGCGCTGATCGGCAAGCCGTTCCACATCGGACCCAGGCCCGGGCAGGGGCAGGCGGTGAAACTGCTCAACAATTTCCTGTCGGCGACCGCCCTGGCGGCGAGCTCCGAGGCCATCGCCTTCGGCACCGCGCAGGGCATTCCGATGCAGACAATTCTGGATGTCGTGAATGCGGCGACCGGCCGCAATACGGCGACCGACGACAAGTTCCCACGCCGCATCCTCACCGAGCGCTACGACGCCGGTTTCACCTCGACGCTGCAATTGAAAGATGTTCGGCTGTATCTGGAGAACGCGCGGGCGTCGGGCATCAGCGACGAGATTGCAACCGTCATCGATGCGGTGTGGGCGCGCATGGAGGCCGACATGCCCGGGGCCGACATCACCCGCATGTATCCCTACACCAAGGGCGGGCGAAGCAAGAAGGGGTAGGACTGAGCCGCGGCAGCGCTGTCAGCAAGCTGTCGGATGCCACGCGGTCGAAGCCTTGGAATGGGCCGCCTGCTTGGCTATAGTCCACCCCCATTCGAGGGATAACTCAGCGGCGATGCCGGAAGAAGAGGCACGGCGCGGCTTGCACGACTGATGCCAATGTGCCTCACTCGCGCACCCGCCGGGCGACCGCTCAGGCGTTCGCACGAGTGTCGGAAAAGAAGGCCGCGCCAAACGCGCCCGTCCCGTCCGCCGCAGCTGCTTGGGGAGCACAATCGGCATGAGATGCAATCCGTGGCGATGGATTTGGGGCCTCATTCCCATCGTCGGCATCGCCTGGGTTGCGGCCCAGGTGGAGCACGCCCGGATTGAGCGCGATCTCACCACGCGCGGCAAGGAGGAGCTGGCGCGCCTGGGGCTCGGCTGGGCCGATCTGTCCTTCTCGGGCCGCGACGGCACGCTGTCGGGTCGGGCAGCCGAGGAGAGCGAGGCCGGCAGGGCCGTTGCGGCTGCGCTGCAGACCTGGGGCGTGCGCACCGTGATCGACAACTCGGGGCTGATCGACAAGGTCGATCGCTACGAATGGACGGCCATGCGGCGGGACAACCGCATCCGGCTCAATGGACTTGTGCCCAACGAGAAGACCAGGCGCGATGTGATCGGCATCGTCAAGGCGAGCTTCCCCAATCTCGAGATCGAGGATCGGCTGCGTTTGGCGCGCGGCGCTCCCCCGGCCGACACGTGGCTCGGCGGCGTCGGCTTCGGCATCAAGCAGCTCGCGCATTTGCGCAACGGCCAAATCGACCTGGAGGTCACGACCCTCAGCGTGTCCGGCGAAGCCATCGATGCGCAGGCGTATCGTGCCGTGAAGACGGCCCTGGCTCAGGCCCTGCCGCCGGGAATCAAGCTCAAGCTCGACCGTGTGACGGGGCCGGTCGTGAAGCCCTATGTCTGGTCGGCCAAGCTTGTGCGCGAGCAGCTTTTGTTGTCAGGGTACGTGCCGAATGACGGCTTGCGCCAGGACATTCTGTCGGCTGCGCGCGACGGCAATGCCAAGATCAGAATCGTCGACAACATGAACATCGCCGAGGGCGCGCCCGAAGGCTGGCTCGACGCGGTGACTGCGGCGGTGCAGGGCTTGGCGGAGCTCGAGGAGGGCTCGGCCGATATGCGCGACGCGGCCATGACGTTCGCCGGCCTCGCGGAAAGCGAGGCGAAGGCCGACGCCGTCCGCGATCAATTGCGGCGGATGCCTGCCGCGTTCAAAGTCACCGAGCAGCTGCGCGCGCGTCCGCCTGCGATTCCAGTCATCAGCCCGTATGCGACAAGCGCGGTGCTGGAGGCCGATGGCTTGTCGCTCGCCGGCCATGTTCCGAATGAGAACGAGCGTCAGGCTTTGCTGGCGCGCGTGCGCGAGCGCCTGCAAGGCGTCAACGTGCGCGATGGGTTGCAGGTCGGCGCGGGCCAGCCGGCAAGCTGGCAGAAATGTATCCAGGCGGGCCTCGACGGACTGGCGCGGGCCGGCAGAGGGCGGGCCGAGCTCATCGACGCCCGGCTCGAGCTGAGCGTCAGCACGATGGCCGACGATGTCGCGCGCTCGTTGCCGGAGGAGATTCGCCAGAGTGCTGGCAGCGATTGCGAGGCGATCGTGCACGTTGCCTACGTCGCTCCGCCGGAGCCCGCTCTCAAGTGGCTCGCAACGCACAAGGCCGATCAGCTCGTGCTGAGCGGCGAGGTCCCCGGCGAGGATGCGCATGCGGAGCTCGTGCGCGCGGCGGGCCGGCTGTTTGCCGGCATCCGGCTCGACGACAAGATGACGGTCGTGCCGCAGAAGTCCGAGAAGTGGACGCGCGCCGCCTACGAGGGGCTTGTGCTGCTCAGCCGCCTGCGCCATGGCGAGCTCGCGCTCATCGATCGCGAGTTGACGCTGTCCGGCGAGGCCGCGGAGGCCGGTGTCCAGTCGGCTGTCAATGATGCCATGGCCCAGAACATGCCCGAAGGCTATCGGGGCCAGGCGCAGATTGTGGTGCGCGCAGATCCGCCTGCGGCCTTGCGTGCGCAGGAGACCACGTCGTCGATCCTGCCGAAGAGGCCGGCGGACGACGCGAGGCCGAAGGCAGAGGTCGACGCGTGCCAGGCCTTGTTGGGCACGGCGGCGCGGACCGGCATAATTCATTTCGAGCGCGACAGCGCGGAGCTCCGCGCCGAAAGCATTCCCACTCTGAAGCGGCTGGTCGAGGTGGCGAACAACTGCTCCGGCGTGCGGTTCGAGATCGCCGGCCACACGGACGCGGACGGACGCCCGGAGCACAACCAGGCGCTGTCGGAGCAGCGCGCGCGGACCATCGCTGAATTCCTGGCCCGGTCCGGCGTCGACCGCGAGCGTATGAAGGCGGTCGGCTACGGGGAGTCGAGACCGCTCGTGCCCAACGATACGGCGAGCCACAAGGCCGAGAACAGACGCATCGAGTTCACCGTCAAGGTCGATTGATCCGCCGCCAACACCGGAGAGCACCCGCCCATGGATTATCTGGCCTTCCAACTTCTCTGGTACGTGCTCGTTGCGTTTGCGTTCGGCCTTGCGGTCGGCTGGCTGGCCTGCGGTCGAGCGAAGGACGGGCAGACTTGAGCGGCTGCAATTGGATGGCCAGGCGGAGATCGCAATCATGACAGCTTTGACCTGGGAAGCGCTGCTGCTGCTTGCGACGACATATTTCATCGGTTGCTGCCTGGGCTGCTTCCTGCGCCAGCGGTTTGGGGCCAGGGCTCGCAAGCAGCCCGTGCAGCAGCAGCCGCAGCCGATGCAGGAGCCGGTGGCCGTGGCGGTGTCGCAGCAGCCGGTTCAGGAGCCGGTGGCCGTCGTGGCTCCACAGCAGCCGGTGCCCATACAAGCGCGGTCGGCAGTGAGCGAAGGCACGGGCGCTCAGGCGGACGTGCCGCGACCCGCAAGGCCCGTGCCGAACGTGCTGCACGAGCCATTCCGGCGCGCCGACGCAGTTGCACATGATGGCGAGCCGGCTGCGGTCATCGAGCCCCCCGACCCCATCAAGCAGACGGCCGAAGCCGTCGCCCGTTTCGGACGAGCGCTGTCCGGCGACGGTCTCGAGCAACGGGTGCCAGCTTCGCGCGTACCCGCCGAGCCCGAGCCGGTGGCCGAGCGCGAGGATGCTGAGCCGGCCGATGATCTCATGCGCATCCGCATGATCGACGACGTCATCGCACGGAAGCTGGGCGCCCTCGGCGTGACCCGGTTCAGCCAGATCGCGCAATGGACCGCGGCAGATGTCGCGCGCATCAACCGTGAATTCGGCTTCAAAGGACGCATCCAGAACGAGAATTGGATCGAGCAGGCGCAAGTGCTCGCCAAGGGCGGGGAGACCCTGTTCTCTAAGCGGATGGCGCAGGGGCTGGCGGCCACGGCGCAAAGCATCGAGGACGAGGGCGAGCCTGCTTCCCTGCGGCGAGCCGACTTGAAGCCGAGCTTGCCGACGCAAGGCCCTACTGCTCAACCGCAGCCTGCGGTCGCGCGTGCGGCGCCGGAGGAGCGCCCTCAGGTCGAGCAGGCGGCCGACACGGTCGATGCAGGCCAGGATCAGGCACAGCCCGTCGTCGGCATGGGCCGAGACAACCTGCAGCGCATTCGCGGCATCAATGCCGAGATCGAGAAGCTGCTCGGTGCACAAGGATTCACGCGCTACGCGCAGATCGCGAGCTGGACCAGGGTGGATATCGAACATCTCGACCGCCTGCTCGGGCAGGACGGACGGATCGCCAGGGAGAACTGGATCGAGCAGGCGCAGATTCTTTCCAAGGGAGGGGACACCGCCTATTCGCGCGATTACGACCGGCGTAGCGGTGTGAGCGCCGTTCCCGCGAAGCCCTCCAGACTTGCCGAAGCGATGCGCGAGCAAGCGGCGTCGTCGGAGGAGCACAGGACGCCTCGCACGAGCGATGTCGCGGCGTTGCGATCGGTCAAGTCCGAGGCGTTGCGGGCAAGCGATCCGCTGCCGCAGGCTCAGGGCGGCTCCGGCGTGCGCGCGCCTCGGCCGCCGGCGTATGACGACCTCAAGAGGCTGCGCAGCATTGGCGTGCTGATCGAAAAGCGGCTCCAGGCTGCGGGAATTACGGCGTACGAGCAGATTGCCAACTGGACCTCCGGCGATGTGGATCGGGTGTGCGAGTTGCTCGAGCTCAAAGATCGCGCCGAGGCGGAGAATTGGGTGGAGCAGGCGCGCATCCTGCTGTCGGGCGGGCGGCGGGAACGTATATCCCGCGAGACCGTGGCCGGAGAGACGCGCGCTGAGCCCGTGCGCGAGGGGGACGCCCAGTCCACCCCCGCGGAGGAGCAGGACGAGTCCACCTCCGCAACGGAGCAAGCGGCCGGGCAGCCGGCGGCTGAGCGAACGACCGACGTTGCCGTCCTGCAGTCGGTCTCGGTGAAGTCGGAAGCGCTGCGTGGCCCGGATGCGGGACCATCTGTGGGGGCGGCCGCGCCGGACGATCTGAAGCGAATCAGGGGCATCGGCGTGCTGATCGAGAAGAAGCTCAACGCGGCCGGCGTCATGTCCTACGAGCAGATCGCGAATTGGACCTCTGCGGACATCGATCGAATGAGCCAGCTGCTCGACTTCAAGGGCCGCATCGAGCGCGAGAATTGGGTAGAGCAGGCGCGCATCCTGGCGTCCGGCGGCCAGACGGAGTTCTCCCGCCGTGTCGATCGCGGGGAGGTCTTGACGAGCCGCGCGCGCGCGCCCTGAGCAATCCGTACATCTGGGTTGGCGGATTCGACTGGTGAGGCAGAGGTCGGGTCGGGCGGGAAAGATCTTGGGATGCCGCGCTG
>JBLNBZ010000143.1:0-90659 GCA_050260355.1 Bacteroidota bacterium | reverse complement strand
CCAAGCACAGCCGCCCCGCAAATGTCATCCTCGGGCTCGGCCCGAGGATCCATCTCTCCACGAGCGCACGTCCCTAGATTAGGACAACCACCCTCCTCTTGCGGTCCCGGAAGCCGCGCTCTAAGCGCGGCTATCCGGCAACTTCCCCCGTGCCGTAGATTGCAGGGCGGCGTGCCCTAGCTCACCGTAAGCCGCCGGTGCGCGTTCATGGGGATCAGCTGGCGCACGCGGGCGATCTGCGCCTTGTCGATGTTGGCCGAGGCATAGCCGATGCCGTCGGACACCTTGGCCACGACATGCCCCCAGGGGTCGGCGATCAGCGAGTGCCCGTATGACAGCCGCGTCGTCCCCTTGCCGTCGAGATAGGGGCCATACTGCCCCGGCGCGACGATGTAGCACTGGGTCTCCACGGCCCGGGCGCGCAGCAGCAGCTCCCAGTGGTCCTTGCCGGTCTGCAGCGTGAACGACGACGGCACCATGATCACGTCGGCGCCGCGCTTGGCGAGCGTGATGTAGAGCTCGGCAAAGCGCATGTCGTAGCAAATAGTGCAGCCGACCTTCAGGCCCTCCAAATCGTACAGGACGATGTCCTCGCCCGGTTTGATGGTGGCACTCTCGTTGTAGGGCGTGCCGTCCGGCGCCGTGATGTCGAACATGTGGATCTTGCGATAGCGCGCCACCTCGCGGCCCTCGCGATCGAACACGCACGTCGTGTTGTAGACGCGCGGCTCGCCGGCGATCCTCTCGATCATGCTGCCGCCGTGCACCCAGATCCGGTGCGTGCGCGCCAGCGTCTGCAGCACCTCGTAGGCCGGACCGCCGGGAATGACATCGGCATTGGCGAGCTTCTCCGGCGTGGGTCCGCCGCGGAAGCTCCACACTTCCGGCAACACCACCACGTCGGGCCGGTCGCAGGCGACCGCGTGCTCGATCAGGGACGTGGCCTGCGCAATGTTGCGCGCCTTGTCGTGCATGGAGTTGGTCTGGATGACCGAGACTTTCATGGGCGTCCCTGGATGCTCCGTGGTAGAGGTCCGCAATGTAGACTGCGCGCGCCGCAGCGTGAAGCGGCTCGGCGCCTACTGCTGGTCGAGCGCGATCGCCTCGCGCTTGCGCGACAGGCTCGGCAGCAGCGGGGAAAGCAGGATCAGCGCCGCCAGCACCAGACAGACCGCCGAGATCGGCCGCTCGATGAAGGTCGAGAAGTCGCCGCGTGACAGGATCAGCGCTTTCCTCAGGTTGTTCTCCAGCATCGGCCCGAGCACGAAGGCCAGCACGAGCGGCGCAGGCTCGTAGCCGAACTTGCGCAGCAAATAGCCGAGCACGCCGAACACGGTCATCACCAGCACATCGAACGCGGCGTTGCCTGAGCTGAACACGCCGACGATGCAGAACATCAGGATGAGCGGGAACAGCAGATTGTACGGCACCTTCAGCACCTGCACCCACATGCCGATCAGCGGCATGTTGAGCACCAGCAGCATGAGGTTGCCGATATACATGCTGGCGACGATGCCCCAGAACAGGTTCGGGTGCTGCGTCATCAGCAGTGGGCCCGGCTGCGTGCCGTGCACGATGAAGGCGCCGAGCAGCAGGGCCATGACGACGTTGGGAGGGATCCCCAAGGTCAGCAGCGGAATGAAGGCGCCGCCCGCAGCCGAGTTGTTCGCCGCCTCCGGACCTGCCACGCCTTCGATGGCGCCTTTGCCGAACCGCTCGGGGTGCGCCGACATCTTCTTCTCGATCGCATAGGATGCGAACGAGGCGATCACGGCGCCGCCGCCCGGAAGTATGCCGAGGAAGAACCCGAGCACCGAGCCACGCGCCAGCGCCCACTTGCTCGCCGCCCAATCGGCCGCCGACGGCAGCAGGTTGCCGATGCGATCGGAGATCAACTGCCGCCGCATCGTGCGCTCGAGGTTGGACAGGATCTCGGCGATCCCGAACAAGCCCATCACGACAGGCACCAGCCCCAAGCCATCCAGAAGCTCCAGGCGGTCGAAGGTCAGGCGCGGCGCCGCCGTGATCTGATCGATGCCGATCAGCCCGAGCACGATGCCGAAGCACGCCATGAGCAGGGATTTGGCCATCGAGCCTTGCGTCATGAAGCTCAGGATTGTCAGCCCCAGCACCATCAGGCTGAAATATTCGGCCGGACCGAAGGCGACCGCGACGCGCGCCAGCGTCGGCGCCACCAGCATCAGCATGACGATCGAGAACGTGCCGGCGATGAACGAGCCCATCGCGGCCATGCCGAGCGCGGGGCCGGCGCGGCCGCGCTTAGCCATCTCGTGGCCGTCGAGGCACGTGACCACGGATGCCGCCTCGCCCGGGATGTTCACCAGGATCGACGTGGTCGAGCCGCCGTACATCGAGCCGTAGTAGATGCCGGCCATCATGATGATGCCGGCCTCGGGCGTGCCCGACAGCGTGACCGGCAGAAGCAGCGCCATGGCCGAGACCGGCCCGATGCCGGGCAGGACGCCAACCAGCGTGCCGATGAAGACGCCGAGGAAGCAGTAGAGGAGATTGATCGGCGTCAGCGCGACGGAGAAGCCGAGGGCGAGGCTCGACAGGATGTCCATGCCGCCTTCCCCCTACTCCAGCCAACCGTCGAGCAGGCCGGGCGGGAGCTGAATCTTCAGCCACCGGGTCATCACGAGCCAGACCGCCAGGGGCGCGACGACCGAGACTGCAACCGCCTTCCATGGCCGAACGGGGTCGACGAACAGCATCAACACCAGAAGAAGGCTGACCGCTCCCGGAATGAAGCCCACGCGCTCGAACGAGAAGCCGAAGATCAGCAGCAGGCCGATCACGAGAAGCACGCGGCCCCAACGGGTTCCGCTCCACAGCGAGGCCACGGACGGCGAAGGCGTGAGGACGGCCGAGATGATCACCGGCAGCGACAGGCCCATCATCATCAGGCCGATCCAGAACAGTGCGAAGCCCGAGCCCGGCTCGTGCAGCGTGCCGAGCCCGAGGTCACGGCCGGACCAGGTGACGAAGGCACCGACCGCCAGCCAGAAAATTCCGCCCCAAACCTCGGCTCTCGCCAACACGGCCTGTTCCCTCTGCTCCATACGTGGGTGCGCCCCGTCCTTCGTTCACGCCGATCCGATCGAAGGCCGCTTGACTGACGGCTGTCACCGGCAGTCGGACTTCACGACCCTCGACCATCGACGCCGCCTCTTAGTCTCCCGTCACGACGGAGAGGAGATGGGCCTGACCCTTACGTCGCGGATGAGCGCTTGCCGCCCTTCCTTATTCCTTCTTCAGGAGCCCTATCAGTGAGAGCGCCGATTTCTCCTGCGCAATGACCTCACTGACGAACTTCGTGTAATCGGCCGTGCTCATGTAGCGCGGGAACATGTCGTACTTGCGCATGGTCTCGATCACGGCGGAGTCCTCGAGCGCCTTCTTGAAGGCGTCATGCAGCTTCTTCACGTGCTCCGGATTCATCCCCTTGGGACCAGCCAACCCGAACGGGCTGTCGAACACGAAGGGATAGCCGAGCTCCTTCAGCGTGGGCACATTCGGCCAGTTCTTGCTGCGCTCTGGCGTCCACAGCATCAGCAGTCTGAGCTGGCCGCCATCGACAAGCGGCTTCCAGCCCGTCGAGTCGGCCTGCAGGTCCGTGTGCCCGCCCAAGACCGCGGCGTTGGTCTCCGCGCCGCCCTTGAACGGCACCATGGTCAGCTTGATGCCGGCCTTGGCTGCAATCTGCTCCATGCCGATGTGCAGCGAGGTGCCGGCTCCCGGCGTGCCGTAGGTGACCTTGCCGGGGTTCGCCTTGGCGAACTTCACGACGTCGCCCCACGACTTGAACTGACCGTCCGCCTTCGTCGTCACGCCGAACGTGTAGCCCGTCAGATGCACGATGTAGGTGAAGTCCTTCTCCGCGTTCCACGTCACCTTCTGCATGAGCGGCAGACGCATCACGGTGATCGGCATCTGCGCGATCGTATAGCCGTCGGGCTTGGCGCCGGCGGCCATGGTGGCCGGTCCTAGCGTACCCGACGCGCCCGGCTTGTTGTCGTAGATGAAAGGCTGGCCCAATTGCTTGGCGGCGGCATCGCCGATGGCCCGCAGCGTCAGATCGGATGATCCGCCGGCCGGCCACGGAATAATCATGGTGATAGGCTTGGACGGATAGGTGTCGGCGTGAGCGCCGACCGCTGCACAGATGGCAGCGAGAGCTGTAGCAAACACGGCAGCGACGCGGGCAGCGCGCATCAAATTCCTCCCTCAAAGTGTGTCGGGCCCTGCGAGGGCCGCTTCGGCGCGGTCGTAAGACTGCAAGGATGACCCGGACTTGTCTAGCCGGATTCAGGCGATGGTTACACCGCCGTCCGCAACAATCACTTGCCCAGTGATGAAGGCAGCAGCGGGCGAGGCCAGGAAGGCCGCCACGCCGCCAATGTCGTCCGGCTCGCCGATGCGCCGCAGCGGCGTCGTCTCGGTGCGCTTCTTGAGGTTGGCCGGATCCTCCCACAGCGCGCGCGCGAAATCGGTCTTCACCAGCCCCGGCGCGATGCAGTTCACGCGCACGTTCTTCGGCCCCCACTCGACCGCAAGGCTGCGGGCGAGAGAGAAGTCCGCTGCCTTGGATATGCCGTAGGCGCCCAGCATCGCGCTGCCGCGGATGCCGCCGATGGAGGACACGATCGTCACGCTGCCGCCGCCGCGCTCTGCCATGCCGGGGATGGCGAGGTTGGCAAGCCACAGATTGCTCTTGATGTTGGTCGCCATGATCTTGTCGAACGCATCGTCGCCGATGCCGGCCAGCGGACCGAAATACGGGTTGACGGCCGCATTGCAGACGAGCGCGTCGATCTTGCCGAACGCATCGATCGCACCCTTGATCAGCGCCTCGACCTCCGGCTTGCGGCCGATGTTGCACGGTATGACAACCGCCTCCCCGCCATCCTTGCGGATGCCCGCGGCGACGGCCTCGCACGCGTCGGCCTTGCGGCTGGAGACGACGACCTTGGCGCCCATCGCCGCCATGGTCTCGGCGATCGATCGGCCGATGCCTTTGCTCGAGCCGGTGATGACCGCCACCTGTCCTTTGAGATCGAATGGATTCTTCACCGGCATATCCTCCTGCTATCGTGGGCCGTCCGTCCTTAAGCTGGCGCGTCTTGCACAAGTTGCCAAGCCTCGGTCGCCCGCCTAGGCTTTGGCCGTGCACGCGAACGGGGCGATGCAGCGGCACGCGAGCTGCCGCCTCACGATACGGGAGAACGCCATGGATCTGCGCTTTACCGCCGAAGAGATTGCCTTCCGCGACGAGGTCCGCCGATTCTTCCGCACCGAGGTTCCGCTGGCGATCCGGCGCAAGGTGATCGAGGGCGGGCACCTGACCAAGGACGACATCGTCACAGCGCACAAGGCTCTGCACAAGCGCGGCTGGGCCGTGCCGAACTGGCCGAAGGAGTGGGGCGGCTGCGATTGGACCGCGGTCCAATACTACATGTATCAGGAGGAGATGCAGGCCGCCGGCGTGCCACCGCCGCTGGGCTTCAACGTCGCCATGAACGGGCCGGTGCTGATCCAGTTCGGCACCGAGGCGCAGAAGAAGCGCTTCCTGCCGCGCATGGCCGCGCTCGACGACTGGTGGTGCCAGGGCTTCTCGGAGCCAGGCTCGGGATCGGATCTCGCCTCGCTCAAGACCAGCGCCGAGCGCCAGGGCGACCACTATCTCGTCAACGGCCAGAAGATCTGGACCACGCTCGCCCAGTATGCCGACTGGATCTTCTGTCTCGTGCGCACGGACCCGAGCGCCAAGAAGCAGCTCGGCATCTCGTATCTTCTGATCGACATGAAGTCCCCCGGCATCACCGTGCGGCCCATCCAGACCATGGACGGCAGCGCCGAGGTCAACGAGGTGTTCTTCGACAACGTCAAGGTGCCGGTGGAGAATCTCGTCGGCGAGGAGAACCGCGGCTGGGACTGCGCCAAGTTCCTGCTCGGCAACGAGCGCACCGGCATCGCCCGCGTCGGCCTCTCCAAGATGCGCGTGCAGCGGATCAAGGAGCTGGCGGCGCGCGTGCCTGCGGGCGGGCGCACGCTGATGGAGGACGAGCGCTTCCGCGAGAAGGTTGCGGCCGTCGAGGTCGAGCTCAAGGCCCTGGAGATGACCCAGTTGCGCGTGCTGTCGGCCGAGCGCGGCAGGAAGGACGGCAAACCCAACCCCGCCTCCTCGATCCTCAAGATCAAGGGCAGCGAGATCCAGCAGACGACGACCGAGCTCTTGCTGGAGGTCGCTGGCCCGCTGTCGCTCCCCTTCGGTGACAACGCCGCCTTCGGCCACAACGAGGCGCCGATGCGGCCGGAGTGGGCCGCCGCTCTGGCTCCCTCCTACTTCAACAATCGCAAGGTCTCGATCTACGGCGGCTCCAACGAGATCCAGCGCAACATCATCGCCAAGGCCGTGCTCGGGTTTTGATGCCTTCTCCTTCTCCCCGTCCTTACGGGGAGAAGGTCGGGACCCTAACCCTCTCTCCGTGAAGAACGGGGAGGGGATTCCTCCGAGTGTGTTTCGAGTGTGGAGTTCTGAATGACGATCGAGACCTGGCTGGCGTTTGCGGCGGCGACAAGTGTGCTGCTTGTGATCCCGGGGCCGACGGTGCTGCTGGTCGTGTCCTACGCGCTCGGGCAAGGGCTGCGCGCCGCTCTGCCGATGGCGGTCGGCGTGGCGCTGGGCGATTTTACGGCCATGACCCTGTCATTGCTCGGCCTCGGCGCGCTGCTGGCGACCTCGGCGACGCTCTTCACCGTCCTCAAGTGGATCGGCGCGGCGTATCTGATCTGGCTCGGCATCAAGCTGTGGCGCGCCGGCGGCTCCCTCGACGCGCGCCCGCGCACCACGGCATCCTCCGCGCTGAAAATGATGCTCCACGCCTGGATCGTGACGGCTCTCAATCCCAAGAGCATCACGTTCTTCGTCGCGTTCCTGCCGCAGTTCCTTGATCCGCACCTCGACTTCTGGATGCAAATGCTGGTGTTCGAGACGACCTTCCTCGTCCTGGCGTTCGCCAATGTGCTCGCCTACGCGCTGCTCGCGTCACGCGCGCGCGGCATGATGTCGAGCGCGCGGGTGATCGGCCTCGTCAACCGCATCGGCGGGAGCCTGCTCGTCGGTGCGGGCGTGGCAGCGGCAAGCATCAGATCCGGCAATTGACGGCACGACCAAGACGGGAGCGTACGCCTATGGACTTTGAACTTTCCGAAGAGCAGCAGATGCTCAAGGACAGCGTCGATCGCCTGACGGCGGACCGCTATCCGGATCTCAAGACGCGCAAGTCCTACATGCACGAGCCCACGGGCTTCAGCGCCTCGGTGTGGAAGGAGTACGCGGACTTGGGGCTGCTCGCGATCCCGTTCGCGGAGGCGGACGGCGGGCTCGGCCAAGGCGCGGTCGAGACCATGATCGTCATGGAGGCGCTCGGCCGCTCGCTCGCGATCGAGCCCTACCTGTCGACCGTCGTGCTCGGCGGCGGCGCACAGCGGCACGGCGGGAGCGCGCCGCAGCGCGCGAGGCTCATCCCCGATCTTGCCGCCGGCAAGACGACGCTGGCGCTGGCGTATCTGGAGCAGCAATCGCGCTTCGATCTCGCCGATGTGACGACCACGGCCCGCGGCGACGGCAAGGGCGGCTACACGCTCGAGGGTGACAAGTGCGTCGTGCTGGCGGGCGACAGCGCCGACTGGCTGATCGTCACCGCGCGCGTGGCGGGCGACCAGCGTGCGCGGGACGGCATCGGGCTGTTCCTCGTGAACGCCAAGTTACCTGGCGTGTCGCGGCGCGGGTATCCCACACAGGATGGCCAGCGCGCGGCCGATATTTCCCTTTCGGGCGTGAAGGTCGCCGCCGACGAGGTGCTCGCAGCCCCCGACAAGGGCTTTGCGGTTCTGGAGCGCGTCGTGCACGAGGGCATCGCTGCGCTTTGCGCGGAGGCGGTCGGCGCGATGAGCGCGCTGCACGAGCTCACGCTCGACTACCTCAAGACACGCAAGCAGTTCGGCGTGCCGATCGGGTCGTTCCAGGTGCTGCAGCACCGCGCCGTTGACATGTTCACGCATCTGGAGCAGGCGCGCAGCATGGCCTACTACGCCACCATGATGGCGGGCGAGGAGGACGCGGGCGAGCGCCGCCGCGCCATGTCGGCTGCCAAGGTGCAGATCGGCCGCTCGGCGCGATTCATCGGCCAGGAGGCGATTCAGCTCCACGGCGGCATCGGCATGACCATGGAGTACAAGGCCGGCCACTACTTCAAGCGGCTGACCATGATCGACATGATGTTCGGCAACGCCGACCACCATCTGCGCGAGCTTGCCAACGCCGGCGGCCTGATCGCCGCAGCTTGAGCACACCGTCGCTCTCCCAAGTGCGCCATCCCGGCCAAGTGAGCGCACCGCGCGAACGTGAGCCGGGATCGAGGCCCAGGTCTACCGCGTCTGCGATCTAGTCTCACGCTGGATCCCGCATCGGCGCTCGGCCCGTACGGGCCTCGCTGGTGCGGGATGACGCGTGGGATGGGGCGGGACCACGCCCGAAATTTTGGCGTCATCCCGGCGCTGCTCGTGCGTTCCACGCACGAGCGGGAGAGGCATTCGGCTCAAGCGCGTCCTCTCCCCCCCAGCTCCGTCATCCCGGCGCTGCTCGTGCGTGAAACGCACGAGCAGGAATCGGCCGGGATCCAGATGCGCCTCCACTTGCGCTGCGTGACCGCATGCGCGTTGCTCAGTCGCACCCGGAAAGATCCCGGCTCATTCGCGCCAAGGCGCGATGGCTGGGGACGCAAGAGGCGAAGGCGTCGCGGGCGTTCGGCGCCAGCGCAATCACTGCACTACCGCCCTCCTTCTGCGGTCTCGGAAGCCGCGCTCGCAGCGCGGTATCCCAAGATCTTTCCCGCCCAACCCGACCTCCGCCTCACCGCGCGCGTCAACCGCGAGGCGAGCCTGCCGCCCGACTCATAGATCCCCTGCCTGCGCAGGGATGACGCAGAGCTCGGGGCTCGACATTACCCCAAACCCCGTCGTCATCCCGGGCCTTGTGCTGGACAAGCCCCGGATACGACATGTGAGCGCAAGGTGATGCTCGCTCTACCGAGCATCGCCGGTGCTCCCTCGGCACAAGCCGAGGGGAACCGATCCAAACACCTTCAGCCCTTGTGGTGCATCTCCGATCCGCCGACGCGGCAGTCCTTCAGGATCTCCGGCTTGAAGCGCACGCCATGCCCTGGCGTCTCCGTCGGCCGAACCATACCGTCCTTGGGAATGGCTGACTCCGCCCACACGTCGTCGTTCCAATCCATGTACTCGGCATAGTTCGCATTCGGGATCGAGCAGAGCACGTGCACCATGATCTCGTGGAACAGGTGCGGCGCGATCTGGATGCCCCACGTGTCGGCGATGGCTGCGATCTTCCTCAGCTCCGTCAACCCGCCGCGCATCATGTCCGGCTGCAGGATGGGCGTGCTCGGCTGAATGAAGAACGGCCGCATGTCGTAGCGCGTGAAGTGCGTCTCCCCGCCGACCACGCGCGTCTTCAGCGCCGCCGCCACGCGCCGGTAGCCCTCGAAATCCTCGCACACCACCGGCTCCTCGAGCCAGTAGACGTCGACCTCATCGAAATGACGGCCGGCCTGGATCGCGGTATCGGCGGTCCAGCCCATGTTGACGTCGATCATGATCTCGATGTCGGGCCCGAGCGCGTCGCGCATGGCATGCACGTTCTTCACGTCCTCGCGCCACGGCCGGATATGGGCGACCTGCATCTTGATCGCCTTCATGCCCATGCCGACGAACTGCTTTGCCCTGTCGATCATCCCGTCGCGGCCGAGCCCGCGCCAGCAACCGGAGCCGTACGCCGGCACGGCGTCGCGGCATTTGCCCCACAGGCGATAGAGCGGCAGCCCCGCCCGCTTGCCGACGATGTCCCACAGCGCGATGTCGACAGCGGATTGGGCGAACACGGTCACGCCGGATCGGCCCATCCAGTAGGTGCCCTTCCACAGCGACTGCCAGATGCCCTCCACCTCGGTGGCATCGCGCCCGATCACCATCGGCGCGATCATCTCCCTGATGCACGCATCGATCGTCTCCGACCCGCCGCGCAGCGGCTGCAGGTATCCCATGCCTGTGATGCCGCCCTTGGTCATGATCTCCAGCACGACGTACTGGCGATCCTGCGCCGCCATGATTCCGTTCGGCGGCGGCTCTCCAGGCCACGGCACGCGCAGCAGGGTCGTCTTGAGGCCGGTGATGGTCGTGTCGGTCATTTGCGGCGCTCCTCCTTGACGGGCTGGCCGTTGCCGCGGCTCAGGCCTTCTTCTTCTTCGAGCGGACCTCGACGCCCGCCCATTTCTCGACGATCTGGAAAATGGTGGTGAAGTCCTTGTCGCCGCCGAGCTGAGAGTTGGTCAGCTCCCACATGCTGCGCACGGCCGCGCCGACGAACATCTGCGCGCCGATGGCCTCCGCCTCCTCCAGGCACAGCTTCACGTCCTTGTACATGAGCGCCGTGGCGAAGCCGTAGTCGAAGGTCCCCGGCAGAATTGACCTCGGCACCTTGTCGCGGATGGCGGTGTTGGCGCCGGAGCCGGCATTGACGACCTGCACCATCACCTCCGGGTCCAGCCCCGCCTTGACACCCATCACCATGGCTTCCGCCGTGATGGCCATAGCGGCCGCGGACATGAGATTGTTGCAGAGCTTCATGGTCTGGCCGAGACCCGCCTTGTCGCCGACGAAAAACACCTTGCCGATGACATCCAGCGCCGGCTTCAGCGCCTCGTAGTCCGCCTTCGGGCCGGACACCATGACGGCCAGCGTCCCCTTCTCCGCCCCGCCGACGCCGCCGGACACGGGCGAGTCGAGATGCACGATGCTCTTGCCCGCCAGCTCCTTTCCGACCGCGACCGAGACCGTCGGCCCCGTGGTCGACAGGTCGACCAGCCGCTTGATCATCTTGCCTTGCGAGGCTCCATCTGGCCCGAGCGCCACCTGCTTGACGATGGCCGGTGTCGGCAGGCTGACCATCACCGTCTCAGTCTGGTCGGCCACGTCCTTGGGCGAGGATGCGGTCTTGGCCCCGAGCTGCACCAGCCGCTGCACCGGCTCCCGGCGCACGTCGAAAACGGTCAGCTTGAAGCCTGCCTCGATGAGCCGCCGCGCCATGGGCAGACCCATGTTGCCGAGGCCGATGAATCCCAGCTCCTTGCTCATGCTATTCCTCTGAGGTTTGTGATCCCGGCCCGCAGTGTGTCACTGCCGGAGGCGCCCCGTCGAGCCTTTCGCGCGGCATGGCTGGCATGGGACTTCGGGGTGGCCCTACGCAGTGCGGCTGGACTACTCTGTGCGCCAATGATGGACGACTGGATAAGAGACGACAGGAGACGCATCCAATGAGCGACGCCCACGCCGGACTGCCCGGCGGCTACTTCACCATCCACGCGCAGGAGCGCATCCTGTTCGGCAAGCCGGCCGCCGAGTCGGTCGTCTCGGAGGCAAAGCGCTACGGTGCCTCGCGCGTGTTCGTCACCTCGACGCGCTCGCTCGCCAAGCTCGAGAACAGTCCCCTGCAGCGCATCGAGCGCGCGCTCGGCCGCGCCCACGTCGGCACCCATACCGACATCAGCGCCCACAGCCCGCGCGAGGACGTCGTCGCGGCCGCCAACAAGGCGCGCGCCGCCAAGGCCGATCTGCTCGTCGCCGTCGGCGGCGGCTCGGTGATCGACGCCACCAAGGCCATGCTGCTCTGCCTCTGGCTCGGCCTGGACACGACCGAGGCGATGGAGCCCTATCGCGCCGGGCTCGACGGCTCCAAGAGCGCGCCGGTGAAAGTGCCGGCCGAGCCCATCCGCATGATCGCGGTCTCCACCACGCTCTCGGCCTCCGAGTTCACGCCCGCCGCCGGCGTCACCGACACGCGCACCAGCTCCAAGCAGTCGTTCGGCCACCGGCTGTTCGCGCCGCGCTCCGTCATCCTCGACCCCGAGGCCACGCTCGACACGCCCGACTGGCTGCTGTTCTGCACCGGCATCCGCTCGGTGGACCACGCCGTGGAAAGCTACTGCTCGACGCTCGCCAACCCGGCAACCGAAGCGCTGTCGCTGCAGGGCCTGAAGCTCCTCTATCGCGCGCTGCCCGCCATCAAGGCCAACCCGAAAGACCTGAAGCCACGCCTCGAAGCGCAGTTCGGCATGTGGCAGGCGATCGCCGCATCGACAGCCGGTGCCGGCAGCGGCGCCAGCCATGGCATCGGCTATGCGCTCGGCTCCACGTTCGGCGTCGCGCACGGACACACCTCATGCGTCATGCTGCCCGCCGTCCTGCACTGGAACGCAAAGGTCAATGGCGAGCGCCAGCGCGCGCTGTCCGAGGCGATGGGCGCACCCGATCGTCCCGCCGGCGACCTCATCGCCGAGCTGGTCGCCAGGCTCGATCAGCCGGGCAATCTGAGGGCGGTCGGCATCAAGCGCGAGAACCTCGACGAGCTGGCCAGGCGCTCGCTCGGCTACAAGCCGGTCAAGGTCAACCCGCGTCCGATCAAGACCGTCGACGATGTGCGCGAGATCCTCGAGCTGGCGTGGTAGCGCCGCAGCGCGCCCGCGGATCGAAACGGCATTATTCAGCAAGGCCTCCTAAAGGTGCTCGCGTATCGCCTTCATCGAAAGGAACAAGGTTTCAGCCTTTGAGTCGAAGGCGCGAAAGGCGTGTTCCACGTAGTATTCAGCCGTCTTGGTGTCCAAGGCGTGAGCCAGGAGAGCCCTCGCGCCAATGATCTTTGCGGCTTGTATCGAGCGCCGCATGGCATCGCTCAGCAAGTCTTGTCCGATGCCCTGACCTTTCTCGCTTTTGTCGACGCCAAGCATCGCCAGAATGATGACGGGTATCAGGTCCGGGCAATTGCGTCTCAGCGCTCCAAGGCGTAGAACGCGATGACCTTCTTCGATCCGCGGCACACGACGTATACGCGAGCCGTGTCGGCCTCTAGAGCATGCCGCGCCTTTTCCTTGAGCCACGTGTTGATCTCATCGCGTTCGCAATCGAAAAGGTTGAGATCGTGCCCTGCTTTGATGGCGGCGGGCTTGCTGATGCGACCGCCCCTGGTAGCTGGTGGAGCCGAGCACTGATTGAAAAGCGCATCCGTGTCGCGGATGCGCCCATTCCGCTCCACGAAATCCGAGTTGAGCTTGCTGCATGGTCGGATCCAACAGAGCAAGGCAGCACGACCGGCCTCGCCGGCCCGATGCCGCGAGGCTTGCAAATGAAGGAGTGGAGCAGGGCGTTCGTAACCCGGCTGGCCTGATACGTTTCGATGGGCTCAGAACGCCCGGCTCGCCGCATCCGGGTCCCGCAATGGCGCTCCGCTGGCCTGGCGACCAACCACGCAAGACGGTCGGACTGCGACCCCCGGCTCGCAGGCTGAGCCGGCGCCCAGCTGTGGCGCCTGCTCGTGACCCGAGGCCCGCCGATCATAGGCGGGGCAGGCCACCCCGGGGATAAGATGAGCTCCGCCTCTTACAGACCGGGCGCCAGATCCGCGTGGAACGTGTTGCCGGCCGTCGTCGGCTTCACGTATCCGGCCCTGATCACGAAGTCGCCGAAGCGCTCGCCGGCCTCGCGCTCCTTGGCGTAGCGCTGAAACATCGGCTCCAGCATCTGCACGGCACGCGCGCCGTCCACGTCCCTGGCATACAGCTTGTTGAGCCGCGAGCCGTTGAACGCGGCGCCGAGATACAGGTTGTACAGTCCGGGCCCGCGGCCGACCAATCCGATCTCGGCCACATAGGGCCGTGCGCAGCCGTTGGGACAGCCGGTCATGCGGATGACGATGTCGTCGTCGTCGAGCCCCGCCTTTGCGAGCACGCCTTCGAGCGCCGTTATGAGCTCGGGCAGATAGCGCTCGCTCTCCGCCAGCGCCAGACCGCACGTCGGGAGAGCCACGCAGGCCATGCTGTTGCGCCGCAAGCCCGAGGTGGTCGTGAGGCTGATGCCGTGCTCGGCAAGGATCGCCTCGATCTTGCGCCGCGCCGCCGGCGCCACCTGGGCGATGATCAGGTTCTGGTTGTTGGTGACCACGAAGCTACCCGTATGCACCTCGGCGATTCTGCGCAGCGCCGTGCGCAGCTCGTGCCCGGGTCGATCCTTCACCCGGCCATTCTCGATGAAAAGCGTCAGGTGCCACTTCTTGTCATCGCCGCGTTGCCAGCCGACCTTGTCTCCCGTGCTGGCGAACTCGAAGGGCCGCGCCGCTCCGAGCTTGTAGCCGAGCCTGCGTTCCACCTCCTCGCGGAAAGCCTCGAGCCCGCGATCCTCGATCGTGTACTTGAGGCGCGCCCGCTTGCGGTCGTCGCGGTTGCCCCAGTCGCGTTGCACCGTGACGATCTTCTCGGCCACGTCGACCGCCTGCTCGGGCGAGCAGAAACCCAGGACATCGGCGAGACGCGGGAACGTGTTCGGCTCGCCGTGCGTCATGCCCATTCCGCCGCCGACCGTGATGTTCCAGCCCGCCACCTTGCCGTTCTCGACAGCGGCAATGAACCCCAGGTCCTGCGCGAACACATCGACGTCGTTGACCGGCGGCACGGCGACCACCGTCTTGAATTTGCGCGGCAGGTAGTGCGTACCGTAGATCGGCTCCTCGTTGGCGCCGGCAGGCCCGCTGCGATCCTCCACCTTCTCGCCGTCGAGCCAGATCTCGTGGTAGGCGCCCGTGCGCGGCATCAGGTGCAGGCTGACATCGCGCGCCAGGTCGTAGGCGGCTCGGTGCGGCGCGGAAAGGAACGGGTTCGCGGCCGAGATGACGTTGCGGTTCACATCCCCGCACGCCGCGATCGTATCCAGCATGGCGGCGTTGATGGCCTGCATGGTCCGCTTCAGATTGGACTTGATGACGCCGTGAAACTGGAACGTCTGTCGCGTCGTCAGCCGCAGGCTGTGGTTGGCGTAGTCATCGGCGATCTTGTCGAGCGCCAGCCACTGCGCCGGCGTGACGAGGCCGCCGGGCAGACGCAACCGGATCATGAAGCTGTAGGCCTGCTCCAGCTTCTTCTTCGCGCGCTCGCCCCGTACGTCGCGATTGTCCTGCAGGTAGGTTCCGTGGAACTTCGTGAGCTGCGCGTCGTCCTCGGAGATGGCGCCGGTGACGACCTTGCCGAGCCCCTCCGCGATGCTGCCGCGCAGGTGCCTGCTCTTCTCCTTGATGATCTCGTTCTTAGAGCGTTTGTCGGTCATGGGTCAACACCTCGTGTCCTGAAGACAGGACGGCGCGACAGAGCGTCAGTACACGTCCCGCTGGTAGCGTCCTGCCCGGGCGAGCTCGCTGAGCTGCGCCTTGCCGGCGTCCACATCGCCCTTCAGCGGCTCGGCGAGGATGCGCACAAGGGTTGCATCCACGTCGCGGCCCATGCCCTTCTCATCGCCGCACACATAGACGTGCGCTCCCTCCGCGATCCATCCGCGGATTTCCTCGCGCCGCTCCCACAGTCGCTGCTGGACGTAGATCTTCTCCGGCTGGTCACGCGAGAACGCCACGTCGATGCGGCCGAGCGCGCCGCTGGCGAGATGATCCTGCCACTCCAGCTGATAGAGGAAGTCGTTGGTGAAGTTGCGCGCACCGAAGAACAGCCAGCTCGGCGCCTTGCTGCCCGTCTCCGCTCGCTCCTCGACGAAGGCGCGGAACGGTGCCACGCCGGTGCCCGCGCCGATCATGATGACCGGCCGGCTCGCATCCTTGGGCAGCCGGAAATGCCGGTTGCGCTTGACGTACACCGGCACCGTGTCGCCGGCCTTGCGCCGATCGGCGAGCCAGGTCGACGTCACACCGCCCCTTTTGCGGCCGTGCGAGTGCCAGCGCACTGCGCCGACCAGAAGATGCGTTTCGCCCGGATGCGCCTTCAGGCTCGAGGCCACCGAATAGAGGCGCGGAGGCAGCGGCCGAAGCAGGCCGGTGAGCTGCTCGCCCGTCAACTTCTCGGGAAACTCGGCGAGGAGATCGATGAGCTGCCGGTCCGCTGCGTAGGCCTGGAACGCGGTGCCGTCCGCCAGCTTCGCCACATCGCTGCGGCCGGTCAGCCGGGCGTAGGCCTCGACCAGCGGCCGCGTCAGCGTCGTGATGTCGTGGCCGACGGCCAACCTGCGCACGAGGTCGGCATCGCCGTCGAGCCCAACCGTCGCCGCCAGCTCGGCTGCCAGCTCCGGATCGTTCTCGGGCACCACGCCGATCGCATCTCCCGGCTCATAGCTGAATCCTGCGGCGTCGGTGGCAAGCTCGATGTGCCAGGTCTCGCTGCTCGATCCAGACCCGTTCAGATTGATGGCCGACGTGATCTCGGCTTGCAGCGGAGCCTCCGGCGTGTACGCCGGCTCCTCGAGCGCCTGCGCCGCACCGCGAAAATCGACGCGCACCACCGTGTCGGCGCCCTCGGCTTCCTTCGGCGCGAGCACGGCCAGCGCCTCCTCGGTCCACGTCGCCGCCTTCTTGGCGAAGTCGAGGTCGAGATCGACGCGCGCCGCAGCCCGCTTGCCGCCCAGCGCCTCCAGCCGCGCATCGATGGCCTTGCCGGTCGAGCAGAAGTTGGCATACGCCGTGTCGCCCAGCGCAAGCACGGCAAAGCGCACATTGTCGAGCCTGGGTGCCGCATCGCTCATCAGGGCCGCGTAGAACTCGGCAGCGCGTTGCGGCGGGTCGCCCTCGCCCCACGTCGAGGCAAACACGATCAGGTTCTGGGCCTTCGCCAGCGCGGCAAGGTCAGCCTCCGCCATATCGACGACGCGGGCATCGAAGCCATGCCTCTGCGCCAGCTTGCGCGCCTTCAGCGCCAGGCCTTCGGCGTTGCCCGACTCGCTCGCATAAAGCAGCGTGAGCGGCGCGCGAGGACGAGGGGCGGCAGCCGGTGCCGCGGCCTGCCCGCCTGCGGCCTCGATGCCGGCCAGGAATCCGGCAAGCCAGCTTCGTTGCAGCGGCGTGGAGCGCCCGACCACGCTGTTCAGCGCTTCGATCTCCTCCGGCGCGAACGGCGCCGTCTTCGGCAACAAGGCTGTCATGCGTCGCCCCCTGCGAGCGCGAGATGCGGATCGGGCACGGCTGGCGCGCGACCCGGCATCCTCGGCGGTGACTGGAATTGTTTCACGTGCAACGGCCGCGACAGGCTTGCAGCGTCCCAGTCGAGGCCGACGAAGATGATGGCGGGCCCCTTGATCCGCTCCGCCTCCACGGCGACGGCTAGCTCACCCAGCGTCGCGGCGATGATTCGCTCCTGCGGGCGCGTACCGTTCTCCACGATCACCACCGGCGTTGCCGGGGATGTGCCGGCTCCGAGCAGCTCGCGCTGGATGGCCGGCGCGTTGCGCACACCCATGTAGATCGCGAACGCCTGCCCCGCGCCCGCCAGCGCCGGCCAGTCCAGATCCGCCTCGCCATCCTCGGTCGCACCGGTCACCACCGAGAACTGCCGCAGCCTGCCGCGCAGCGTCAGGGGCAGCCCGATGCTCGCAGCGCAGGCGTGCGCCGCCGTGATGCCGGGAACGATCTCGACCTCGATGCCGGCCGCGCGCACGGCCGCGATCTCTTCCGCCGCGCGCCCGAAGACCATCGGATCGCCGCCCTTGAGGCGGGCGACGCGATGGCCCTTCAGCGCCTCGCGCACGAGAATCTGGTTGATGTCGCCCTGCGAGACCGACTTGGCGCCCGGACTCTTGCCCACGTCGATGCGAATCGCATCGCGCCGCGCGTAATCGAGAATCGACGGATGGACCAGGCGGTCGCAGACGAGCACGTCGGCGTCCTGCAGCCGCTGCAGCGCCTTGAGCGTCAGCAGATCCGGATCGCCGGGCCCGCAGCCGATCAGCGCAACGCTGCCGGCGGCGTGTGTGTCGGCTGCGGCTGCACCGAGCTCGCGCTCGGCCACCTCCGCCGCGCCCTCAGCATCCCCGGCAAGCGACCGAGCGCGAAAGGGCCCGCGCAGCAAGCGCTCCCAGAAGCGCCGCCTCGCCACCGGATCGCCAATGGCCTCGCGCACACGGGGACGCAAAGCGGCCGCCGCCCTTGCCACGCGACCGAACGTGGCAGGCAGCCAGCTCTCGATGCTGGCTCTGAGGTCGCGCGCAATCACCGGCGCCGCACCTTCCGTGCCGATGGCGACGACAACGGGGTCGCGATCGACGATCGCCGGCACGATCACCGTGCTGAGCTCGGGCGCATCGACCACGTTGACGGCAATCCCGAGCGCCTTGGCCACGCCCGCGACCTCCCTGTTGCGCTCAGGGATCTCGTCGGCGCCGATGATCAGAGCCTTGCCGATGGCGTCGCCCGCCTCGAAGCGCCGCCGATCGAGTCTCAGTGGCCTGGTCTGGGCAAGCTCCAGGATCGGAGCCGACAGCTCCTCGGCCACAACGTGGATCTTGCACTGCGTACGGGCCAGCAGCCGCAGCTTCTGGATCGCCTTCTCGCCGCCGCCGGCCACCAGGACCTCGCGTCCTTCAAGGTCCATGAAAACGGGGAAGTACTTCATTTTGCGAGACTTTCACGGGCGATGCCGCTCGGCCGCGCATGGGGCGCAGGCCGGAAAAAGGAAGTGCCTCACAATTAGAAATTTCTTCCCCTGAAAATCAATCCATCCCTGTAAATAAGAAAGCTCGTTCTATCATCCCCCTATTCGAGCGATGAACTTCCTACAGCGGCGCCATGCGCACGACGCGAATTGCGCCGCATGGCACGAAGCCGCCCAAACATTCCCGAAACAATGGTTCCACATAGGGGCCATTGCGCGGGCCAACTCCCGCTCCGGCGGGAATTTCGTGGCCCCGATCACGCTTTCGCGACGGCTAATGACCCGCCGTGGCGTTTACAGGACTGCCCACCGCAGGGTGTTGCAATCGTCGGGCGGGCCGTCTCCATGCCATAACTCCCCTCGGGCATAAGGCGCGGGTCAACGGGGATAGCAGCGAGCACTGCCGGCCGGCGTCGGCCCAGGAGGGGTGTCCCGTGAAGAAGAAGCTCTTCAAATGGACCGTGGCGCTGGTCATGCTCGCCGGAGCGGCCGGCGTGGTCACCTACGCGAGCCTCATGGACGCGCCGCAGAGGCAGGGCCGCCGGGGGGGCTTCGACCGCAACGCGCCGGTGCCTGTGCTGACGGCGGACGTGCGGCTCGCTGACGTGCCCGTCTACCTCGACGGCGTCGGCACGGCGCGCGCACGCAATATGGTGACCGTGCGGCCCCAGGTCGACGGCCGGATCATCAGCGTCGACTTCAAGGAGGGGCAGGAGGTCAAGCGAGGCGATGTGCTCGCCAGGATCGACCCTGCCTCATATCAGGCCCAGCTCGACCAGGCCATCGCCAAGAAAGCGCTCGATGACGTCCAGCTCGCCAATGCCAGGCGCGATCTGGAGCGCTACACGCAGCTCGGCAGCAACATCATCGCTGCCAAGACCATTGACACGCAGCGCGCACTGGTGGGCCAGCTCGAGGCGCAGATCAAGGCGGATGACGCCGCCATCGCCAACGCACGCACGTATCTCGAGTACACGACCATCGCCTCCCCGATCGACGGGCGCACCGGCATCCGCATGGTCGATGTGGGCAATCTCGTGCGCGCCTCGGACGCCGGCATCGTCGTCATCACCGAGATCAGGCCGATCTCGGTGCTGTTCACGCTGCCCCAGCAGCAGCTCGCCGCCGTCAACAAGGCGCTCGCCAAGGGCCCCGTGACCGTCGACGCCCTCGATACCGAAGGCAAGGTTCCCCTCGACCGCGGCACGTTGCAGGTGGTCGACAACCAGGTCGACCAGACCACCGGCACGGTGCGCATGAAGGCGGACTTCGCAAACGCCGAACTTCAGCTCTGGCCCGGCCAGTTCGTCAACGTGCGCGTGCTGATGGAAACCTTGCAACAGGTCGTCGTCGTCCCCACGCCGGCCGTGCAGCGCGGGCCGAACGGACCGTTCGCCTACGTGGTCGGCCCTGACGACACCGTCTCGGTGCGCCCCCTCGTGGTCAAGCAGCAGGGCGACACGCAGGCCGTCATCGCGCAGGGACTGGCACCTTCCGAGCGCGTCGTGACGACCGGCTTCTCCCGCCTCAAGGACGGCGCTCATGTCGTCGTCGGCACTCCCCAGGGCGAGCAGCCCGCAGCCCCGCCCGCGAAATCGGAACCCGCCGCGAACGCGCGCGGCGCCTGCGCCGAGGACGTGCGGAAGTTCTGCGCCGGCGCCGGGCACGATAGAGGCAGCATCCGCACCTGCCTGCAAGCTCACGCAGCCGAGCTATCGGAAAGCTGCAAGGCTGTAGCCGGCAAGCGCGGCAGGCGAGAGGCTGACGCCCGCAGCGATCTCGGAACCAAGCGGCAATGAGCGTCTCGGCTCCCTTCATCCATCGGCCGATAGCAACATCACTGCTCGGGCTGGCGATCCTGCTCGGCGGCGCGCTCGGCTATTGGTGGCTGCCCGTCTCCTCGCTGCCCCAGGTCGACTTTCCGACCATCCAGGTCACCACCCAGCTTCCCGGCGCCAATCCCGAGACCGCGGCCAACCTCGTGACGGCCTCCCTCGAGCGCCAGTTCGGCCAGATCCCCTCGCTCGTCTCGATGTCGTCGTCGAGCTCCTACGGCATCAGCCAGATCACGCTGCAGTTCGCGCTCAACCGCGACATCGACGCCGCCGCGCAGGATGTTCAGTCCGCGATCAACGCCGCCGGCTCCACGCTGCCGAAGAATCTGCCCTACCCGCCGACCTACGCCAAGGTGAACCCGGCCGACACACCGATCATGACGCTCGCACTGACATCCGAGACGGTGCCGATGCGCCAGCTCTCCGATCTCGCCGACACGCTCATCGGGCAGCGCCTCAGCTCAGTCTCCGGCGTCGGTCACGTGTCGGTCGAGGGCGGCATCCGGCCCGCGGTGCGCATCCAGGCCGACCTGTCGCGGCTCGCCTCGTACGGCCTCAGCATGTCCGACCTGAGGGCCGCCATCGTCGCCGCCAATGTCTCCGGTCCCAAGGGCTCGCTCGACGGCGCGCATCAGTCCTACACGATTGCCGCCAACGACCAGATCACCAGCGCCGACGCCTACAAGCTGGTCATCATCGCCTATCGCAACGGCGCGCCGGTGCTGCTGCGCGATGTCGCCGAGGTCGTCGACGGCCTCGAGAACACCAAGGTCGGGGGCTGGTTCCAGGGCGTGCCCGCGGTCATCATCGACGTGCAGCGCCAGCCGGGCGCCAACGTGATCGAGACCGTTCAGCGGCTGCAGCGGGAGCTGCCGCGTCTGCAGCGCGCAATGCCGAGCGACGTCAAGCTCACCGTCGTGCACGACCGCACCGGCATGATCCGGGCCTCGGTCCGCGATGTGCAGTTCACGCTCGCCCTGAGCGTCGCCTTGGTGGTGCTGGTCGTGCTGATCTTTCTGCGCACCATTCGCGCCACCATCATCGCCGGCGTCGCATTGCCCATGTCGCTTGTGGCGACGTTCGGCGTGATGTGGTTTTGCGGCTTCGGCCTCGACAATCTCTCCCTCATGGCGCTGACCATCGGCACGGGCTTCGTCGTCGACGACGCCATCGTCATGATCGAGAACATCGTCCGGCACATGGAGCAGGGCGAAGGCCCGATGGCCTCCGCGCTGAAGGGCGCGCGCGAGATCGGCTTCACGGTCATTTCGCTGACCCTGTCCCTGGTCGCGGTCTTCATCCCGCTGCTGTTCATGACCGGCCTCGTCGGCCGCATGTTCCGCGAGTTCGCGCTGACGCTGACCATCGCCGTCGTCGTCTCCGCCATCGTCTCGCTGACGCTGACCCCGATGATGTGCTCGCGCATGCTGCGCCATCACGCGGGCGGCGCCGAAAATCGCCTCACGCGGTTCTTCAATCGCATGGTCGATGGCACGGTCGAAGGTTACCGCCGCAGCCTCGAGTGGGTCCTGCGCCGCCAGAGGGCGACGCTTTTGGTCACCGCCATCACTGTGGTCGCAACCATCTGGCTCTATGTCATCGTCCCCAAGGGCTTCCTTCCCCAGCAGGACACCGGCCTCATAACCGCCACCATGGAGGCGGGCACCGATGTCTCCTTCACGGAGATGCAGCGTTTGCAGGCCAGGGTTTCCGAGGCGATCGGCAAGGACCCCGATGTCGAAAACGTCGTCTCGATCGTCGGCGTGAGCTCGCTCAACGCCACGCCCAATGCCGGCCACCTGAAAATCACCTTGAGACCGCACGACCAGCGCCGGTCCTCGGTCACGCAGGTGATCGCACGCCTTCAACAGGTGGCAGCAGACACCCCCGGGCTCACCGTCTTCTTCCAGCCGGTGCAGGACATCCAGATCAGCACCCGCATCAGCCGCGCGCAGTACCAGTACACGTTGGTTGCCAGCGATGCCAACGAGGTGCTCACCTGGTCCGAGCGCCTGGTCGAGAAGCTGCGCTCCTCGCCCGTGTTGAGGGATGTCGTATCGGAGGCGCAGGAAGGCGGCTTGCGCGCTCATGTGCGCGTCGATCGGGAAACCGCAGGACGCCTCGGCGTCTCCATGCAGGCCGTCAACGATGCGCTCAACGATTCCTTTGGACAGCGCCAGATCTCGACCATCTACGCGCAGGCCAACCAGTACCGCGTCGTGCTCGAAGCCATGGCCCAGTACCAGAACGACCCTGCGGCCCTGTCGCGGGTCTACGTCCCGGGCCCCAACGGCGTGCAGGTCCCGCTGAGCTCGCTCGCCACCATCGAGCGCCGCACCGCGCCCCTTGCCGTCCATCGTCAGGACCAGTTTCCCTCGGTGACCATCAGCTTCAACCTCGCTCCGCACGCCGCGTTGAGCGACGCCGTCACCGCCGTCACCGCCGCCCAGAACGAGATCGGCATGCCGACCTCGGTGACCGGCACCTACTCGGGCGATGCCGACGAGTTCTCGAAGTCCCTTGCCGGCCAGCCATGGCTCATCCTCGCGGCCATCATCACGATCTACATCGTTCTGGGCGTTCTCTACGAGAGCTTCATCCACCCCTTCACGATTCTGACGACGCTGCCGTCGGCGGGCATCGGCGCCGTCCTCGCGCTGCTCCTGTGCGGGCTCGATCTGTCGCTCGTGGCCCTGATCGGCATCGTGCTGCTGATGGGCATCGTCAAGAAGAACGCGATCATGATGATCGACTTCGCGCTCGAAGCGGAACGCACGCAGCGCATGACGCCGCGCGAGTCGATCGTGCAGGCCGCGCTGCTGCGCTTCCGCCCCATCATGATGACGACGCTTGCCGCGCTGTTCGGCGCGCTGCCGCTCGCCATCGAGTCCGGCACCGGCTCGGAGCTGCGCAATCCGCTCGGCGTCACCATCATCGGCGGCCTGCTGCTGAGCCAGCTGCTGACGCTCTACACCACCCCGGTGGTTTACCTTGCCATGGAGCGCCTCAAGGTTCGGCTGACCGGAAGCTCGTCGTCGAGCAGGGTCGACATCGACGAGGCTTCGGCTCCGCCGAAGCCGGCCGAGTAGCGCCATGAACTTCTCCCGCCCCTCGATCGAGCGGCCGATCGGCACGACGCTCCTGGCGTTCGGCCTGCTGCTGCTCGGAGTGGTGGCCTATCGGTTCCTGCCGGTCGCGAGCCTGCCCACCGTCGATTTTCCCACCATCTCCGTCACCGCGAGCCGCCCCGGTGCCGACCCCGCGACCATGGCCGCGACGATCGCAGCACCGCTCGAGCGCCGCCTCGGCGAGATTGCCGGCGTCACCGAGATGACCTCTGTCAGCTCGATCGGCTCGACGCGCATTGCCATTCAGTTCGATCTCAACCGCAACATCGACGGCGCAGCGCGGGACGTGCAGGCGGCGCTGAACGCCGCAGCGGCCGATCTTCCCGGCGATCTGCCGACGCTGCCCAGGTTCCGCAAGGCCAACCCCGCGGCCTCGCCAATTCTTATCCTGGCGCTGACCTCCAAAACCATCCCGCCCAGCGAGATGTACGACGCTGCCGACAGCGTGATCGCCCAGCGCATCTCGCAGGTGGAAGGTGTGGCTGAGGTTGCGGTCGCCGGCGCCGAGCAGCCGGCCATTCGCGTCCGCGTCAATCCCATGCTGCTTTCCTCGATCGGCGTCAGCATGGAGGACGTCCGCACGGCGCTCACCGGCGCCAACGCGCTGGCCCCGATCGGCATCATCGACGGTCCGACCCAGGCCGTGGCGCTCGAGACCAATGCGCAATTGCGCAAGATCGACGACTACAAATCGCTCGTCGTCAAAACGTCGAACGGCAATGTCGTGCGCCTGTCCTCGATCGCCTCGATCGATCAGGCAACCCGCAACTCGCGCTCTGCGGCCATGTTCAACCGCGAGCCCGCGATCCTCCTCTACATCACCAAGCAGGGTGATGCGAATGTCGTCGACACGGTCGACCGCATCCGCGCGCTGATCCCCGAGATCAAGCGCTGGGTCCCGCAAGGCATCGAGATCTCCGTCCTGTCCGATCGCACCACGACGCTGCGAGCCAGCATTCATGACATGCAGCTCACGCTCGCGCTCGCCGTCGGCCTCGTCATGCTGGTGGTGTTCGTGTTCCTGCGCCGGGCGACGCCGACCATTGCCGCCGGCGTCACCGTGCCCTTGTCGCTGGCCGGCACCTGCGCCGCCATGTGGCTTGCCGGCTTCTCGATCAACAATCTGACCCTGATGGCGCTGGCGGTATCGGTCGGCTTCGTCGTGGACGACGCCATCGTCATGATCGAGAACATGTTCCGCAATCTGCAGGCAGGCGCCACGCCGATGCGGGCCGCCCTCGACGGCGCCCGCCAGATCGGCTTCACCGTGGTCTCGATCAGCGTCTCGCTGATGGCCGCGTTCATCCCGCTCCTCTTCATGACCGGCGTTGTTGGCCGCCTTCTGCGCGAGTTCTCCGTCACGCTGGTGTTCGCCATCGTCGTCTCGACCGTCGTATCGCTCTCGGTGACGCCGATGATCTGCGCGCATTTCGTCAAGCGGACACCGAGCGCAAGCGCGACCTGGCTCGACCGGATCGTCGAGCGCGCGCTCCGTGCGCTGGTGAGCGCCTACGGCCGCTCGCTGGCCACGGCACTGAGGCACCGCGTGCTGATGATGCTGGTCATGCTCGGCACCGTCGCGCTGACGGTTCACTTCTACGTCAAGATGCCGAAAGGCTACTTCCCGCAGGACGATACCGGGCTGATCTGGGCCTCGACGCAGGCTCCGCAGGACATCTCCTACGAGGCGATGGCCAAGCTGCAGGCCAAGGCCCTCGACACCGTGCTCGCCGACCCCGCCGTCGCTGCCATGGGCTCCTCGGTCGGCGCGTCCGGCTACAGCGCCTCGGTCAACCGGGGCACCATGTTCATCAGCCTCAAGCCGCTGACCGAGCGCGGCGGCCTGTCCACTGCCCGCGTCGTCGACCGCCTGCGCCGCGAGCTTGCCGGCATCGAGGGGCTGAGCGTCTTCATGGTACCCGCGCAGGACATCCGCGTCGGCGCGCGCCAGAGCAGCTCCACCTACCAGCTCACGCTCTGGAGCCCCGAGATCGACGAGCTGTACGAGTGGGTTCGGAAAGTGCTCGACAAGCTGCGCGAGGTTCCCGAGATCGTGGACGTCAACAACGACCGCGAGCAAGGCGCCCTGCAGGCGAGCGTCACCATCGACCGCATGACGGCTGCGCGGCTCGGGGTCGACATCCAGGACATCGACAACGCGCTCAACAACGCGTTCGCGCAGCGGCAAGTGTCGACCATCTACACCGCGCGCAACCAGTATCGCATCATCCTGGAGGTCGATCCGCGCTTCCAGCGGGAGCTCGCCGATATGGATCGGGTGTTCGTACCCGGCCGCGGTAACACGCAGGTGCCGCTCACCACCGTGATCAAGATCGAGCGCAAGCTGGCGCCGCTGGTGGTCAACCACCAGGGCCCGTTCCCGGCCGTGACCTTCTCCTACAATCTGCCGCCCGATGTGCCGCTCGAGGAGGCGACACAGGCCATCCGCCAGGCGGTCGCCGAGCTGCATATGCCGGACTCCATCCGCGTCGAGGCCGCCGGCGACGCCAAGGCCTTCGCGCAGCAGGCCAACACCCAGCCGCTGCTGATCCTGGCGGCGCTGATCGCCGTCTATATCGTTCTCGGCGTGCTCTATGAGAGCCTCGCGCACCCGTTGACGATCATCTCCACGCTGCCATCGGCCGGGCTCGGCGCGCTGATCGCCTTGCGGCTCGCCGGCATGGAGCTGTCCGTCATTGCGCTGATCGGCATCATCCTGCTCATCGGCATCGTCAAGAAGAACGGCATCATGCTGGTGGACTTCGCACTGGAGGGCGAGCGCCAGCGCGGCCTGTCGTCGGAGCAGGCCATCCACGAGGCATGCCTCGAGCGGTTCAGGCCCATCCTCATGACGACACTGGCCGCCCTGCTCGGCGCCATCCCCCTTGCCATCGCCGCCGGGCCGGGCTCCGAGCTGCGCCGGCCGCTCGGCATCGCCATCATCGGCGGACTGCTCGTGTCGCAGGCACTGACGCTCTACACCACGCCGATCATCTATCTGATGCTCGACCGGCTGCACCGGCGGCTCGCCGGCTCGCCATCACGGCTGCTGAGCCGCAGGGCCCAGCCGCACGCCGCCGCGACGTGAGGTCAGTCGCTCTTGCCCGCCATGCCCGCGCTCCACGTCGAGGGCTTGCCTATGAACCCCGACTTGGCGCGCTTGGCCAGCCAGTAGGCGTACTGCGACGGCACGCTGGCGAACCCCGGGTCGACGCCCAGCTTCTGCGCAGCGTCCATCGGCCAATTCGGGTTGTAGAGAATCTCCCGCGCCAGCGCGATCAGGTCGGCCTGGCCCTTCTGCAGGATCGCCTCGGCCTGATCCGCGTGGATGATGAGGCCCACCGCCATCGTCTTGATATCGGCCTCGCGGCGGATCTGCTCGGCGTACGGCACCTGATAGCCGTAGTGGATCGCGCGGCCCTGCTCCATCGGCGAGCGCTGCGCCATGCCGCCCGAGCTGCAATCGATCACGTCGACGCCCTTGGCCTTGACGAGGCGAGCCAGCGCCACGCTTTGCGGCGGGCCCCAGCCCATGTCGTCCTCCACCGAGAAGCGCATGAAAAGCGGCTTGTGCTCGGGCCAATTCGCGCGCACGCACTCGGCGACCTCGACCGCGAACCGCATCCGGTTCTCCTCCGAGCCGCCGTACTGGTCGTTGCGCCGGTTGGCGTGGGGCGAGAGGAACTGATGGATGAGATAGCCGTGCGCGGCATGGATCTCGAGCACATCGAAGCCCGCATCATTGGCCCTGCGGGCGGCTGCACCCCACGCTTCCACCACCGCCTGCACCTCGGCCGTCGTCAGCGCGCGCGGCGTCGGCACATCGTCGGAGGACGGCAATGCGCTCGGCCCCACCAGCTCCCACGCCTCCCAGTCTGCGGGGTCCAGGCCCGGATTGGTGAGCAGCGGTTTCTGCCCCTCCCAGGGCCGCTGCAATTTGGCCTTCCTGCCGGAGTGGCCGATTTGGATGCCCGCCACCGCGCCGTGCGCCTTGATGAACTCGACGATGCGCCGCAACGGCGCCACGAACTCGTCCTTCCACAGCCCCAGGTCGCCGACCGTGCCGCAGCCGCGCCGCTCGACCTTGGTCGACTCCATCATCACCAGCCCCGCCCCGCCGGCGGCGAACTTGCCCGCATTCATCAGATGCCAGTCGGTGGCGAACCCGCCGACCGCCGAATACTGGTGCATCGGGGCGACCACCACCCGGTTCTTGAGCCGCACGCTCCTCAGGCTGAGCGGCGAGAACAGCATCGGACCCTGCATTCCGTGTCTCCACGTCCCGTTTTATCGAGACAAAGCTACACCGAATGCCCGTGCCGGCCAGACCAAAACAGGCGAGGTGGAGACAGAGCCGCAATGGCTGAGGTGCGCCAGACGAGACACCGAGCCGCAGCGGATCGGCGACCCGCGCGCGAAGCGCTGCGTTCGCGTCAGCGGGTGAAGCAGCCCATCGGAGAGTAAGAGGCAGGACACCTCGTGCGGGGTGAAGATGCCCTGCCCCCCAATCTGACCCCCGGTATCAACACCGCGGGCCAAACTCCCGCGGGAGCACGATTATTCTTTTCCGATTCGGGTTGAATTGCGGCCGAATCGCGCCGATTTCGAGGGCGGCATCAAGCAACAGGACAGCGGCAAGCGCATCGGCGCTCGCCCTTTGCCACTCTCCGGCCTTCTCGACGCTCTCCGAAGCGCAGCAAACGCGGGAAGACCGGCGAAAGCGGCGATCTTTGGCCGCTCTTTGGCGTCGAACATCAAGGTAATTCCGACCCCTTCTAACGCCTGCTGCATTGCCAGCAAGTCGTTGGCTGCCGGTGTCCGCCGCCCTCACCGCGCTCAGTCGTCTTGACGCTGAGCGATCACTTCATGTCATAAAAATAAGAGAGGCCAGCGCCTGTGGACGGCCTGGCCTCGGATCTCGTCCTTAGGGGGTGTGCGCCTCACTCAACCACGCAGTGACCGAGTCCCAAGGCTCGCCTCCCCTATATAGAGCAGGCTACACTGCCATGCAAGATATTTTTGGTGGAGACAAGCAACTTCTTGAAGCCTTCAAGAAGACATTATCGGAATCTCGCTTGACACGATACATAGCCGCCTGCGGCGGCGATTCCGCCAAGGCGATCGACCTATATTATTGGAACTCTAAACTTGGCGAGACCTTTCATTTACCATTGCAAATGTGGGAAGTGGCTTTGCGCAATCAGCTGAATTCTTTCCTCTGCTGGAAATACAAGGCGAACTGGCCTTTTGATGATGTAAAAGGCACGCGGCAGCTGAGTACCAGCGACCGGCGGAAAGTTCACGAAGCAATCGAGAGGCAACGAGAACTCCGAAAGGTTAAGATTGTTCCTACTGGTGCCGTGGTGGCCAATCTGTCCGCTGGATTCTGGGTTTCGTTGCTAGGAAAGCACTACGATTTGCCGTTTGTATGGCGGCACAATCTAAAGCGAGTATTTCCGGCCGAGCCGAGCATTACCCGCGACGAGGCGAGTGCCATCTGCGACCAATTGCTTGATCTTCGGAACCGAGTTGCGCACCATGAGCCGATTTTCCATCTTCCCCTCGAAGAGCGAAGGTTGCAGATAGACCGCCTTCTCAAGGCCATGTGCCCTGCGTCGCATCACTTTGCAAATGTCGGCTGTGCGTTTTCCACGACTTGGAAGGCTCGCCCCCATCCCTAAAGATTCAGTCTTGAGTGAGACTGGTCGCGAGCCGCCATACGATCCTGCGCGTGTTGCGCTCGCTGATCGCTATACCTTGTCCTCGTAGCAGCTTCAGGCTCTTTGCCACGCGCTTGACCATTTCGTTTCGCAGCCTGCGGTCGCGCACGTCCTTCCCCGCTAGGGCTATGATCTTCTCCGCCAGATCACGGGACGTGATCGGGCCGTCCGCTTTGCGCAGCTCGTCCAGACAGAACCGGCGCAGCTCATGGCGGGCGAAGAACACGACGCGGTTGCCTCGCGGCGTTACGTTCTTGAGGTCACCCTTGTAACCCAACGTCTCTAAGACTCGGTCTAGGGCCTCAATGTCATTGCCCACGACCGCTAGCACTTCGCGGAGTCGTTGGGCCTCACCCATCAACTCAGATCGCTTCCGCAGCAATCCACTGATGGTGTTCGTATAGCTCTCGGCCATGCGCCGAAAGATACGCAAATCAGGCTAAAGGCTTCCTTCGTTTGCTACGCAATGCCGCGGATAAGCGAGTGGCCGAATGATTAGCGAGGTTCGCTTCGATGCTGACGATTTGGGGAATTGTCCTCGCCGCTCTCGGCATCCTGGTCGGTGCGCTCGCTCCGCGCCTGCTGCCGAAAGCGACTGCGCGCACGGGCGCGGTGCCCGCCCTGCTCGGGGCCGTGCTGCTCCTGCTCGGCGCCGGCCTGCAGGTGTATGAGGCCTGGTAGAAGCTGCCCCCGCACTGCCGCTCGCTGCTTTCGCTCACCTGCCCGCCGGCCCCGCCTGCGCCGTCCCGGCGGCGCTGAAGGCCGCGCGGTCTGAGCGCCGCCCTTGCCTCGGCAACCGCCCACCGCTTTATCGGTAAAGCGCCCGATGGATCGATGCGGATGCCTCGGCGTTCCCTTCCATTCGCCGAGTACTGCGTGATGGAGGTTTGTAATGTCGATCCGCACCCTTGCAATTCTGATCGGGGCCGCCGCCGTGACGGCGGCAGCCTACGTGCCGCCCGCCGATGCCCTGACGATGCGGGAATGCAGTGTGAAGTACAAAGCGGCGCAATCCGCGGGCACCCTCCAGGGCATGAGCTGGAAAGACTTCCGCAAGGCCCAATGCGGCGCTGGCGCCACCATGGGCGCCGCCACCACCACCGCGGCTCCAGCGCCTGGTGCGGGCCCCGTGAAGGTCGGCAGCGCCGTATTCCCCACCTCCGTTTCGCCGAAGTACGCGCAGCAATCGGCCGGCAGGGCGCGCATGCACACCTGCCTCGACCAGTACCGGGCCAACAAGGCCAGCAACGGCAACGGCGGCCTGAAGTGGATCGCCAAGGGCGGCGGCTACTACAGCGAGTGCAACAAGCGCCTCAGAGGCCAGTAGAGCCTCGCGCCATCCGATCGGCTCATCACCGGCGCGCCCCGCCGCCTCAGACCGGGCCGCGGGGCGCCCCTGCTCGAGCAGTGCCGAGCTCGGGTTTCAACCACTGCGCCCACACCCCACATTCTGCGTCCCCGGACGGTGCGCGACAGCGCACCGAGCCGGGCCTTCCCCGTCCGTGATATCCGTCGACCCTGCCGCACAGAACGAGCCGCGCCAAGCGGCGCTGGCGCCAGGTGCCTACTCCGGCAAATTTTCGGGAAAGCCACCTAAGTGGCTGAGTAATGGAGCGGGCGATGGGATTTGAACCCACGACCCTCACGTTGGCAACGTGATGCTCTACCCCTGAGCTACACCCGCATCCGGAAGGTTCGCCGGCCTCGAGCCGGCGCCCCGGCTATATGCGGCAATCGGGCGGTGAATGCAAGTCCGCCCACCGGCCTTCCCGCGCACCGCCGCCCACCCACCCACCGCCGGCCTGAGCCCCTCGGCCCCCGCCTCGCGCCTTGCGGGCCAGGGTGCCGGCGGCTAAACCAGTGACGTGACCGTCCACCCGATACATGCCCACGCCGCCCCGGCGACCCGCGCCGAGCTCTTCGCGCGGCTCGACGCGCTCGGCATCGAGACGACGACGGTGGAGCACGAGGCCGTCTTCACCGTGGCGGAAAGCGCGCGCCTGGAGCGCAACCTGCCCGGCGGCCACACCAAGAACCTGTTCCTGAAGGACGCCAAGGGCCGGCTGCTCCTGGTCATCGCCCAGAGCCGGACGCCGATCGACCTCAAGTCGCTGCACAAGAGCATCGGCTGCGCCAGGCTGAGCTTCGGCAAGCCTGAGCTGCTGCTGGAGGTGCTCGGCGTGCCGGCCGGATCAGTCACGGCGCTCGCGCTCATCAACGACCGCGCGCGGCGCGTCAGCGTCATCTTCGACGAGCGCCTGATGCAGTACGACAGCATCAACTGCCACCCGCTCACGAATACCGCCACCACCAACATCCGCAGGGACGATCTGCTGCGCTTCATCCGCGCCTGCGGGCACGAGCCCAGGATCATGCCTCTCGACACGGTGCCCGCGCCGTGACCCACCACACCCGACTTCTCATCGAGGATCGCGAGCTGGAGACGGCCCGATCCGCCGCCGCTGCCGTCGTCGATCCCGAGATCCCGGTGCTCACCATCGCCGAGCTCGGCGTGCTGCGCGGCGTGGAGCGGCGCGAGGGCGAAATCGTCGTCAGTCTGACGCCGACCTATAGCGGCTGCCCGGCGACGCAGGCCATCCGGCTCGCCGTCGAAGCCACCCTGATCGAGGCCGGGCTGCATTCGGCGCGCGTCGAGACCGTGCTCACGCCGCCGTGGACCAGTGACGACCTCACGGCCGAGGGACGGCGCAAGCTGAAGGAGCTCGGCATCGCGCCGCCGGCCGGTTCCACCTCGCTGCGCAGGCCCTTCGACACAGAGGTCGTTGCCTGCCCGCGCTGCGGCTCGACGGCCACCGTCAGAATCTCCGAGTTCGGCTCGACCGCCTGCAAGGCGCTCTGGCGATGCCAGGCCTGCCGCGAGCCGTTCGACTACTTCAAGTGCCACTAGGCCGTGACGACCGGCGATTTCCAACGCCTGAGGATCGCTCGCGTCCGGCGCGAGACCGCCGAAGCCATCTCGGTCACCTTCGAGGTCCCCGAAGCGCTACGGCAGGCCTTTGCCTGGAAGCCCGGCCAGCATCTGGCGGTGCGCACGACGCTCGGCGGTGAGGAGCTGCGGCGCACCTACTCGATCTGCTCGGGGCCTGACGAGACTGCGCCCAGAATCGCCATCAAGCGCGTGGCTGGCGGCCAGTTCTCGACCTGGGCCAACGACACGCTCGCCGCCGGCCAATCCCTGGAGGTGCTCCCGCCCGCGGGCCGCTTCATCCTGCCCGAGGGCGGGGGCGCCCCGCGCCATCTGCTGGCGCTCGCCGCCGGCTCCGGCATCACGCCCATCATTGCCATCGTCAAGCACGCGCTGGAGCGGGAGCCCGACACCCGCGTCACGCTCATCTATGGCAATCGCACGCCGCAGACAATCCTGTTCGGTCAGGAGCTCGAGGACCTGAAGGACCGGCACCTCGGTCGCTTCGTCCTGCTGCATGCGCTTTCGCGCGGCGACGAGAACGGAGCACCCCTGTTGGAAGGGCGCATCACCGGCGAGAAGGTGAAAGAGCTGGTGCCGAAGCTGCTGCCGCTCGGGGATGTCGCGCACGTCTTTCTGTGCGGCCCCGGCTCGATGATCAAAGACGCGCGCAACGCGCTGATGGAGCTCGGCGTGCCGCGGGAGAGGATCCATCACGAGTTCTTCGCTGCCGGCGGCGGCGCCTACCGCACCGCTCCCCCACCGGCGGAACCGGCCCCCCAGCCCGGCACACCGTCGACCGAGGCCGTCGCCATCCTCGACGGGATCCGCTACCCGTTCCCGGTCCTGCCCGGCGAGCATGTGCTCGATGCCGCAATCAGGGCCGGCATTCGCGTGCCGTTCTCCTGCAAGGGCGGCATGTGCTGCACCTGTCGTGCGCGCCTCATCGAAGGCGCGGCCGAAATGACGGTCAACTACTCGCTCGAGCCCTGGGAAACCGATCGCGGCTACATTCTGACATGCCAGGCCGTGCCGAGGTCGGAGCGGCTGGTCGTCGATTACGATCAGATGTGAGGAAGCGCCCACGGGGCCGCCCGCGCACCGGTCGCGCTTCTGGTCACCCCACTGCCGGTTGGAGTATTGTCAGGCTGCCGCCATGATTTCGCGGCATGCTGACGGTCGGCGCCGCTCGGCAGCACCAGCTTTGCGCTGGAAGTGCGGGCCGTCCAGTATCTGGGGCCGTGCTGCCGGGGTGTCGGCAAGACATCTCGAGCGGGGAGGGACTGTGATGCTTCGATTCATTTTCTCTATTGGTGCGCTTGCCCTTCTCTTGCTTGCGCCGTCCGCGCAGGCTCAAGCGCAATCGGCCGACAGCTGGACCACGCTCGTCACCGAGCCGCTATCCCCCGCGCAGCGTAACGCGCGCATCGATCTGACCCGCACGAAGGGCCGCTCGAAAGCCGTCCGCCTCGCCGTTCGCCAGGGCGGCATCGTTCTGGAACGCGTCGTCATCACCTACTCCAACGGCCAGGTGTTCTACGGCGACCTCGAGAGGCCGATCCCCTTGCGGGCCGGCCAGACCAGCGACGCCTTCGACCAGCGCATCGAGGAAAGGTTCATCGACACTGTCGACCTCGCTTATCGCGTCAACGGCCGCCAGGCCGGCGCGCCGCAGATCGAGGTCCAGGCATTGCAGAGTCCCACCGGCCGCCTGGCCGAGCGTCCGAGGACCGTGGCGCCGACCGTGGCAGTCGGGCAGCCGGCAGCCAAGGCCGCAGAGAAGGGTCCGGCCGATGGCACGGCCGGCGCACCCTATTCCACTGATCGGCGCGAGCCGCAGGTTGCCGCGCGTCCGGCAGCGCCCGCGGCGCGCTCGCGGAGCATTGCGCCCACGCGCTCTGCCGCGCCATTGCCCTCGTCTCAGCCGGCTGCAGGCGCCGCGCGGGACGACAAGCCCTATGCCACCGTCGACATCTACTTCGGCACGGATCGCAAGCGCGAGCAGGATCGCCAGAAATGGGACCGCACGCTTGCCTCCTTCGGCACCCAGAGCGACAAGCGCCTGACGCTGGGCAAGGCCGTGGTGACGGTCCCCAAGGAGGGCCGCGAAAGAGGCCAGATCACGCGTCCCGAGTGGGATCTCGTGGTCGCGAAATTCTCGCTGCGCAACGAGGATCTGGCGCGCGACTTCACGATCTTCGGCGTCGACGTGCTCGATCAGAGGACATGGCTCGCGGCCGTGCAGAAGCAGCGCGAGCAGTCACGCCGCTTCAAGGATCAGGCGCTCATCTTCGTGCATGGCTTCAACGTCAGCTTCGACGACGCGCTGTTCCGCGCCGCGCAAATCGCCTACGACCTCGATTTCGACGGCGTGCCGTTCGTCTTCAGCTGGCCGTCCATCGCCGGCGTGAGCGGCTACGTTCTCGACCGCAACCGCGCGCGTGGCGCCCAGGACTATCTGCGCCAGTTCATCGAGCTGGTCGAGAAGGAGTCGGGCGCCAAGCAGATCCATCTCGTGGCGCACAGCATGGGCGCCGACCCATTGCTCGGCGCGCTGCGCGACATGGCGATCGCCACGCCTCCCGGCACGCGTCCCGACAGGCCTCGCTTCAACGAGGTCATTCTCGCAGCCCCGGATGTCACGCGCGACAACTTCGAGCAGATTGCCCAGCGGATCGCGCCGTTGCGCAAGGGCATGACCCTCTATGCCTCGTCCAACGATCGCGCGCTGCAGGCTTCGGGCATACTCACGCTCGGCGAGTCCCCCGCGGGTGGCGTGCCGAGCAGCGGCCCGCTCATCATGGCCGGGCTCGACACGATCGACGTATCGCTCGCCAACACCGACTTCTTCAGCCTCAACCACAGCACCTTCGCGGACCGCGCGCAACTCCTCACCGACATCCGCGGCTTGCTGGAGAAAGGCACGAGACCGCCGAGCGCGAGGCTCCCCGCATACCATGCCGTCAGCATCCCCAACGGGGGCACCTACTGGCGCTTCGAGCCTGATGGGGCCACGACGGTGACCGGGTCCTCACCGCAGCGATAGCAGCGGTAGCAGGAGGAGCGCCGCAAGCCGGCGCTCGGGGCGGCTCGTCGGCCGCCCGCAATCTGCATCAGGGTGAGCCCGGGGCGGCGCCGAAAGACGCCGCCCGGTCCGCCTTACGCTGCAGCAGCGACGGCCCGTTTCGCCATCACACCCACCAGGTGCGCGCGATAGTCCGCATCGGCGTGAATGTCGCTCATCAGCGCTGAGGCGTCGACCTTGATGCCGTCGAGTGCCGCCGGTGCGAAGCTCTTCGCGAGCGCCGCCTCGAAGGACGGCACGCGGAAAACGCCAGAGGCACCCGCCCCTGTGACCGCCACCCGCACATCCGCGCCGCGCTGCGCCACCGCCACGCCGACCAGCGCATAGCGCGATGCCGGATTGGCCATCTTCGCGTAGCCGAACCTGGCTCCGAGCGGGAACGATATCCGCGTGATGATCTCGTCCTCGCTGAGAGCCGTCGTGAACAGGCCCTGGAAGAAGCTGTCCGCCGAAATTTGCCGGTTGCTGGTGACGACCGTCGCCCCGAGCGCGAGCAGTGCGGCCGGGTAGTCGGCGGCAGGATCGTTGTTCGCCACCGAGCCCCCGATGGTCCCGCAGTTGCGCACGTGCGGGTCGCCGATGCCTTCCGCGAGCCCCGCCAGGCCGGGCAGAACGCCCCTCACGACATTCGATTCGGCAATCTCGGCGTGTTTCGTCATCGCGCCGATGACCAGCGCGCCGCCGGATTGCTCGATGCCGCGCAACTCGGCGATCGCGCCCAGATCGATGACCACGGGTGGATTGGCCAGTCGCTGCTTGAGCGTCGGGATCAGCGTCTGACCGCCGGCCAGCAGCTTGGCGCCCTCGGTCAAAAGCCCCTTTGCATCGCCCAGCGTCGCCGGCCGGTGATAGTCGAAGGCATACATGTCGCGTCCCTCCCTTACTCGGCCGCCATTGGCCTGCGCTGCTTCTGCAGCGCCCGCCACACGGCCTGCGGCGTCGCCGGCATCGCAATATCCTCGGTCCCGATCGCGTCGGTGATGGCGTTGATAAGGGCCGCAGGCGCCGCGATGGCGCCCGCCTCGCCGCAGCCCTTCACACCGAGCGGATTGGACGGACAAGGCGTGTTGGACATGGCGATGCTGAAGGACGGCAGATCGTCCGCGCGAGGCATGCAGTAGTCCATGTAGCTCCCGGTCAGGAGCTGCCCACTCTCGTCGTAGACAGCGCCTTCGAGCATTGCCTGGCCGACGCCCTGCGCGATGCCGCCGTGCACCTGGCCTTCGACGATCATCGGGTTGATCAGCACCCCGAAGTCGTCGACCGCAGTCCACCGCTCGACGCGCGTGACGCCCGTCTCGGGGTCGATCTCCACCTCTGCGATGTGCACGCCGGACGGGAACGTGAAGTTCTTGGGATCGTAGAACGCGCCCTCCTTCAGGCCGGGCTCGATCTCGGAGCTGTCGAACTTGTGCGCCACGTAGGCCTGCAGCGCGACCTCGCCGAACGTCATCGACTTGTTGGTGCCGCGGCCGGAGAACACGCCATCATTGAAGTCGACATCGGTCTCCGGCACCTCCATGCAACGCGAGGCGACCTTGGTGGCCTTCGCCACCACCTTGTCGAGCGCCTTGGAGATGGCCGACATGCCGACGGCGCCCGAGCGCGAGCCGTATGTGCCCATGCCCATCTGCACCTTGTCGGTATCGCCGTGCACGATGGAGATCTGCTCGATGGGTATCCCCAGGCGATGCGAGACGAGCTGCGCGAACGTCGTCTCGTGGCCTTGACCATGGCTGTGCGAGCCGGTCAGCACCTCGACCGTGCCCACCGGATTGACGCGAACCTCGGCCGACTCCCACAGCCCGACGCCGGCGCCGAGAGAGCCCACGGCCTTGCTCGGAGCAATCCCGCATGCCTCGATGTAGGCAGAGAAGCCGACACCGCGCAGCTTGCCTTTTCTGGCGCTCTCGGCTTTGCGCTTGGCGAGATTGGCGTAGTCGGCCATCTCGAGCGCCTTCACCATGCAGGCATCGTAGTCACCCGCGTCGTACGCCATGATCACAGGCGTCTGATGCGGAAAGCTCTTGATGAAGTTCTTCCTGCGGAACTCGGCGGGATCCATCTTGAGCTGGCGCGCCGCGGTCTCGACCAGCCGCTCGACGACGAATGTCGCCTCGGGCCTTCCGGCGCCGCGGTAGGCGTCAACCGGCGTCGTGTTGGTGTAGACGCCGTCGACCTCGCAGTAGATTGCGGGAATGTCGTACTGGCCCGACAGCAGCGGCGCGTAGAGATAGGTCGGCACCGAGGAGGAGAACGTCGACAGATAGGCGCCGAGGTTGGCCTTCGTTCTCGCCCGAAGCGCCAGGATCTTGCCGCCCTCGTCCATCGCCAGCTCGGCCGTCGTCACGTGGTCGCGGCCGTGCGCGTCGGACAGGAACGCCTCGCTGCGATCGGCCGTCCACTTGACGGGCCGGCCCACCTTCTTGGCGGCCCAGACGCACACCGTCTCCTCGGCATAGATGAAGATCTTGGAGCCGAAGCCGCCGCCGACGTCGGGAGCGATGACGCGCAGCTTGTGCTCGGGCGCGATTCCTATGAAGGCCGACAGCACGAGACGCGCCACATGCGGGTTCTGGCTCGTGGTGTAGAGCGTGAAGGCGTCCTGACCCGAGTCGTACTCGCCGATCGCGGCGCGCGGCTCCATGGCATTGGGAATCAAGCGATTGTTGATCAGATCGATCTTCGTCACATGCTTGGCCTGGGCAAACGCCGCGTCGACCGCCGCCTTGTCGCCGAGATGCCAGGCGTAAACCGTATTGTTGGGGGCCTCGGCATGAACCTGCGGCTGCCCGGGCGACTGCGCCTTGGCAAGATCGATGCAGGGCGCAAGCACGTCGTAATCGACAGCGACGAGCTCGGCGGCGTCTTTCGCCTCCGCCAATGTCTCGGCGATCACAACCGCGACGTGGTCACCGACGTAGCGCACCTTGCCCTGCGCCAGCGCCGGGTGCGGCCCCGCCTTCATCGGCGAGCCGTCCTTGGAGTGAATCATCCAGCCGCAGATGAGATTGCCGATCTTGTCGGCGGCAAGGTCCTCGCCCGTGTAGATGCCGAGCACACCCGGCGCCGCGCTGGCGGCACTGATGTCGATCTTCTTGATGTTGGCGTGCGCGTGCGGCGAGCGGACGAACACCGCATAGGCCTGGCGCTCGCGGTTGATATCGTCGACGTACTGCCCCTTGCCCGTAATGAAGCGATGGTCTTCTTTGCGGCGCACGGATGCGCCGATGCCGGTCACTGACATGTCGTCCTCCCGACTTATTCCGCAGCTTGTCTGACCGGGTTGCTGCCCATGGCAGCGGCTCCGGCCGCGATCGCCTTGACGATGTTGTGGTATCCGGTGCACCGGCAGATGTTGCCGTCGAGCTCCCGACGGATGGTGTGCTCGTCGAGGGCAGTACCCTTGCGGGCGACGATGTCGATGCCGGCCATGATCATGCCGGGCGTGCAGTAGCCGCATTGCAGGGCGTGATGCTCGCGAAAAGCCTCCTGCATCGGATGCAGCTTGCCGTCGGCAGCGAGGCCTTCGATCGTTGTCACGTGGCGGCCCTCGCACGACAGCGCCAGCGTCGTGCAGGACTTGACCGCGCGGCCGTCCACATGGACCACGCAGGCGCCGCACTGGCTCGTATCGCAGCCGACGTGCGTCCCGGTGAGACGCAGATCCTCGCGCAGGAACTCGACCAGGAGCCTGCGGGGATCAACGTCTCTTGTGACAGATCTCCCGTTCACCGTCATTGAAACGGCGGTCATTGTTTCCTCCCTGGTGTGCCGATCGAGCCCAGCTCTGCCTGGGCGGTCAGTGACGGCATTGATCGCATGGCTCGACGCCTAACGCCCGTCGGCACCATTGAAGTTCAGAACTAGAATAGTTGCAAGCCTTTGCAGCGCAGATTCGACCATCGGAGAGCGCTTTCCGATGGTGCCGCGCGGGCGCAGGCTGGCGTACCGTCAGCGGCCTGCGAAGCGGCGATCCAACTCGGTCATGAGGCTGCCGACAAAGCGCGCCATGGAACGCTCGCCGGCGCTAGTGTGCAGGTGGGCGGAGATGCCATCGTAGAGCGCCGCATCGGTCGCGAGCCTGCGAATTCCGGCGGCGAGCGCCTTGGCCGTCGCCTCGCCCCCGAGCACGCCGGTGCGGCCGTCGACGATTTGCTCCACCAGGCCGCCCACCGGCATTCCCACCACCGGAATGGAGTGGCCGAAGGCCATTGCGGCTACGCCGGACTGGCTGGCCTCGACATGGGATAGCGCGATCGCGTCATAGCGCGCCAGCAACGGCCCCACCTCTTCGTCATCGATCCAGCGATTGATCACCTCGGCACCCAGAGCGGTGAGCCTGCTCTGCATGCCATCCAGGTTCCCTTGGCCCGCGACGCCAAGGCGAATGTCCAGGCCCTCGGCACGCAAGCGCTCGATGGCAGCAATCAGCACAGGAAGGCCCTGGTACTTCAGGATGCGGCCGAAAAACAAAAGCCGCAGCGGTGCCTCCGGGTCGCGCCGCCGCACCGTCGCAACGCCATGATTGAGATCCGGATGAAACAGGGAGACGACCCGATCGGCGGTGGCGTGCCCGTCCCGAACGATCCGGTCCGCGACCGACCGGCTGAGCGTCACCACCAGGTCCGCCGCCTCGGCATCCCGCAGCAGCCACGGCGTCAGGATGCCGGTCGGATCGCCCGGATGGGCGACAGCGTCATGCGCGATGCTGATGTAGCGGATACCGAGCTGCTTGACGGCGGGCGCCAGCAGTGGGGTCCAGACATGCGGCATGAGCGCGACGACCGCGGCCGGCCGCGCCTCGGCGAGCCGCGCCAGAAGTTGTTGGCGCGCCTGCCAAAAGTTGGCGAAGATCGAAAACAGCGAGCGGTCCTTGCCGCTCGGCAGCTGCACGACCGCGTCGCTCAGCGCGCGCAGGCCCGGCGTGGCCCTGTTCGCACTTGCGACCGCGATCGTTGCCTCGAAATTCTCCAGCTCACCGACCGTCTCGACGAGTTGCCGGGTGAACTGCCCGAAGCCGCCGCCGCTTCCGAGGTACAGGAACATCACGCGGCTGCGCGTGACCTTGGGTCGTTTGGCCCAGCTCTGTGAGCTCGCGGACGGGCGGAAAGAGCCCGGATCTTCGTAGACGTCCTCAGTCAGGCCGTCGTACGCGGCTACAAGCGACTCACTCAACGCGCCCTCCGGCCTACTCCGCCGACTGTGCACACTCACATGGAACGGCGGCCGCAAACCTTAGCGGGCAGACGATCTGTGGAAAACATGCTATTTGCAGAAATTATCGCTTGCTTTCGCTCGTGTGATCATTCTGCACACGCCCCCCCGCGCGGCCCCTGCCACCCTGCATCGGCCCGACCCGCTCCTGCACCTCTGGCGCATCAGCATCGCGTTTCAGCCCTTGGCGATGTGCGCCGAGTTGGCGCTAAGATAGGGGCAACTCATCAAGCCGCCATTACAGGGAGGAAGCGCAATGTCGATCTCGATCCGCCAGCTCCATCCGGTGTTCGTCGGCGAGGTGTCGGGCGTCGATCTGACCAAGCCTCTGAGCCGCGAGGACGTCGCCGCGATCGAGGCCGGCATGGACAAGTATGCCGTGCTCGTCTTTCACGACCAGCATTTGACGGACGAGCAGCAGATGGCCTTCACGCGCAACTTCGGCGAGATCGAGAACGCGACCGGCAACAACATCACAAAGCCGCACGAGCGGCGCCTGCCCGTCGGCATGAACGACGTCTCCAACCTCGACAAGAACAACCAGCCGCTGGCACGCGACGACCGCCGCCGCATGTTCAATCTCGGCAACCAGCTCTGGCACTCCGACAGCTCGTTCCGCGCCATTCCCGCCAAGTACTCCCTGCTCTCCGCCCGCACGATCGCAACCAAGGGCGGCAACACGGAGTTCGCCGACATGCGGGCCGCCTACGACGCACTCGACGCGGAGACCAAGGCCGAGGTGCAGGACATCGTCTGCGAGCACTCCCTGCTCTATTCGCGCGGGGCTCTGGGCTTCACCGAGCTCACCGACGAGGAGAAGGTCATGTTCAAGCCGGTTCGCCAGCGCCTCGTGCGCGTGCATCCGGTCACCGGGCGCAAGTCGCTCTATCTGTCGTCCCACATCGGCACCATCGTCGGCCGTCCGATGCCGGAAGCCCGCGCCTTCATTCGCGATCTCACCGAGCACGCAACGCAGCCGCAGTTCGTCTACGTGCACAAGTGGCGCCGGTACGATCTGGTCATGTGGGACAACCGCCAGACCATGCATCGCGTGCGCCGCTTCGATGAGAACCAGCCACGCGACATGCGGCGTACCACCGTTGCCGGCGATGCGCCGACCGTGGAGCAGGTGGCGGCGTGAGCCGACGCATCACGCCCGGCCGCACTCGTCGCTAGGCGCACTCAACAGGCTGAGGACAACACATGAAAGCGGCTGTCGTAGCGGAATCGGGCGTCGTCATCCGCGATGTGCCCAAGCCGACCCCGGGTCCCGCCCAGGTCCTTGTGAAGGTGCACGCAGCGGGGCTCAACCGCGCCGATCTCATCATGGCGTCGGGCCGCATGCACGGCAGTACCGGCGGCGCGGGCGCCGTGCTCGGCCTCGAGTTTGCCGGCGAGGTGGTGGAGGCCGGTCCGCAAGTCGAAGGCATCAAGGTCGGCGATCGCGTCATGTGCTCGGGCGCCGGCGGCTATGCCGAGTACGCGGTCGCCGATTTCGGCCGCACCGCGAGGATCCCGGCCAACAACATGACCTTCACCCAGGCGGCAACGCTCCCCGTCGCGCTGCAGACCATGCACGATGCGGTCGTTACCAATGGCCGGCTCAAGGAGGGTGAGACGGTGCTGATCCAAGGCGCCAGCTCCGGCGTCGGCCTCATGGGACTGCAGATCGCGAAGCTCAAAGGCGCGCGCCTCGTCATCGGCTCGTCGACCAACGCCGCCCGCCGCGCCCGGCTGAAGGAGTTCGGCGCGGACCTCGCCATCGATTCCAAATCCCCCGGCTGGGCCGACGAGGTCGTGAAGGCGACCGGCGGCAAGGGCGTCGATCTGATCGTGGATCAGATCTCGGCCAGCGTCGCCAACGACAACCTGAAAGCCGCGGCGGTGCGTGGCCGCATCGTCAACGTCGGCCGCCTCGGCGGCTTCAAAGGCGAGTTCGACTTCGACCTGCATGCCCTCAAGCGCATCGACTATATCGGCGTCACGTTCCGGACCCGCTCTGTCGAGGAGGTGCGTGAGATCAATCGACGCATGCGAGCTGACCTTTGGCAGGCCGTGGAGGCGGGCAAGCTGGCGCTGCCCATCGACCGCACGTTCCCGCTTGACGAGGCCGCTGCCGCATTGGCCCACATGAAGGCCAACAATCACTTCGGCAAGATCGTGCTAACCGTCTGAGGCCGACCCGGGTGCCCCGGCGATTGCGCGCCGCCGCGGCAGCCGCTACAAGCCCGGCCATGCCGAAAACCGCCCCCGCCGTTGCCACCCGCGAACCCTCGCGCGCCTCCCCGCGCCGTACGCTCAAGAACGCCGTGCCCAAGGTCGGCTTCGTCTCACTCGGCTGCCCGAAGGCGCTGGTGGACAGCGAGCGCATCATCACCAGGCTCAGGTCCGAGGGCTACGCCATCGCCCGGGAGTACGCCGGCGCCGACGTGGTCGTGGTCAACACCTGCGGCTTCCTCAACTCGGCCAAGCAGGAGAGCCTCGAGGCCATCGGCGAGGCGCTGGCCGAGAACGGACGCGTGATCGTCACCGGCTGCCTCGGCGTCGAGAAGGACCGCATCCTTGCCGAGCATCCCGGGGTGCTCGCCGTCACCGGACCGCATCAGTACGAAGCGGTGATGGAGGCCGTGCACGAGGCGGTGCCGCCGGTGCACGACCCTTACGTCGACCTGGTGCCGCCGCAGGGCCTGCGCCTGACCCCGCGCCACTACGCCTATTTGAAAATCTCGGAGGGCTGCAACAACCGCTGCTCGTTCTGCATCATTCCATCATTGCGCGGCAGGCTGGCGAGCCGCCCGTCCGCCCACGTCATGCACGAGGCCGAGCGCCTGGTGCAGGCCGGCGTCAAGGAGTTGCTCGTCATCAGCCAGGACACGAGCGCGTACGGCCTCGACCTCAAGTACGCCGAGAGCGCGTGGAAGGGCGCCCCGCTGAAGGCCCGCTTCTTCGATCTGACCGAGGCGCTCGGCAAGCTCGGCGCCTGGGTGCGCCTGCACTACGTCTATCCTTATCCGCACGTCGACGAGATCCTGCCGCTGATGGCCGGCGGCTCGGTGCTGCCCTATCTCGACATTCCCTTCCAGCACGCCTCCCCCGCAGTCCTCAAGGCTATGCGCCGGCCCGCGCACCAGGAAAAGACTTTGGAGCGCATTCGCCGCTGGCGGCAGGCCATGCCGGACCTTGCATTGCGCTCCACGTTCATCGTCGGCTTCCCGGGCGAGACCGATGAGGACTTCGAGCTCCTGCTCGATTGGCTGCGCGAAGCAAAGATCAACCGTGCCGGTTGCTTCAAATACGAGCCGGTCGAAGGTGCCGCGGCCAACGATCTCGCCAACCCCGTGCCCGACGAGGTCAAGGAAGCGCGCTGGCACGCCTTCATGGCGGCGCAGCAGGAGATCAGCCGCGCTCTGCTCGCCGAGAAGGTCGGCCGCAGCATCGACGTGCTGATCGACGAGGTCGACGAGGATGGCGCCATCGGCCGCTCCCAGTGGGATGCGCCGGAGATCGACGGCAGCGTCTACCTCAACGGCGCCGAGGGCCTGAAGCCCGGCGAGATCGTCCGCGCCACCGTCACCCATTCCGACGAGTACGACCTTTGGGCCGAGCCCGAGGCGCTCCCCACCGCTTGAGCGGCTTTGCTCGAGGCACCGACCGCCGGCGTCTCGCGGCTCACACCACGACGACGACGCCGCGATGCCGCGCCTCGCCTTCCGGCTCAACATGGATCAAAACCTCGGCGCCCTTCACCTCGCGCGCCAGCGCCTCCTCGAGGCGGTCGCAGATGTGGTGTGCCTCCGCCACGCTCATCTCTCCAGGCACCACGAGATGAAACTCGATGAACGTCGCTGACGCCGCGCTCCTGGTGCGCAGGTCGTGCGCCTCGATGGCTCCCGTCGCATTCTCGGAAATGATCTGACGAATGCGCGTCGCAACGTTGGCGGAAACCGCCTCATCCATCAGTCCGCTCATGGACTCGCTCGCGAGCCTCCAACCGGAGTAGAGAATGTAGGCTGCCACGCCGGCCGCCAGCAAAGGATCGAGCAGCCGCCAGCCCGTGACGGTCGCCAAGGTCAGGCCCGCAATCACGCCGACCGACGTCAGCACGTCGGCGAAGAGATGCTTGCCGTCGGCAACCAAGGCAGGCGAGCGCCGGCGGCGTCCGAACGTGATCAGATACCCGGACCAGCCGGCGTTGAGAGCGGTTGCGGCGCCGGAGAGCGCGAGGCCGAGAGCCGGGCTGGAGAGCGTGCGCGGAACCTGCACAGCTTCGATCGCCTCGCGCAGAATCAAAATGGCAGCGACGATGATCAGCGCGCCTTCCAGAACCGCGGCGAAGTATTCCGCCTTGTGATGTCCGAACTGGTGCCGACCGTCCGCCGGCTGAGCGCTGATCCGAATTGCGACCACCGCAGCGACCGCGGTCACCAGATTGACGATGCTTTCCAGCGCGTCCGAATAGAGCGCGACGCTGCCTGTCGTACTATAGGCAAGGTACTTGATGCCCATGACCGCAACCGCAACGACGATGCTCGCCGCTGCGATCCAGAGCATGGTGTCCTTGTCATCCGTCATCGAGACGCCGCCTTGCCTCGCTTCATAGAAGCGACGCCTCAATACTTTGGTTGCGCACGTGCGGCAAATTGAAAGCGCAGCGGCTCAACGACGCCGCTCAACACGCACTTGCAAAGCAATTGCAACGCGACGACTTCAGTGTGTGCAGATCGTGGATCGGCGCCGGTCCTGTCGCCTCTATTGCGGCTGCGCCAGCTCGATCGCCGTCGCCACGCCCGGCTCGAGCAGCCGCAACCTCCCGCCTACCCCGAGCGCCTTGAACGATCTCTCGAGGTCGTCACGGCTTTGCGTGAAATGCGCCCAGCTATCGAAGTGCAGCGGCACGATCACCGCGTCCTTGAAGGCATGTGCGGTCTCGATGGCGTCGTTCACGTTCATCGTCAGATGGAATGGCCCGCGTGTCTGCGCCGCTCCCGCGAACAGGAGCACGACACCTGCGGGATATCGGCGCGCCACCTCCGCCACACCGTCGTACCAGACCGTATCGCCGGTCACATAGATCGGGCGCGAGGCGCCATCGCCGGAGGTTATGACAAAGCCGATGACATCGCCGGCGAGCGGCTCGATCCCGGCTGGCCCATGCCGCGCCGGCGTCGCGGTAATCAGGAGCTTTCGTCCGTCCGCTCGCGTCAGCTCAGTGGTCTGCCACGGCGCCAAGCCCTCCGCGCGCCCCTGCAGGCGCTGCGCGCTGACGACGGTGGTCAGCACGCGCCCGGCCTTTTCCAGCACCGCGCGACCGGAGTTGTCGAGATTGTCGGCATGCTGATCGTGGCTGAGGAGCACGGCATCGATCGGGCCGATCGCCGAAGCCGCCAGCGCAGGGCCGGCGGTCTTCCTCAACATCACCTGCGGCAGCTGGTACTCGCCGGGCGGATCGAAGGTTGGATCGGTAAGGAGCCGGAAGCCGTCGATCTCGATCAAGGCTGTCGGGCCGCCGACCAGGGTTATCTTCAAGGGGCTCATCGGTAGTTCCACAAAAAAAAGCGCCCGACGGCGCGCGCGGCCGCTGGGCGAATCCCAACTCGCCCGGAGAGATATGATCGCAAGCCCCGATTTGCGAGGGGTCGTCCGAGGCGAATTTTGCCTCAGTATACAACCACGCTGCGAATGCTCTTGCCCTCGTGCATCAGATCGAAGCCCTTGTTGATGTCGCTGAGCGGCATGGTGTGCGTGATCATCGGGTCGATCTCGATCTTGCCGTCCATGTACCAGTCGACGATCTTGGGCACGTCGGTGCGGCCTCTCGCTCCGCCGAATGCGGTTCCTTTCCACACGCGCCCGGTGACGAGCTGGAACGGGCGCGTCGAGATTTCCGCACCCGCGGGCGCAACGCCGATGATGATCGACTGTCCCCAGCCGCGATGACAGGCCTCGAGCGCCTGGCGCATCACGCTGACGTTACCGGTGCAGTCGAACGTGTAGTCGGCGCCGCCGATCTGATCCGCTCCCTGCTTGGTCATGTTGACCAGATGCGGCACGAGATCGCCGCCCACCTCCTTCGGGTTGACGAAATGCGTCATGCCGAAGCGCTCGCCCCACTCCTTCTTTGAATTGTTGACGTCCACACCAATGATCATGTCAGCGCCGGCCAGACGCAAACCCTGGATGACATTGAGGCCGATGCCGCCGAGCCCGAACACGATCGCCTTGGCGCCGGGCTCTACCTTCGCCGTGTTGAGCACCGCACCGATTCCGGTCGTGACACCGCAACCGATGTAGCAGACCTTGTCGAACGGCGCGTCCTCGCGAATCTTTGCCACCGCGATCTCGGGCAGCACCGTGAAATTGGAGAACGTCGACGTTCCCATGTAGTGATGCAGCTTCTTGCCGCCGATCGAGAAGCGCGATGTGCCGTCGGGCATGACGCCCTGTCCCTGCGTCGCGCGGATCGCGGTGCACAGGTTCGTTTTTCGCGACAAGCAAGAGGGGCACTGCCGGCACTCCGGCGTATAGAGCGGGATGACGTGGTCGCCCTTCTTCACGCTGGTGACCCCAGGCCCGGCGTCCACCACGATGCCGGCACCCTCGTGTCCGAGCACGGCCGGGAACAACCCTTCCGGGTCCGCGCCGGACAGAGTGAACTCATCCGTGTGGCAGATGCCGGTGGCCTTGATCTCGACCAGAACCTCCCCGGCTTTCGGCCCCTCGAGATCGACGTCGACGATCTCCAGCGGCTTGCCCTTTTCGAACGCGACGGCAGCACGGGTCTTCATCTCGAGCTCCAGCTCATTTCGTCATCCAGGGGCCCCTAGACTATCGCAATCGCAAGCCGCAGGCGAAGCGTCCATGTGTACCGGCTTCGCACAAGCACGCGCAGAAAAAAAGGGGCGCCTTGCAACGCCCCTTTCACCGCAAGCAAAGCCGAAGCGGCTAGTGCAGTCCCCACACCTCGACGGTAGCCTGGCCTTTGAAGCTGGGCCTCGAGCGATAGACCAGCTGCACCTCGCGAATGGCGCGGTCGCGTCCCTTGAGGTCGATCGCGCGCGTCTCACCGCCTGCGCGGATTTCCGACCGGACTTGCAAGTCGTCCGGGGCGCCGTTGGCATACACCACCTTGAGGTCCACGACGTTGATGGCATTGCCCTTGACGCGAAGCTTGATCGCCCGGAAGCGACCATCCTGCCTGCCCACCGGCACGACGTCGCGGTCAACGATGAAGCCGACCTTCTTGGTGCCGAGCAGCTCCCAACCGCGGCCAGGACCACGCTGCGCGTCTGCAGGTCCAGCCATTGCCAGAGTCATGACCGCAACCGCCGCCGACGCAAAAAATGCCCTGCGATTCATATGGGGAGCTCCTTTTCGGATGGTTCATTCAGAGGCGTGCACCGTGACGCCGCATGCAGCACGCTCGCGCACAACGCATGAACGCGCGATGAAAGCCGTGCCGCGCCCGTGCACGAATTCGTTATCGGAACAATTCGACACTTGCGTGACGCGAAGCGCGGCGCGGCGTGAGGCGCGCCGCGTGCCGCTTTCGCTCCGCAGACTACTTCGCCCAGAACTCGACGAAGGCGTAGCCGCTGCCCTTGGCACCGGAGTCGAAGATGCGTGAGCGGTAGCTCACCTGGATCTCCTTCACCGGCATCGGCTTGAGCTCGACCGGTCCATAGGAGCTGCCGCCGTCGACGCGCTGGTGCACCGGCAGAACATCGTTGGAGCCGTCGACGTAGACGATGGTCAACTGGTTCAGCGTGATGGCGCGATCCTTGACGTCGACGCGCAGCTCCTTGAATCCGCGGTTGCGCGCGACCGCCACGACGTCGGTCTCGTAGCCCAGGCCCTTCCTGATGCTGACGAACAGGGGCGACTGCCCGCCCAGATAGAGCCAGCCCCCGTTTGCCGCGGCAAAGGCCCCTTCGGCGGAGCCGGCCTTGTACCAGCCTGCCGCGTATTCGCCATAGACCTCGACGCGCGCCTGCGTCTTCGAGCCAGGCTTTCCGGAATAGACGAGCTGAATCTCCTTGATGAAGCGATTGCCCTTGAGCTCGAGCCATGGCGTGCGGCCGTCGGCGGGGATCGTGGCATCGACAGCCAGGACATCCGGATCGCCGCTCGAATAGACGACGCGCAGCTCGTTGATCTTGATGGCGTTGCCGATCACGCGCAGGCGGATCCTGCCGAACTTGCCATACTCCTTGCCCAGCTTGATCACGTCGCGATCGAGATCGAATGACACCTCCTGCACACCGAACAGGATCTCGTCGCTCCCTGCGGTCAGATCCTCGGGCCTAGCCGAGGACGTCTCGATCTTCTTGGATGGCGCGGCAGTCGGCGATGTCCCGGACGACAATGTTCCCGACGACGCGCCGGAGCGCGTCACCGCCGCTCCGATCTGGCTCTGCAGCCCCCACACTTCCAGCAGCGCCGGCCCCGCGGCGCCGAGGTGAGTCCGATACTCGATATCGACGCTGTCGACGAAGCGCTCCTCGCGCCGCGAGTCGATTGGATGGCTCCACTCGCCGGCGTCGATCTTGATCCGCTCCTTGTCGGTGAAAGCCTTGCCGTTGGCGTACGTGACGACAACCCTGCTGATGTCGATGATCCGATCCTTGGCGAAGAGGCGAACGGCCTTGACGCGGCCCTTGGCAGCGGTGAGGTCGATGCGATCCTTGTCCTTGCGCAGGTCCACCGAGCGCGAGCCGAGAAGCACCCAACGATCACCGGGCTCCAGCTTCTCCTCCCGGGCGGTTCTCTCGCGCCTCTCTTTGTCGCCCCTGCTCCGCCTGTCGTACCTGTCCTCCCGATCGACTCTCTCCCTCCACCTTTCGCCCCTGTCGGGCCGGTCGTAGCCGAAATATTCGTTGTAATACTGTTCGACCCAAGGCTGCGCTTGAGCGCTCGAGCCGAAGGCGGCGAGCGCCAGCAGAATCATGGAAAGCCTACGCAACATAATCCCCCTCCCAAACGCACATATCGGCAAACCGCAGCCTATCACGCCCTGTCGCTGCGATATTCGACCTGATCGTCAGAAAGATGACTGCCCGGCGCGATCAATGAGCGCGTTGGCCGACCGGGTGCCGCCCCCTATGCAAGGTCCCATAGAATACATACCATCCGGCCGAGATCGAGCGGCGACATTGCCGCCTCGGGCAGGGAGAAAAATGATGGTCCTGGCCGCGGACGCCCCGCAGTCCAATCCGCGCGAGAATGTCGCGACGGCGATTTCCATACTCCGGCAACGCTTTGGCGACCGCCTGCAGACCGGAGAAGCCATGCGTCGCCAGCATGCCAACACGGTGACGTGGCTGCCGAACGAGCCTCCCGATGCCGTCATCTGGCCGAAATCGACCGAGGAGGTGCGCGGAATCGTCGAGGTTGCCGCCACCTATCGCGTCCCGATCATTCCTTTCGGAGCAGGCACTTCGCTCGAAGGCCATGTCAACGCCCCGCTCGGCGGCCTCTCGCTCGACTTTCAGCAGATGGACAACATTCTCGCGGTCAACGAGCGCGATCTCGACTGCGTGGTTCAGGCCGGCGTCTCGCGCAAGAAGCTGAATGACTATCTGCGCGACATGGGCCTGTTCTTTCCGGTCGACCCCGGCGCCGAGGAAGCCACCATCGGCGGCATGGCGGCGACACGGGCCTCCGGCACGACGGCGGTACGCTACGGCACCATGCGCGACAACGTCCTCAACGTCACCGCTGTGATGGCCGACGGCTCGATCGTGCGCACGGCGCGGCGGGCTCGCAAATCTTCCGCAGGCTACGATCTCACGCGCCTGCTGGTCGGCTCCGAGGGCACGCTCGGCATCATCACCGAGCTCACGGTGCGCCTTTACGGCATTCCGGAGGTCATTCTGGCCGCCGTCTGTCCGTTTCAGTCGATCGAGGGCGCCTGCAATTCGGTCATCCAGGCCATTCAGCTCGGCCTCGGTCTCGCACGCATGGAGCTGCTGGACGAAGCGCAGGTCCACGCCATCAACGTGCATTCCAAGCTCGGCCTCGAGGAGCGGCCCATGCTGTTCCTCGAGTTTCATGGCACCGAGGCTGCCGCGCGTGATCAGGTCAAGCTGTTCGAGGAGATCGCGCTGAGCGAGGGCGCGCTGCGCTTCGACTGGGCAGAGAAGGAGGAGGACCGCCGCCGTCTCTGGAAGGCGCGCCACGACGCCTACTGGGCCGTCAAGACCGCCTGGCCCGGCCGCAACGGCATCGCCACCGATGTCTGCGTGCCCATATCGCGGCTCGCCGAGTGCGTGCTCGAGACCCAGGCCGATATTCGCCGCTCCGGAATCATCGCGCCGATCGTCGGCCACGTCGGCGACGGCAACTTCCATTCCTCGCCGATGGTCGACACCAACAACCCCAAGGAGGTCGAGGCGGTCAAAGGCTTCCTCGAGCGTCTCGCCGCACGCGCGGTCGCGATGGACGGGACATGCACCGGCGAGCACGGGGTGGGACAGGGCAAGCGCAAATACCTCGATGCGGAGCACGGGGCGGGCGTCGCGGTCATGCGAACCATCAAGGCTGCGCTCGACCCCATGAACATCCTCAACCCTGGAAAGATCCTGCCGGCCTGAGCGGCCCTCGCACTCCACGCGCCGGCGCCTCCCAGCCGGCGTCCGCCGCAGCGATAGCTGGGCATTCAGCGAACATTTAGGACTTGGTGCGAACGTCGGCCAAGGCCCTGGAAAGGGCCCGGCTCAGTCGAGTTGCGCCGGCAATCCCGGTGCGGGCCGAACGGTGGGACATCGCGATGCGTATGCCATCCAAGCTGGCAATCGTCTTCAACGGCGCCGCGCTCCTCGTGGTCGCCGTTTCCGGAGCCGTCGTGTTGCGCTCCCTCTTCATCTCCGAGGAGATCCCCGCCTGCAGCCAGCGTTACCAGAACACGACGCAGCTCTCGCTCGAGCGGCCCTCTGGCGAGCCGCTCACGCCCGCCGACCTTCAGGCGCGATTTGGCGGAACGGACTGGGGCCTGCTCGAGAATGCCAGCGTTGTCGCGCGCAGGGACAGCCCCGCTGGGCGCGCCATCGAGGTACGGCTCGCCAAGGCAACGGCGGAGGCGGAGCCCAGAAGCGGCATGGGCTTCAGATGGCAGCCGAGGCTGCTCGGCAAGACGGCTTCGGCCTGCCTCACCTACTCGGTGTTCCTCCCCCAGGACTTCGATTTCGGCAAGAGCGGCCGCCTGCCGGGACTGATGGGGCTTGCAGACCAGCAATCCTCCGGTGACGCGGCGTTCTCCACCTCGAATGGCTGGCGTGACGGCGGCGCCCTCGATGTCTACGCACAACTGCCGCGGGAGGAGGGCCACTGGATTGCAGCCGGCCGCGGCAAGTTTCAGCTTCCACGCGGCCGCTGGGTCGCCCTCGAGCAGGAGGTCATCCTGAACACGCCCGGTCAGGCCGATGGCGTCCTGCGCTCCTGGGCCGACGGCAAGCTCAACTTTGAGAGGACCGGGCTCGCGTTCCAGGACCATGCCGGCGCCACGACTTTCGGCGCGCTGATCGAGACATCGGCCGGTGCCGGAGCAGGCAGCACAGCCGCCAAGCCGCAGAAGCTTTGGCTCTCCCCGGTCGAGCTGCGCTGGCAATAGGCATCGGCGGCCGCGTCACTTCCTCCCACGCGCGACAGCGCCGCAGCGGCGCAAATTTGGTGTCGCCCGAGCGCGGCTTTGCACTAGACTTTGCCCCCGAGCCGAGCGACCGCCGAGGCTGTCCTCGCCAAGATCGAATGCCGGGGAGAAACGCCGTCCGATGGACTTCACAATTCCGAAGCCGCTCGCCGACCTGCGCGAGCAGGTTGGCGCATTTGTGCGCGAGAAGATCATCCCGTTCGAGCGCGATCCACGCTGGGGCCACCACGGCATCCCAGAGGACATGCGCCGTGAGCTCAACGCCGCCGCCAAGCAAGCAGGCCTGCTCGGCATCAACAGCCCCAAGGAGTTCGGCGGACGGGGATTTTCGCATTTCGAGCAGGCCGTCATTTTCGAAGCCGCCGGCTACTCCATCCTGGGGCCGATCGCGCTGCATTTCCATGCCCCCGACGAGGGCAATATTCATCTGCTGAACGTCGTCGCGACACCTGCCCAGCGCGAGAAGTATCTGCGCAGGCTGGCGACCGGCGAGGTCCGTTCCTGCTTTGCCATGACCGAGCCCGACGGAGGCGCCGGCGCCGATCCGGCCCTGCTCAAGGTGCGCGCCGAGCCCGACGGCAACGGCTTCGTCATCAACGGCCGCAAGTGGCTGATCACCGGGGCCGAGGGCGCTGCCTTCGCCATCATCATGGCGCGCACCGGGGATGGTCCGGGCGATGCCACCATGTTCCTGACCGAGCTTCCCAATCCGGCGGTCAAGATCAGCCGCGTTCTCGACACCATGGATTCGAGCTTCATGGGCGGCCACGCGGTCGTCGACATCGAGAATCTGCGCGTGTCCGGCGATGACGTGCTGGGCGAGGTCGGCAAAGGCTTCCGCTACGCCCAGGTGCGTCTGGCGCCGGCACGGCTCACGCACTGCATGCGCTGGCTCGGCTCGGCTGTGCGCGCCCACGATGTCGCCACCGAGTACGCGCGCAAGCGCATGTCGTTCGGCAAGCCGCTCGGCGAGCACCAGGGCGTCAGCTTCATGCTGGCCGACAACGCCATGGACATCCACATGTGCCGGCTCGCCATCTGGCACACCGCCTGGCTCCTCGACCAGGGACAGCGTGCAGGGACCGAGAGCTCCATGGCCAAGGTGTTCTGCTCAGAGGCGATCTTCCGCGTCGTCGACCGCTCGCTGCAGATCCTGGGCGGCCTCGGTGTCACCGGCGACACGATCGTCGAGCGCATCTTTCGCGATGTGCGCGCCTTCCGCATCTACGACGGGCCGTCCGAGGTGCATCGTCATGCGCTCGGCCGCCGCATTTTCCAGGGCGAACGAAGGCCGGCTGGCAAAGCCGCGCACTGACGGAGGAAACGGTGAGGGACGCGCATCTATTCGGTATCGCGCGCGAGAAGCCCTATGCAGAGCTCGTCCGCGACTTTCGCTGGGACATCCCTGAGACTTTCAACTTCGGCGTCGATATCGTGGATGCCTGGGCCGCCGAACGCGACGGCCTCGCCATCCTCTGGGAGAATGCGGTCGGCGAGCAGGCCAGCTACCGCTTCTCGGACGTCGCGCGCGCATCCAACCGGCTGGCCGATGCACTGCGCCGGCAAGGCATCGCCAAGGGCGACCGCGTCATCGTCATGCTGCCGCGCATCCCGGAATGGCAGATCGCGCTGATCGCCTGCCTGAAGCTCGGCGCCATCGCCATTCCCTGCATCGAGATGCTGACGCAGCGCGACATCGAGTATCGCGTGCGCAACTCCGAGGCGCGCGCCGCCATCTGCCGTAGTGCGCACATCGACAAGTTCGCCACCGTGGTGGATGAGGTACCTATCAAAGTCGCGATCGGCGGCGCGCCCAGCTGGCTGAACTGGAAAGAGCTGATGACCTCGGGCTCGGACGCCTTCGCGCCGGCCACGGTTGCAGCCGAGGATCCGGCCATCATGTACTACACGTCCGGCTCGACCGGTCACCCCAAGGGCGTGCTGCATGCCTCGCGCGGTCTCTACGCCTGGCGCATGGCCGCCTTTCATTGGCTCGATCTGACGCCCGAGGATCGCATCTGGTGCACGGCGGATACGGGTTGGAGCAAGGCCGGAACGAGCGTCATCTGGGGGCCTTGGAGCTGCGGCGCCTGCTCCTTCTTCTATGACGGACCCTATGTCCCTGCGGAGCGGCTCCGACTGCTCGCAAAGCATCGCATCACCGTTTTCTGCGCATCCGGCACCGAGCTCAACCGCATCGCAGCGGAGGATTGCCGGGCCGTCGACATCTCGGCCCTGCGGCGGACCATCTCGGCGGGCGAAGCCGTCAATCCAGCCATCGCGGAGCGCTGGGAGGCGGCGACGGGCTGCAAGGTCGCGGAAGCCTACGGGCAGACCGAGGCGCTGATGATGGTGCTGAACTACCCGTCCGAGCCGCTGCGCTATGGCTCCATGGGCAGGCCGCAGCCGGGCCTTGAGATCGCCATCGTCGATGACGCAGGCCGCCGCCTTCCCGATGGCGAGGAGGGGCACCTGGCACTCAAGATGCCGAGCCCGCAGATGATGCTCGGCTACTGGAAGGACCCAGAGCGAACGGCCGCGTGCTTCGTCGAAGGCCCCGAGGGCCGCTGGTACTTGTCGGGCGATCGTGCCACTCGCGCGGCCGACGGCTGGTTCTGGTATGCGGGCCGCGCCGACGACGTGATCAACTCTGCCGGATATCGCATCGGCCCGCTCGAGGTCGAGAACGCCCTGCTCGAGCATCCCGCGGTGCTGGAGTGCGCGGTCGTCGCCAGCCCTGATTCAGACCGCGGCGAGATCGTCAAGGCGTTCATCGTGCTGAAGGATGGCGTGAGCGGCAGCGCCGACCTGATCGGCGACCTGCAGACGCACGTGAAGAGCGTGACCGCGCCCTACAAATATCCGCGCGCGGTGGAATTCATATCCGAGCTGCCCAAGACCGTGACGGGCAAGATCCGCCGCCGCACGCTGCGCGACCTGGAGCTTGAGCGCGCCAAGGCGCGCAAGGCCTGACGCGCCTTTCGCAACCTTTGCCTGCTGCGCCTTTTCCGGCAGACAGCGCGCGTCAGGCGCGCGCGTGCTTATCGATGAACGGCAGCACCTGCGCGTTGAATGCCGCCGGGTCCTCGTTCTGCAGCATGTGCGAGACGCCCGGCACGATGACGAGCTCGGAGCCTGGGATCCCCTTGTGGATGGTCTGAGCGGCCGCCACCGGCGTTGCCGGATCGAGCTCGCCGACGATCACGCGCGTCGGCACCTTGACCGCGCCGAGACGGTCGGTGGCGTTGAGCCGGCGAATCGCCTCGCACCAGCCGATATAGCCGTCGAGCGGCGTCGCCTCGATCATCGTCGTGAGCCGGCCGACCAGCGCCGGATTCTCGAGACCCGCCGGCGACACCCATCGCGCCAGCGCGCCTTCAACCTGGGATTTCATGCCGCCTGCCCTTGCAGCCGAGATGCGCTGGTCCCACACCGTCTGCGCTTCGTCGGGGATGCGGCTCGAGGTCGAGGCGAGCACCAGGCTCGCAAAGCGCGCGCCGTGCAGGATGCCGAGATACTGGCCAACCATGCCGCCCATGGAGAGGCCGAGGAAATGGGCGCGCTCGATCTTCAGATGATCCATCAGCGCCACGACGTCCTGCGCCAGCATCTCCATGCTGTAGGCGCCTTTCGTCGCCTGCGACTGGCCGTGGCCACGCGCATCCAGGCGGACGACGCGATAGCGTGGCGCGAGCGCCGCGGTGAGCTCGTCCCACGTCGACAGGTTGGTCGCCAGAGGGTGATGCAGGATCACGGCCGGCGCCTTGTCCGGTCCGCTGATCTCGTAGTTCATGGAAAAGCCGTTGACGCTGGCCTTCATGGATGCTCCTCCGGTGCTCGTCGTTGCGCCAACACTAGAGCGCATCCGCGCTCCGCGGAACAGCGATCTGCTGCATCCCGCTCGACCCGCCTCCCGGCGCGAATCCGAGCACCGCCCGGTATCCGCGCAGGGCTGGCGGCTACTGCTTCTTGGTCCCGAAATCGACCTGCGGCGTGCGCTGTTCCTCGGGCGTGATATCGAACGCAGCCATCTCCTTGGTCGACGGATACAAGAAGGCCCTCCACCAGCGGCCGGGAATGGTCGTGATCTCGGTGTTGAAGACGCGAACGGCCTCGATGTAGTCGCGCCTGGCGATAGCGATGCGGTTCTCGGTGCCCTCGAGCTGGGATTGCAGCGCCAAAAAATTCTGGCCCGACTTGATATCGGGATAGCGCTCGACCACCGCGAGGAGCTGGCGCAGCGCGCCGCCCAACGTGTTCTGGGCGTCCTGGAAGCGCTTCATGGCTTCCGGGTTAGTGACGATATCGGCGGGAATCTGCACCTGTGTGGCTTTGGCTCGCGCCTCGATCACGTCGGTCAGAACCTTGCGCTCCTGATCCGCGAAGCCCTTCACCGTCTCCACCAGGTTCGGCACGAGGTCGGCGCGCCGCTTGTACTGGTTCAGAACCTCGGACCATTTGGCCTTGGCGCTCTGCTCGTAGGTCGGAATGTTGTTGATTCCGCACCCCGACAAAAGCGCCGTCACGGCCGACAGCAGCGCGATCGCGGCCAGCCGGCCAAGCCTGTAGCGAAGCATTGAGGTCTCCTCGAGCCAGAGGGCCGTGGCCACCAGCCCTATTGCCATCGTTTCTCGACTTCAAGCCAAAACCGCGACTGTCTGTTGACAGCACAGTGCAAGCGCATGCGACAATCGCAAGGAACCTCGATCGATTGAGCGGTGATTACCGATGCCCTTCGAACCGGCCAGCGATGTCCTGTCGTCCTATACAGTCCTCGATTTGACGCGCGTGCGCTCGGGGCCGACGTGCGTGCGCCAGCTCGCCGACTGGGGCGCCAACGTGATCAAGATCGAGGATCCCGAGTCCGAAAAGGTCGGATTGGGCGGTCCGCGCTCGGGGTCCGACTTTCAGAACCTTCATCGCAACAAGCGATCGATGACGCTCAACCTGAAGTCCAAGCGGGGCGTCGACATCTTCAAGAAGCTGGCCGAGCGCGCCGACATCATCGTCGAGAACTACCGGCCGGACGTGAAGACCCGGCTCGGCATCGACTACGAGAGCATCCGCTCCGTCAATCCGCGCATCATCTATGCGTCCATCTCGGGCTTCGGTCAGGACGGACCTTTGAGCTCTCGACCCGGCTTCGATCAGATCGCCCAGGGCATGGGAGGCCTGATGTCGATCACCGGTGAGCCGGGGCGCGGCCCCATGCGGGTCGGCATTCCGATCGCCGATCTGTGCGCGGGCATCTTCTGCTCGCAGGGCATTCTGCTGGCGCTGATGGAGCGCGAGCGCTCCGGCAAGGGCCAGTGGGTGCAGACCTCGCTGCTGCAGGCGCAGGTCTTCATGCTCGACTTCCAGGCCGCGCGCTGGCTGATGGACAAGGAGGTCCCCCCTCAAGCCGGGAACGATCACCCCACCTCGATCCCGACTGGCGTCTTCAAGACGTCGGACGGGCACATCAACATCGCCGTGGCCGGCCAGGCCATGTGGCTCAAGCTCAAGGCGCTGTTCAACGACCCCGCCTTCGACGATCCGGATTTCGCCGACGGCAGGGCGCGCTCGAAGAATCGAAAGAAGCTCAATGCCCTGATCGAGGCCAAGACCGTCGCCCACCCCTCCGCCTACTGGATCGAGACCTTCAACAAGGCCGGCATTCCGAGTGGGGAGATCAACAGCATCGACCAGGTGTTCGGCCTCGAGCAGGTGCGGCATCTGGGCCTCGCGCAGCCGATGCACAGCCAGGAGCGCGGCAAGACCGAGGTCGTGGGCCAGCCGATCCTGATGAGCCGCTCGAAAAGCAGCATTCGGCGGCCGCCGCCGCTGCTCGGCCAGCATACAGACGAGATCCTGGCGGAGATCGGATTTGCCAGCCAGGATGTGCGGCAACTGAAGAGCGAGGGCGTGATCTGAGGCAGCTTTAGCCGCGGGCAGAACCCGGCCTGACGCGCACGCGCGGTTAGGGGGGCGCGGGCGTTGTTGCCACAGTGACGACGCAGAGGTGCCGCATGTAAGGAGGCGCGGCGGGTCGGCTTCGGCCGGCGCATTGGGAAGTCCGGGGCGAGATGCGCAACACCATTGCGGTGATGAACACCAAGGGAGGCGTCGGCAAGTCGACGATCGTGCTGACCGTCGCGGAGACGCTTTCCATTTTTCATGGCAAGAACGTGCTGGTCATCGACTCCGACTCGCAGGCCAGCGTGAGCGCCATGCTGATGTCGACCACCAGCCTGCGCAAGCTGCAGGCCGAGGGCCGCACCATCGTCGACTACCTGGTCGCGGCCGTGCTCAAGGACCAGCCGGTCGAGTGGACGGAGTTCGTCGTGGGCGGCGTCTCCGATGTCGATGACGCCCGCTCCGTCTATCTGATGCCGAGCGACATGCAGCTGACCCTGCTTGAGCGCGAGGTGTCGAAGGAGAGCGTGCATACCCGGCTGCGCGCCGCGATCGGCGGTCTGCTGAGCCGCGCACGCATTGTCTTCGACGTTGTTCTGATCGACTGCCCGCCCGGCCTCTCCGTGCTGACCGAGAGCTGGCTGCGCGAGGCCGACTTCCACATGACGCCGACCAAGCCGGACTATGTGTCCGTGTGCGGTCTCGATGTGTTCCGCCGCTTCCGGCAGCTCAATCCAGAGATGGGCTTCGCCGAGAACCTCGGCGTCATCATCAACATGAAGGACAAGCACTCGCCTGCCGACGACGACTATCAGCGCTGGCTGGCCGAGAATGCCGACAACCGCTGCTTCGAGCAGGTGGTGCCGCTGCTCAACGTTCTGCAGCACGCCGCCCGCTACCAGGACAGCGACCGTTCCTTCCAGGCCAAGTATCCAGGCGAGATCGGCGCGGCGATTCGCAGCCTTACCGGCGAGATCGTCGCCAGGCTGGCCGAAGCCAATCAACCCGCACAGGCCCCGGCCGTGCTTCCGGAGGCCTGAGCGGGTCCGGCATCAGGCCGCCGTCTTCAAGCGACGGTTGCAATCCTCGATCACGCCGACAATCTCGGAGGCCGAGACGGGCCGGCTGAACAAGTAGCCCTGCACCTGAGTGCAGCCGGCGGCGCGGACCTTTGCCAGATGCTCCGGTGTCTCCACACCCTCGGCCACCGTGGTCATCTGCAGGCTCTTGGCGAGCTGAGCGACGGCGGTGACGATCGCCATGCAGTCCTCTCGCTGCGTGAGGTCGCGGACGAAGGTTTGATCGATCTTGATCTTGTCGAAGGGGAAGCCGCGCAGATAGCTCAAGCTCGAGTAGCCCGTGCCGAAGTCGTCCAGCGCGATGCGCACGCCAAGATGCTGCAGGAGGTGGAGGAGCTGCAGCGTCTTGGGATCCTGCTCCAACAGCAGCGACTCGGTAACCTCGAGCTCGAGCCTCTCCGCAGACAAACCCGACATCTCCAGGGCCTCGATCACCATGCCGACGAGGTCGGCGCCCTTGAACTGGACCGCCGACAGGTTCACGGCGACCTTGACATCCGACGGCCAGGCCGTTGCCGCTGTGCAGGCTGTCTGTAGCGCCCACTGACCCATCTGCATGATGAGGCCCATCTCCTCGGCGAGCGCAATGAAGTCGACGGGCGAGACCATGCCGCGCTCGGGGTGGCGCCAGCGCATGAGCGCCTCGCAGCTGACGATGCGCTCGGTGGCAAGATCGATGATCGGCTGATAGTGCAGGTCGAGCTGGTTCTCGGCCAGCGCTCGGCGCAGGTCGAGCTCCAGCATCCGCCGCGACTTGATGCGGCCGGCCATCTCCGGCTCGAAGAACGCGTGCGTGCCCCGGCCGGCGACCTTGGCGCGATAGAGCGCCATGTCCGCATACTTGAGCAGCTGGTCGGGGTCCGATCCGTCGACCGGAGCCAACGCGGCCCCGACGGTGGCACCGATGATGATCTTGTGACCGTGGATCTGGAAAGGCTGCGCGATCGACTTGATGACACGCTGGGTGAGCCCTTCCACCTGCGGTCTCGTATCGGCGCCGGCCTGAATGATGGCGAACTCGTCGCCGCCAAGGCGCACCACGGCGTCGCGTCCGCGGGCGGTGTCGGTCAGCCGAGCAGCAACCGCCTGGAGCAGCGCATCGCCGGTCGGATGGCCCAGTGTGTCGTTCACGTCCTTGAAGTGATCGAGGTCGATGCAGACGAGTGCGAAGCTGTACCCGAACTCCAGATTCTTGCAGGCTTTCTCCAGCTCCTCCCGGAAGAGGAGACGATTGCCCAGGCCGGTCAGCATGTCGTGGCGGGCAAGACGGGCAATCTCAGCCTGGGCGCGGCGCTGCTCGGTCACGTCCTCGTGGAGGGCCACCCAGCCGCCGTCGGCAAGCGGCTGCACGCACACCTGGATCGTTCGGCCGTCCATCATCTGCTGGCTGAAGCTCTCCGAGCAGCCGCTCTCGACCAAACGATTGAAGTTCTCGGTGAGAACCTCGTTAGCCACCTTTTCACCTTCCATCGCGCCGATCAGCGGGATGCGGTGCTGCATAATGCGCGCGAACGGGGTGCCCGGGGCAACCAGCTCTGACGGCAGCTCATACATCTGCTGGTAGAGAGCATTGCTGACGACCAGCCGCTGCTCGCCGTCGAACAGCGACAGTCCGCGCGTCATGTTGTTGAGTGCCACATCGAGCCAGAAATTGAGCTGCTCGAGCTTGGACTTGTGGTCGAGCAGGGTGATGGCATTCGATTTGAAGACGTCGACCGCGCGCGCCATGTCGCTGATCTCGTCGGGCCCGGTCGTGTCCAGCGTCACCGACGTGTCGTTGCTGGCGATCTTCTGCATCGCGCCGGTCACGGTCTTGAGGCGAACGACGATGCTGCGCACGAGCAGCAGGCTCAGCGGCCCGATCAGGATGAGCGCCACGCCGGCTGCGATGGCGACGCTCATGCTGAGCAATCGGCCCATATTTAACAGTTCTGAAACCTTCTCGCTTGCGACGCGCGTGCGCGCACTGCGGTATGCCCTGATGCGGTCCTGCAGCTCGTCGGCGATCTGAACGTAGGCGCCAACGGCCTCGTCCGCCTTTTCGCGGGCCGAGCTCTCCGCGTACATCAGCACTTTCCGTGATTCTTCCGAGAGTGCCGGCAGAAGGGTGGCGATGCTCTTGGCAAGCGTGTCACCGGAGCTTGCCGCCAGATCCTCGATGCGGGCGAGGAACGCGTCGGCCAAACGCCGATCCCGCTTCACCTGAAAGCGGCTCGACTGGAACGCCGCCGTCTCGATCGTGCGCCGGTGCCTCTCCAGCAAGAGATCGATCTCGGTCGCATCGACAACGCCCATGAGGGCATCGTCATAAAGCTTCTGGGTGGCCTGGGAGGTCAGGTTGGCGCAGTAGATCGAGGCTGCTGCCAGCGCCGCAATGGCCAGCAGTGCAAGCCCACCCGCGCAGTAGAGCCGTCCCGCGATACTGCGCCAAAACGCCACAAACCCACTGAACATATGCAAGACCTGGTCCGCAGACCCGCTGGCTCCCTTCCCACGTTTTCCAAGTATTGCGGGAAGTGTCTAACGATCGGCTAACTCAGATTCCGGGCCGTGTCGGCCGATATACAAGAAACCGTTCGTTTCCGATTGATGAACATTGAATCATTCGTATCGACGACTTCATTCTTGCCGCATTAACAAGAGATGTTGCCGGCGCTGGCCCAGACGCGGCCGGCATGGCAGGTACATCAACGTCCCGTTAACGCTCGCAAGATGGTCCGGTGCGCGGCGCGCCCGCCTCGGGACCTCGCGAGCGGCCAGAAGATCGGAAAGAGAGTGATGCAGCGCAGGTTGTTTGCAGTCTCTATGTGCGTGGCACTCATGGTGCTGGCGTTGCTCCCCGAGCCCAGCTCGGCCGCCGCTCCATGCCAGAACACGGGCAGCTTCGAGCGCTGGCTCGAGAAGTTCAAGCAGGATGCCGCCGCGGAGGGAATTTCCCGCCGGGCCATCGCGACGGCGCTCGATGGCATGACATTCGATCCCGGCGTCGTCGCACGGGACCGCCGCCAAAGTTTCTTTGCGCAGAGCTTCCTGGATTTCTCGCAGAAGCTGGCGACACAGAATCGACTGCAGAGCGGCCGGCAGCAGATCGCCAAGCATAGGGCCATCTTCGACCGAGCGGAAAGGGAGTTCGGCGTTCCGGCGCCGGTGATCGCTGCCTTCTGGGCTCTGGAAAGCGATTTCGGGGTCGGCATGGGCAACCTGCCGGTCCTGCGGTCGCTGGCGACCCTCGCCTACGACTGCCGGCGATCCGATATGTTCCGCGGCGAGCTGATGGATGCGTTGCGCATCATCGACAGGGGGGACCTGACACCCGGCGAGATGATCGGCTCTTGGGCGGGCGAGCTTGGACAGACCCAGTTCCTGCCGGGCCATTACCTCAAGTATGCGATCGATTATGACGGCGACGGCAAGCGCAATCTCATGAAAAGCGCGGCCGACGTCATCGGCTCGAGCGCCAACTTCCTCGCGGGCCTCGGGTGGCAGCGGGACCAGCCCTGGCTCGAGGAGGTTCGCGTTCTTTCAAATCTCGACTGGGGCCAGGCCGATCTCTCCATCCAGCATCCGCGCTCGCACTGGGCGAAGCTCGGCATCACGCGGCCTGACGGCTCCCCGATTGCGCGCGACGAGCTGCCCGCCTCCCTGCTGCTGCTCATGGGCCGCAACGGGCCTGCGTTCCTGGCCTACCCCAACTTTCAGGTCTATCTGAAGTGGAACCAGTCGCTCAACTATGCGACGACGGCCGCCTACCTTGCCAACCGGATTGCCGGCGCGCCCCCCATGAGCCGGGGCAGAGGGCCGGTCAGCGCCTTGAGCGGCGAGCAGATCAAGGAGCTGCAGCAACTGCTGATCCGGCTCGGCCTCAAGGAAGGCGAAGCGGACGGCAAGCTCGGCGCGGTCACGCGCGCGGCCGTAAAGGCGGCCCAGATGAAGCTCGGCCTGCCGGCGGACTCCTATCCGACAGTGGAGCTGATCGAGCGCCTGCGCGCCGCACGCAATCTCTAGGGCTCGATCCTCACCGAATTGGGGGAAAGCCCGCGGCCGATGCGGGAATCGAGCGCGAGAAGGCCGCCGCCCTTTTGCCGCGAGGCTGTGGGTGCTATCTAGCCGCGCATGACCGATACCTCCCTGATCCGCAACTTCTCGATCATTGCCCACATCGATCACGGCAAATCGACCCTGGCGGACCGCTTGATCCAGTTTTGCGGCAACGTCACCGACCGCGAGATGAAGGACCAGATCCTCGACTCGATGGACATCGAGCGCGAGCGCGGCATTACCATCAAGGCGCAGACCGTCCGCCTCGATTACAAGGCGCGCGACGGCAAGACCTATCAGCTCAACCTGATGGATACGCCCGGGCACGTCGACTTCGCCTACGAGGTGTCGCGCTCCCTTGCCGCCTGCGAGGGTGCGCTGCTCGTGGTCGACGCGAGCCAGGGCGTGGAGGCGCAGACGCTCGCCAATGTGTACCAGGCCCTCGACAACAACCTCGAGATCATTCCGGTCCTGAACAAGATCGACCTGCCCGCAGCTGACCCGGACCGGGTCAAGCAGCAGATCGAGGACGTGATCGGCCTCGACGCCTCCAATGCGATCGCCATCTCGGCCAAGACCGGGATGGGCGTGCCCGACGTCCTGGAAGCAATCGTCACGCGCCTGCCGGCGCCGAAGGGAACGCGCGATGCGCCCCTGAAGGCTCTGCTGATCGACAGCTGGTACGATGCCTACCTCGGCGTCGTCGTGCTGGTTCGCGTGGTCGACGGCATCCTGAAGAAGGGCCAGAGGATCAAGCTGATGTCGACCGGCGCCGCCTATCAGGTCGAGCGCGTCGGCATTTTCCGCCCCAAGCAGGAGATGATTGCCGAGCTTGGGCCCGGCTCCGTCGGCTTCTTCACCGCGGCCATCAAGCAGGTGGCCGACACGCGCGTCGGCGACACGGTGACCGACGAGCGCAACCCCACTTCCGCCGCTCTGCCGGGGTTCAAGCCGGTGCAGCCGGTGGTGTTCTGCGGGCTGTTCCCGGTCGATGCCGCCGACTTCGAGGACCTGCGCGAGGCACTCTCGAAGCTGCGGCTGAACGATGCCAGCTTCTCCTACGAGGCGGAAAGCTCTGCCGCCCTTGGCTTCGGCTTCCGCTGCGGCTTTCTCGGGCTGCTGCATCTCGAGATCATCACCGAGCGCCTGGAGCGCGAGTTCGGGCTCGATCTCATCACCACGGCGCCGAGCGTCATCTATCACGTGCACATGACCGACGGCTCGATGCTGGAGATGCACAATCCGGCCGACATGCCGGATCCGGTCAAGATCGACCACATGGAGGAGCCTTGGATCGAGGCGACGATCCTGGTTCCCGACGACTACCTCGGCGCCGTGCTGAAGCTTTGCCAGGATCGGCGCGGGCGGCAGAAGAACCTGACGTATGTCGGCTCACGCGCGATGATCGTCTACGAGCTGCCGCTGAACGAGGTGGTGTTCGACTTTTATGACCGCCTCAAGTCCGTATCGCGCGGCTATGCCTCGTTCGACTATCAGATCCGGGGCTACGAGGAGGGCGATCTCGTCAAGCTCTCGATCCTGGTCAATGGCGAGCCGGTGGATGCGCTCTCCATCATCGTGCACCGCACGCGCGCGGAGACGCGCGGGCGCACGATGGTCGAGAAGCTGAAGGACCTCATTCCGCCGCACCTGTTCCAGATCCCGGTGCAGGCCGCCATCGGCGCCAAGATCATCGCTCGCGAGACGATCCGCGCCTTGCGCAAGGACGTGCTCGCCAAGTGCTACGGCGGCGACATCACGCGAAAGCGCAAGCTGCTGGACAAGCAAAAGGCGGGCAAGAAGAAGATGCGCGAGTTCGGTCGCGTCGAGATCCCGCAAGAAGCCTTCATCGCCGCGCTCAAGATGGACGAGAACTGAGCCTTTCGGCGAGCCGGCGAACACAATAGCTCCTCGTTGCGTTTCGGTTCGTCTCGACGAGAGGTGCGGCACGAGGAGCTGTCATGACACAATCTGCCGATTTCAGCAGTCAGGAGTATTTCCGCAATCCGGCGGCCGGAATCGCCAAGCTGCGGGCTGCCGGCCCCGTCATCGACGTGCGCTTTCCGATCGTCGGTCGGGTCTGGATCACGACGACGCAGGAGCTCGCCGGCCGCGTCCTCAAGGACAGCCAGACCTTCACGCTGCGCAAGAACGGTGGCGACGTCGCCGGCCTCCGCTGGTGGATGCCCGGGTTGATCCGGGTGCTCGCAAAGAACATGCTGACCATGGATGAGCCGGACCACACCAGGCTCAGATCCATCGTCGACGAGGCATTCCGCCGCCGGGCGGTTATCGAGATGGAGCCGCGCATCCTGGCGATGGCGGACGAGCTCGCGAGCGAACTGTTTGCGCAGGAAGGCACTGCCGACCTCGTCGAGCGCTATGCGCGCAGGCTGCCGCTGTCGGTCATTTGCGAGCTGCTCGGCCTGCCCTCGGCCGACCGGCCGAGATTCATTGCATGGACCAACAGCTTCACGCGCCTCACCGGCGTCTTCGGCTTCTTTGGTCTGATCCCCGCCATGATCTCCATGCGGCGCTATCTCAGGGAGCGGCTCGATGCCGCGCGCAAGCACGGCGGCGAAGGCCTGATCGCGGAGCTGGTCAGGGTCGAGAAGGAGGGCGGGCGCATCAGCAGCGACGAGATGGTCTCTATGGTCTTTCTCCTGCTCGGCGCGGGCAGCGAGACCACGACCCATCTCATCAGCGGGTCCGTCTACGAGCTGCTGCGCAATCCGAGCCTGCGTGACTGGCTCGAGGCGGACTGGAGCCGAGCCAACCTCGCCATCGAGGAGTTCCTGCGCTTCATCTCACCGGTGCAGTTCACGAAGCCGCGGTTCGTGCGGCGTGACATCGAGCTCGATGGCGTGCGGCTGAAACGGGGCGACCGGATCATGGTCATGCTGGCGGCCGCCAACATGGACCCGGAGGCGAACGAGCATCCCGAGCATCTCGATCTCGAGCGGCGGCCCAACCGGCACCTGGCGTTCGGAACCGGTATCCATTTCTGCCTGGGTCACCAGCTTGCGCGGATCGAGGGAAAGTGTGCCTTGGAAGCCCTGCTCAAACGCTGGCCGAAGCTCGAGCTTGCCGTTCCCGAGTCCGAGATCAAATGGCGGGAGCGGGCAGGACTGCGAGCCATTGCCAGCCTGCCCGTGACAGCCGGGCGTGCGTGAGTGAGCAAGCTCCTCGGCGTCAGATGACGCGGCCGATCGCGTGGAGGCGAACCACGGGGTAGAAGCGGACGCCCCCGTCTCCGTGCTTCCTCGCCGGTCCAGCCAACGCGCATACCGCGACGGTACAGGCCAACGCTGCAAAGATGACATTCCGTGCCATGACGCCCCTCCACGCCCTTTTGCGGGCTGTTGGAGGAAGCGTGACATGCGCGGGTTAACCTTGGCGCCCACGAAGCCTCTAATTTTCGATAAAGGCCGTGCGCTTTCGGCTCAAATCCGATCTATCGCCACGAAGCCGAGCTTCAGCGCCGCTGGGAGAGGCCGCAATCGCGGCACGGACCAAGCCGATTTCGACGTCTCGCTCGGTGGCGGTTACGCCGCCAGCGCGATCTCCCGCTCGAGGAAATCCCGGATCGAGGCCGGATCCACGTCGCGGGCCACGAAGGCCTGGCCGATGCCGCGTACGAGGATGAACGTCAGCTTGCCGAGCCGCACTTTCTTGTCCTGCCCGATCAGCGCGAGCAGGGCGGCGGCGTCCGGCCGGCCGGGGCCCGGAATGTGCGCGATCCGCGTCGGCAGGCCGATCGCGCGCAAGTGCGCCTCGACCTGCTCGGCGGTGCCCGGCGGGCAAAGGCTCCGGCTCTGCGAGTAGCGGAAGGCTTGCGCCATGCCGATGGAGATCGCCTCGCCGTGCAACAGGCGCGAGGAGAAGCCGGCCCAGGCCTCGAGCGCGTGGCCGAAGGTATGCCCGAGATTGAGAAGCATGCGGTCGCCCGTCTCGGTCTCGTCGCGAGCGACGATCTGAGCCTTGGCTTTCACGCATGTCTCGATGGCGCCGGTCAAGACCGACGGATCGTTGCCGAACACGCCCCGCCAACGCTGCCCGAGCCAGTCGAAGAACGCCGCATCGCCGAGCAGACCGTACTTGACGACCTCGGCGTAGCCCGCGCGCATCTCGCGTGCCGGCAGCGTCGACAGCGCGTCCGTGTCGGCCAGCACCAGCGACGGCTGATGAAAGGCGCCGATCAGGTTCTTGCCCTGCGGCGTGTTGATTCCGGTCTTGCCGCCGACGGAGCTGTCCACCTGCGCTAGGAGCGAAGTCGGGATCTGCACGAAGCGCACGCCGCGGCGCAGAATGCTTGCGGCAAAGCCGGCGAGATCGCCGATCACGCCACCGCCCAAGGCGATGACCAGATCACCGCGCTCGAGGCCCAGCTCGAGCAGACGCTCGGACAACGATGCGAGCTCGGTGAAGCTCTTGGTCGCCTCGCCGGGCTTCAGCACGACCACTCCCAGCAATCCGCCTGTGTTGCCAAGGCTCGCTTCCAGCGCGGACAAATGATGTGAGGCCACGTTCTCGTCGGTGACGATGCCGCAACGCGCGCGGGGAAACCGCTCTGCAATGAGCGCGCCCGCGCGCGACAACAGGCTCGAGCCGATCAGCACGTCGTAAGAGCGCATGCCGAGGGAGACGCCAACTTGGCGCGGCACAACCGGAGGCTCTCCAGGCGTTGTCAGCTTCGATGCATCGGACACGGCGAACTTCACCATCCTCTCGACATTGCCTATCAGGCCTCTGCCGCCTTCGCCAGGGCCGGGGAGCGCGCAAGGGCTTCCATAACCTCGTCGACGATGACGTCGTGGGCTACATCGCGGCTGTCGACGGTGATGTCGGCCTGCGCATAGATGGGATAGCGCGCCTCGATCAGCTGCCGCATGACGGCGTCGGGATCCTTGTTCTGGAGCAGGGGTCGATTGTTCCGCTTGGCTACGCGTCGCAAGAGCACGGGAAGCTCCGCCCTCAGCCAGATCGATATGGCGGCTGCGCGGATGGCCTCGCGCGTCTCGGCATTCATGTATGCGCCACCGCCGGTCGCCAGCACGATTGATCCGCCCGCGAGCAGACGCTGGATCACGCGGCGTTCGCCGTCGCGGAAATAGGCCTCGCCGTGCTCGGCGAAAATATCGGGGATCGATTTGCCCGCCGCTCGCTCGATCTCATCGTCGGCGTCGATGAACGGCAGCTCGAGTCTGGCGGCGAGCCGCCGTCCAACCGATGACTTGCCGCAGCCCATCAGGCCGACCAATACGACCGAGCGGCCAGCCAATGCCTGGCGGATCTCTGCCGCCTTGGCGGCATCGCCGCCGTGTCTGTGTTTGCCCCAGCCGAACCGAATCATGCTGCTCCAATGCTGCCCTAGGGCTCGCCGTGCGCCCGCCTGCATAAATCGGCCATCAGCGAAGGGCAAATTCCTTATCGCCTCAATTGATTGATAGATGTGCCCACAGGAAGCACGAATCACGTCCTCATGCGGCCTTGGCAGGTCGGTACCGCAGTCGTACATGATGCCAGCTTAAGAGGTTAACATTAAACGCCGCAGGTACCCGAATGCCGAGCCTGTTCCGGTTCCTGTTCGTTGTAGGCCTCATCGCCGCCGTCATCACCGGCGGGCTCTACGTGCTGGCCGAGTTCTTCGAGCCGGAATCCAAGGAGGTCAACCACGTGGTCCCGGGCGTAAAGATCCGCCGGCAATAGCAGATGGTCGGCACACGCCCCACAATCCTGCTCGTACTGGCCGCCGTCGCCTCGGCAACGACAGGCTTGCACGCGGAGGATGCGTGGAATCCCTTTAAGCAGAAGGACACCCGCGAGCGCGCCAGCAGCACGCGCGAACGCGCCTTGCCCCAGCAGCCGCCCGTGAATCTCGATCGCGGCCAGCTTGCACCATTGGACGCCGGCTCCGTCTCGATGGAGCGCGGCGATCTGCCACCCGTGCTCGCCAACGACGGTTCCGGCTTGCCGATGGAGCTTTGGCAGGGGCTCGACCTGCCGACCATCGAGGAGCAGGTCGCTCGCCTCGAGTCGCTGCCGCGCTCGCGAGCCCTGCATGACCTTTGGCGGCGGTTATGGACGTCGACCTCCGGGCCACCGGGTGGCGGTCAGGCCGAGAGCCATTTCGCCGCGCTCAGGATCGAGGCGATGTATCGCGCCGGCCTGCTTGCGGAGCTGGGCCAGGTGCTCGGCAAGACAAGCGGCAACGCCGGCCCACTGCTCGGCGCGCTGGAGGCGAGAATCCGCATCGGCTTGAACGATCGCGATCGCGGCTGCGCGGCGATCCGCGGTGTCGTGGCGAAGGTGAACGAGCTGCCCAAGCCGATCGCCACCGAGGCACTGCTGATCTCGGGCTACTGCGCGGCTGCGGAAGGCAACCAGGCAGCCGCGGGCTTGGCAGCCGATCTGCTGCGCGAGCGCCAAGCCGGCCCCTCGCTCGGGCTGGCGACGCTGGATGCCCTCGCCGCCGGAGCCAAGCCGACGTTCGAGGTCCCGAGGCGCGTATCGGTGCTCGACTACCGATTCTTGCAGCTCGCTGGAGCCGGCGGCGGAGACATGCGAAGCCTTTTGGAGAAGGCGGAGCCGGCTCTGCTCGCCGCGCTCGCCCGTGAGGAGAGCGCCAATCCGGCCACCAGAGTTGCAGCAGCAGAGGCGGCCGCCCGACTCGACGTGATCGGCGGCGGCGCACTCGCCGACGCCTATCGCGGAGCCGCCTCCGATGCAGGGCAGCCCGCCGATCAGCCGCACTCCCACGCGGCGCGCGAGCTGCGGCGCGCGCAGCTCTTCAATGCGGCTGAGCGCGAGCGAGCGCCGGCTGCGAAGGCGCGGCTATTCCGCGATCTTCTCGGCGACGCCCGCCGCGAGGGTTTGCATGTGCCGGTCGCAGAGGCCATCGGCCGCAGTCTCGAGGAGATTCCAGCCACGCCGGACCTTGCGTGGTTCGCCGAGACCGCGGTCGAGACCTCGCTCGCTGCCGGGCGCGGCGGCCAGGCGCGGCGTTGGGCCGAGGTTGGCCGCTTGCGCCATTGGATGGCGCTCGCCGACATCGCCGATCCAGGCCCGCGCGGAGAGCGCGGCGCCGATCTGGAGGAGATCGCGGAGCTGGCGCGGCGGGGACGGCTGTCGGGTGAGTTTCTGCAACGTCTGGCGACCGTGCTCGATGCGCTCGACTTCCAGGTGCCGATCGACCTGTGGGACGCCGCCAACCGCACGCCCCAGCCCGCCAAAGGACACCTGCCCGAGACCGGGGTGCTGTCGCAGCTCCAGGATGCGGCCAGGAAGAAGGAGGTCGGGCGATCTGCGCTGCTGGCCATGCGCACGCTCGGGCCGGATGGCGCGGAGGGAGCCCACATGATCGCGCTCGGCGATTCGATCAGGGCGCTGAAGCGCGTCGGACTCGACCGCGAAGCCCGCCGCCTCGGCTTCGAGGCGCTGTTCGCGTCCTGGCCGCGCGCGGCGAGCCATTAGGCTGGACGTTGACACAACCAGAGCAAACATCGTCGCCCAGCCTTATCGAGAGCTTCCTAGAGATGCTGGCGGCCGAGCGCGGCGCCGCCAGGAACACGCTCGACGCCTACCGCCGCGACCTCGACCTGTTCGCCTCGTTTCTCGCCGAGCGGAACCGGACGCTCGCGCACGCGAAGCCCGACGACATTACCGCCTATATGCGCAGCGCAGCGCGCTCGGGCCTTGCCGCGTCGTCGCGCGCACGCCGGCTCTCGACGCTGCGCCAGCTTTTCCGCTTTCTCGTTAACGAAGGCGCGATTGCGGAAGACCCTACGATCGGCATCGCCGGACCGAAGCAGGAGCGCGCGCTGCCCAAGACTCTTTCGGTCGCCGACGTGGAGCGCCTGCTCGAGACCGCGCGCAAGCGCACGCAGACGACCACGGGCCGCGACCGCTTCCGAGCCTTGCGGCTGCATGCGCTGCTCGAGGTGCTCTACGCGACCGGCATGCGCGTCACCGAGCTCGTGTCGCTGCCGCGCCGCGTGCTGCAGAACGACGCCCGCGTCATGACCATCACGGGCAAGGGCGGACGCCAGCGCCTGGTGCCCCTCAACGCCGAAGCCAAAGCGGCGCTGGAGCGCTATCTCGGCGTCGGCAGCGAGGAAGAGTCCGACATTGCCCCGATGTTGAAGACCAAGTGGATGTTCCCGTCCAAGAGCGTGGAGGGCCACCTGACGCGGCAGCGGCTCGCGCAGGAGCTCAAGGAACTGGCGCTCGAGGCCGGGCTCGATCCGGAGCGTGTCAGCCCGCACGTCCTGCGGCACGCCTTCGCCAGCCATCTCCTGGACCGGGGCGCCGACCTCAGAGCCGTGCAGCAGCTGCTCGGACACGCCGACATCTCGACGACGCAGATCTATACGCACGTGCTCGAGGAGCGCCTGAAAAAGCTGGTGCATGAGCACCATCCGCTGGCGAAAGCCCGGCTCGGGTCCAAGGCTTGAGCCTTGGTCGTCAAGCACGTTGGCCGCCTGCGCTTGACTTTCATGCCGCCGGCAGGGCATGTCCGCGCCATTAACCACGGGCGGCGCCTCCCAGGGCGCCGCCCGTTCGCAGGATCATGATGTCGGTTCGCACCTATATCGAATTCGAGAAGCCGATCGCCGAGCTCGAGAGCAAGGTTGCCGAGCTGCGCTCGCTCGCGACCGACGACGGCAACGTCTCGATCACCGACGAGATCGGCAAGCTCGAGCAGAAGGCGCAGCAGTTGCTGGTGGAGACCTACGCCAGCCTGACGCCCTGGCAGAAGACGCAGGTCGCGCGCCATCCCGAGCGCCCTCATTGCCTCGACTACGTCGGCCAGCTCATCGAGGATTTCACCCCGCTCGCCGGCGACCGCTACTTCGCGGAGGATGCGGCGATCACCGGAGGTCTCGGCAGGTTTCGCGGCCGCTCCGTGGTCGTGATGGGCCACGAGAAAGGGCACGACACCGAAAGCCGCATCAAGCACAACTTCGGCATGGCGCGCCCTGAAGGATACCGCAAGGCCGTCCGGCTGATGGAGCTGGCCGACCGCTTCGGTCTGCCCGTGATCACGCTCGTCGACACTGCCGGCGCCTATCCCGGTGTCGGCGCGGAGGAGCGTGGCCAGGCCGAGGCCATTGCACGCTCCACGGACTGCTGCCTCGCCCTCGGCGTTCCGATCGTGACCGTGGTGATCGGCGAGGGCGGCTCGGGAGGCGCAGTGGCCATTGCCACGGCCAACCGCATCCTGATGCTGGAGCACGCGATCTATACCGTCGCCTCGCCGGAAGCCGCGGCCTCGATCCTGTGGCGCGATGCAGCACGCGCCGAGGATGCCGCCAACAACATGCGCATCACGGCCCAGCACCTGCTCGAGCTCGGCGTCATCGACGAGATCGTGGCCGAGCCCGTGGGCGGAGCCCATCGCGATCCGGAAGGCGCCATCCGCCGCACAGGAGATGCCGTCCGCAACGCGCTTGGCCAGTTCGACGGCATGAGCCCGGATGAGATCCGCCAGCAGCGGCGCGACCGGTTTCTGGATATCGGCAGGACGCTGTAGAGGCCGTCGCGACCGTTCCCGAGCAATGAGACCTCTACCCTCTCGTCTCTTTCACCTCCTCTGCGATTAATCCAACCCGCCTGATAACCTCATCGTCTGTCGGCAGCGGAGGTGAATGGTTTAGCTCCCTGCACAAGGCCACGCAGGAGCCGAAGATCGTCTCTGAGGCCGGAAGCAATTTCGACCTAGCGGATATCCACGCGTGCTACTGTAACCCTATCTTCCAGCCAATCTTTCTCATTGTTGAGCATTTCCAAGAGATGATTGGAAATTTGCTTCTGCAGACGACGGATCGTCACTCTCGCTCGAAAATTCGAAATGGATGAGGTCGGTGCATCCTCTCTGAACAAGCCCAAGGCTTCTTCTAGATTCTGCATTTGCTTGAGCATGATCTGACCTTGACTACGATGATTCTTCCACCTCTGCTCTCCCAGCACGCTGCGCAGCACGTACGCTTCATCTCGCATCGCTGCGGCGGCCTGTCCGACAAATAACTCGTACTCTCGCCGCTTATCTCGAGTTTCGCTCTTGGCGATACAGAGCGCCGCAAAGGCGGTTATGCCTGCTCCGACCGCTGCTCCGACTAGGGCAGCTGCCTCTTGGGTAACGCCCTTGCGTGTGGCCAACTCGTTGAGCACCCAACCAACGAGAATTCCGGCGCAACACCCGGTTGCGAACCTAAACTCGGGGTCGAAACTTCGTACTTTTGCAAATGCGTACCTGAATCGCTCAACTGCCATGTTGTGCCCCAAAACAAGGCCATTTAAATTTTACAATTATAGGTCGATTCGACGTCGGCGAAGCAGCATTGATGGGCTGCCGTCGCCCTCGCACGCCCCCCACAAAATCGTCCCATTTGAGCCCCGACATCGCCCATGTATCGGACAATGGTCGCCCGGGCTGAGTGAGCGCCAGGCGTTGCCCTTCGGCGCTGGTCAACGAGCGACGTTAACTCTAAATTAACCTGAACGAATCGAGATGGTGGTCACCCGTACGCCTGGGGCACTGCGTGTGGCTTTGATCGACCTGGGGACAATGAGCAAGCATCTGTTTCTCGTAGCGCTTGCGGCAGCGGTCGCGTGTCTGTTGTCCGGCTGCGGGGGCACAGAGATCCTGCCCGCGATGCGTCCGCTCCCCAAGGAGACGGTGGAGCTTCTCGCCAAGAAGGGCATGACGGCGGAAGCGCCAATCTACATCCGCATCTTCAAGGAAGAGTCGGAGCTGGAGGTCTGGAAGCAGCGCGCCGACGGACACTTCTACCACTTCAAGACGTACCCGATCTGCAACTGGTCCGGAGAGCTCGGTCCCAAGGAGCGGCAGGGCGACAAGCAGGCGCCCGAGGGCTTCTACACGATCACCCAGAGCCAGATGAACCCGAACTCGAGCTACCATCTGGCGTTCAACCTCGGCTTCCCTAACAACTACGACAAGGCACACAAGCGCACCGGCGAGTTCCTCATGGTGCACGGCAAGTGCAAGTCCGCCGGCTGCTATGCCATGACCGATGCGCTGATCGAGGAGATCTACGGGCTTGCGCGCGAGCAGTTCATAGCCGGGAACGAGAGCTTCCAGGTGCATGCGTTTCCCTTTCGCATGACGGACGCAAACCTCGCCCGGTACCGCAAGCACAAGTGGTATCCGTTCTGGCGGACGCTGAAGGAAGGCTACGACTATTTCGAGATGACGCGGCAGCTCCCGCAGATTGCGGTGTGCGAGCGCCGCTATATCGTCAACGTCAAGTTCCTGGGCAACGGCGCTTCCAGGCTCGACCCCGAGGGGCAGTGCCCAGCCTTCGAGCGCCCCAGGCCCATGCCGTTCACGCCGATGGGCAACCAGCAGATCGCTGAGACCCGCCTCATGGCGCCGGGCGTCAAGATGCGCCAGGTCGCCTCGACCGAGACCGGCAGCACCTCGACCGGGGGTGGCGACATGAGCACTTACTCGGGGGCGCCCACGAAGCCCGCGCAGCCGACGGCGCTCGGCTACGCGCCAGCCGGCAACTAACGCACGGCACCGCCTTCCGACGCGGAACTTGCAGGAGGCGCACACTTGCCTCTCCGGGCCGCCGCATGTCATAGACGCGCCGCCGTGTGCGGAGATGTTGGCGGAGCCACAAAGCGATGGATCGGGACCAAGTTCGGCGGACCGGCCGATTTATGGAGCTTACGGTCGAGCGGTTCCTGTTTGCGAGTCGATGGATACTCGCGCCCTTCTATCTGGGCCTCGCGTTCGCGATCGTCATCCTTCTCATCAAGTTCATCGAGGAGTTCCTGCACGTCGCCGTCACCGCGTTCGTGGCGAGAGAGACGGACATCATTCTGGGCGTGCTGTCGCTCGTCGACCTGACGCTGACGGGCTCCCTCCTCGTCATCGTGATCTTCTCCGGATACGAGAACTTCGTCTCCAAGATCGACCACTCGCATCATCGCGACTGGCCCGAGTGGATGGGTACGATCGACTTCACCGCCCTCAAGCTCAAGCTGCTGTCGTCGATCGTCGCCATCTCTGCAATCCAGCTCCTCAAACAGTTCATGGGCGTGGCGAATACCTCCGATCGCGATCTCATGTGGTACGTCATCATCCATCTCGTGTTCGTTGGATCGAGCGTGCTGCTGGCGCTTTCGGATCGCATCTCGGGCAACGATCATGCCGCATCGCGCGCTGCGCCGGCCGCCGCCGGTGACGGCGCGCCCGACAGGCAGCATGGCGCAGGGGCGTGAGCCGATCCGCAACCTCATCAGGCGATTGTGTTGCGGGCTTCAGGACGCGGGGGCCAGCGCGAATTAATCGTTCTGCAAATCGCGCGGGCAGAATAGGATCGCCGCCCCAGCGAGGCTCCATTGACGAATCTGCTCGAGCCGCCAGCAATGGAACGAGGCACCAGGCTGCCCGGAGCGCCGCGTCTGGCCTCGGCTGCACGCGCCGGCACCGGCCTGTGGCTTTTCGCTCTCGTGCTGCTCGCCGCCTTCTCGCTCGCCGCTCTGGCGCAGCCCAAGTTCCCGCCACTGACAGGGCGCATCGTCGATGAGGCGGGCCTCTTGTCGAGCGCCGATCGCAGTGAGCTCACCGCGGCGCTGAGTGCGCTGGAGGCGAAGTCGACCGATCAGCTCGTCGTCTACACCACACGCTCCCTGCAAGGATATCCCATCGAGGACTTCGGCTATCAGCTCGGGCGCACCTGGCAAATCGGCCAGAGGGACAAGAACAACGGCGTCGTGCTGATCGTTGCACCGAACGAGCGCAAGGTCCGGATCGAGGTGGGCCGAGGCCTCGAGCCGCAGCTCACGGATGCGATGTCGAAGCTGATCATCGAGAATGCCATCCTTCCGGCATTCCGCCGCGGCGACTTTGCTGCCGGCATCAAGGCCGGCGTGCGCGACATAACGGATGTGCTGCTCGGCGATGCCGAGGCCGTCAAGGAGCGCGCGCGAACCGCCGCCAAGCGTACGAGCGGCAATGATCCCGCTGCTATATTCGTCACGCTGCTGATCCTGGCCATCATCATCTTCGTGATGGTGCAGACGGCACGGTCCGCGCGCCAGGCGCAGCGCAGCGGACGCTATCGCCGGCCCGGCGACGGCAATGTGATCGTCATACCCGGCGGCTGGGGAGGCTCGGGCGGCTGGTCGGGTAGCGGCGGTGGTGGCGGCGGCTGGTCCGGAGGCGGTGGAGACTTCGGCGGCGGCGGCAGCTCGGGGAGCTGGTGAGCATGACTCGGGCGCACGAAAGGCCAGGCAGATGCCCTTGATCTCTGAATCGGACCGATCCCGCACCGCAGCCGCGATCATGACCGCCGAGCAGCACACGTCCGGCGAGATCGTTGCCATCATCGCCCCCAACAGCTCGAGCTATCTGCACGTGCCGTTCCTCTGGGGCGCGCTCGCGGCGCTGGTTGTGCCCTGGCCCTTCGTGCTGTTCACCTGGTGGCCGATCCAGCACATCTACCTGCTTCAGATCGCAGTGTTCGCGGCGCTTGCGCTCATCCTGCTCTGGCCGCCGTTGCGGCTGGCCCTGGTCCCGCGCTCCGTCCGCCATCGCCGCGCACATCGGCGCGCCGTCGAGCAGTTCCTGGCGCAGAACATGCACACGACCGCGGGGCGAACCGGCGTGCTCATCTTCGTGTCGATGGCGGAACGCTACGCCGAGATCCTGGCTGACGCCGGCATCCACAAGCGTGTTGCGGAAAGCGAGTGGCAGGGCATCGTCGACGATCTGACCAAGGCGATGGCCGAAGGACGGCCCGGGGACGGCTTCGTCGCGGCCATCGAGGCCGTCGGCAAGCGGCTGGCGCAGCACTTTCCGCCAGGCTCGCATGATCCGCATGCGCTTCCCAATCACCTCATCATGCTGCCGTCCGACTAGGCCCCGGCACTTTCAGCTTCGCACCGAGGCGAAGCGCGCGCCTGTTGGGGCGGAAGAGCAACACCGCTCCTCGGATTGAACGGGGTTTGCTCCAAGGAATCTGCTGCCCTTTCGAGTTGTTGGGCTCCGATATTGCGGGCTTTGCCGGAAAGGTCACATGCCTGCAATGCGCATTCTCGCATTGTGCGCATGGAACACCCCTGCGAACTCGGCGTTTGGCCTGCATCGGATCGCCCGGAGAGGAGAGTGCGATGCTGAAATCTCTAGCCACTGCCGCGTCAGTCGCGGCAGCACTCGCGATCGCGCCGGCGATCGCGCAGCAGGACCAGCCTCCAACAACGGAGGGCGCTATCGCAATGGTCGGACTGCCGATCTACAGCTCCGATGGCGAGAAGCTCGGTCAGGTGACGAAGGTCGGAACGAGCGGCGGACAGCCCGCCGTGCAGGCCGAGATCGGCGGCTTTCTCGGCGTGGAGCAGAGCACCGTCGTGATCAGCGCCGCCGCATTTCAGCAGAAGCCCGACCGGCTCGAGCTGACGATGACGGCTGCCGAGGTAGGCCAGACGCTGTCAAAACAGCGTCAGCCGCAGCCGGAGTAGCCCTCACACCGCGAGCCAATACATACTCGCGGCCGCGACGAGGGCGATCACCAGGATGATGTAGAGGATACGGTTGAACACGTGCAACTCCCGTTGACTTCTGCCCGCTCGGACTCGCCGCCGCGGCCACTGGGCCGCGACTCCGCGCGCCCTGTTGCAGCGTAGTCAATACGTTGACGGAAGGCACGAGAATCTTGACCCCAGCTGGAGAAGGAGCAGATCTATGAAGCTGTCCTCCGAACTCGTCGAGCGGACCTTGGACCAATTCGAGGCTCAGGCCATTCCCGACAACCATCCCGCCGTCGCCGAGCTGAACCAGCTGTTCGGCGAGCACACGTTCTTCCTGGACGGCGAGGGCCTGCACATCGTCGAGCCCGCGGCTCCAACGAAGCCCGGCGTCTATGAGGGCAAGGTCATCAAGCTTGCCAGCTGGAACGATGCGAGCAGGACCAGCCTGGCCCCGCATGACCCGGAGCCGACCGACGTGGTCGTCGACCTGAGCCCGCTGGGCCCCGACACGATGATGCACTAGCGGCCGCACGGCCCGCTGCCCCGCGACGCCAAGCGTCACGCGTTGTCGGTCGCCGGACTGCGCATCGCGTAGTGATACTCGCGGTTGGGCCTCATGTCGGTGGCGGCCGCGATCCGGTTCGACATATTGTAGAATCCGGCGACCGCGGCGATGTCCCAGATGTCGCGGTCGCTGAAGCCCGCCTTGCGCAGCCCCTCGCGGTCGGCCTCCTCGATCTTCGCCGGCGCTTCCGTCAGCTTGACTGCGAAATCCAGCATCGCCTTCTGCCGCTTGGGCAGTTCCGCCGCGCGGTAGTTCTGCGCGATCAGCTCGCCGAGCTCGGGATTCCTGGCGCGCTGACGCACCGCGGCGCCGTGCGCCGTCAGGCAGTAGTGGCAGTGGTTGACCGCGCTGACCGCGACGGCGATCATCTCGCGCTCGAGCTTGGTCAAGCCGCTGTCGGCCAGCATCAGGTCGTCCACCATGTCGATGAACGCCTTGAGCTTTGCCGCATCGAAGGCGTATGCCTTGAGCACGTTGGGGACGAACCCGAGCTTTTCCTGGCACTTGTCGAAGTAGGCCTGCAGCTCCGGCGTCAATTTTGCCTGTTTTCCAAGATTTAACGCCGTCACGCGATCACTTTTGGCCTTCTTCATCGTCGTCCTCCGGTCACATGCGTCACGATTGCGGATACATCGTCGTTGGCCTGACAATCTCGATTGTCACGGTTGCCAGAGCAGCAGATCATCCCGAACCCGGGGGGTCCGCTTGCCTCTATAGACGAGCGGGGGGAGGGTAGGCGATGGTCCATGACGCGCAGATCCGGTCGCAGTCGGCGGCAGGGGAGCATGAGCTGTTCACCCGGATGCTGCTCGCGTCCGCCGACGGAGCCGATCTGGCGGAGTTCTCGACCGAGAGCCTCGCCAGCCACGCCGACGCAGCCTACGCCTTCATCGCCAGCAAGCCGGCCGGCCGCCACAAGATCGCGGCGCGCACGGACCGGCTCGGCCAGGGCAGCGCCAAGACCCCGGTTACCGTCATCGAGATCCTGAACGACGACATGCCGTTCCTGGTCGACAGCGTGATGGGCGAGATCGGCGCGCGCGGTCACAAGGCCAGGTTGGTCCTGCATCCGATTTTCAAGACGCGCCGCAGCGCAACCGGCACACTGGAAGCCGTTCTCGGCCCCGGCGACCGCGCCTGGAGCGACGGCCGGCAGGAGAGCTACATCTCCGTCCACCTCGATGCGCTGACCGATGCCGCCGCAGACGCGCTGGTTACCAGCCTGTCCCAGGTCCTCGATGACGTGCGGATCGCGGTAGCCGATTGGCAGCCGATGCTCGATCGCCTGGTCAAGGCGATCGCCGAGCTGGAGCGCGCGCCCGCCAGCGTGCCGAAGGATCTGCTCGCGGAGTCCGTCGCCTTCCTGCGCTGGCTCGAGGATGGACATTTCACATTCCTCGGCATGCGCAACTACCGCCTGCAAGGCGGCCCCGAGACCGGCGATCTCGTCCCGAACGGCGGTCCAGGTCTCGGACTGCTGCGGGACCCCTCCATGCAGGTGCTGCGCCGCGGCACCGAGCTCGTCGCCATGACGCCGGAGGTGCGGCGCTTCTTCTTCCAGCCCACGCCGCTGATCATCACCAAGTCCAACGTGGTGAGCCGCGTCCATCGGCGCGCTCACATGGACTACATCGGCGTCAAGACCTACGGCGAGGACGGCCGCCCATCGGGCGAGCTCAGAATCATCGGCCTGTTCACATCATCGGCCTATATTCAGACGCCCCGCCAGATTCCGATTCTCAGACACAAGGTCGAGTCCGTCCTTGGCGCATCGGGCCATCCTCCCGCAAGCCACGCGGGCAAATCGCTTCTCAACGTGCTCGACACGTTCCCTCGCGACGAGCTGTTCCAGATCGGCGCCGAGGAGCTCGGCGTCTGGGCCGCAGGCATCCTGGACCTTGAGTTGCGGCCGCGCGTGCGCGTGTTCGTCCGCATCGATCGCTTCGACCGTTTCGTCTCGGTGCTCGCATTCGTGCCGCGCGACGCTTTCAACAGCACGGTGCGCGAGCGGATCGGCGCTTATCTCGCCGACGCCTACAAGGGCCATGTCACCGCGTTCTATCCCTACTTCTCCGGTGGACCGCTGGTGCGCGTGCAATTCATCGTCGGCCGTCGCGAAGGCGCCACGCCCCACGTCGACGTCGCGGCACTGGAGCGCGGCGTTGCCGGCATCGTGCGCACGTGGTCGGACCAGCTCGCCGAGCTGATCGGCGCATCGAGCCAGAATGCGGATGCGCTGTACGCCAAGTACGGCAAGGCATTCTCCGCCGGCTATGCGGAGACCTTCGAGCCGGCCCGCGCGCTCGAGGACATCAGCCGCATCGAGCGCCTGGGCCCGGATCGGCCGATGGCCATCGACTTCTATCGCGAGCCTGGCACGCCCGATGCTCGCGTCCGCGTCGCCATCTACCGCTTCGATCAGCCGTTGCGGTTGTCGGAGCGCGTGCCGGTGCTGGAAAACCTCGGTTTCTCCGTCATCGACGAGCGCTCGTATCGCGTGGCGCCGAGGTTCGACACCGGCACACGGCAGGTCGTGCTGCACGACATGGTGCTCGAGAGCGCGGACGGCTCTCCGCTCGATCCGTCGGCGCACCGGCGCATCGAGGAGTGCTTCCTGGCCGTATTCCGCGGCGATGCCGACAACGACAACTTCAACCGCCTGGTCACATCGGCAGGCGCGGATTGGCGCGAAGCGGCCGTGCTGCGCGCCTACGCGAGCTTCCTGCGCCAGCTCGGCTCGCCGTTCGGGCTTCGCTACCTCGCCGACACGCTCAATCGCCACGCCGGCGTCGCGCGCGACCTGATCGAGCTCTTCCACATCCGGTTCAATCCGGACGCACCTTTCGACGTCGACGCGCGCAAGGCCCTCGAGGCGCCGGTCCGGGCGCGCATTGAGGGAGCTTTGGCGACCGTGCAGAGCCTCGACGAGGATCGCATCCTGCGCCATGTGCTCGCCCTGATCACGGCAACGGTGCGCACCAACTACTATCAGCGTACGAGCACGGGCGCGCTGCCGGAGACGATCGCATTCAAGCTGGAGAGCGGCAGCCTCGAGATGGCGCCCCATCCAAGGCCGTTCCGCGAGATCTGGGTTTACAGCCCGCGCGTTGAAGGCGTGCATCTGCGCTTCGCTCCCATCGCGCGCGGCGGCATCCGCTGGTCCGACCGGGCGCAGGACTTCCGAACCGAGGTGCTGGGACTTGCCAAGGCGCAGCAGGTCAAGAACGCGGTCATCGTGCCTGCCGGCGCCAAGGGCGGCTTCCTGCCCAAGCACATCGCGCGCAACGCCACGCGCGAGGAGATGCAGAAGGAGGGCACCGCCGCCTATCGCATCTTCATCTCGGCGCTGCTCGACATCACCGACAACATCGTCGACGGCAATGTCGTGCCCCCGCAGCGCGTCGTCCGCCACGACCCGAATGATCCCTATCTCGTCGTCGCCGCCGACAAGGGCACGGCCACGTTCTCCGATACGGCCAATGCGATTGCGGCCGAGCACGCCTTCTGGCTCGGCGACGCCTTCGCCTCGGGCGGCTCGATCGGTTACGACCACAAGGGCATGGCCATCACCGCCCGCGGCGCATGGGAGTGCGTGAAGCGCCACTTCCGGGAGATGGACATCGACATCCAGACGCAGCCGTTCACTGTCGTCGGCGTGGGCGACATGTCAGGCGATGTGTTCGGCAACGGCATGCTGCTGTCGCCGGCGATCAGGCTCGTTGCGGCGTTCGACCATCGCGACATCTTCCTCGACCCCGATCCCGATCCGGCGGTCGGCCTTGCCGAGCGCCGGCGGCTGTTCGAGCTGCCGCGATCGAGCTGGCAGGACTACGACAAGGCGAAGATCTCGCGCGGTGGCGGCGTTTTCTCGCGCTCCGCCAAGTCTATTCCGCTGTCGCAGGAGATCCGCGCTCTGCTCGGCATCGAGGCTCAGTCCGTGACGCCTGCCGAGCTCATCCGCGCCGTGCTTCAGGCCAAGACTGATCTGCTCTGGTTCGGCGGCATCGGCACTTACGTGCGGGCGAGCACGGAGACCGACCTCGATGTCGGCGACCGCAGCAACGATCCCCTGCGCATCACCGCCAGCCAGGTGCGCGCCAAGGTGATCGGCGAAGGCGCCAACCTCGGGGTAACGCAGCGCGGACGCATGGAGTTCGCGTCGCGCGGCGGCCGCATCAACACGGACTTCATCGACAATTCTGCCGGCGTCAACACGTCCGACCAGGAGGTGAACATCAAGATCGCCCTCGGGCCGGCGGTCAAATCGGGCCGGCTCAGCGAGGATGCGCGCAAGCCGCTGCTCGCCGGCATGGCCGATGACGTGGCCCGGGCCGTGCTCAGGAACAACTATCAGCAGTCCCTGGCGCTCAGCATTGCCGAGCGCCGCAGCGCGGCCGACCTAGGCTTCTACGGGCGTCTCATGCGCCATCTCGAGGGGCGCGGCCTTTTCGACCGCGCTTTCGAGGGTCTGCCGTCGGACACCGACCTCGCTCAGCGCACCAAGGCCGGCGCCGGGATGTTGCGGCCGGAGCTGTGCGTGCTGCTCAGCTACGCCAAGATCGCGCTGCTGCACGACCTGCTGGCGAGCGCGGTGCCCGACGAGCCGTTCATGGAGGAGCTGCTGCACGACTATTTCCCGCCGGCAATGCGCGAGCGGTTCGCGAGCGACATTGCTGCGCACCGGCTGCGGCGCGAGATCATCGCCACCACGCTCACCAACGGCATCATCAATCGCTGCGGCCCGGCAACGCCGTTGCGCCTCGCCGAGGAGGCCGCATGCCCGATCACGGAGACTGCGCACGCGTTCATGGCCGTGCGCGCGGTCTTCTCACTTGCGGACGTGTGGCGAAGGCTCGATGCGCTGGACGGCAAGGTCGCCGGTGCTGCGCAGCTCGACCTTTACGGGGCCGTGCAGCAGGTGCTGAACCGCAACGTCGCGTGGTTCCTGCGGCGCATGGCGCCGGGTGCAAGCCTCACCGATACGATCGCCCTTTACAAGTCGGGCTTTGAATCGCTGCGCAGCGCATTCGCGGACATCGCGACGCCGCGCACGCTCGAGAGATGCAAGAGCCTCGAGGCGGACTTTGTTGCCCATGCCGTGCCCGCGGATGTCGCGGCCGACATCGCGCACCTGATCGTGCTGAAGGATGCACCGGCCATCGTCGACATCGGACACGCTTCGGGTCGTCCGATCGCAGAGGCGGCACGCGCGTTTCTCGCCATCGGCGACCGCTTCAGCATGGAGGATCTCCTCTTGCGCACATCGCAGATCAGGGTGGCCGACGACTACGACCGCCTGGCCATCGCCGGCGCCGAGGGCGCGCTTGCCGACGCCCGCCGCAACATGACCCTGGCGGCCCTCGCGACCGCAGGAGGCGGGCAGACCGGGCTCGAGGCATGGGCCGCACGCCAGCCGGACCGCATCCTCGCGGCCGAGCAGGATTTGCGCGACATCATGGCCGCACCGGAGCTGACGGTGTCGCGGCTTACCGTCGCCGCCACACGATTGGCGGATATTGCCCGCACCCAGTAGGGTCAGCACGGGCAAGCAGGACCAAGGGGGATGGCTTGGCGACGGCAACGATCTCGGCCGCGGCAGAGGAGCGGCCCGCGGCGCCGCGGCGCGCCCTGGCGGGATGGGTGCTGTTCGACTGGGCCGCGCAGCCCTACTACACGCTGATCCTCACATTCCTGTTCGCGCCCTATTTCGCCAACGTGGTGGTGGGCGACGCCGCACGCGGACAGGCGATTTGGGGTTACGGCGCGGCTGTGGCCGGCATCCTGATCGCGATCGGCAGCCCGCTGCTCGGTGCGCTCGCGGATGGGCGCGGGCGCCGCAAGCCGTGGATCGCGCTGTTCTCGCTCGTGCTCGCAGGCGGCATGGCGGCCCTCTGGCTTGCCAAGCCCAACAGCACGGGGCTCGCGCTGTGGCTGATCGTGTTGTCCTTCGTCGTGGCGACGATCGCCGCCGAGTTCACGACCGTATTCACGAACTCCATCATGCCGACCCTCGTGCCGCAGAGCCAGATCGGGCGGCTGTCGGGAATCGGCTGGGGCGTCGGCTATGCCGGCGGGCTCATCAGCCTGGCGCTGATGGCCGGCCTGATCGTCACCAATCCGGCCACGGGCAAGACGCTGCTCGGCCTGGACCCGCTGTTGCATCTCGATGGCGGCGCACGCGAGAGCGACAGGCTGGTCGGGCCGTTCTCGGCAGCCTGGTACCTGATCTTCATGATCCCGTTCTTCCTGTTCGTCCCGGATGTGCGGGCGCCCGCCACGACGGCAGCGCGCCACTCACCGGTGACCGAGCTGCTCGCCACCCTGCGCGATCTGCCGAGGCATCGCGACATGATGCTGTTCCTGCTGGCGCGCGCGATCTACGTGGACGGCCTGTCCGCGATCTTCGCCTTCGGCGGCATCTACGGATCGAGCGTGTTCGGCTGGCAGGCCTTCGAGCTCGGGCTATTCGGCATCATCCTGACTCTGACGGGAGCCATCGGCGCGGTCATCGGCGGCTTCCTCGACGACCGCTGGGGGTCGAAGCGCGTCATCCTGGTCTCGCTCGTCATTCTGCTGGCCGGAGCCATCGGCATTCTGTCGGTGTCCAAGACGCACGTCCTCTTCAGCCTCGACGTGCCGCTCAAGGAGGCGGGATCGCGGCCGTTCTCCTCGATCGGCGAGCTCATCTATCTCGGTTTCGCGATGCTGATCGGAGTTGTCGCTGCACCGGTCCAGGCCGCAAGCCGGTCGCTGCTCGCACACCTCGCGCCGCCCGACAAGATGACCCAGTTCTTCGGCCTGTTCGCTTTCTCCGGCAAGGTCACCGCATTCGCTGCGCCGTTCCTGGTCGCCACCGTTACGGCCCTCACGGAGAGCCAGCGCGCCGGCATGACCGTGATCGCCGGCTTCCTGATCACCGGCATGCTGCTGATGCTCCCCGTGCGCTCGCGTTAGACTGGTCGCGATTTCCGCTCGAGCCGAGCCCATGCCTGCCTCCCACTCCCGCGCGAGGGCGAGGGAGCTCGCGTCCGTGCGATTGCGAAATGCCCTCGCGCGGCTTTCGTTCGCATCGACGCAGCTTCCCCTCTCCCGTGGGCAGAGGGCTTCGCGCCCTGGACGTGCGAGGACCATGAGGAGATGCGGCACTCAATGCTTGTGAAGGGGGAGGGCCGGGGTGGAGGTGTTTCTCGCGAACGACCGGGTACATTCCTGACACTTTGGACCGGCAACATCCCTGACACTATTCGGGCTCGAGGTTACCCGGTTTCATCGTTGAGCGCAGCCGCGCACGCGGCGGAGCGAAGCGATGGAACCGGCCGGAGCGTTCGATCACCTCCCCACGTCGGAAGGCCGCTAACGAGGCCTGTCCTTCAGCAGCACCCAGCAGGGACCGAAGATCGGGTCCTGCCAGATGCGCAGCCAGCGAAAGCCGGCGCGCTCCGATGCGCGCACCGCGCCCTCGTTCCTCACCGACACGAAATGGCAGCAGGCGACGGCCAGGGTCGTGCCGAACACCTCATCGCTCAGCTCGCGCAACGCTTGCCGCTCGCAATCGCCCTCGCGATGCGCGGCGGAGGCGACGAAGAGGTCGACGTCCCAGCAGCCGGCCGGCAGCTCCGGCGGCAGCGGATCGCCCCAGACGCCGGCATCGACCGCGTGCCCGTAGCCGATGGCCTCGCCGCCGGACTCGATGACGCGGCAGAGCGCGGACGGGCTTTCCATGGCGAGCGCGATCTCCGCCTCCGCGCTGGCTTTGTTGCCCCATGCCGCCTCGACCTCCGGCTCGCCCAGCCAGCGCCGGATCAGGAAGCGGTCGCCGGGTGTTGCGGGCCGCAGCGTGATGGGACAGGCGGACCGGCTCATGGTCACCCGACCGCCTTCAATGCCGGAAATGCCGCATGCCGGTCAGCACCATGGCCAGCCCCTTCTCATCGGCAGCTTTGATGACCTCGTCGTCGCGCATGGAGCCGCCCGGCTGGATCACGGCCGTAGCTCCGGCCTCTGCCGCCGCCAGCAGGCCGTCGGCGAACGGGAAGAACGCGTCGGAGGCAACGACCGAATCTTTGGCCAGTGGCTCCGATCCACCCGCCGCCTTGGCGGCCTCGGCCGATTTCCAGGCTGCGATGCGGGCAGAGTCGACCCGGCTCATCTGTCCGGCGCCGATGCCTACGGTCGCGCCGTTGCGGGCGTAGACGATGGCATTGGACTTCACGTGCTTGGCGACGCGGAAGGCGAACTTCAGGTCGGCGAGCTCCTGCGCGGTCGGCTGGCGCTTGCTGACCACCTTGAGCGCGAGATCATCCACCACGCCATTGTCGCGCGACTGCACGAGCAGCCCGCCGGCGACGGAGCGCACAGTCAATCCCTGAGCGCGAGGATCGGGCAGGCCGCCGGTCGTCAGTAGCCGCAGGTTCTTCTTGCGGGCGAAGATCGCCTTCGCCTCGTCGGTGGCATCGGGCGCGATCACCACCTCGGTGAAGATCTTGGTGATCTCCTCGGCTGCCGCCGCATCGATCGTGCAATTGAGCGCGATGATGCCGCCGAAGGCGCTGACGGGATCGCACTTCAGCGCCTGCAGATAGGCCTCGACCGGCGATGAGGCCACCGCGACGCCGCACGGGTTGGCATGCTTGATGATGGCGACGGCCGGCCCCGCCGCGGGGTCGAACTCCGCCGCCAGCTCGAACGCGGCGTCGGTATCGTTCAGGTTGTTGTAGGATAGCTCCTTGCCCTGATGCTGGCGCGCCGTGACAACGCCGAAGCGCTTCTCCCCGGTGACATAGAAGGCGGCGCGCTGGTGCGGGTTCTCGCCGTAGCGCAGCTCCTGCGCCAGCCTGCCGCCGAACGCGCGATAGGCCGGTGTGTCGACTCCCGCCTGCGCAGCGAGCCAGTTGCTGATCGCCGCGTCGTAGGCAGCCGTTCTGGCGTAGGCCTTCGCCGCGAGGCGCCGCCGCAAGGCCTGCGATGTCGCCCCGCCGTTGGCCGCCATGTCATCGAGCACGGCCGCATAGTCGTCGGGCTCGACGACGACCGTGACCCCCGCATGGTTCTTGGCGGCGCCGCGGATCATGGCCGGTCCGCCGATATCGATGTTCTCGATGCAGTCGTCGAAGGCCGCGCCCTTCGCGACGGTGGCCTCGAACGGGTAGAGGTTCACGACCAGCAAGTCGATCGGCGCGATACCGTGCGACTGGGCAGCCTGGGCATGCTCCGCGTTGCCGCGCACGGCGAGCAGTCCGCCATGCACCTTGGGATGCAGCGTTTTGAGGCGCCCGTCCATCATCTCGGGGAACCCGGTGTGCTCGGACACGTCCTTGACGGCGATCCCGGCCTGCTTGAGAGCGCCGGCCGTGCCGCCGGTCGACAGGATCTCGATGCCGGCATCCGCAAGCTTGCGCGCAAACTCGACGAGGCCGGTCTTGTCGGAGACGGAGATCAGGGCGCGCCTGATCGGATTGGGCATGCTCATGAGGTGATCTTTGGGCTGCGCGGCTGTTGCATGCGGGCCGGTTAGCACAGATCGGATCGCGGCGAAATCTCATGCTGTGGAGAAGATACACGGGCGCGTCGCCGCCGGCGCGTCAGATCTTCTCGAGGCGCCAGGAAACGATGCTTTCGCCCGGGCAAGCCCCGCGCAGGACGATCTGCATGGAGCGTTGCGGGCCGGAAAAATGGGCGAAATCCTGGCCCTGCTCGATCGACAGGCGCGCGCCCGCCGCCACGAAGCGCCACCGGCAGTCAGCCCCGGCCTCGATCTCGGCCGTACCCGCCGACCCGGTCGATCGGCAGACGACCTCGCAGGGCAGATGGAAATGAATGGCAAATGGAACGTCGCGCTTGAGGCGCAGCACGCCGCTTTCCGGCCCGAGCATATCAACGCCTTCGAACCGCAGTCCGTCGCTGCTGAGCGAGAGCCGGCGCGTGTGGAGCAGCCCAAACTGCTCGAGATATCCGTCGTGCCTGCATTCGAGCACAAGCGTACCGTCGTCCTCGGTCAGCTCCGAGTCCACGGACTGGGGAAGCCGCAGCGGCGGCGATCCCGTCACCTGCTCGAGCAGCCGCGCACGCACGAGGCGCGACGATGAGGTGTTGCTGAGGCAGAGCGTGTTGTGACTGGCTGTGGCGCGCGCCAAGGCGCGATGGCGCTCGTGCGCGGGGCCCGGCGCGCCGCCGTTGACCAGCAGGGCGTGCGGCCCAACGCTCATCTCGAAAGACAGACAGCCCGCTTGCGCCTCCGCGGCAAGCTCCAGAGGCGGCGGAGGACCCACATCAACGATGACAACGGTTTGCCCCCGCTCCAGGCGCTCGTAGCGAGAGACCGGTGCTTGCGCGAGCGGAACGGCGGTCGAGTCGACGTACCCCAGCACGGTCGCCAGCGCATCGGCCTCCGTGCGGCTCATCCCGTTGAAGCGCGCCAGCGCTCCATCGCCGCGCCGCATGTATTCGAGGAACGAGATCATGCGATCCATGGCCTCGTGGAACGCATCCGGCGCCGGCAGCTCGCGCGCTGCATAGCACTGCCGCAGCGGCAGGAAATCGAGCAGCAATTGCACCGGCACGCCGGGATTGCGGCTCACGTGACCGCCGTCGGCCAGGATCTGACGGCCGAGCTCGTCGACGAACAGCCGCTCTGTGCGCTCGAGCCGGCGATCCTGACCGGCAACGCACAGCGCCGCAAACAGGAGGCCCGCCAGGCACACGAGCCGCGGATATCCGGCATGGGCATTGCCCCAGATGCCGGCCAGGAACTGAACCTCGCCGCCGAGGCAGTCCGCGGCGGCTGCATAGAACCGCGGATCGCTGTCCTCGAGCAGCAGGTCCGCGTGGCCGAGCCAGGAGATGATACGTCGCGCGACGACCTGCGGCTCGAACGGAATCCCTGCCCTTTGCCGCTTCAAGGTGAGCCAGTCGCCTGCGAGCCGCCGGGCGATTGCGCGTGCCTCCCCGTCGGGGCCGCATCTCAAGTGACGCAACCAGCCGAAGCCGTGCAGCTCGCGCGCCCAGGCCGGGCTCGGCGCCGGGAGGAGAAACGGTGAGCGGCCGTGCAGACTGGCAACCGACCCGCCCAAGCCGAGCTGGCCGGCCGCCAGCTCGGTCAGGAAGCTCGGATCAGGCGTGCGCAGATCCGGCGGTACGATCAGCAGCTCGTCGGCGACAGGCGGAGCAAGCCACCAGCGCAACGCCGCCGACCGCAGCGCCCGCGCGACAACCGCGCGACGGGCCCGATTGGCCGACAGTTTGGCCAGCGTCGCGCGCTCCGACAGGGTGAGGGAGGCCGTCGCCGTTCCCGCCGCCGCCGAAAACGGCGCGTCGGACCGGAATGCACCGCTGAGCCGTCGCAAAGGCCACCCCATGCTGCCTCGATACTCCGCGCACCCTTAAGGCACAAGCTGCCGTCGTCGCTTGCCTGGGGGCAACTCCTCGCGCTCAGGGCGCGCGCTTGAGCCGGGCCGCGTAGAATCCGTCCATACCGGACAGATCGGGGTGCTCGAGCGACAGGTGATGCGGCAGCGTGCGCACGTCACCCGCCGGGGAGATCCACTCCGCCGCCCCGCCGAGCTCACTCGGATCTACGGCCGCACGGGCGTAATCGCGATGGCTCTCCAGGAAGCCCTCGACCTGCTGCTCGCCCTCCTCCGGCTGCAGCGAGCACGTGCAGTAGATCAGCGTCCCGCCGGGCGCGACCAGATCCGCCGCCCGGCGCAGCAGCCGCGCCTGCAGCGCGGCGAGCCGGCTCACGTCCTCCTCGCTCTTCAGCCGCAGGATATCCGGATGCCGCCGCAGCGTGCCCGTCGCGGTGCAAGGCGCATCGAGAAGGACGACATCGAAGCGCTGCGCCGGGCTCCAGCTCCCAACGTCGGCCTCCACGACGTCGACGCTGGCCTCGAGCCGCAAGCGGCGCACGTTCTGGCGCAACACGGCTAGCCGCTTCGCCGAAGCATCGACGGCCGTCACCATGGCGCCGGCCGAGGCGAGCTGCGCTGTCTTCCCGCCGGGCGCGGCGCACAGATCGGCGACGCGCAGGCCTCTGACGGAGCCCAGCAGCCGAGCCGGCAGGGCCGCGGCCGCGTCCTGCACCCACCACGCACCATCCTCGTAGCCGGGCAGCTCCTCGATGCGCCCCGGCTCGAGCAGCCGAATGCTGGCGCCCGACACCACGTGGCCGTGGAGCCGCTCGGCCCAGCCGGCCGCATCGTCCTTGACCGTCACGTCGAGAGGCGCCTCGCGCAGGCTCGCCTCGGCGATGCGCCGCGCAACGGGCTCTCCGTAAGCAGCCGACCACCGGCGCCACAGCCAAGCCGGAATATCGAGGCGGGGGGCGTCGAGAGAATCGCGAATGGCAGGGCCTTCAGCCGCGACACGGCGCAAGACGGCATTGGCGAGCTTGTCGAAGCGGCGCGCAAGCCGGTCGCGCCTGCACTGCTCGACGGCCAAATTGATGACAGCGTGCGCCGGCGT
>JBLNBZ010000142.1:0-63893 GCA_050260355.1 Bacteroidota bacterium | reverse complement strand
GAGGGCGAGCCGGGCCAGCGCGGCGACACGGCGCGCAGCAATGTCCGAATTGGGACCGATCCGGTCGTAGGGCACCGTGTCCCATGCCGGAAACTGAATGACGCGCAGCTTCGGGGCGAAGAACTCGAGCCCGGCGGCGAGCGCCGCCAGCCGGCGGTCGTCGCGGCAAACATGGAGAAGGATCGCCGGCCCGCCGAGTTGGGCGGAGGCCTCGGCGGTGAGCTGGCCGAGCACGAAGGCGTCATAGCCTTCCGGAACGCCGGTGAGCAGCTCCTCCCGTCTACCCCGGCCGACAAGCGCGGCCTGGGTATCGCCGGTTCGACTGGCCAAACTCATTTTTGTGGCTCGAGCCCGTGAAACTTGCGTATGGCGAGGACGAGCGGCGCAAGCTCGCTGTCGCTAGCCTCTGCCCCGAAAGCGATCCATTGGTGCAGCTCCGGGTCGGGAAGCATCAGCAGACGCTCGAACGTGTCGAGCTCCGCCTCCGCCATCGACGCGATCCTGGCATCGGCGTAACGCCCCAGGAGCCAGTCCATTTCCTTCGTGCCGCGATGGACAGCGCGGTAATAGGCGCGCCGGCGGCGCTCTTCGAGGCTCGGCATAACGTCCCGCTGCCACATGGAAGAATCGGCTGCTGAGGTCGACGACGAGCGCACCGCCACCTTCGCCGCTTTCGGGCGTGGTATAGCGCCGATACCGGCGACACACAAATGCCCGCGCCCGCCGAGATGCCAGCCGCGCGCATTCCGCATACGCCGCGCCGGGCCTCAAGCGGCTCAGGAGGGCTTGCCCGTCGGCACAAACGAGAGTGGCAGCTCGGTTGTGGACTTGATCTGCTCCATGGCGAACGCGGACGAGACTTTGGCGACGTCGACGCGCGAGATGAGCTTCTTGTAGAAGTCGTCGTAGGCCGCAATGTCGGGCACCACGACGCGCAGCAGATAGTCCACGTCCCCGGACATGCGGTAGAAGTCGACGACCTCGGGGAGGTCGATGACCGCCGCGTGGAACCGCTCGAGCCACGTCAGGCTGTGCTGATCGGTCTTGATGGCGACGAAGACCGTCACGCCGGCGTTGACCTTGGCCGCGTCCAGCACGGCCACGCGGCGTGCGATGACGCCGGCCTGCTCCAGCTTCTGGATGCGCCGCCAGCATGGGGTTGTCGAAAGTCCGACGGCCTTGCCGATGTCCGCCACCGGCATCGTGCAATCCCTTTGCAGGAGGGTCAGGATTTTGACGTCCATGGCGTCCAGGACCATAGCATCGCCTCGAAAATGGAAAACCGTTCCCGTAACGCAATGATCATTAGTATATTTTGCAGACAGCGCCAGATGTCAACCGCGGCGGAGGCATATTTTTTCACGCGAGCCCGTCTGCGCAGTGCCTCAGCCGGTGTTGCCCAACAAGGCCCGAACTTCCGCCCGGAGCTGAGGAAGAAGCTCGGCCTCGAACCAGGGGTGCCGCATGACCCAGGCGTTGTTGCGCCATGACGGATGCGGAAGGGGCAAGAGGCGGGGCCGCCGGGGCGCCTCGAGGATCTCGCGCCACCGTTCGACCGTGCGCGTCAGGCCGCCCTTGGCCTGATCGCCCAGGTGCCAGCGCTGCGCGTATTGGCCGACCAGCAGCATCAGCTCGACGCGATCGAGCTCGCGGAGCACGCGCTCCCGCCAGCGCGGCGCGCACTCTTTGCGCGGAGGCAGATCGCCGCCTGCCGCATCTTGGCCCGGATAGCAGAACCCCATCGGGACGATGGCCACCCGGCGCACATCGTAGAACTCGGCTTCGGTCACCCCCATCCACTGGCGCAGCCGTACGCCCGAAGGGTCCGTGAACGGCATCCCCGACGCGTGGACGCGCGTGCCGGGGGCCTGGCTGCAGATCGCAAGCCTCGCCGTCGAGGAGGCACGCAAGACGGGCCGCGGATCGTGCGGGAGGGGCGGGCCGGCCGATGCGTCGCGGCAAACGCGGCACTCGTGGATCTCCGCGAGCAGCGCATCCAGTGAGCGCGTCATCGTGTGGACCGCCGTCAAATCTCGATTACCAGGCCATCCTCCGCGCAGATGAGGCCCGGCGCTGTGATGACATGGCGGTTGGCCAGCATTGGCGCGCTCATGTGGGTCAGCAGCACCTGTTTGGCGCCAATGCGCGGCAGGTTCTTCTCGATCGTGCGCCAACTCATGTGATAGCGCACGTCGCTATCGAATCCATAGCATTCGGTAATGTAAAGGTCCGCGTCCTTGCCGGCGGAAATGAGGTTCTCGACCCACTCCGTGTCGCCGGAGAACGAGAGTGTGCGGCCGTCGACCTCGAAGCGCAGCGCATAGGGCGGAGCGCCCGAGGGATGCGAGACCTCGAATGGCGTGACGCGCACAGGCCCCACCTCCAGGCTTACGCCCTCCTGGTACTCGAGGAATGTCATCTCGAAGCGGCGCTGGACCGTCGTGGAGCGGGGGAAGAGCGCCTCTGCCGCGGCCTCGAAGCGCGCCTTGACGCCGACGGGCCCGGTGATCGTCAGAGGCGCTGTCCGGCGCGCGACGTGCTGGGCATGCAGCAGCCACCAGACGAGCCCCGAGAAGTGATCGCCATGCAGGTGCGATATGAAGATGGTTTCGACGGCGTTGGGGTCAAGGCCGAGGCGGTTGAGGCCGATGATGGCGGTCGCCCCGCAGTCGATCAGGAAACAGTGTCCCGCAGCATCGACATGGTAGCAGGTCTGCAGCCGCCCCCCCGAGCCGAACGCATCCCCGCAACCGACGACCGTGAGCTTCATTCAAGCCTCGCCAGGGTACCGCTCTCCTGTGCGCCGACCTGCGATCATGCTTTGGCGCTCGGGCGGCTGGAGACCTCGGTGTGCCAGCGCGCGAGGTTCTTGAGCTCCTCCGGACGCTGAATGCGCGCAGGCTTCATGAAGTCGACGGCCACCAGTGCGGTGATATCGGCAACCGAGAAGTCATCGCCGGCGATGTAGCGGGAGCGGCCGAGCTCCCGATCGAGGATCGCCAGCGCCTCGAGAGCCCTGGGCTTGTTCGCCTCGCCCCAGGCCGCGACCTGCGGCACCTCCAGGTGGGCCATTGCGGGATGCAGGTGGCGAAAGGCCTGCGACACGGGGAAAAGCAGATGGAGCTCGACACGGCGGTTCCACATCTCGACCGTGGCGGTGCCGAGAGCGCCCTTGCCGAACAGCGCCGGCTCCGGCTTCTGAGCCTCGAAATACCGGCAAATGGCGATGGTCTCGGCGATGGCGGTGCCGTCATCGAGCACCAGCACGGGAACGCGCTGGAAACTGTTTACCTTTGTGAATTCCGGAGTCTTGAGCTCGCCTTTCATCAAGTCGAGCTCCTCGAACGGTACCTCGATCCCCTTCTCGGCCAGGAAAATGCGCACCCGCCGCGGGTTTGGGGCCTGCCGGGTCTGCACGATCTTCATGGGGTATCCCCTCAGGGTCGGCCGTTCATTGAGCCTCGAACGGTAACCAAGCCCCCTGCCCTGCGCAAGCTGCCCCGGCGGCTCATCAAGCGGTGGGCGCACCCCGCTCCAGTAAACCCGGAGTTAGGGAATTGGGGTGAAATTGACAAAAGCCTAAGGCCGGCCGTGGTCTGATGACATCGTGCCCGGCCCGCTGGCGCCTACCTCGCGTATCGGTTGGGAGTTGCTTGCTTGCTCGCCCACGACGCCTTCACTGAGCCCGCCGCGAGCCCGCAAGCTCCACGTGCGGTGCGCGATCGTGGCGGGACCAACGAGCGCGTGCGTGAGGCTCGCCAGCGCCTGACGCAGGGCACCGATATAAAGCCCGAGTTCGCCTACGAGCTCCTGTCGATGTTCGTGCGCAACGAGCTCGGGGCGGTGGCGACCATTCAACTCCTGGCCGTGATCTTCTCGCTGGCGTCGATGTTCTGGGCGCCGGCCAGGGAAGCCATGCTCTGGCTGATTCTGGTGATCGCGGCCAAGGTGCTGCTGCTGGAGCTGTGCCGCCGCTTCCTGGCAACGCCACGTAGCGAGATCATCGTTGGCCACTGGCGGCAGCGGCTGATCTCGGCGGAGCTTGCCAGCGGCCTCGTGTGGGCGGGCTTCGCTCTCGTCGGCTTCGGAACGGCCGATCCCTCGTCCCACGTTTTCATTTTCGCCGCGCTGATCGTCGTGCTTGCCATTCGCATGACGTTCGCCTCGACGGTCATGCCGATCCTCTACGTCGGCACGATCCCGATGACCGTCGCCGTGGTAACCCGGCTCGTCCTGCTCGGGCATCCATTCTATTGGGCCATGGCGTCGATGGCGGTCGGCGTGCACGTCTATTTCATTTTCCTGGCCAAGGGCCTCAACTCTACGGCGCTCGCCATGCTCGAGTTCCGCGCCGAGAAGGATGCGCTGATCGGCGAGCTCGAGGGCGAGAAGTCCATCTCCGACGAGGCGCGGCGGCGGGCCGAGGCGGCCAACATCGCCAAGTCGCGTTTTCTCGCCACCATGAGCCACGAGCTCAGAACGCCGCTCAACGCCATCCTCGGGTTCTCGGAGGTGATGAAGTCCGAGATCATGGGCCCGATGCAGAACGAGACTTACCGGGAGTACGCCGGCAACATTCACGAGAGCGGCCGGCACCTGCTGCATCTGATCAACGAGATTCTGGACCTCTCGCGCATCGAGGCCGGCCGCTACGAGCTGCACGAGGAGCCGGTCCGACTCTCCGATATCGTCGAGGACTGCCACCGGCTTCTGAAGCTCAGGGCCGACAGCAAAGGGCTGCAGATCTCGCTCGAGTTCGATCCCTGGCTGCCGCAGATCTGGGTCGACGAGCGTGCCGTGCGCCAGATCTGCCTGAACCTGCTGTCGAACGCGTTGAAGTTCACGCCGAAAGGCGGCTCGATCACGACCACCGTGGCCATGACAAGCGACGGCGGCCAGTTGCTCAGCGTCAGAGATACGGGACCCGGGATCCCGAAGGAGGAGATCCCGAAGGTGATGCAGGTCTTCGGTCAGGGCTCGCTCGCGCTGCAGACCGCGGAGGGCGGCACAGGTCTCGGCCTGCCGATCGTGCAGAACCTCGTCGAGCTGCATGGGGGCACCTTTGAGCTTCGATCCGAGCTCAGAAAGGGCACCGAGGCCATTGTCACCCTGCCGAAGAAGCGGGTCCTGCAGTCGATGCCGCCCCTTCAGCCGCTGGGGCAGGAACGCCACCGTCAGCCTGCAATTGTGGAGGCGGAGCACCTGCGGTCGCGCCGGCAGATTGCCGTTGCGGGGACGCGCGCCTAAATAAGACCGGCGCCTCGGCCCGCGGGACATTCCGGCAGCCTCCATGGACATCGTCAGTCCCTGCATCAAGGTCTGTGTCATCGATCCGTCCACCGGGCTGTGCGTGGGATGTGGGCGGACGCTGGCCGAGATTGCCCGCTGGCGGGATCTGGATCATGAGGAGCGCCGCCGCATCATGTCCGAGCTGCCGGATCGGCAGCGCCGCTGGCAGGCGGGAGAGTAAAAGATGGCACTCTGGGTGGGGCTGTTGCTGCTGGCGTTGGGTGGCATCGCCTTGGCGCTCCACATGGAGCAGGGAGAGATCCTAGGCCTGAGCCTCAACGACTTTGCGTCCGTCACCACCGGCGTCGCGCTGCTGATCCTGATCGGCGTCGCTTTGCTTGCGTCATACCGCGGGCGGATGGGACAGGCGATCAGGGACGTTTTGTCGTGGACCGGACTGGCACTGGTCCTGGTTGCGGGCTACAGCTTCCGCGAGGAGATCACAGGGATTGCCTATCGCGTCGTCGGCGAGCTGGCGCCTCCCGGCACCGTCACGACCGTCGAGAGCACGACGCCCGGGGAGCGCGCCGTGCGCATTCGCCGGAGGCCCGACGGTCATTTTGCAGCGAGCGTCGCGGTCGATGGCACCTCGATCAAGATGCTGGTCGACACCGGCGCATCGAGCGTGGTCCTGAGGCAGGCCGATGCCGACAGGCTCGGCGTCGATACACGATCGCTGCACTACACCGTCCCCGTCCACACGGCGAATGGCGTCGCCTATGCCGCGCATGTGCGCCTGCGTAACGTTTCGATCGGGCCCATTACCATCCCGCAGGTCGAGGCGCTCGTGGCGCAGCCCGGGACGCTCAAGGAAAGTCTCCTCGGTATGACTTTTTTAAGCCGCCTGCGCTCTTATGAATTTTCCGGCGAGTTCCTGACGTTGCGCGGCTGATGTGGTGCGCTCGGGGCGGCTCAAACCGGACAGCGCGCTGCAGGAGCCTTGCCCAAGATGTCCTGGTCGCCGGCATCACGTAACGCGGTACAGCTCGCGGTCGGCTGGACCTTCATCTTCGTGACAGCGGCCGCCTTGTTCATCCATTTCGACGCGATCCGCGACGCGCTCGGCGTCGGTCTCATGGCCGAGAACCTCACTGAGCAGCGCCGGCGACAGGCCAGCGTTTCCGACACGGAAGCCGCGGTTGCGGCCGGTGACGGCAGGGTGGAGATCCGGGCCGGCGACGACGGCCATTTCCACGCCACCGCCCGGATCAACGGGCGCCCCGTCGACGTGATGGTCGATACGGGGGCCTCGATCGTGGCGTTGACCTGGGAGGACGCGCAAAGCGTGGGCGTCTACGTCAGGGATAGCGACTTCAAGCACAAGGTTAGCACAGCCAACGGCGTGGCGCGGGTGGCGGTGGTCACGCTCGACACGGTGACCATCGAGGACATCACCGTGCGCGGGGTGCGCGCCGCGGTGGCCGAGCCCGGCAGATTGTCGACAACTCTGCTCGGCATGTCGTTTCTAGGTCAGCTCGGGCGCACCGAGATGAGCCACGGCGTGCTCCTGCTGCAGCAGTGAGCCTGCATTCCGCCTGAATCGAGCGGGAACCGCGTGGAACACTGCCGGTCGTTCGGCGTTGGCGTCACCGCGCGTATCCGTTACGTTGCCCCGTTGTCTCCCGATAAGGTTCTCCGATGCTTCCAAAGCCGCGTGCCGACCTCAAGCCCAACACCCTCGACTTCGAGCGGCTTCCGCTCGTAAAGCCGACCGGATTTCGCGAATACGACGCTCGCTGGCTGTTCCCGGAAGAGATCAATCTGATGGGGCTCAACGCCATCGGGCTCGGACTGGCGACGCTCGTTCGCCAGCGCGGCGTGCCTCCTCGCTTCGTCGTCGGCCACGATTATCGATCGTACTCGGGATCGGTGAAGCAGGCGCTTGTGACCGGCCTGCTGGCGGGAGGCGCGGAGGTGCACGACATCGGCCTTGCGCTGTCGCCGATGGCCTACTTTGCTCAGTTCGCGCTCGATGTGCCGTGCGTGGCGATGGTGACGGCGAGCCATAACGACAACGGCTGGACGGGTATCAAGATGGGCATGGCGCGCCCTCTGACCTTCGGCCCCGACGACATGAGCGGGCTCAAGGAGATCGTTCTCTCGGCAGCCTTCGAGCCGCGTCCCGGCGGCCGCTATGTGTTCGTCCCCGACATGGCCGATCGCTATGTGAAATCGCTGACGGATCGCCCCAAGCTTAAGCGCAAGCTCAAGGTGGTCGCCGCCTGCGGCAACGGCACCGCGGGTGCTTTCGCTCCGCAGGTGCTGCGTGCGCTCGGCTGCGAGGTCGTGGAGCTCGATTGCACGCTCGACCACAGCTTCCCCCACTACAATCCCAATCCAGAGGACATGGAGATGCTGCACGCCATGAGTGCGGCAGTGCTCGAGCACAAGGCCGACGTCGCGCTGGGGTTCGACGGCGATGGCGACCGATGCGGCATCGTAGACAATGAAGGTGACGAGATCTTTGCCGACAAGGTCGGCGTCATGCTCGCGCGCGACCTGTCCAGCCAGTACAAGAATTCCATTTTTGTCGCCGACGTGAAATCGACGGGCCTGTTCATGACCGACCCGGTTCTCCTCAAGAACGGCGCCAAGGCGCTGTACTGGAAGACCGGTCACTCGTACATGAAGCGTTACACGCACGAGCAGAAGGCGCTCGTCGGCTTCGAGAAGTCGGGTCATTTCTTCTTTCAGCCGCCGCTCGGCCGCGGCTACGACGATGGCCTGGTCGCTGCCATCGCGGTGTGCGACATGCTGGACCGCAACCCGACGAAGTCGATTGCCGAGCTCAAGAACGATCTGCCCAAGACCTGGCAGTCGCCGACCATGTCCCCCCACTGCGCCGACGAGAAGAAGTACGGCGTGGTCGAGCGCATCGTGCAGCAGTACAAGGATGCGGCGGGCAGCGGGGCGTCGATCGCGGGGCAGAAGATCCGCGATCTCATTACGGTCAACGGCGTGCGCGTGGTGCTGGAGGACGGAACCTGGGGGCTCGTGCGCGCCTCCTCCAACAAGCCCGAGCTCGTCGTCGTGGTCGAGAGCCCGGCGTCGGAGGCAGCCATGCGCGCGATCTTCGCCGATATCGACGCGCGCCTGCGGCAGTTCCCCGAAGTCGGCGCCTATAATCAGAAGATCTAGGTCACGTCCGTCCTCACAGGCGCAGCTTCAGCGCGGCGGGCCGAAGTCCAGTCTGCTCGAGGCTGGAGCGTGGGGCGCCGTAAGAACCGCCCCACGCCGAGGCCGTCACGCGGCCAGCCGCCCGATGCCGGCGCGGCGCGCAAACAATTGCGCGAGCGGGCTCGTGGGCTTGACCTCGATGCGCTCGGCCGAGAGAGCACGCGCCAGATCGTCCTGCCCTGAGCGGAACGCCGCCTCGATCAGCGTCAGGTCGAGCACGTCGCGCTGGGCATGGCTGCCGCCGAACCGGTTGGCGATGTTGCGCACCGGCCTGATGAGCCGCACAGTCTCGGCATAGTTGCCGTCTCCGAACGCCTTGATCGCCTTCGTGACGGCATGCCCGACCTCGCGCGTGAACCGGGCGTTGTCGCCGGGGCCCTCCATCGCCGCGATCTGGGCCTCGAGCACGGTTTGCATCAATTCCGGCCTGCCGGCGCCGACGAAGGCCATCATCGCGTGCAGATTGTTGAACGCGTAGTTGGCGGCGCCGGCAATGGGCTCCCAGGCCTCGGCCACCACCTGCCAGCGGTTACCGACGTCGACGCCGCGCAGATGCAAGCGCCACAGCAACGCCGAGGCATCGATCATGTCCAGGATCACGCGGGAGCGCGAGCCGTAGATCGGGCCGTCGAACAGCGCCAGCACCTGGTCGATCTCACCGAGATCGAGATGATAAAGAGCCAGATGCCACCAGTTGTGAACCGCAAAGAAGCTCTCCCGCGACCAGGCATCGGGATTGGCCCGCATCCAGCCGATGCCGTCCGCCTGCCGTCCCTGCATCTCGAGCACATGCGCGACCGCATGCTGCGCCCAGCCATCGCGCGGCTCGATCTCGACGGCCGCGCGTCCGGCCGCCTCGGCCAGGCCGTACTGCGCACACTCCTCGAGCCCGAAGGCGTGCATGCCCAGCATCGTATGGTAGCCGGGCACGGCCCTGGACCACTGCGGCAACGCTCTGGCGATGCGATCGCGCAGCATGCGGGCCTCGCCGGTGAAGAAGTCGATCTGATGCCCGACCTGAATCGCCAAGAGGTCGCGTGGATAGTCGATTGCGACATCCTCCAGCACGCGGGAGGCCGCATGCCACGCGCCGTCGACGAGATGGCCGATGGCCGCCAGGTGCCCTTTCTCCTGCGCGGTGGCAGGCAGCTTGGAGGCAGCCTCCAGGGAGGCGCGGGCGACAGGCAAGCCGGCGGGCTCGGTGCCCAGCAGATGCAAGTAGGCCTTGAGCGCATGCGCCATCACGAAGGCCGGGCTTTCGGCCAGCGCCACATCGTTGCTCGCAACCGGATCGCCGACGAACAGATTGAGCTCGCGCAGCGCCTTGCCGTAGTGGGCTGCCGAACGTGCCTTGGCGCCGCTCAAGACATTGCTGCGAATATCCTCGGTCATGATTGCAATCCTTCTCGTCTGTCGCGTTAGAGAGCTGGGCGGGCCCCGCCCCGGCGCCTGTCACTTGCCAAACGGCGATGTGCACCCGGCGTGACTGGAAAGCATCGCGCCGCGGCCGCAACGGACCGCGTGCTCGATCTCCTCGCGGGCGACGCCGATGTCGCGGAGCATGCGCTCATCCATTGCCCTCAGCTCGCACGCGGCCCGGCGCTCGCGGCGCTGCCGGCCCAGCTCGCCGAACGCCGCACGCATGCGAGCGAGGCCGCGGCGCAGCAAACCATTCACGGGCTCGGTGGGGTGACAGGCCAAAGGCCAAAAGTCGTCCACCGAAGAAAAACTCGGCAGAATGCTCATGTCGTCTCCAATGTTCTGTTTGCCCGGGCCGCGCGTGGCCGGTTCGATACGCGAACAGATGAAGCAACGGCCTTTGCGCCGCCAGAAGACCCGTGGTAAGGTCGCGGTCACAAAAAACTGACTTTAGATTTCAATAGGTTGGATCGATTTCTAGGCCGAAGGTCGATCCTCGGCGCGCGGTGCAGCACGCAAAAGTTGACCATTGGTACAGTTCGCCATGCTGAAAGAGACACCCCGCAAGCGGAGCGACACACGCGAGCGCCTCCTCGACATCGCCGAGGCCGCGGTTCTGCAAAAGGGGTTCTCCGCGACGTCAATTGACGAGCTCATAGCCGCCGCGGGCATCACCAAGAGCGGGTTCTTCTATCACTTCAAGGACAAGACCGATCTCGCCAAGTCGCTCATGCAGCGCTACATCGCGGCCAACGACGCGATCCTCGATGACATCATGGGTCGCGCCGACGAGCTCAACGATGACCCGCTGCATGGCTTCCTGGTCAGCCTGAAGCTGTTCGCCGAGCTGCTGGCGGATCTGCCGGGCGGGCATCCAGGCTGCCTCGTCGCCTCCTTCTGCTATCAGGATCAGCTCTTCAACGGCGACATCCGCGATCTGACGCGCGCCGGCGTCGATGGCTGGCGCAAGCGCTTCCGCGACCGGCTCGAGCTGATCGCAGCGCGCTATCCGCCGCGCATTGCCATCGACATCGATGAGCTTGCGGATATGGCCAACGCGCTCGTCGACGGCGGCATCATCATGGGGAAGGTGTTTCAGGACCCGGCCATCCTGCCCAAGCAAGTGCTGCTCTACCGCGATCTGATCCGGCTCATCTTCCAGCCGGCGTAGGCTGGCAAGACGTCGTCAGTCGCTGGTGGTGTTGCCCTGGGCTTTGGCCGCAGCGTCCCGCTCGGCATAGCGCTGGATGTGGAAGCGCTGGAAGTTGCGGTCCTGCTCGTAGAGCTTGGCCCTGATCCACACGAACATGTCGTAGAACGTGCCCGGCCCGATGCCGAGTTGCATGCGCGCCACCTCGAGCGGCGGACCCCACGCGCCGTTGAGCGCGCCGAGATCGTCCTTGAAGAAGACGATCGTCGGCGTGAACAGCACGCCCCAGCGCTCGGCCAGCCGCTTCTCGGGCATCTTCTGGCCGTCGAAATCCGTCACCTCGCGCGCGCCCCACAGGTCGAGCTGCACGATGCGGAAGTTATCGCGGACGTAGTCGTTGATGAACTTGTGGGCCAAAACCTCCGTATGCATCTTCGTGCAATAGATGCAGCCCCTCTGCTCGAAGATGACAGCGAAGCGCTTGCCCTCGGCGCTGGCTTCGCGGAAGTCGTCCCTCAGGTCCAGAAACGACTGCACGTACCAGCTCTGCGTATAGAGCCCGTCGTCGCCCTTCAGCGGCTCCACCTTCGGCTCGCTCGGGCCGAAGGCCGGCGGCAGCGACGCGGCTGCGCTCTGCTGCGCCATGGCCGGTGAAAGGTGTGCGCTCGCGATGAGAGCAAGACCGACCAGAATGCCTCCACGCCACCGCATGCGCATGCTCCCTACCCAGTCGCAGCCCAGGCCCGCACCACCTGGCGTTGCCGGACGCCTCGAATTACATGATGAGGCTCAACAGGAAGCGCAAGCCGGCGGTGGACAGGAGCGCTGCGAAGGCCAGCTCCAGGGTACGCCGCGAGATGCCGTGCGCCACGCGGGCGCCCAAGGGGGCGACGAGAACGCTGCTCGGAATGAGCAATGCGGCGCCCAGCAGGCTCACGTAGCCCACCGACAACGGCGGCAGGTTCGGCTGCCCCCAACCCGCCCACATCAGGCCGAGCGTTCCGGGAAGAGCAACGAGCATGCCGATCCCTGCGGAGGTTCCGACTGCAGTCTGCATGCTGCGTCCGTACAGCGTCAGCAGCATGGTGATGAAGGCGCCCCCGCCGACGGACAGCAGCGTGGAGATGGCACCGACGAGCGCTCCATAGGCCTCGACCAGCCAGCTCTTCGGCAGATCGTCGCCGAGCCGCCAGTCGCTGCGTCCGAACACCAGCTTCGCCGACATGCTGGTGGCGAAGATCACCCAGAGGATTTTCAGTGCGCCGCCCGGCGCGAAGCGCGCGACGGCGGAGCCAACCGCGACGCCCACCACAACGGCAGGCCCTAAGCGCCGCCAGGCGACCAGGTCGACGCCTCCGCGCGCCTTATGGGCCATGAACGAGCGCATGGTGGTCGGAACCATGACGGCCAGGGATGTGCCGATGGCGAGATGCATGCGCACGGAAGGGTCGACCCCGACGGCGCCGAACACCTCGTAGAGCACAGGCGCCACGATGCCGCCGCCGCCGACGCCGAGCATGCCGGCGAGAAACCCGGTCAGCACGCCCGCCGCGACCAACGCGAGAGCGACCGCGGCCAGCTGACCGAGAGAGATGCCCGTTTCCATTTTTATCAGCCCTACTCGGCAGCAATGGCCCGATGGGGCGCGCCCTCTGCAATGGCGATCGCCTCGCGCAGCACGCGAACGTCGGCGGCGGCCCCCACCGCATTCTCACTCAAGTAGCGCCGGAACGCGCGGGCACGCGGCTGCCCGTGATAGAGCCCGAGCACGTGGCGCGCAATGTTGTTCAGGCGGCCACCGCGGGCCAGGTGCTGCTCGGCGTAAGGTATCAGCGCCTCGAGCACCTCGGCGCGCGTGAGCGGAGTCCGAGCCTCCCCCCAGAAACGGCGGTCAACGTCGGCGAGGATGTCGGGTGTGTGGTAAGCGGCGCGGCCGAGCATCACGCCGTCGACGTGCCCCAGGTGCGCCTCCGCCTCGTCCAACGAGCCGAGACCGCCGTTGAGCACGATCACGAGCTCCGGGTGCGCGGCTTTGAGCCGCCACACCCGTGCATGATCGAGCGGCGGAATCTCCCGGTTCTGCTTGGGCGAGAGTCCCTGCAGCCACGCCTTGCGCGCATGCACGATGAACGTGCGGCAGCCGGCCGCGGCGACCGTGGTGACAAATCGCTCGAGGTCGGCCTCGCTGTCCTGATCGTCGATGCCGAGGCGGCACTTGACGGTGACGGGAAGGCGCACACGCGAGGCCATGGCGACGATGCAATCCGCGACGCGGCCAGGCTCGGCCATCAGGCAGGCGCCGAAATGCCCGCCCTGCACGCGATCGGAGGGGCAGCCGACGTTGAGGTTGATCTCGTCGTAGCCGTAGTCCTCGCCGATCGCCGCAGCCTCGGCCAGGCGCGCGGGATCGGCACCGCCGAGTTGCAGCGCCACAGGATGCTCTTGCGGATTAAAGGCGAGGAGCATGTCGCGATTGCCATGCAGAATGGCCTCGGCCGTCACCATCTCGGTGTAGAGCAGTGCGTGCTGCGACAGCAGGCGGTGGAGGAAACGGCAATGCCGGTCCGTCCAGTCCATCATGGGCGCGACGCAGAATCTATGCTGCTGGCTTCTTCGCATTTCGCGAGCATGTATACGACAGGCGGCAGGCGGACGACATGGGCGAGTTTCGCGCAACTGCCTTCCAAAATCCGGGGAGCCGTTGTAGGCCGCAGGGCAGATGCCGAGCGGTGGGTGCTCGACACGAGGGCCGCAGATCCCGACGGGCTGGCATGTCCGCCGGCCGCCTCAGACCGGTCGTGCGGGGCGCGCTGATCCGCGGGAAGGACGGTCCACCAGTATCAGCTGCCGCGCCCAAGGTCGCGCAGATCGCGAAATGAAATCATGCGCTGCCGCTCCTCGTCCCACAGCGTCAGGCGCACACAGGCGAAGCTGTCGAGAAGGGTGATCCGCCCCACGTCCTTGAGCTCGGGATGATCCCGCAATACGCGGTCGAGCCGGTAGAAAGGGATGCGGCTGCACAGGTGATGCACGTGGTGGACGCCGATGTTCGCCGTGAACCAGCGCAAGACCATCGGCAGGTCGTAGTGGGAGCTGCCATGCAGGGCGGCGTCGTGGACCGACCATGCGCTGTCCTTGGCCCAGACCGTCTCCTCGAACTGATGCTGAACGTAGAACAGCCAAACGCCGATCGATGCGGCAAGCAGAATGATCGGGAGCTGCACGAGCAGAAACGGGCGCACACCCACAAGCCATATGACGGCCGCCGCAAGCAGGGCGATCGCCACATTGGTTGCCATGGGACTGAGCCAGGTTCGCCAGCTCGTCAGGGCTCCGTGCGAGGGGAACCTGTGCTGGACCAGAAACAGATAGGCCGGTCCGATGCCGAACATCACGACGGGGTGGCGGTAGAGCCGATAAATGAGGCGCCGCCAGCGAGGCAACGCGAGATATTCGGCGACGGTGAGAGTTGCGATGTCTCCGACGCCGCGGCGGTCGAGATTTCCCGAGCTTGCGTGATGCACCGCGTGGCTGCGCCGCCAGTAGTCATACGGCGTCAAGGTCAAGACGCCGATGGCGCGACCTGCCCAGTCATTTGCCCAGCGCCGGCGAAAAAAGGAGCCATGGCCACAGTCGTGCTGGATCATGAAGAGCCGCACCAGGAAGCCCGCCGCAGGAAGCGCGATGGCGAGGCTGAGCAGATAGCTCCACTGCAGGCAGAGCCACATCACGAACCACAGCAGCGCAAACGGCGCGGCCGTGATCACAATCTCGAACAGACTGCGTAGGTGGCTTGGCTGGCGATAAACGTTGAGGGTCCGCAGCCAGTCGCGCGCGGCGCCGGCGTTGGCAAGTGCGTCGGTGTTGCTCAAGATGATCCCGTTGTCGGTGCCCCTAGGAAATGCGTCGCCGCCGCCATCATGGCCCCGTGGCGTCCGCGGCATCATCATCAATGACGCCGAGTATATCAGAGTCATCCTGCTCCGGAACAATATTGTCCTCGGCGTCCTCGGAAGCCGAGATGGCGTCCTCCTCCGTCTCGTCCTCGATGGGCGCGATGCCGGGAGGCTGTGCCTGCTCGGGATCAACCACCGGCAGCACCGGTTGAGCGCGCCCCCTGCGCCATCCGGTCTTGCTCTGAAACGGTGCTACACGCGCGCTTGCCTGGGCGATCGGCTCAGGTGGCAGAATATAGTGCGCCCCGCACATTGGGCACACGATCGGACTGCGTGCGAGATCGTAGAAGCGGGCCTCGCACTGTTGGCACGTACGTTTGGTGCCACGCAGGGCCCTGCGCCGTGCAGAAACAGTACTCATCTTTGTACCTCGAATGGTTAGGCTCAAGTGCCAAAGGCGCCGCCAGGTGGACCCCGGCGGCGCTCGAGTTCACATCCCTCAACCGATGGCTGAGGAACTATTCTTTCTGGACTTGTCCGGCTTGCTTGCCGCGACCTTTTCTGTCGTCCTCCAGCACGAAGCTGACCTTGTCGCCCTCGTTGAGCGAGGCGATGCCTGCCGCTTCGAGCGCCGTGGCGTGGACGAACACGTCCTTGTCGCCGTTCTCGGGCTGGATGAAGCCAAATCCTTTAGCCGAATTGAAGAACTTTACTGTGCCTGTCGTTCGCATATGGGATCCTTTCCCGTAGAGCGTGATAAAGCCGATCAACTGGGCCGCACGCTCGGCCCGGTAGCTCTGATGTGGGAAAAGGCAAACGCCCGAAGGCTCAGCGCAACCGCATATCATGAGGGCGCACCCGAAAAGGCGCACCCGGCTATCTCTATATGGGATGTTCTGTGCCGATGTGCAAGGAGAGTCGCCGACGTTGAGAGCGGCTCGCCTGGTGAGATGTCGGTCACTTGCACTTGGTCGCGGCGATATACGGTCACATTTTCCTACCGACACGAAGGCGTGACGCAGACCATTGCAGCTTTCGGCGCAGCGGTGGAGCGTTCAGCCGGCGGGGGACGATAGAGCGTCACTGCAATGAGGGCGAGGGCCAAGAGCACTGGAATGAAAATCGGTACATAATTCATTGCGATCTCGCTTGTTACTCTCACTCTCTCGCGAAGTTGCTTTCGGCGGCGGTCATGCTGGCGATGCTCGCTTGTTTGATAACCTCGGCGCTCGAGTCCTCAGTCAGCGGGCTCGCCAGGATGATGCGGGCGAGCCGCTCCCGCGCTCGTGTGCGGGCGGCAGGCGAACCGTAGTTGCCCGCAATCTCGCGCCAGGCCAAATCGAAGGCGTGACCGGCAGTGCTGAGAACGACTGGCGGCATTACTAGATTGAGGCGGTTAGCGTCGGACATTGGCTTCTCCCGATTTCCAATTCAGATGCAATGTGGCGCGGCGGACCCTTCGCGCCGGCACCGCCTCGCGCGCGCCGATCAGCGCTGACAGCGCCTGCACGGCCGCGTCTGCGGAGGCTGGCGTGCCGAGGATGCTGGTATCCGGACGGTCGAGCCCGGGCTGCGAAAGAGTCGTGCAGAAGATGAACGGAACGTCGCGGTCGCGCAGGGTCGCGCACAGCTCCGCGCAGTCATCGACGCCGATCGCAGGCACCAATACCGCGGCGGCAATGTGATGGATCTGTACAGCTTCCAGCGCCGCAGTCGGATTCGGCGATCTCAACACGGCTGCTCCGACTGCGCGAAGGGCGGCTTCGAGATCGCATGTCGTGATAGGCTCGTTCTCGACGATAAGGACGACGCGGCCAGCCTGGCCGATGCTCTGCATTTGATGCCCGTAAGCGCAAGCTATGCGCGGTGTCTCGGCGACGCGGAGATCTTCTCACGCGCGACCAAGCGTCGATCAATCCCAAGGGCGCAACACGTGCGATGATCGGCTGATGAAAGGCCGCGAATGCGGAGCTGGGGCATCCGCGGTGTTGCGCGTCGATCAACACATACACCCTCGGTGTCGTCTTGTCGCCGGCTATATTTTCGATCGCCGGCTCGAGAGCGTGCGGCGGCGCTGCTGTGCTGCACACGTGAGTGATCGGAGTTGATCAAGGACAGCGCATCAGCGATCGCTGCACTCCTACGCCAACAAAGCCTTCGCCCCATCCCAGAGCTGCTGGAACACCTCCGCAGCCGGAGCAGCTTGCGCCAGCGCCGCTGATTGCCCGGCCCAAACCTGCATGCGATGCACATCGCCCTCCTTCTGGGCGGCGGCTCGCATCGCAGCGGTGAGGCCGCGCTGAACGGGATACGGAGCCGGAGCCGGAGCATCGGCGGCCGTGGCCGCTCTAGCGTAGTCGGTGGCGATGCTGCGCCCCGAGCGGCCGCTGAAAGCACGGGTGACGATGGTATCCTCCGGCGCGGCCCGCCCGAGAGCATCAGCCCAGGCCGGATGGATCTTCGCCTCCGGGCACCGCAAGAACCCCGTTCCGACCTGCGCGGCACTCGCCCCGAGCACGAGCGCCGCGGCGATGCCGCGCGCATCGGCTATTCCGCCGGTCGCCACGACGGGGACACGCACCGCGTCGACGATGGCCGGAAGAAGCGCGAAGAGGCCGATCAGCTTGCGCTCGGCGTCGGCAGCATCGAAGCTGCCGCGATGGCCGCCCGCCTCGGCGCCCTGGGCAACAATGACGTCGGCGCCGGCCGCCTCGGCGGCGCGCGCCTCGCCGACCGTGGTACAGGTGGCGAACCAGATAATGCCGCGCTCTTTCAATTTCCGGACGAATTCAGGCGGATAAAGCCCCATGATGGAAGAGACGATCGGTGGGCCTGCTTCAAGCATGGCCTCGCATTGATCGGCAAAGCTCGGGGGCCTCACATCGCCGGCCTCTGCCGCGACCGGCGGTCCCCAGCGGCCCAGGAATTCGCGCACCTTTGCTTCGTGCGCGGGGTCACGGACCGGCGCCGGATCGGGGATCCAGTTGTTCAACTGGAAGGCACCGTTGCTGTTTGCCCGCACCTCGCGCGCCCACGCCAAAATTTCCTCCGGCTGCATCAGGAGGACGCCGCAGGAGCCCAATCCACCCGCATTCGCCACCGCGATGGACAGAGACGGCGGACAAGCGCCGGCCATTGGAGCAAGAAGGATCGGTGCCCTGAGGCCGAAACGGCTACAGAAGGCTTCTGCCCTGCTCATGATGGCGCTCACGATGATTTTCCTGTCGTTGCTGATGCCCCGGCCTGATCGCGCTTCGCGATCGATCAACGCGCGAAATGCCGAAACGATGGCCATGCTTGCAGCGCGCGGTCAGCGCTTCAAGCGATCCTTTTTGCTCGGTGCAAGCACCGATGTCGATAGCTGGCGGCTCCCTTAACCTCTGCCTAACCGGCCCGGCGCGCAAGCCAGGAAGGCGTGCAAACCGCCGGCGGGGTAGACCAGCGTCTCGCCAGGTCCGGGCCTCGCCGCCGGGGTCGGCCGCGCCTGCTCGATATGGCCCGGGCGCAGAATGTGAAACACCGTTTCGCCAGCCGCGATCAGATAGTCGGCGATGATGCGCCGATGGCATCGCCACCACATGGACTCGGCGCACATCACCGCGCAGGGCTGCGCGTGGCCCCGCTCCCGCAGCTCGGCAAGGCCAGCGCGAAAGGCGTCGCTCATGGCATAGTCGGCGTAGTTGTGAAAGCTCTGGTTGTCCCAGAAGTCGTTCACAGAGGGCGCGATGTCGCGCGCATGGCCTCGCAGCCCACCGAGGGCCGCCATGTGAACATAGTCGATCTGGAACGCGGTCAGTGTCCCGGGCAGCACGTCGGCATTGTACTGAGGGTTGGTGCGCGATCGCGGAACGGTGCGGACATCGACGACGAGCTGCACCCCGGCCTCCCGCAACAGTTCGACGAAGTCGTCGATCGAGCGGGTCGAGTGTCCGATGGTGAAGAAGGGGTGGGCCATATTTGCATATCGCCCCGGAGCTTGCGTCCATCAACCGGGGCGCTTGCTCGCTTCGGCGAGCTTTCGCCTCAAGCTACGCGTCTCCTCGAAGCGAGCCGTGACGTCTCGCATGATCGCGGCCAAGCCGGTCATCTGGCCCGTCTGATCGCGAAGCGGGACGATCGTGAATTCGAGCGAGAGGCCTGTCCCGTCCTTGCGGATGCCTGGAACGGCAAGGACATCGCCGTGGCCATAGCGGCTCTCCCCTGTCGCCATGGTCTGGCGATAGCCCTCCCAGTGGCGCGCCCGCAGCCGCTCAGGAATGATGATGTCCAGCGACTGCCCGAGCGCGTCGCGGCTGGTGAAGCCGAAGATGCGCTCCGCCCCCGGGTTCCAAAATCGGATGATGCCGTCCTTGTCGCAGGCAACGATGGCATCGGAGCTCGTGCCAAGCACGGCATCAGCCAACACGGAAGCGGAGATTGTCATCGCGAAACCTTTACCCTGAGCGCGGACGCCGTTGCGGCGCATCGCATCAGCGACCAATGAGCTTCAGCGCCCTCCCCTTGTGCAGGGCCACGTGCTCGGTCTTATCGCTTTTGATTTCGTACTGAGGATCGCTACGGCTCGCATGGTGGCAGTAGCCCTTGTAGTTCACATCCTTCGTGTGGACCCTCACGATCCTCCCGCTCACGCGCCCGGCCTCGGAATTCCAGGCCACGTGATCGCCAACCTCGAACGTCCGTTTCACGGCGCAGTCCGTTCTCGTCTCGTTGCTGGCACAGCGGGCGTCGCTTGATATCGCATCGATCAAAAAACCAGACAAACGAATTGAATTGGCGTTTGAGTGCAGTTTTTATGCTATGTCCCTTTTCATGGACATCGAGCTCGCCAGAACCTTTCTGGAGATCGTTACGACCGGAAGCTTCGTGCGGGCAGCGAAGCAGCTCAACGTCGGCCAGACCACCGTCAGCGCCCGCGTCAAGCTGCTCGAGCAGCAGTTGGGGCGGCCGCTCTTCGTGCGCAACAAGAGCGGCGCCTCCCTCACCCCGGCAGGCGAGCAATTTCTGCGCTACGCGCCGACGTTCGTGCAGTTGTGGCAGCGCGCTCGTCACCAGGTCGCGGTGCCGTCGGGTCATCGTGCGGTGCTGGCGGTCGGCAGCGAAGTCACGCTATGGCAGCCCCTCCTGATCGACTGGATCTTATGGATGCGCAGCTCGCTCGCCGATATCGCGCTTCGCGTTCACGTCGACGTGCCGCAGGATTTGATCGGCCTCGTCGCCGGCGGACTGGTGGATGCGGCCATCATGTATGCGCCGCAGCATCGTCCCGGTCTGAAAATCGACCGGCTCATGGAGGAGAAGCTCGTCCTCGTGACGACCAATTCGCAAGAGGGCTCCCCGGATGATGCGGACTACGTGCACGTGGATTGGGGGCCGGATTTTGCGCTTCACCACGGCGGGAATTTCCCAGAATCCACGCCTGGCCTCTCCGTCAATCTCGGTCCACTCGGACTGAGCTATATTCTGGCGAGAGGCGGGTCCGGGTACTTTAGGATGCGCGCGGTCCGGCCCTACCTGACATCCGGACAGCTCAAGCTGGTGCAAGATGCACCTCAATTTTCCTACCCGATCTATGTCGTCTATTCCGCCGATGCGGACGATTCCGTGATGCAGCCCGCCTTGGCCGGGCTGCGGCAGGTCTCAGCGGACCGGGATTGATGGGCAAGACAACCAGGCCGCGAACCATGCTAAAGGGCGGCGTTGGTGGAGAGGTGCTGTCGGGGGAAGGATGACGTCGCTGAGTGGAAGGTCGCTTGTCGTCGCCATGTGCGTAGGGCAGGTCGGCAACCTGTTGCCTCATGTCGTGGTTCCCGCGGTGATGGCGCAGCACCTCATTCCGCAGTGGCAATTGACCGCCAGCGAGGCAGGGCTGATGGCGAGCTCGTTTGCCATCGGCTACATGCTGGCGGTGCCGGTGCTCGCCACGCTGACCGACCGTGTGGATGCGCGCATCGTCCTGCTTGTCGGGTCGGCCGCCAGCGGACTGGCGACCCTCGCGTTCGGCCTGTTCGCGCAAGGCTTGGTGTCTGCCATCATCATCTGGGGTCTGGCCGGGGTCGGATTTGCCGGCGCCTACATGCCGGGCCTCAAGGCCCTAACCGACAGGCTGGGGCCGGGAGATATCTCGCGCAGCGTCACGCTCTATACGGCGAGCTTCTCCTTCGGGGTCGGGCTCTCGTTCCTGCTGGCTCAGCTCACCGCCGATCAGTTCGGATGGCGCGCGGCCTTCTACCTCACGGCGCTCGGACCACTGGCGATGATTGCAGCCAGCCTCGGCATGGCTCCCGTCGCACCAAAGGCCTCGTCCCGGCCCCTGCTCGATTTCAAGCCGGTGTTTCGCAATCGAACGGCGCTCGGCTACATCCTCGGCTACGGCGCCCACTGCTTCGAGCTTTATGCGCTGCGCACCTGGATCGTGACCTTCTGGGCGTATGTGACAGCGCGCAACGGCGGCTCGGCGATGCTGGAGCCCATCACCGTCAGCGTCATCGCTGCAGTGGTTGCCATGCCCGCCAGCATCATCGGCAACGAGGCCGCGATACGCTTCGGGCGCCATCGCGCCATCATCTGGTTCATGTGCATTGCCGGATGCGCGGCCGTGCTGATCGGGCTTGCGACGCAAGCCTCTCCTTCCGTTCTGTTGCCGTTGATGCTGATCTATACCATCGCCATTCCGGCCGACTCGGGCGCTCTCACGTCAGGCATGTCGGCGAGCGCAGAACCGGAGTATCGCGGAGCAACGATGGCCTTGCATTCGACCGTCGGCTTCGGATTGTCGGCGGCAGGTGGATGGGCCGTCGGTGTCGCGATCGATGCCGGGGGCGGCATGACCAGCCCATCGGGATGGCTTGCAGCGTTTCTGGTCATGGCCGCCGGCGGGCTGCTCGGGCCCGCCGCACTTTGGTGGTCGCGCCGGGAAGCTCGGCCATGAGCAGGGGCTGGCGGACATTGGCCGCAGGCGCCCCCTATTCCGTCCGCCCCTTGTAAGCTTCGGCTTCAAGCCATGCGGCAAAGGCCGGACCGATGGCGGGGCCAGTGATGAGGCGATCGCGCCAACCCGTGTCCTCGGTGCGCACGATCAGCATCCAGCCTCGCCCGAACGCATCCTCGTTGAGAAGCCTGGGCCGTCGCTCGAGCTCCTGGTTGGCGGCGACAACTACGCCCGCGAACGCCGCGCGCGCCGCGCCGACCCACTTGCCGCACTCGATCATGGCGAACGATCGCTGCGGCTCGAAATCCCGGCCGATGCGCTTGGGCGTGAACACCAGAACCTCGCCCGCCAGCTCGATGGCAATCGGTGTGAAGCCGGCGCGGATGGTGCCGTCCGCCAGCGGCTCGTACCAGACCTGGTTCTCCAGATCGTAGTACAGGTGCTCGGGAAACTCGTTGCCTTGAACGAGTGCCATCGGCGGCCTCAGTACGTCAGAACGCGGTGCTCGTCGGACATGATGCGCTCGAGCATCGCAGCAGCGCCCATCAGCCCTCGACACTCCGGAATGAGATCCTGCTCCGTCATGTCGAACAGATCGAGATTGGCGGGACACGCCCAAAATCGCGCGCCGTTGGCATGCGCATCCTTGATCCAATCATACACCGTCTTGTCGTGACCGGCCTTGATGCGGATGGCCTCGGCCACGCCCTTGCGCATCAGTTTGCCCGCGGTCGCCGCGCAGATGACGTCGACCTCGATGTCCATCGCTGCCGCCACGGCCGCGTGATAGAACGGCGCGCCCAGCTCCTCCGGGTTGCGCGGGTCCGTGTTGACGAGGACGATCAGGAGCTTGCGCGCCATGCGACGCTCTCCGCCGGTTGCGTCGTGCCAGGGCCTGCCACGAACTCCTCGGTGCCGATCTCGTCGTGCAGCAAGGCGTCCGCCGCCTCTGTCTCCTCGCGGCTCGGCTGAGCCTCGATCGGGCGAAGGCCCAGCGCTTGCGTCAGCCCGTCCCGAATGCGTTGCGCGACATCGCCAACCGGGATCTGCCGCCCCAGGGTTGTCTCCAGGCACGTCACCCGATCATACAGCGCATCTTGGGGAAGACGCAGCGCCCGCGCCATGTCCGGCACGTCGTCGGCGATGAGGACGGTACCTTGCAGAACGAGGCTACGCCCTTCGGCATAGCCGCTCGAGCCCGACAGCTTGCGTCCGCCGCTCTCGATGTCGTTGGGTGCGCGGAAGCGGGCGGGCGCGCCGAGCCGCGTCAAGCCCGACGCCACGCCTTCACAGATTATCCGCGCCGCGGTCTCGAGATCGGCACCGGCGGTTGCGCGGCCGATGACAACGTCCCACGCCAGCATGCGTGGGCTCATGAACACGGCGCCGCCCCCCGTCACACGGCGTGCAATCTCGATGCCCGCGCGCCGGCAGTAGGCGGCGTCGCAGGCCGTCTCGACGTGCTGGCTGCGGCCGAGCAGCACCGATGCCGGATAGCGGTGGAGGCGCAGCGTGTCTGCGACACGGCCCGCCGCGTGCAACTGTGCCAGCGCCGCCGTCATGGCCACATTCCAGCGCGCCGGACGAAGCCCCGTATCGACGATGCGCAGAATTGAGCTCATGCGTCCGCCATCGGCTCGATCTTGATGCGGCGTCCGTGCCGATCGAAGAAGTGTCCTTCATTCAGGATCATCCGATCCGCGGTGACCTTGGCCTCCAGCTCCGCCAGACGCAGACGCGCCGTCGCATTGTCGACCGGTCCGCCATCGCGGCCCTTGGTCGGAAAGAATGCGGCGCCGTCCCACTCGCGACCGGAGCCAGCGAACAGATCCACGATGCCGCTCCAATCGATCTCATCGCCGATCACATGCAGATAGGTCGAGCATAGCGGCACCACCCGTCGTTCGCCGATCTCGGCCAGGATCACCAGCACGGTGAATTCGCCGTGCTGCTTGACCATGGGTCCGAGCCACTCGTCGAAGTCGGTCGTGACGCTGCCGGACTTAACGTTCGACAAGGGGCAACTCCGGAACGTATTGGTCGAACAGCACCCAGAACGGCCGCTCGAATCTGGCGGCGTACCAGGCCTCGAAATCGGAGAGCGCATCGACGGGGTCAGCGGCCGGCGTTTCGGCCTCTGCCGTCTCCGAGCCAAGCCTCGCGAACGTCGCCCGAATGACCGCGGCGAAGCGGTCGAGCGTCTCGGTGCGCGTCTCGCTTTCGCCATCCCAGCCGAGCTCATTACGCACGGCGGCCAGGCCGTTGGCGACCGCGGCATCCTGGCTTTCCGCACGCGCCACCGCGTCGGCCACCGCGCGCATCAAGTTGAGCCTGCGGTAAGCGAAGGCGCGCTCGCGCTCCAGACGCGCGACCTCCTCCACCATCCGCTTGCGCAGCGCATCCTCGGCCTGCTGCGCCGCTTTGGCGGCGGCCTCCAATTGCGCGACGATCACGTGGGCGGCTGCATTCATGAAGAAGCCTCGGAACGGGGTGGCGGAGGAGGATGGGAGTCGAACCCACCTGAGACCGTCTGACGGCCCCACCCGGATTTGAAGTCCGGTCGCCCCACCGGGAGCGGGACTCCTCCCCGAGCCAATTTCCACAAGGATATCATTGGCTTATAGCTAGCATAGCCCACATAGGTGTCCCAGGCCATCGTTACCGATGATTGCCAAGCATTATCAATGCCATACCGCCGATGCCCGGTCATTACCTGGTTGCAAGGTGCAACAACAGTCACAACTAGGGATACCCCGCCTCGGCTTGCCCAACGCTACCTAATCACGGTCAGCCAAGGCCCGATTGCTCGACCCCTGTACGTCGCATCAGCTACTGGGGTGGTCGTGCTCCATAGCGTGGCTACCCACAGTACCAGGAGTTTGCAAATCCAGTGCGTCAGCACCCGAGACAGCAGCTCCCATAGGGCGGAAAAGGGACCACCATTTGGCCATTCCCGCCGAACGGACAAATTCAGATGGACCGCAAACCTGTTCACCGCAGGAGGCAGGACGACAATAAATGGCACGCGCCTCCTACGACGCCGTTTCGATGCCGTGATGTGCTGTGGCAGTCCGCCAGGAAATGGCAACATCGGAGTCATGGCTAGTCCCCGCTAAGTGGTCAAGGAGCGGAAAACATCCTCTTATTCGTGGGCTGGAGTTGTATCGGAGCCCAAATTTCCCCCCGCCTTTCACAGGTTATTAACAGGAAATCCACGTGAGAGGTGAGGCGCGATAGTCATGAGGACGCAGTCACTTAGGCGTAACCAGTCCACAAGTTCCTAATAACGTTGAAGATCTGGTAGAATGGCATTCTTAGCAGTGCATGAGGCGATGCACTGCTTCGTCGTGCCTTAGGTTCAACAACCGGTTCAGCTTCGCCCCGTCGATAAAGAGATAGCCGTCCTCGTTCTCAAAGACGGCATCGGGCGCGACCTTCTGCAAGTCATCCGCCATAGGGCCGATGTAGCGCGTATCCGGGTCCCAGATGTAACTAAACTCGTACAGTGGCACGCCCGGCACCACATCAGTGCCTATAGGCATCACGTCCATCTTCACTCGACGATCACTTAAGAAGGCGCCAAACAGCCCAATGCCTGCTCCGAGTAAGGCTGTACTGTTGGCGGCATTGGCCCTGGACGCATCAAGCTGCATTCTGCGCTGTTCAATGAATGGGACTTGAGCCTGCCCATATCCGCGTGCCGTTTGCCCAAAGGCACCGGCAAAGGTCAGGGGGTCGCCAATCGCCGTCTGTCTCAGAACGTCCTGCGACGATTGCCGTTGGAACTGATCTTGTTGCTCCCTGGTAATGCCCAACTGCTCAGCAAGCGTAAGTTGCCCAGTGCGAGCACCTTCCCTTAGAATCTCAGAGGTTCGGAAGAACTCGCCCAGCGTCTCAATGCCGGGAGTAGTCGTCTCATAGCCCGGACCGAATTGAGCCGCTAGGCGGTCGCGAAGGTCCTTCTCCTGCTGTTGCAGGTTTTGTTCGAGGCCAGGATCAACGGGCAACTCACCCTTAAGAGCTTTCAAGGACCGATCGAGGAGTCCGCTTTCAAGCTCTTTCCGCTTAGCCTCATCAGGATCAGCGCGCTTGGCAATCTTGGTAATGACGCCCTGGTCATTCACCTGAACGTCAAAGCCTTCCTGCTCAGCCAAGAACGGAAGCAGGATTTTGTTCTGTGCCTGCTGCTGCTCAATGATCTGGCGCTGTATGGCTAGAAGCTCTGCCTGGTTCTTTTGAAGCTCACGCTCTTCCGGAGTAGGACCGGGAACACTGACCTTACTGCCCATATCTAGCTTACCTTACTCGCAAGGCCTTCTTGGCCCGCCTGACATCCGCGAATGTGACCTTCACTTGCTGGCGCCGATTCAGGCGAACGCTCCACAGGACGTGGCTCGGCATCTGTCTACCATGTGCCGGTATGTAGCCAGGTAGATACTCATAGGTCATCGCGGCTTTCGCGACTTCAATGAACGGCCACAGCGCCTTCTCGAATTCGGCAATCCGATTATGTCCACCGTACAGCGCCCTGCGAGCCTTCTTCACGTCGAATATCGTCACTCGTGCATCACTGCGCACCGCAAGCGGAGGCCTCAGCACGACATAGTCATCCTGCTGCGGGTAAGATGGCTCCATTGCATCCATCAGCCGGACAAACGGCCTGAGTGCCGCTTCTAGCTCGGCGATCCTTTGATCCTTCTCGTCCTTGGGCAGCACTGACATTAGTCGCTCCCAGGTGGGCCTGATTGGAGAGCACGCTTGACGCGGCAAACAACCAGATGCTTCCCAACAAAGATGCCCTTGCGCTTCACCGTTTTCTCGATCTGTCGAAGCGCGCTGTCGGACAACCGCTCGCTGATGCCCATATCTCGAGCGAACCTCGACAGCTCATCGAGCGTGTCTAACTCGAGTGGAATAGGAAAGCCTTCAGGCAGCGCCAAAGAGCATTCGACCATCTCGGTGATTTCCCGGCTGGTCAGCATGCGCATCGAAGGCGTCACCTGATAGACCTCATAAATCACTAGATTACCCGAACGATGAAGTGGTGCCCGACAAAGATTCTGTCCTTCTCAAGCGCCGCAGTAATCTGATCCACGACGCGGTTCGACATAGGGCGATCCTGCCTGACATAAGGAAGCGCCCAGCAATCGCTCAGATGCAAAACGACTTGCGGCTGCATCGCCGCCACGTCATCCTCGGCGGCACTCTCGATCCAGTCCAGCAACTGCGCATGCGGCATGTCGATCAGTTCTGGCTTATGAACTCGTCTGACCTCGAGCATCACTAGATCCTTTCCTTACGCCGCACTCGATCCTTAAAAGCCTGCTGATGCTCACGTCGCCGCCTGTTGATTGCCTCACTCAGTGATTTCGGGCTTTCCGGCTCTTGCTTGTCGCGAGGCTCCCACTGGCTGCTGTAGCTGGTATCGGGACTACCTTGTCCACTCCACGGTCTCATGCGGCGCATCTGAATCGGTCAACCTCGCCTGGATCGAGTTCGGAAAGCCCACAGAGCCCAGCCGCAAATATCATTCAGCAAAGCGCATAGGCCTGAAGTTGCCCTGTGCCACGCGCCGACGCTCCTTTTTGGCCTTGATGGCTGCGGACAAGCTACCTGTACCCTCAGGTGGCACCGGCACGTTGCCGCTAATGCCGGGACCGCCTCGATAAACAGAATACTCCTTCGCGCGACCACGACGGCGGTTCTCCGCATCGATCTCTTTGCGGGCTATGTCTGCAATTTGGTCTATAGCTTCATCAACCGGGACGTTAGAGAGGTCATTCACCTTCGCCTGGAACACACGCTGCAGAACGGCCTGCTCGGCTTTCAGATCGTCGTGGCGTTCATAGAACGTCTGCCAGAACCGCTCCTGATTATGGTGCTGCTGATATTCATGCTTTAGCTGCTGGATGCTGCGCCGATTGATCTCGGCCACACACCCCACGGGATCGTCGAAGAACCAATCGTTCCACTCTTGTCGAGTTTTCGGATCACGCATTTGAACTAGCTCCTTTACTGCGCTGCTACGATAACAAGCCTTGGTCAGCGCCTCGGCCTGCTCTGCCGGACATAGCCGTAGCCACTCACTGCCGGTACTGGAGTGGGAGCCTGTCGCTGCGACCTAGGAACAATACGGAACGCGCTGGCGTCTTGGCCCTCGCCCATAGAGATGCCACCTCCAACACTGCCTCCTCGTGCTGCGTTACTAGCGACGCTGCGACCTATCTGAGCAAACACGACCGCCAGCTTGTCTCGCTCCCGCTCTGCATCGAGGCGCGCCTGGCGCGCTTCCTGGCAAGCTCTATAGTCACGATTTTCGCGAGCCGTCTGCTCAGCTAACTGAAGACGGCGTATCTCCATGTTGTAGCGACCTAGCACCATTGTCTGCTGCTGGCGTTGAGCCTCTAGTGCAGCCTGACGTGCCAGTTCCGCTGCGTTAGGTGCAGGAGATACAGGCTCAGGCGTCGCTGCCGCTTCGCGTTGCCGTGGCGCTGGGTCCTCCATACGTCCGCCAGTACTGAACCCTTGCTGGTTCACAGGTGCCACTGCGGGAGTGGCCGGCTGCTGCGCCTGACCTGTCCGAATAGCTTCCTTCAATTTGGCCGGAACAACCGGGCTATCAAGGAATGCCTGGGTGATTTCGGGATTGTTCTTGATCAGAACTTGCCTTGCAACCGCGTTGAGTACCGCTGGCTCCATTGTGCTGAACATTTTGTTCGCACTCACCTGCATCGCCGCTAGCCTAGATTCTGGATTGCTGGAGTTAGCAAACTGCTGGGTGAACACATCGCGATCTTTATCCGAGAAGGCATGCCCGCTCTGCCCGGCCATGCGACCCATCCGATAGACAAGCTCGGCCGCATTACTCTCGATGATTGCCGTCAGGCGGGCGTTCTCCTTTATCCGTTGCGCCGTAGAGGCAGTCTCTTCGTCAGTTCGCGGAAGCTGCTCAAGGATCGTCCCCTTGATGTCATCAGTAAGTTTGCGAGCAATGCGCTTACCCATGAACTTCTCGCGGTTAGAAATCTCATTCGCGATGTCGGGTGGCAGCGCATCACTGAACGCTTGCAGTCGACTTGTAACGTGTCCGGCGGCCCTTCGCTTTTCCGACTCTGCCTGCGCAGCATTGGAATCAATCATCCCAAACTGCTCCATGGTGTTCAGGAGGCCCGTCAGAATCTCAGAGCCTGTTGGGAGGTCCAATCTGCCGATATGAGGAGGAAGAGATGGAGTCTGAAGTCTGAGAGTTTCCGGCCGTCCCCTCATCGCGTATTCCATCACGATGAAGCTCTCGATGATCTTAGTGCTGTCATCGACGACGGAAGAGTGCTCCTTTATCCATTTCTCCTGTCCCGTCGCACTCATCGGGCCGTCATAGCCGAGGCGAACGACATCTGCGTTAGTCCAAGGCCGATTAGGGTCTAGGCCATACATCCTGGCGATAGCGGGATGAACCTGCCGTTGATCAAGAGGCGTTTTGGCTTCGCTCGCCTGCTGCGCCATCTCCGTTGTCAATTCCGCTGCTGATGGCACATGCGGAGACTGCGATTCACCGCCCAAGCCCATCGGCGGGCCATATTCAGCATAGAGGGCCGCTCGGTCCTGGGGTGGAGCAGTTGCCGTCGCCGCTTGAAACAGGTCGAGCGGATCGATTTGCCCCCTGAGCACACCACGCAGAGCTTCAGTGACCTTCCCTGGACCAATTTGGGAAATTTGCTGAGCGAAGCTGGTGCGGACCGCCGACAAGCTGTCGGGATCGAGGCCGCCTATCAGGCTCCAAAGCTCCTTGGCGTTATCGCCACGAGGGTCGCCCCCAAGCCCTCGAACGATATTTCTGAAGGTGAACTGTCGGCCCGACTTCGGCAGATTGCTGTCGAACATCTTGAGGGCTCGATCAGCAAGCTGCAAATCGAGCGCCCTAGCATTGACCTGGTCCTGAGCCTGATTCAGCCGCTCTCTGTATTGGACGTGCTCAGCTAGAGCGCGGGCCTGCTCTTGGCGAAGCTGATACAAACGATCGACGAGCGAGGGTGCCTCCTCGGACCCGGGACCTCCCGGAGGCGGCACTCGGCCGACGCCACCAGGAGCGTCGCGACCCAAGAACCTCTCGGGATCGTCCTCGCTCAGAAAATCACTGAGAGTAGGCATCAGGCGGCCTTGTTATCATCCTGATAAGGCAACTGTTCAGCAGCCTTCATTTCGGAGACCCATTTCTCAATCGCCCTTTGCACCGCCCTTTGCACTTTCATATCCCGACGATCAATCAATCCTCGCAATTCCTGATTCAACGTTTTTGGAAGAGAAATAGTGAAATAATCAAATTGCGGGTTCTTCGCCATTGGCGCCTCCATGGTTCACCAAACGGTGGACATTACATCGCGGTTCCCCATAATGGGTTCCAAACCCGGGCGATGGCAAGGCCGTCATCCCCGATGGACCGTATAAATTCCATGGAGATTTATAGGCATGAATGACGATCAAAAAAAGTCGGTGCATTACCTGCGGGATTTTGACGGAACAATGCAGCGAGCTTATCTATCGGTTGATCCTACTGGAAAGCACGTGACGATTGAGGTGCCTGAGTACGGATCAGGCACTGAAATGTACGCAGCGGCGTTTCAGCTATTGAAGCGCCTCAAACGCTGGCCGAAGTCGGCCACGTTGATCCTGGCTAGATGCGAACGCAAGATGGCTTTGCCTCATAAGCGACCTGTAGCATAGCGCCATTCGTTGTGTGTCCTGTGCTCACACACTAGTACAAGCGTGAGCGGCGGGAGGCATTATAAGCAAACGCGGCTCGTTGCTTCCTTCTGCGACGCTCGATGCGCTTCTTAGCATATGCGCCTCGTCGCGCTTCGTGCTTACCAGCGGAGGCCTCGGCGACCAGAAAGATCCAATCGTCGATAGCTCGCATGGTCGTGACTAAGGTGTCGTTGGGAAGCCGCGTAACGGGAAAGCCATACTCCTCGATCCACTCCTGCAGCATCTGGTTGTTGATCCTTTTTACGTATCTAAGGATGCTCCGGCCCCCGACAATCAGATTGTCTTTGGCGCTGTACGTGTAGAGGGCAATGCCTGGGGATGCATCCATCGTGCGCGTCACTTGCAGGTTGTTGCCTATCAAGATGGACCCCCAGGTACACTCAGTTTCTATTCTAGTACACCCAGGGGCCATTCATCGTGTGTGCTGTCTGTGTCTTCACACTTCCGCCGGGTTCTCCTGCGAGGTACGGGCTGCAGCCGGCGGGGTGAATCATCACCCAGCACCAAACGCGCGGCAAGGTCATTGGGCGAATGATGACAAATCTATTTGGGCGGGCCGTAGATATTGGCAAACGGTTTACCAGCCAAGAGGGGTTAAATGCGCTAATTGGAGCATTTGCTTGGGGATATTTGCACGCTCTGCTCGGTCCATGGCCTAGAAGAGGCGGCGAGTGGGCACCCACCCCGGGGGCTAGGGCTTTTCCTTATAGATTTGTACTTTGCCTTACAAATATGGCTTGGAGATAATATATAGTGCGATGCGAGACTATTCTGTAATATACAGCGTCTTTTATTGGCTATCGGCCCGAGGTTCTGCCTTAATAATGCAATCAGCAGTTGGCTGATATTGAAATGCGAAAATGGAAAGGATAGAACGATGGCTAAGATGCATACACTGCGACAAATCCCGGCCCATGAGCAGTTTTCGCCAAAGAATGAATTTCTCGGCGGGAGGAAGGTTAGGGCGACCTTCTCGATCCGGCGCAGTCAGGATGAGCCCCGCTATGAGAAGTCGATCGTTTTCGACTTTTCAGGCTTGAGCGAGGAACAACTGCTTGAGTTGGCGCTCTATTCAGTCAAGGTCAAGGCCCAGGCCATGCTGAGGGCGCTCGAACCAGCAAAGATGCTCAATCCCGATAGTCTGTCGACTATCGACGTTCTGAAGGACATAGTCGAAGCGCCCGCGAAGTCGGGCGACCCTATCAGCGCGGCGGTTCGCAGCATGATGAAGGCCGTAGGCTGCGACGAGGCGACGGCCCGCGAAATGGTCGCGGTCGCCCAAGCTAAGGCCGAGGCTCGTAGGCAGGAGGGCAAGGCCAAGAGCAAGATCGCAGCTTGAAGGTGCTCCGCAGCAGTGAAGTGGAACGCGGCTCCGAGTGGGCCGCGTTCGCGCTAGCTGGGGGCTACCAACAGGATTATCGATCCGTGTGGTTTCAGGGCGCACGGATAACACATTGATCCGCAATGATATTATTGGGGATGCGCAAGGCGGTTGCCATGTTGTTGCACCTAATTGGGTTAATGGCGTAGGCGGAGGTGGGCTGCCTGGAGGTGCAAAGTCGGTATTCGGGGGGGGGGTGAACCGGTCAGGGCTTTGAGATTTGGTGGCTGCCCCTATGAAAGAATACGTCTAGGCGAGGGCGATAGGCAGCGACTAGGGCAGAAAGCCGAGGCAGCGTCTTGGCATCTTGGCATCTTGCGAGTTGGAGAGGCCAGCATCGAAGCATCCCCATGTGAACAGGCCTGGAACTGAAGGCCTACTCGTACGATGCCATGATGTGCCTTCATTAAGTTTGCCTATCGGCCCGCCTGTGGCGGGCGCTAACAGAACTTTGTCCGATCAGGCAGGCAACTATTGTGGTAGTCGCCTGCATTGGGCCGCATATGCAGTTAGCGCGCCGTAGTACTTTGTGCCCGTCAGTGTGACGAAGCCTAGTTTGGGAAAGAGGGTGAGGACCTCAATCGGGCAAGATGAACAATATGGCACCGCCTGGATACGGTCGACATCTCTAAAAAGAACCTTCCAAGCCTTGAACTGCTGGCTCTCCTTCCAGGCAGGGTTGTTTCTAAGTACACCGCCTGCATCCGTGTCGCCCCACGCCACCATCAACACCTGCGGCTGCTCGCTTCTCCAAATCATGCTGAGATTTATTCCGGTGAAACCGTCTTTCTGCCAAGTAATAGTTTGCGACTCGGCCCCGCGAGGGGTCCCCAACATGAGAGGATCGCCATAGTTTGCTCGCATTCCCCTAGGTGTATCGCACCAAAACACGACGGTTTCGGCCTTCACAGGGGATGCCGACGCCACAGCAGCTAAAAGCAACAGCAGTGTCGAGACTGCCCTGTGCAGCACAACTAATTCGATACATACCACGGCGGGCACTTGCATAATGCTCAGCACACTGCAACACAGCGCGGACCTGTACAGGGGATTTTGATTTACATCGTTAATGGTGCCCCCCGCCCAGCCACCGGGACGGGAGCCATCGCCAGAGCTCCAAATTTGAGCCTGAATGGGCATTCCGGGCCGGACGGCCGGCACCGCTTGCGCCTTAGTGCCGGCCTCTATCGCGCCTATTCGGCCGCCACGTTTTCTTTCTCGCCGGCAGTCGGGCTGCTGCGCGGCGTATCACTCCACTCGCCGCACCAGTCGTTGCGGCCGACGGTTGGAAATTTGCTCCACCAGCCATGGCCATAGACGGTCGGCGGGAAGCGTCGACAAGGAAAGCTACTCTGAAGTAAACCGCTCGATCCATAACAGCAGTTTGCGCAGCGTTGCTTTCGGACCGGTATTTGCGTCATCGCCGCCCACCTTCTGCCAATCCGCCTACAGCGTAACGGTGGCTCGCGCCTGAGACAACACGTTGTGGCGGATGCGTATCCGTCTCATCCGTTGATCCCCTACAGCTTGTGGGTAACTACCATCCCACGGTGGACTCTAGGTTCGCAGGTAAATAGGCCATGCCTAACTCACCGGGGTTCTACATGCGGATCGTAGACGATCTCATAAAGTGCGTGGTCTTCTTTGGGTACGAAGACCCTGACAAGCCGGGAGGCATCAACTGCGTTGGAACAGGCTTCCTGCTCAGCTATGACCACACGGCCTACTTGGTCACTGCACGGCACCTTTCGAATCAACTAGGCGCTGATCCATTTCTTTTGAGGGTCAACAGAAAAGACGGGACTGCCGAAAATCTTCACGCCGACAACGTCAAGTGGTTTGACCACAGCGATCCGTTAGTCGACGTATCCATCGCCAACCTTCACATCAGCAAATGCTCCAAGTACGAGGCGGTGTACATGGACGGAGAAAAAATGCTGGTGACTCCACACGTGATGAAGGAGGCAAACATAGGGGTGGGCAATTTCACCTACACCATCGGATTGTTCAGGTTGTTATCAGGCAAAAATCGCAACCTTCCCATATGTCACTGCGGGACTATCGCACTCATTCCCGGAGATGAAAGGGTTCCTGTAATTGACTGGACCGACAAAAACCCCGTCGCCAGCCAGAGGCGCAGAATTCAAGTTGAAGCGTACCTAGTAGAAGCGCAAAGCATCGGTGGTCTAAGCGGGTCGCCCGTCTTTGTGAGGGCCGAGCACGAATTCGATTTCGCTCGCGTCCTTGTGCGCAAGGACATGCCTCACGCCAAGGTCCCCACTATCCTTGCGTGCGATGGTCGGATGCGCCTGCTAGGCCTTTGGCAGGGAGCATGGGAGGCGCGTCCAGACGAGGTGCGCGCCGCAGAGTCAAACGCTCTTGTAGTGCCGCTTGGTATGGGCGTGGTCGTTCCAGCCATCAAGATCATCGAGGTTCTGGAGAGAGATGACGTGAAGAAAGAGCGCGAAGCCATCAAGGCGAGCCGAAATCTTTCCGCCGCTCAGACGCAGGCCGTGCCAGTCACTCAGAAACCTAGCGCCGGAACCGCACCCTCCTCCTAGGATGACGCGCAGGAGGGAAGTTACAGAGAGCGTTTCAAGGCTCTCCTAGGCGAGGCAGTGAAACCGCCAAAATCATCCGGTTGAACATTTCCTGCGGCTGCTTGCGCATGATGCTGTTCTTCAGGCGGCTCCAACAGCCCTCAATAGGGTTTGTATGGACCACGCCGCTGTATCGGTGCCTGGGGAGCCCGGCTGCGCCCGGCCACCGATGCCGCCCCCCACAAGAATATCTCTCTAGTAAGAGATAGTCTTATGTATCATCACGAAGTGATGATACGGGGACCGTTCGCCCATTTCAGATGGGCAGCGCGGTCGTAGTAGGATGCTGAGGGGGCGGATGACGCCGCCACCCAAACGGAACAAACGGAACAATGGAACAATCGTTTCACATCAATACCTTGCACCGCCTTCAAAACGGAACATCAAACGGAACATCAAACGGAACATCAAACGGAACATACATCTTCGCCGTTACTCAAAAGCTTTGCTCGCTCTTGCTCGTCGGCTTCCTCTATTTCCTCAATCGTCTTGATGTCGTAGCGGGCGAAGACGTCTCGAAACTTGGCGGTGTAGTAGCCCTGAAAAGAGCTATCGCCAAACCGGATCTTCTGCGGGCGGCCAATCTCGGCGAAGTCCTTGAAACAGTCATAGAGAATGCGTCCAGCTTGGCGCTCATTCAGATTGCGGAACCTGTGGGCTTCTGGGAAGCCTTCCAAATCTCCCAGCTGTTTGCAGAGTTCGGTAGTGCGGATGCGGTCTACTCTGGGCATAGAGTCTAAGACCGCCTTTACGGCAGACATGATGCCACGCTTATCTGTATTGACCGATCCGTCGACGTTGCGCTTCCCGTAGATCGCAGCCACCTTAGCCACAATCCGAGGCCAATCCCCACCAGCGGCGTAAGCAATCCTGAATAGAAAGCGCCAGTTGTCTTTAGTACGTCGGACTAGAAAGTCGGGCATCGGTGGGTAGGCGTCGACTTGCTTTAGGCCTTCCGGTAGCCAGCGCTGGATTTTGCGTGCGTATATGTGGAACTGCGCCTTGTCCCCTTCGGTGAAGGGTTTGAGGCGTTTATGTTCGTCTGGACTACTGCGGCTTATTCGCAAGATGATTGATCGTGTCAGTAGAGGGCCATACATGCTGCCGAAGTGGCCAATGCGCGCGATGGCCATGGCGGCGTAGGTGCCGAACCAGGTGGGAACGAAATCGTCGCCCTCGCAACGGAGAACTCCGCCGGTACTTTTGTGCCCCGAATTCAAGATGCCTCGAAACTGCTCAGTCAGCCAGGTGTCCGCCTCATCGAGCAAGAACGTAGGGTGCTCTGCGTCGGCTAGGCGGTATATGGCCGCCGAGGAAGCGTCGTCGACCAGACAAGGCCGACAGGTGAAGTTGGCAAGTACCTCGAGTATTAGCGACTTACCGCACTCCGCATCAATCGAGGTGATTAGGAGCCGAGGAAACACGGTCGCATGCGTCTGCATTGCGTGCGTGCCCACTCCCCATAGAGCAAGCATCTCGGCTGCATACGCGGGTAGAGCGACGTGGCGCTTAATCGCTTCCACTATGTCATGAAGTAGTTCCGCACCGTTGACTTGTTCCGGCCACGGACTAGGAGCCTGTGTCACCTTCTGATTTTGAGGCGACTTAGATAGCTTTCGAGCCGACTTAGACTTCTTTGGCTTCGCCTCAGAACTGGGAACTGGTCCTACTGTTCCGGTTACAGCGCTGGAATGCGTCCGAAGATCGCCATTTACATAGATGGGCTTTGAGACGTCGTTCAGCGCCTTCGGCGCTTGGCCTCCATTAATAAATTTGCAATTCTCAACCATCACTTCGGCTTCCCTCGGATCGGGCCGAAGTGGTCATCGATCGTGCCATGAGATAAAAGGAGGCTGTTCCCCCGCAGCCTCCTTTTCACCTGATCGGCTCGCGTGTCGAAAATTCCATGCGAACAGAACTGAGGGCTCCTCTCCTACAGGGGGTTGATTGTTCACTGACTCGCGGCGGATAAGGAGGGTGGTAAATAATTTACCACGATAAGATGGACCGCTACTCCCTACTAGGGGGAAAGATGACGAGGAACCGGACGTAGTTGCGGCCTCATCGGCCCCCGCCGACCCGGAAAACGCGCCCATGGACGGCCGCCGTTCGCCGCCGCCACCCATGGTACCCCCAACCATGAAACGGCCGCCCACGGCCCGGAAATCGGCCCCTGGCGATGGGTTCGATCCGAACCCGGTCTGGCCATACGAAGGGGTTGGGATTTGGGGTGGTTTTGCAATCAGCATTCGCGGACTCAACATTGTCTAGATAAGTGGCGAGCCATCTTATACTCGTGGTTCCGGAAGTCACGCACCATCACTCTCTTACGGCTTCTCTGAAGTTCTGGATCAGGGCTTCTCTAGTGATGAAGTACTTAGACCCGATCTTTGATGCCCCTTTCAGGGCGCCCCGTTCGAGAAGTCGATAAGTTTGCCTCCTATTCAGGCCGATCGTTTTCGCGATTGCCTCTGCACCCCAGATTATCTCCAGAGGTCTAGGCGATTTCTCGTCTCCGCTCATTACGCTCTACTCCTTTTCAAAACCGCGCATATCCCGTGGACCCCGGCCGGTTGCGCGACGGCCGTTTCAATGGCAATAATACCCCAATATTACCGGCCGTTTCAATGAACCCGGCCCATCCCCATGCAGTACAACAAAGGTAATCGAGTGTTCTAATCGTCGCCTTTTACTAGTCCACAACTAATTAGGGAGCCGTCTAGCATGAGGTTTAACATTAGATATAGAAACGGCCAGAGAAAACCATTCCAACTAATCTATCGGGACAACAACTACAGGCGGCGCTCCAAGCAATTCGCCACACAGCAAGAGGCTCAGATCTGGATACAACGGAATGGCAGTGACATACTCGACGGAACGCACGTCCCAGACCGCGCGTCGGTCACAGTCAAAGAAGCGGGCCAGCAATGGCTAGATGCCGCTGAGCTATCTGGCTTGGAGCGCAGCACGACTGAGGGATATGAGACCCATCTACGCCTCCATATCTATCCGTTTCTCGGCTCGATCAGATTATCCAACTTGACCGTCCCGGGAGTGCGCAAGTTCGAAGATCAATTGCGGGCCAACGGCAGAAGCCATGCGATGGTCCGCAAGGTACTGGTCACGCTAGGCACGATGCTGGCTGATGCCGTTGAGCGAGGGCTCGCCGCGAAGAATCCTGTACGTGACATGAAGCGGAATCGCCGCAGGGGCAACGACGCCCGAAAGGCGAAACTTCAGGTCGGCGTGGACATCCCGACGCCCGACGAGATCAGTCGCATCCTGGCAGCCGCCGAGGGCAAGTGGCGGCCGATGCTGGTCACTCTGATCTTTACCGGCCTCAGGTCGAGCGAGCTTCGAGCCCTGCAGTGGAGCGATATAGACCTAGAGAAGGGCGTAATCCGTGTGCGTCAGCGCGTAGACCGTGCTGGGCATTTCGGACCGCCAAAGAGCGCAGCAGGTACGCGCTCCATCCCCGTCGGTCGATTTGTGACGAACACTCTGCGCGAGTGGAAGATCGCTGCCCCGCCCCTGAAGCCCGGGGCGCCCAAGATAGACTTGGTGTTCCCCAACCGAGAGGGGCGGGCAATATCTCATACTGATTTGGTCTATCAGGGCCTGTGTCCCACACTGCACAAGGCTGGCATCGTCACAGCGACGACTGACGCTGAGGGCAAGGTTGTAACCGGAAAGAACGGTCGTCCCGAGTATCAAGGCCGCTACACCGGCACTCACGCATTTCGCCACTTCTATGCAAGCTGGTGTATCAATCGGAGGGCCGACGGCGGCTTAGAGTTGCCGCCCAAGGTGGTTCAGACGCGACTTGGGCACTCGACGGTCTCGATGACGCTGGATACCTACGGACACCTGTTCCCCCCGACAGACGATGTAGACTTGCTCTCGGCAGGAGAAATGGCCCTGCTAAGGGGCTAGATTTCCACACCTATTTACTTCTAAGGCCACGCCAAGGCACCACGACTCGACCAACATGGCGGACCATGTTGTAAACTCCGGGGGATCCAATGCCGGAATATGTCAATCCGCAAGACGCTGAACATCCCAACAGGCGCGTGGCTGCCGTGAAACGCGGCAGGAAAGCGAGTGGCCCAACACCCTATCGCAACGTCGGTGAGAGGCTAGAGCTTTTCCGAATGGCCAAGGGGATTTCCACACATAAGGAATTTATCAGCCAGACCAGCATCTCCGGCTCCGCCTATAGCGATGTCGAGAACGGCAAGAAAAGCCTTGGCCTCAAGACGGCCATGAAACTGATCGCTCGGCACCCCGAGCTGAGCCTCGACTATCTCTACATGGGTCGAGTTGGCACGATCGACAGCATCCCCCTTGTCAACGCAATTGCCGAAATGATTGCGCGCCGCGCCAGATAGACCAGTCGGCCTTAACGTCTCGGTCCGGGATGCAAACTGGCGCAGTTGCTAGCATTCGCAGGTTGAAAGCTCACGAAGCTATTTGACAAAATGCGGAACGGGCTGATATTAAGATGGAAGAATACTGCAGCGTAGTTGTGACTTAATCAATAGGCATTACATTAACGTATTAATATTATTGGATTTCACCGAGGATTTGAAGTCCGGTCGCCCCACCGGGAGCGGGACTCCTCCGTTGTCTGCCTGCGCCGCTTTCGGCGCGAAAAACTCTATGCGCGCCGGATTGATGCGCCGCAAGTCCTGGCGCCGGATGGTAAATCCGTGCCGGTCGAAGAACTCGAGGATCTGGATCGCCACCTTGCGGCCGTTGTGCAGCCGATCGCGGAACTCGGCGGCGGTGAACCTACCCGTTTCCGAGGCGGCCGCAACCTCCATGGCGATCTCCGCCATGCGCTGCACCACGGGGCGCAGGAAGAAGTGGTCGTGAGCGATCTCCTCCACGTCGCCCCGGCGCGCGGCCATGCGCATGAGGCGGCGCACGAAGGTCTCGTCGATGTCCATGGCCCTGGCGATGTCGCGCACGCGCGGCGGCCGGTACGGCTCGCCCGCGAGCCGCGGCCGGATGAGGCTCCAGAGCTTTTCCTCCTCGGCGGAGAATTTGACCTGATGGCCAGGGCGGCGCACCCAGGTGCGGTCGAGCACCAGCTCGCCGAGGCCGGACAGCCTGCGCAGCGCCGCCAGGAATATCGGCGCGGGCAGGATGGGCTTGTCATCCTTGCGCAGATGCTCGACACCGATGCCCGGCAGGTCAGGCCGCTCGCTGTGGAACGCATCGAGGGTGCGGCCGATGCGCTCGCGCAGCCGCTCCCACGTTTGCGGCAGCATGGCCATGCGCGCGGCTCCCTGCTCGAGCAGGACCAGCCCCAGATCGGCCTCGATGCGTGCGGCGGTCTCAGCGCCGATGGCCCGGTCGCGGCAGAAGGCATCGAAATCGATCCATCCGCCGGGCCCTTCGAGCACGCGTGCCAGCGCCTGGACGGGATTGCGCTCGGCCATGGCGTCGATCTCGGCGCGGCGCTCGGGTGTGCGCCGGCGGCGCTCGGGCGCGCGCAGATCGATGAACGCGCCGCCGCCGACGGTGCGGCTGGATGACGTGTCGCGGATGACGAAGCGATCGCCGGCCGCTGCCGCCAAGGGCCGCTCAAGAACGAGTTGCACGTACTCGCTCTCGCCAGGATTGATCGGGGTGTCGCGCAGCACGACGATGCGCCCGGCGACGTCCGCCGCGGCGTGGTGAACCCTCACCGGGAACCACTGGCCGATCGGCCGGGGCTCGGAGGGCAGCACGCGCAGACTGGCGTCTATGCGCGCAGCCGGCGCGTGCAGCGCCGGATCGAGCACCACATCGCCGCGGTGCACCGCCTCCTTGTCGATGTGCGGCCCGCTGAGCACCAGCGCGCATCGCTGGCCGGCTACGCCCTCCTCGACGGGCTTGTTCTGCGCATTGATCGAGCGCACGCGCGCCTCAAGCCCCGACGGACTGACGAGCACGCGATCCTCGACCCGGACCCGGCCCGAGAGGACCGTCCCGGTCACCGCCGTGCCGAGTCCGGCCAGCGTGAACACGCGGTCCACGGCCAAGCGAAAGCGTCCGCTCGCGGCGCGCGCCTCCACCTCCTGCAAGGCCCGATCGAGGCGTTGTGCGAGTGCCGGAATGCCGGCGCCGGTGACTGCCGAGACAGGAAGGATCTCGGCGCCTTCGAGCCCCGTGCCGGCTAGCACGGCTTCGATCTCGCCGCTGACGGCCGCCAACCGGTCCTCATCCACGAGATCGCACTTGTTGAGGGCGACGACGCCGTGCCGCAACCCGAGCAGGTCCATGATGGCGAGGTGCTCGCGCGTCTGAGGCATGACGCCGTCGTCGGCGGCGATGACGAGGACGACGAAGTCGATGCCGGTGGCGCCGGCCAGCATGTTGTGCACGAGGCCTTCGTGCCCAGGCACGTCGACGAAGCCGATGATCTCGCCGTTGGGGCGCGGCCAATAGGCGAAGCCGAGGTCGATCGAGATGCCGCGCGCCTTCTCCTCCTTGAGCCGGTCCGTCTCGACGCCGGTCAGCGCCTTGATCAGCGCGGTCTTGCCATGGTCGATATGGCCCGCGGTGCCGACGATCATGACGCGGTCACCGCGGGCTCGAGTGGTTCATCGGCGCGGCGCTCGGCCTCGCGGCGCTGCTCGGGCGTGCACGCGTCGCGAACACCGAGGTAGAACCTGTCGGCGAACGTGCTGCGGGCACGCCGTGCGCGCGTCAGCCAGGCGAGCGCCGCCACCGGATCGCGCTCGACGCCCGCGCCCAGATAATACGCTGCGCCGAGCATGGCCTGGCCGTCGGCATCGCCGAGCAGCGCCGCCTTGCGCCACCACTGGGCCGCGGCCGCCGTGTCGCGCTCCACGCCGAGGGCATTGTTGTAGAGCAGGCCAAGGCGGGTCATGGACGCCGCCACCCCTTGCGCGGCGGCCTCGAGCGCCCATTGCCGGGCGCCCGCGTAGTCGGGCTTGCGGTGATCGCCGTCTACGAGAATCCAGGACAGCATGTCCTGCGCATAAGGCTCGCCCTGACGCGCCGCCCGCGCATACCATTCCTCGGCGATGGCGCGATCCGGCTTGCCGCCCTCGCCGTTGAAGTAGAAGTCGCCGAGCAGCCGCTGCCCCAGCGCGTCGCCGGCCTTTGCCGCGAGGCTCAGCCACTGGTGCGCGAGGTCCGTGTTGCGCTCCACGCCCCATCCGCGCATGAAGCAGTTGCCGATCTCAGCCTGGGCGCGCGCGTTGCCGGCGTGGCCGTACTTGACCCAGACCGCGAGCGCGCTGTCGTAATCCCCTTGCGCGGCGGCGGCCTCGGCCACAGCCATGTCCTCTGCGGCCGTGCCGGTTGTCTCCGCGGCGGAGCTAGGCTCGATCATGCCGGGCTCCTGAAGCGTCAAGTCGCGCTGGCAATTGCGCGAGCTGCGCGACGAACCCCTCCTCATCGTCGAGGCAGCGCAGATCGAGAATGAGGGCTCCATCGTGCACGCGGCCGATCACGGGGATCGGCAGGCTGCGGAAGGCTGCCCCCAGCGCCTCGAGCTGCGTGCCAGCCCCTTTGCGGGCGAGCGGCTCGATCGCCAGGCCGGCGCTCGGCAGCGTCTCCAGCGGCAGGGCTCCGGAGCCGATCTGGCTCGTGCACTCGGTGACCGACACGCCATAGCCCTCACCCGCCGCACCGGCGACGCGATCGCGCAGGCGCGCGGCAACGGCTGCGATGTCCGCGCGCGATCGCTCGAAGTAGCGCAACGTCGGCAGCAGCTCGGGCAGCCGGTCCGGATCGCGGTAGAGCTTGAGCACAGCCTCCAACGCGGCGAGGCGGATCTTGTCGACGCGCAACGCCCGCTTCATGGGGTTTTTCGCAACGCGGGCGACGAGCTCCTTCGATCCAGCGATGATGCCGGCCTGCGGACCGCCCAGCAGCTTGTCGCCGGAGAACGTCACGAGGTCGGCGCCTTCGGCCAGCGCCTCCTTGACGGTCGGCTCGCGCTTCAGCCCATAGCGCGCCAGATCCACGAGCGCACCCGAGCCCAGATCGTGCACGAACGGCAGATTGTGCGCGCGCGCCAGGGCGGCGAGCTCCGGTGCCGGCACGGATTTGGTGAAGCCCTGGATGAGATAGTTGGAGGTGTGTGCCTTGAGGATGAGACCGCTCGAATCGGCAATCGCCTGCTTGTAATCCCTGAAATGCGTGCGGTTGGTGGTGCCCACCTCGACCAGCCGCGCGCCGGCGCGCAGCATGATGTCGGGCAGCCGGAACGAGCCGCCGATCTCGATCAGCTCGCCGCGCGAGACGATCGCGTCCTTGCCCAATCCGAATGTGTTGAGCACCAGCAGCACCGCGCCGGCGTTGTTGTTGACGACCGCTGCGTCCTCCGCCCCGGTCAGCTCCCGAATGAGGCCGCGCACGTGATCGTCGCGCTCGCCGCGCGCCGCCCCGCCCACGTCGAACTCGAGCGCCACCGCCGAGCGCATGGCATCGATTGCGGCCGCTATGGCGCTTTCCGGCAGAACGGCGCGGCCGAGGTTGGTGTGCAGCACTGTGCCGGTGAGATTGAAGACGCGTTTGAGGCTCGGCGCATCGGCCTCTTCGAGGAGCTCAAAGGCGCGGGCGGCCATGGCTGCTGCGTCGGCGGCTGCGCCGTCGCCGCTGCGTACGCTCACGCGCGCAACTGCAACCGCCTTGCGGATGGCACCCACGGTCGCCCCGTGACCGAAGCGCGCCACAGCCAGCTTGCCCGTCGCGGTGCGCAACACCTGGTCGACGGAAGGAAGCTTCGACCTGCTAACGGGCTGCGTCTCGGTCATAGCGGGTTTCAATAGCCCAGCAGAAACGGGTTCTGCCCGCCACGCTTCCATCCCTCCGCGACGAGCAGCATGTCGAGCCCGAGCGTTGCAACGTCGTCCGCCATCGGCTCGAGGACGGCGTCCTTGACCTGATAGAGGATCTTCACGTAGCTGTGGCACTTGTCGCAGGTCTCCGCCTTGATCGTATCCGGCTGGCCTTCGATCGACTTGAAGGCGATGCCGTCGGGGGAGCCGCACATCACGCACTTGACGCGCACCACATTCCACATGGTCGCGCACAGCGAGCAGGTGCAGAAGCGGGTGTTGTGCGCCTTGGGCCAGCCGACGACGGAGCTGGTCATCGGCGCGCTGCCGCATGCGGGGCAGGCTCCATCGGCGACCGGCTTCAAGTCGTCAGCGGGCAGCAATGCCGCCAGCCGCGCCATGTGCACCTGCAGACCCGCCTGAATGAGCACGCGCTGCGCGACGTCTGCAATTGCGGGCTGATCGTGCAGCACCGCGGCCACGGCCTTGCGCCGCTCTTCGGGCGAGAGAGCCTCGAGCGTGGCAACAGCCACAGAGGTTTGCTGCGGAACCTCTGCACGTGCCATGCGAGCCAAGAAGCGCGCAACGGTTGCGTCCGCCACGTCGTCGACGTCGAGCATGGCGCGCGCCAGCGGCGGCATGCCGTGCTCCAGCGCCTGGCCGATGCGCTCGAAGGACGGCAGAGCCGCCCGAGGCAGGTCATGGAGGATGTCGTGCTGGGCGCGCGTCAGCGCCGCAAGGAACGTCAGGTAAGGCCCGAGCCCGTGCCCTGGCGCGAGCGCCGCCAGCCGCTCCGAGCGGGTGAGGAACAGGGAGGATGGGTTAGGGAGGACGGCGAATGGCGGTTTTGCCGCCTCCCCAATGATCGTACCCGGCCTTGGGCCGCCGACATCAGACATTAGCACCTCGAACCGAGGATCGGACTAATTCGGACTACTCTGCCGCCGTCACCTTCGGCCTTTCGATCTCGCCTTTTTCCACTTCGCTGCGCAGCCACTTGCGGTGATGCCGCCAGCCCCAGCCACCGGTCACGAAGCCGCGCGTCATGGCCGAGATTGTGCCACGCACCCAGATCGCCGCATAGACGTGGATGATCCAGATGGTAATCGCCAGCACAGCGGCGCCGGCATGGATCAAGGCCGCCAGCCTGAGCTGCTCGATGGTCGCCTTGAAGCCGAACAGCTCCTCGACGTACGACAGCCCCGTCTGCCAAAGGCCGAGGCCCGTGATGAACAGCGTGGCCACGAGGATCGCTTGCGACCAGAACACGAATTTCTGGCCGGCATTGTATTTGCCCACCTCCGGCAGATACTGGTCCCTGGCCGTCAGCACGTCGCGAATGCGGGCGAGCCATACGAAGTCGGTGGTCTCGGGCAGGTTCTGTGCGAAGAAGCGGATGAAAAGGCCGATGAAGCCGACCACCAGCACCACGCCGATCCAGGGATGGAGCCAGCGCACGGTAGCACCGCCTCCGAACAGTCCGCTGAGCCAGTAGAGGCTCGGATGGAACAGCGACAGCCCGCTCAGCAGCAAAAGCACGAAGCTGATCGCCACGATCCAGTGGTTGATGCGGGCGCTGCCTGAATAGCGGGGCACACGAATGTGTGCCTCGCCCTTGTCGTGGCTGCTCACGGCTTTCCTCCCGCCAGCTTATCCGCGTTCTCCTCGTCTTCCTCGGAAACACGGTTCGGCCCTTGCAGGACATGATGGAGCAGCCCTGCTGCCGCGGTGAGCCCGATCACGGCCATGCCGGCGTACTTGCTGACACCCTTCCACATCTCGACGATCGGACTGATCCTCGGGTTGTTGGGAAGGCCGGCGTAGAGCTGCGGCTGGTCGGCGTGATGCAGAACGTACATCACGTGCGTGCCGCCCACGCCTGGCGGATCATAAAGGCCCGCCTTGTCGAAGCCGCGCGACTTCAAGTCCGCGATGCGCTTGTCGGCCCACTGCTTCATCTCGTCCTTGGTGCCGAACACGATGGCCTGGGTCGGACACGCCTTCTGGCATGCCGGGCCCTGGCCGACCGCGACCCGGTCCGAGCAGAGCGTGCACTTGTAGGCCTTGTGATCGACCTGCGAGATGCGCGGGATGTTGAACGGGCATCCCTTCACGCAATAGCCGCAGCCGATGCAGTTCTCGTGCACGAAGTCGACGATGCCGTTGGAGTACTGCACGATCGCTCCGGGCGCCGGGCAGGCCTTGAGGCACCCCGGGTCCTCGCAATGCATGCAGCCGTCCTTGCGGATCAGCCACTCGAGATTGCCGCTCTGCGGATTATCCCACTCCGTGTAACGCATCAGCGTCCAGGTGTTCGGCGTCAGATCGTGGGGGTTGTCGTAGACCCCCACGTTCACGCCGATCTCCTCGTGGAGATCGTTCCACTCGAGGCATGCCGTCTGGCAGGCCTTGCAGCCGATGCACTTGGAGACGTCGATCAGCTTGGCCACCTCGGTCTGCCGCTTGGCTGGCGGTGTGACCGTGGAGGCCGAGCGCCGGATCAGGTCTTTCTCCCCGAACTTCGCCTCGGCAGGCCCGGTGGAGGGATTTGCAATTGGAGGAAACATGGCGCGCCTCCCTATGCCACCGGCCCGACGATGGGCTCGATATCGACCAGGAACGCCTTGTACTCCGGCGTCTGCGCATTGGCGTCGCCGACCGGCGGCGTCAACGAGTTGATCGGCGATGCTTTCTTGGCTTCGCCGATGAAGCCGAAGTTCAGCGGCAGTCCCACCGAGTGCACGGTCCGGCCGTCGATCTTGAGCGGCTTCAGCCGCTTGGTGACGACAGCCTTGCCTTTGACCGAGCCGCGATGCGACCAGACTCTGACCCAGCCGCCGGGTTTGATGCCTTTCTCCTTTGCAAGCTCCTCCGACATTTCCACGAAGAACTCGGGCTGCAAGACCGCGTTCATGTGGACGCCCTTGGTCCAGTAGTGGAAGTGCTCCACGAGGCGGTAGGTCGTCGCGACGATCGGGAACTCCTTCGCGTCACCGAAGACCTCCATATCGCCCTTGAACACCCGCGCCGCCGGGTTGCCCCGGATCTTCGGGAACAAGGGATTGGCCACAGGCGACTCGAAGGGCTCGTAGTGGACCGGGAAAGGCCCGTCCGTCATCAAGCCCCGGACCCACAGGCGGGAGACGCCCTCCGGGTTCATGATGAAGGGACCGGTCGCCTTCTCCGGCGGAATGGTCGGCACGTAGTCCGGCACGTCCGGCCCGGACCAGCGCTGGCCGTCCCAGTACATGTACTTCTTCTTCTCGCTCCACGGCTTGCCTTGCGGGTCCGCGGACGCGCGGTTGTACTGGATCCGCCGATTGGCCGGCCAGCTGAAGCCCCAGTTTCCATAGACACCGAGCCCGGACGGATCGCTGTTGTCGCGCCGCTGGGCCAGGTTGCCTGCGGGACCGTAGACGCCGGTGTAGATCCACATGGCGCCGTCAGTAGAGCCGTCATCGCGCATCTCGCCGAAGCTCGCGAGCTGCGAGCCGGCCGCTCTGACGACCTTGCCTTCCGCGTCTTTCAGATCCACCAGCGCCTTGCCGTTGAGCTCCTTGAGGAGCTCATCGGGCTGCGGCTCCGCCGGGTTCTTGTAGCTCCAGTCGAGGGCCTGCAGGGGCTCGACGCCCTTGCCGCCTTCCTTCTCGTACAGCTTGCGGATGCGCAGGAAGAGATCCGCGAGGATGTTCACATCCGTCTTGGACTCGAAATACGGATCCGCAGCCCGCCACTTCCACATGATGCAGCGGCTGGAGTTGGTGAGACTGCCCTCCTCCTCGGCGAACGACGTGACCGGGAGCATGAACACCTCGGTCTGGATCTTGGCGGTCTCAACGTCGTTGAACTCGCCATGATTTTCCCAGAACCGCGCGGTGTCAGTCTCGATCGGGTCGATGCTGACAAGGAACTTGAGCTTCGACAGGCCGGCGATGCTCTTGTTCTTGTGAGCGATCGCCATCACCGGGTTGAAGCCCTGGCAGATGAGACCATTGGTCTTGCCCTGGTACATGGTCTCGAACATGCGCAGGCAGTCGTAAGCCACGTCGAGCTTGGGCAGCCAGTCGTAGCCGAAGCTGTTCTGCGGCGTCGCCTTCTCGCCGTAGAACGACTTCAGGAAGCTCACGAAGAACTTCCGGTAGTTCTGCCAGTAGCTCGTCTGGTTCGCTTGCAGCGGCTTGAACGTCCGCTTGGCCAGATGCGACTCCAGCGTAGGCTCGCTGTCGGTGGGCAACGCAAGGTAGCCCGGAATTGCCGCCGTCAGCGTCCCGACATCGGTGATGCCCTGCACGTTGGAGTGACCGCGCAATGCGTTCACGCCGCCGCCGGGAATGCCGATGTTGCCGCACAGCAATTGGATCATCGCCGCGCAGCGGATGTTCTGCGCGCCCGAGGAATGCTGCGTCCAGCCGAGCGCGTACATGATGGTCATGGCCCGCTCGCCATTGGCGGTCGAAGCCACCCATTCACACACCTTGAGGAACTTGTCCTGCGGCGTGCCGGTGACGCGCGAGACCACTTCGGGCGTATACGGCGCGAAGTGCTTCTTCATCAGCTGGAAGACGCAGCGCGGGTCCTCGAGCGTCATGTCGCGCACGGCAAAGCCGTCCGGACCGATCTCGTATTCCCAGCTGCTGCGATCGTACGCGCGCTTGCCTTCGTCGTATCCGGAGAACAGGCCCTCGCTGAAGCCGTAGCCCTCCTTCACCAGATAGGCCGCGTTGGTGTAGTGGCGCACGTACTCCTTGTGGATCTTGTCGTTCGCCAGCAGGTAGTTGATGACGCCCGACAGGAACGCGATGTCGGTCCCAGCGCGAATGGGCGCGTAGTGATCCGCCACCGCCGCCGACCGCGTGAACCGCGGGTCGACCACCATCAGCTTGGCACCGCGATTGTGCTTCGCCTCGGTGACCCACTTGAATCCGCACGGGTGGGCCTCGGCGGCGTTTCCACCCATGATCCAGACGACATCAGCGTTGCCGATGTCCGTCCAGCTGTTTGTCATTGCACCGCGACCGAATGTTGGGCCCAAACTGGACACCGTCGGTCCGTGTCAAATCCTCGCCTGGTTTTCGATCTGTAACAGACCAAGGCCGCGCGCGACCTTGTAGGTCAGCCAGCCTCCCTCGTTGGTCAATGAGCTGCCCGACAGAAAAGCCATGGTCGGCCAGCGGTTGACGGTCACGCCGTCCTTGTTCTTCTCGATGAAGTTGGCGTCGCGGTCCTCCTTCATCAGCTTGGCGATGCGATCCATCGCAAAGTCCCAGCTCACGCGCTCGAACTTGTCGGCGCCGGGCTTGCGGTACATCGGGTATTGCACCCGCGTCTTGGACCGGATGTAGTCGATTGCGGCCGCGCCCTTCGGGCACAGCGTCCCGCGATTGACCGGATTGTCCGAGTCGCCCTCGATATGGGTGACCTCCAACTTCCCGTTCGCGGTCTTGCTCGGCGCTGCAAAGACCATCATGCCACAGCTCACCGCACAGTACGGGCAGATGGTGCGCGCTTCCTTGGTTTGGATAAGCCTGAAGGGTTTGACGTGAGCAGCGACTTGCGCCTCCGCCTCCCCAAAGCCGAATGCTGTAATGGCCGACCCTGCCATGCCAGCCCCGGCGAGCTTCATGAAGTGCCGCCGAGAGACCTCAATGTTCATGGGGTGGGTGTCCTCCTCTAGGGCCTCGCGCCGGCTGAAAAAAAACAGCGCGGCCGAAGTTGAAAGAAGTTAATACAAACTGCCACCCGGGTCAATTTTGCGACGCAAAATCAGTGAGTTTCGCCGATACTTATTCTAATTCAAGGAACTGAGGGAGACTCATCACCTTCACTTGCACCGAACTGGCGCCGCGCATTGTGCGCATACTGAGAATTGCTGCGCTGCTTTTGCCGCGGATTCGGGTTATCACGACTGGCCATCCCGCTACTGCGAAGAGATTTGCCCGCTACGGCGAAGAGACTTTATCCGACCAAAACGAGCCGCATCGCAGCATCGCCGTGCCGATGCGCGAGGCGCTATGACGCGGGAGTCCCGTCTCGACACTTCTTCTCCTCCGACCGATTGACGGTCGCGCGCAAGGGTTGCTACCAGTAGCTTCCATATGCGCGATCGCGTTGCTCCCGAGATTCGGGGCACACAAGCTCGATATTGCGGAGAGACCTGCCGCATAGGCCCGGTGGTTTTGGCTGCGCTGATGCTCGCCGCGACGGTGGGCATCACGGGTGCGGGCCATGGCCTCGCCCAGACGACGCCGCCCGCGGCAACCGCGGTCCAGCGCCAACTGCAGATCGCGCCTGATTCTCCCAAACCGAATTTCGCACTGCTCGAGCTCGGCGGAAGCGAGCGCAAGCTCCAGGAGCAGGCTGGCCGGCCGGTGCTCGTTCACTTCTTCGCGACGTGGTGCGAGCCATGCCGCGAGGAGCTTGCATCACTGAGCCGGCTCGTCGAGCGCACCCCGAGTGAGAAGCTGAGCGTCCTCGCCGTCAATGTCGCCGAGGTGCCCGTGCGGGTGCAGCGCTTCCTCGAGACGTCGCCGGTCAACTTCCCTGTGCTGCTCGACGGCGATCGCGCCGTGACCAAGGCGTGGGGCGTCACGGCTCTGCCGACGACGTTCGTTCTCGACGCACGCCTTCAGCCGCGCCTGCTCGTCGAAGGCGATCTCGATTGGACTCGCGCGGACGTTCTCGCCGCGCTCGATGCGATTTCTGCACGTAGACATGAGTAGGCCCCTAATCGGACCAGGGAGACGACAGACATGACGATGAACAGGCGCGAGATCCTGATGAGCGGCGGCGCGTTTGCGGCTGCCGCAGTGCTGCCCGGGTCGGCACTGGCGCAGGCGACGACGTTCGCGCCCAAACCCGGTGCATGGCGCAGCTTCCAGACCGTGACGCGCCTGGAGATCGGCGCTGTGCAGGGCGAGGTGCAGGCCTGGGTGCCGCTGCCGGCGTTCAGCGCGCAGGACTGGTTCAAGCCGGGCGGCAGCACGTGGACCACGAATGCAAAGACGGCCGAGATCAAGCGCGACGCCAAGTACGGTGCCGAGTTCCTGCACGTCACTTGGGACCAGGGCGAGAAGGCGCCCGTAGTCGAGGTCACGAGCAAGTTCTCCACGCGCGACCGCGCGGTCGATCTCGGCAAGCCGGGCAGCGCGCCGGCTCTGTCGGCGGACGAGCGCAAGCTCTACACAGCGGGAACCGCGCTTATTCCGGTCGACGGCATCGTCAAAGAGACGTCGGACAAGATCACGGCGGGTGCGACCAGCGACGTCGACAAGGCGCGCCGCATTTACGAATGGGTGGTCGAGAACACCTCCCGCAATGCCAAGACGCGCGGCTGCGGCATCGGCGATATCGCGTCCATGCTGAAGAGCGGCAACTTGACCGGCAAGTGCGCCGATCTCAATGCGCTCTATGTCGGATTGGCGCGCGCAGCGGGGCTGCCGGCGCGCGACATCTATGGTCTGCGCGTTGCACCTTCGCAGTTCGGCTACAAGAGCCTCGGCGCCGGCTCGGAGGTCGTGACCAAGGCGCAGCACTGCCGCGCGGAGGTTTACCTGTCGGGCTTCGGCTGGGTCCCCGTCGATCCGGCCGACGTGCGCAAGGTGGCGCTCGAGGAGCCGCCCAGCAACCTCGCACTGACCGACGCAAAGGTCGTGGAAGCGCGCAAGGCCCTGTTCGGCGCGTGGGAGGGCAACTGGCTCGCCTACAACGTCGCGCACGATGTCGTGCTGCCCGGCGCCAAGGGGCCCGCGGTCGAGTTCCTCATGTATCCGCAGGCGGAGACGGCTGCGGGACGCCTGGACTGCCTCGACCCGGACACGTTTGCTTACAGGATCACCGCGAAGCAGGTGACGGCCTGACCGAGAGCACGGCGCGCGCATGCAAGTGCGCGCGCCGCAACCGGTCGATCGAGCTTTGGAGGAGAAGGCAATGAACGCCCCGGCAATCAAGCTCACGAGCCTCGCGCATGGCGGCGGCTGCGGCTGCAAGCTGGCGCCGTCGGTGCTGCAGAAGCTGCTCGCCGATCAGCCGCTGGCGGCACCTTACAAGCAGCTCCTCGTCGGCACGGAGACCGCCGACGATGCCGCGGTGTGGCAACTCGACTCCGACACCTGCATCATTGCCACGACCGACTTCTTCATGCCGATGGTGGACGATCCTCACGACTTCGGGCGCATCGCGGCGACCAACGCGATTTCCGACGTCTATGCCATGGGCGGCAAGCCGATCATGGCGCTGGCGATCCTCGGCATGCCCGTCGAGAAGATCCCGCCCGAGATGGTGCGCGAGATCCTGAAGGGTGGAGCGGCCATTTGCGCCTCGGCCGGCATTCCGGTGGCCGGCGGGCACTCGATCGATTGCCCTGAGCCCGTCTACGGCCTGGCCGTGATCGGCATCTGCAGGCCGGAGCACGTGCGCCGCAACGCAGATGCGCGGGCCGGCGACGCTTTCATCCTCACCAAGCCGATCGGCGTCGGCATCTATTCCGCGGCCATCAAGAAGGGCGCGCTGCCGCCCGCCGGCTACACCGAGATGATCGCCACGACGACCTTGCTCAACCGCATCGGAGCGGAGCTGGCTCGGGACAAGGACGTGCATGCCATCACCGACGTCACCGGCTTCGGCCTGCTCGGGCATGCGCTCGAGGTGGCGCGCGGCTCGAAACTCTCCCTGACCATCCGCGCAGGCGACGTGCCTCTGCTCGGCAATGCGATGCAACTCGCGAGGGAGGGCTTCGTGACGGGAGCATCGCATCGCAACTGGGCGAGCTATGGCGAGGCCGTCCGCCTGCCCGCGGGCCTGGCGGACTGGCGGCGGCATCTGCTCACCGATCCGCAAACGTCCGGCGGCCTGTTGGTCGCCTGCGCGCCGGAGAGTGCCGATCGCCTCGTGCAGACGATCAGGCAGGGCGGATATCCCGCGGCGCGGGTCGTCGGTCACGCGAGCGAGGGCGAGCCTGGCGTGGTGGTGCTGGACTAAAGGCGCCTGCGCTCAAAGTCGCGCGCCGCTCTCAGCGCTTGGCGGAAACCTCGGGGCGGGGCAAGCCGAGATTGTCGCGCAGCGTCGCGCCCTTGTAGTCCTTCTGGAAAAGGCCGCGACGCTGCAGCTCGGGGATGACGAGCGTGACGAAATCCTCGTAGCTGCCGGGCACGCAGGCCGCGCCGACGACGAAGCCGTCGCAGGCGGGCGCCGTGAACCATTCCTCGAAGGTGTCAGCGACGGTCTTGGGATCGCCGACCCAGGGCGGCGGCAGCTTGCCGCGACGCGTGATGGTGATGAAGTCGCGCGGTGTCGGCTTCCTGTCGCCGAGCGCAGCGACGACCCGGTCGCGCCCCGACTGCGTGCCGGTGAAGCGCGCAAGCTCGGCGTCCGTGAAGGGCTCATCGAGCGGCTTGGAGCCGAAGTCGAAGTTGGTCGCCTCCGACAGCAGCATCAGCGAGTCGACCTCGAGCGGCAGGCGCTCGATGAGCGCGAACTTGTCCTCGGCCTCGGCCTTGGTCGGGGCGACCACCGGATGGCAGAGGGTGGCGATCTTCATGTGATCGGGATTGCGGCCGTGGCGCCCGGCATCGGCCTTGAGCTCGGCGTAGGTCTTCTTCGCCGGCTCCAGGTTGGGATTGCTGGTGAAGATGAGCTCGCCCCACTGCGCAGCGAAGCGTCGTCCCCGACCGCTCTGGCCGGCCTGAATGATGACCGGGCGGCCCTGCGGTGAGCGCGGAACCGTGAAGGGCCCGCGCGAGCGGAAATGCTGCCCTTCGTGGCCGAGACGGCGCACCTTCTCGGGATCGGCGAAGCGCCCGGTGGACTTGTCGACGATCAGGGCATCGTCGGCCCAGGTGTCCCAGTGGCCATGGACGACCTGCATGAACTCGTCGGCGCGGTCGTAGCGCGCGTCGTGCTCGACGGCCTCCTTGAGCCCCATGTTCCGCGCCTCGACGTCGTTCATCGAGGTGACAACGTTCCACGCGGCGCGCCCCCGCGTCATCAGATCGAGGGTCTGAAACAGGCGCGCGACGTGGAAGGGATGATAGTAGGTGGTGGAATACGTCGCGCCGAGACCGAGCCGCGTGGTCCCCATGGCCATCGGCATGAGGCAGGCGATCGGGTCCATCTTGACGCAGCGGATGCCGTGCGCGACGGCCTCCGCGAAGCGGCCGCCGTGAAACTCCGGCATGCCGAGCCGGTCGTCGAAGAAGCCGAGCTGGAACTTGCCGGCCTCGAGCACCTTGCCGATGTGGGCGTAGTAGTCGGGCGACATGAAATCGCTGCGCGAGTCGGGATGGCGCCAGGAGCCTGCGAAATTCGAGCAGTTCTGGGCCTGCAGGAACCCGACCATGATCATGTCACGCATGCTGCTTGCCTCCACAGTGTCACGAGGCGTTGTCTCGGCGATGTCGGCGGGCACGCGTCGCCAGCGCGGCTGGCGCGGCGCACGCGCCGGCCGGCACCCTCTCTACCGCACGAAGTTGTAGCGAAAGCGCTCGCCGTCTGCCGCGATACGGCCGACGGTGGGGCTCGGGAAGTGGATCGGCAGGACCAGACTGCTCGTGTCGGCCACGCCGGCCAGAAAGCGACGGCGGGACTGCGCGGCCTGCTGCTTGTCGGTGTCGAAGATGGTCGACCAGCCGGGCTCCCGGCACTGCAGCGCGTGATGCATCATGTCGCCCGTCACCACCGCATGCTGGCCACGCGAGCGGATGTCGACGCAGCAGTGATGCGGTGAATGGCCTGGCGTCGGCGTCAGCGAGAAGGTGTCGTCGAGCTGGTAGGTGTCGTCCACGAGCAGGGCCTGGCCGGCCTCGACGATGGGCCGGCAATTGTAGGTCCACACGTTGCCCGGCGGGTTGGCGCCGCGCGCGGTGGCCGCTTCCCAGTAGGCGTACTCGTCCTTGTGGAAGATGTACTTGGCGTTGGGGAACGTCGGCACCCAGCGGCCATTGCGCAGCATCGTGTTCCAGCCGGTGTGGTCGATGTGCAGATGCGTGCAGAAGACGTGCGTGATGTCCTCGAAGCTCAAGCCCGCGGCGCGGAAGTTGTCGAGCCAGAGCTGCTTGGGAAAGTCCATGGGCGGAGGATAGCCCTTGTCCTCGCCGGTGCAGGTGTCGATCAGGACCATGTGCCGTGGCGTGCGCACGACGAAGGTCTGGTAGGTGATGACCATGCGGCCGCTGGCTGGATCGAACACGACCGGATCCAACTCTGCGAGGTGCCGGCGGCCGATCTCCGGGTCATAGGCGGGGAACATGTCCTCCGGCTTCCGCCAGGGTCCATCGCGCTCGATGATGCTGGTGATCGTGACATCGCCGATCTTGAGGGTCTGCATCGCCCCTTGTCCTCCGTCGTTTCCTCGACTTTTTCGGCCCGTGTGCGCGCCGCGGGCGCAGGATACTCCTACGCGGCTGCGCAGGACCAGCGCCAAGCTGAGGCGACGCGGCAGGATCGGGTGGAAGAGCGGCGGCTTATCTCGATCGCATGATGCGGCCGGGCGGGCGATGCCGCCCGATATGCTCACACGGTCTGCTCACACCGTTGTGCGGCGATGGGTCGGCGATCGAAAATCCCCATCGGCAATGCAAAAGGATTTCGATTTCGCCGGGCCGTTTACAAATTCCCGGTGCATTCCACGCACAAGACATACGCGTCTTGTGTGAAATGAGGAACGAGCCGGCTCATACGTGCGCAATTGGCGCTGGGGCTCGATAAAATGAGGGCGTGGCGGGTTTTGCCCCGCCACGTGCTCGCGTTGTTGTTATCAGCCTCCGCCGTTCGGCTCGAAGGCGCGCTGTGCCCAAGCCGGATAACTATCGTACTCGCCAGTGGCGCTTGCGGCGTAGGCATTTGCGCCGCCGGCGATCAGGCTGAGCGCCAACAGAGCCGACGCCGCGATTGTTCTGAAGCTCATGCTCATGATCGATGTCCTTTTCGTCGTGATTTTTGGACAGTGCGTGTGCACAATTGCGTGCAGGCGCAAGACATAAATGCGCCCTGAGCGTGCGCTGCAGCAGGCCCTCTCACACCAAAGTGAGCTTACATTTCCGTCATCGCGAAGGTGCGCGGGAGAAACCCGCCGCAATAAGTGCGCGGCCTGATTATTTTTCAAACGTGCGTGAGCACGGGACGGTTTTCGCACGCCACCTGCGTTTTGAAACGTGTGGTGAGTATGGATGACGCATTACCACTCGGCAGCGCGATGCCGATATCGGCATAAAAGAAACTGGCCGAAACGATCTCCCAATAACTCGCTTCCCGCTGATGCGACGTCGCTCAGCGCAAGAACTGCGTCCAATGTGCGCAAGGAGTACCGACACATGACATACAGGCTTTCTCTTCTGGGCTGCGCAACCGCGCTGGCGCTCGGGCTCGGCACTGCCGCGGCCGGCGCGATGCCGAGCTCCGGCCAAATCTCCGGTACTAGTGATGCCGCGATCATGCTCGTGCGCGGTGGTGGCGGCGGGGGCCATGGTGGCGGCGGCGGAGGTGGCCACGGCGGCTTTGGCGGCGGCGGAGGTGGCCACGGCGGCTTTGGCGGCGGCGGATTTGGCGGCGGGGGTCATATGGGCGGCGGTGGCGGCCACTTCGGCGGTGGTGGTCATATGGGTGGCGGAGGCCACTTCGACGGTGGCGGCCATGTCAGCGGTGGCGGCGCCCATCCCAACGTGGGCGGGTTCGGCTTCCGCCACGGGCATTTTGGCGGTCACGGCTTTCGCCACCGGCATTTCCGCGGCGGCCCGTTCTTCGGCTTCCTCGATGACGGCTATTACGACAACTGCTGGTACAGCAGGTACCGTCACCGCTGGGTCTGCCCCGGCTATTGATGCAACGATGCGCCGGCGGTGACGGCGCTTTCGCCGTTGCCGCCTCGCTGTGCGTCAGCCGCGGACGCCGGCGGGTGCTGCCGGCGCCGGCTGCTGCCCTCGCGCCGAGCGCGACGAGTGGATCATGACGAGCTCGGCCAGGTTCTCCGCGCTGATATAGCCGACGAGGCGGCGTCCCGCATCGACGACACCGACCACGCCGGGCTCGCGCTGCAGCGTCGGGAACACGTTGTCGAGACAGGCATTCTGCGGCACCGTCGGAATGTTCTCGAGCATCAGACGGGACACGGGCGTGGTGCCGCCGTCGTCTCTGAGGCCCGCGATCAGCGCGTTGCGGGTCAAGAGCCCGCGCAGGATGCCGGCGTCGTCGACGACGGGAAATTCCTGCTGCGTGGTGCGCAGAAGCAGTTGCGCCGCCTCGTCGGCGGTCGACTCGGGCTTGAGCGACTGGAACTCGGAGATCATGATCTGTCCGGCCAGGTAGCCGCGCATGTACTCGCGCGCCTGCACGTAGCCGGCTTCGCCGCTGGCCGCCAGGAAGATGAACGCCGCGATCAGCACCAGCAGCGGATTGCCGAGCAGTCCGAAGAAGGCGAAGACGACGGCCAGCCCCTGACCGATCCCGGCAGCAACACGCGTTGCGCGCGTAAAGCCGAGGGGGACGGCGAGCAGCGCACGCAACACCCTGCCGCCGTCCATTGGAAATGCTGGAATGAGATTGAACACAAGCAGCGCCACGTTGGCCGCCGCCACGCGACCGAGCAGCGTGGACTGCGCCTGCTCGAGCTGTGTCATCTGCGAAAGATCGAACCTGGCACCAAGCACGATGATGAGGACCAGCGCGATGACGAGATTGACTGCGGGTCCGGCGAGCGCCACCACGATCTCCTGGCTCGGCTTCTCGGGCATGCGCTCCAGCGAGGCGACGCCGCCGATCGGCAGCAAAGTCACGTCGGCCGTCTTGATCCCGTAACGGCGTGCGGCGAACACGTGCCCGAACTCGTGCAGGACCACGCACAGAAAGAGGATGGCGATGAAGAGCACGCCCGCAAAGGCCTCGGCGGGCCCACCCCGCATCCAGTGGACCGCACCGATCCATGCCAGCAGCAGGAAGAAGGTGAAGTGGATGCGGACGGCGGTGCCGCCGACATCGAACAGCCTTATCGACCAGCCCATGCGTTGTATCCGCCTTTGATCGAGGGGCGTTGGCCAGCATAAGGACCGATGGCCCGCCAGCGCAACAACAGCCGTCCCTGAGGCACAAGGGAGAGCGCGGAATCGCCAATCGAGACTCCGCGCTCGGGACTTCTAGAAAATCGGCCGGCCGGGAATCAGCGTGCGGACGCGATAGAGCGACGTCGAGGCGGTGATGAACAGACTCCGATAATCGCCATCGCCCCAGCAAAAGTTGGCCACGTATTCGGGCACCCGGATGACGCCGAGCGACCGCGCATCCGGATCGAACACGTGGATGCCGCCGGGGCCGCAGCAGTAGAGGTTGCCCAGGGCATCGATCTTCATGCCGTCGGGCGCACCGGCTCCCTCCCCTTTCGTCTCCGCCCAGACCTTGCCGCCGGACGCGTGGCCATCGGCTGCAATGTCGAAGACGCGGATGTGCTGACGCTCGGTGTCGTTGACGAAGAGGCGCTTCTCGTCGAGCGAAAAGCAGAGCCCGTTCGGCTGCTTGAAGTCGTCAGCGATCAGCCGCAGGCGGCCCTCCGGGTCGATCCAGTAGACGCCTTGAAAAGCGAGCTCCTGGGGCCTCGGCAAGCCGAAGTACTTGGCGCGGCCGTAGGTCGGGTCCGAGAAGTAGAACGAGCCGTCGCCGCGGCGGGCGATGTCGTTGGGGCTGTTGAGCTCCCTGCCCTGCCAATGGCTGGCAAGCGGGCTCAGCGTCCCATCCGCCTCGAGCCGCGTGACGCGGCTCGTTGCGTGCTCGCAGATCACCAGCCTGCCTCTGGTGTCGTAGATGAGCCCGTTGGACATGGCACACGGCTGGCGGAAGACGCGCACGCCGCTCGCGGCATCCCAACGGCGCATGACGTCGCCGGGCATGTCGCTGAAGGTCAGATGCTGCTCATGCGGATGCCAGACCGGGCCTTCGGTGAACAGAAAGCCCGTGCCGAGCTGCTCGAACGAGACGTCATCGCCGACGACCGACCGAAACCGCGCATCGCGGATCTCGACGTTCGGCATGGCTCATGTCCCGGCCTTCAGCCGCGCAACCGTCTTGTCGCCGACGTACCAGTCGGTGGGCTTGATGTCCTCCCACACCACCCAGATCGCCTCCTTGGGCACCTCGGCAATGGTCGAGATGGCCTCGGTGACGCGCTTGGAGATCTCGTCCTTGCGCTGCTGAGAGTGGCCTTCGAGGATGCGAATGTTGACGAATGGCATGGCTCATTTCCTCCCTGGTCGATGCAATTGACTCGTGAGTTGATGGGGCGCCCATGCGCAAGCGAGGTGTCGACAAATGCGGCTCGCCGCAAGGCGTGCGACCGCCAAATGGACAGGCGTGGCATGGGCGCCTCCCGTTCATCGGCTCTTGTCGGGGCCGTTCGAGCTATTGCCTCGGCATCGTAGCCCTGCCCGGCGCCAGCAGAAAGCCCCAACGCTGCGTGCAACTGCACATTGACAGCTCCGCGCCAACAGCCGAACACTAGGCAGTAGCAAAAAAACGATGACGAACCTCGGGGGAGAGGACGCCAGATGACGATCATGAGCGACCCGCCGTCGGGCGGCGTTGGAATGGGGCCCGACAGCGACCCCACCGCACCCGGCAAAGTGTCGACACCCAATGGACGGGCGCGCGCGTGAGCCCCGGTCTCATCCTGCTCGAGAATTTCCTGCAAGCGCTCGCCGCAGGCCTCCTGATCGGCGCGCTGTACGGTCTCATGTGCACCGGCCTCGGCATCATCTTCGGGGTGATGCGCGTCATCAATTTCGCCCAGGGCGATCTGATGATGCTGGGCATGTACTTTGCCTGGTACGCGTTCGCCGGCTTCGGCGTCCTCGCATTCCTCGGGCCCTACGCCGGTCCCATCGTGGCGGCGATCCTGGCCGGGCCCGCGCTGTACGTGTTCGGCTATCTGCTGCACAAGCTCCTGATCTCGCGGGTGACGGGCATGCGCGTGGCGTCCCTGGAAGGGGAAGGCCACTACGCGCAGCTCATCCTGACGCTCGGCATCGCGCTGGTGCTGCAGAACGGCGGCCTTCTGCTGTTCGGCTCCGAGGTCGCCTCGATCAAGACGCCGCTGTCGGCGAGCGCATGGGAGATCGGGCCGTTCGTCGGCAACGATGTCAGCTTCTTCATCAACAAGGCGCGCGGCGTGGCGTTCGTGGTCTCGCTGCTGGTGGGCATCGGCCTCTATCTGTTCGTCACGCGGACCAGGCTCGGAAAGTCCCTGCGCGCGGCCGCCGACAACCCCGAGGCTGCCATCTACATGGGCATCGACGTGGACCGCGCCCACCGCATCGCCTTCGCGATCGGCACCGCAATCACGGCCATCGCCGGTGGACTGGTGGCAAGCTATTTGCCCTTCCAGCCCTACGTCGGGCTCGACTTCGTCATCGTCATGTACGCGGGCGTGGTGCTGGGCGGGCTCGGCTCGATCGTCGGCGCTTTCTGGGGCGGCATGACGATCGGCCTCGTGCAACAGCTCTCCACACTCGTCCTGCCGACACAGCTGCAGAATACGGCGATCTTCGTGGTGTTCCTGCTGATCGTGTTCCTGCGACCGCAGGGGCTGTACGGCCGAAGCGCGCAGAGGGCTTGAGATGCCGCAATTTCGCGCAGCTTCGCCGCTCCGCTGGGTCGCACTGATCGCGGCGGCCTACCTCGTGGCCATCCTGCTGGTGAAGAACCAGTACTACCAGCTCATGATGACGCTGGTGCCCGTGTGGGCGACGATGGGGCTCTCCTGGAACATTCTGAGCGGCTACTCGGGCCTCGTGTCGTTCGGCCATGCCTCGTTCTTCGGCCTCGGCGCCTATACGGTGGCGCTGGGGCTCATCAATCTCGGCTTGAGCCCGTGGATCGGCATTCCGATTGCGGCGGCAGTCGGTGCGCTCGCGGGCCTCATCATCGGCTACCCGACGTTCCGCCTCAGAGGGCACTACTTCGCGCTGGCGATGCTCGCCTACCCGCTGGCCCTGCTCTACGTCTTCGAATGGCTCGGTTACCAGGAGGTGTCGCTGCCGATGCACCGCGAGAACCCGGCCGCCTACATGCAATTCGGCGACAACCGGGTCTACTCGGTGGTGGCGCTCGGATTGATGCTGCTGGCACTGCTGCTGTCGCTCGGGATCGAGCGGTCGCGCTTCGGCATGTCGCTGCTTGCCATCAAGCAGAACGAGATCGCGGCAGAGGCGGCGGGCATCGACACATTCCGGTGGAAGCTGAAGGCGATCGTGCTGTCGGGCCTGGTGGCCGGCGCCATCGGCGGGTTTTATGCCGTGGTGCTGCTGGTGGTCACGCCAGCGAGCGTGTTCGGCATGCTGACCTCGGCGCAGGCGCTCATCGTGGCACTGTTCGGCGGGGTCGGCACCGCCTGGGGACCGGTGATCGGCGCGGCGATCCTCATCCCGCTCGCCGAGACGCTGCAGGCGGAGCTCGGCGACAGGCTGCCGGGCATCCAGGGCGTGGTGTTCGGGATGGCCATCATCCTGGTCATCCTGTTCGCACCCGAGGGCATCTACTGGCGTGTGCGCGACGCTTGGCTGGCGCGGCGGTCGAGAAGCGCCGGCGCGGGGACGCAAGCGGCAACGGCCACCCGGATGCCCAGCAAGGAGATGCTGGCTGATCTGGAACGGCGGCCGGCGAGGACGCATGGCGCAGCCCTGCTCGAGGTGTCCGGCCTCTCCAAGAGCTTCGGCGGGCTCAGAGCCGTGCAGGACGTGAGCTTCACGGTGCGTGCCGGCGAGATCCTCGGCATCATCGGCCCGAACGGCGCCGGCAAGACGACGCTGTTCAACCTGCTCAACGGCATCACGGCCCCCGACAGCGGCAGCGTCCGCTTTGCCGGGCAAAGCATCCGCGGCCTGGCGCCGAACCGGATCGCACGACTGGGCGTCGGGCGCACGTTTCAGGTGGCGCGTCCGTTCGCGCGCTTGAGCGTGCTCGACAACGTCGTCATCGGCGCCTACGTGGCGACCGAGTCCGACGCGGAGGCCTATCGGCTCGCGCACGCGGCGCTCGAGCAGGTCGGCCTGTCGGATGCTGCGGGCCTGACAGCCGGCGGCATCACGACCCAGCAGATCCGGCTTCTCGAGCTGGCCCGAGCGCTTGCCGGCAAGCCGAAGCTCTTGCTTCTCGACGAGACGCTGGCCGGCCTCGGCGCTGCCGAGGTGGAGGCAATGCTGGCGGTGATCCGCAAGCTCGCCGCAGACGGCATGACCATCGTCATCATCGAGCACACCATGCATGCGATGGTGCGGCTTGCGGATCGGTTCATCGTTCTCGATCACGGCGCGGCGCTGGCCGAAGGAACGCCGTCGGTGGTGACGAAGGACCCCAAGGTGATCGAAGCCTATCTCGGAAAGAAGTGGAGCGCCCGTGCTCAAGCTTGAGGACGTCCGCGTCGCCTATGGCGGTCTGGTGGCACTCGGCGGCGTCTCCGTGGAGGTCGGCCCGGGCGACTTCGTGTCGATCGTCGGACCCAACGGCGCCGGCAAGACCACGCTGTTCAAGGCCATCTCCGGCGTGGTTGCGCCGAGCGGGGGGCGCATCACCTTCGAGGGCAAGGACCTGCTCGGCGTGCGGCCTTGCGATCGCCCGCACCTCGGCATCGCCCATGTGCCCGAGGGCCGGCAGGTGTTTCCCAATTTGACGGTCCTCGAGAACCTAGAGATGGGCGGCAATACCGAGGCGGGACGCGCGGCCTGGACGCGCAACCTCGACTACGTCCTGACCCTGTTCCCGGTGCTTGCGGAGCGCCGCGACCAGCTCGCCGGCACCTTGTCCGGCGGCGAGCAGCAGATGCTGGCGATCGGACGCGGGCTTGCCTCGGAGCCGCGGCTGTTGATGCTCGACGAGCCGTCGATGGGGCTTGCGCCCACGATTGCCGATCTGATCTTCGAGCGTATCGCGGCCATCCGTCGCGAGCGCAAGCTGACGATCCTTCTCGTCGAGCAACGCGCGGTGGAGGCGCTGGAATACTGCGACCGCGGCTACGTGCTGGAGACGGGCCGGGTCGTGCTGTCGGGAACGCACGACGCGCTGCTCGCCAACGACCGCGTGCGCAAGGCTTATCTCGGCATGTGAGAAAGGGGCTCTGCTCAGAATCGGAGAGCCGGTGAAAACGCCATAAGGAGGAAACGGACATGCTCGACCGCAGACATCTGATCAAAGGCAGCGTAGCGACAGCCGCGGTTGCGGCGACCGGCATCGGGAAACGAGCCGCAGCACAGGTCAAGGAGGTCAAGATCGGCATGATCGCGCCGCTCTCCGGCCCCTGGGCGCGCCAAGGCGAGCTCAAGAAGATGGGCGGCGATCTCGCGGTGAAGCACATCAACGCGCAGGGCGGCATCAAGGCGCTCGGCGGCGCCAAGCTGCAACTGCTGACCTTCGATGCGGGCGACAGCGCGGAGAAGGCGAAGAACGCCGCCCAGCGCATGATCGCGCAGGAGCCGGATCTGGTCGCGGCCTCGGGCGCGTGGCTGTCATCCTTCACGCTTGCCGTGTCGGAGGTCACCGAGCGGGCCGAGCTGCCGCTGCTGACGCTGTCCTACTCCGACCAGATCACGGCGCGCGGCTTCAAGCACATCTTCCAGACCTCACCGACCGGCGGCACGCAGGCCACGGTGGCCACGCCGACGCTGGTCGATCTGGCGCTGAAGGCGACCGGCAAGAAGCCGTCGACCGTCGCCATCGTCATGGACAATACGGCAGCCCCGGTCAGCTTCGCCAAGCCGATGCGCGAGGGCGGGCTCGAGAAGCTGGGTTTGAAGCTCGTCGTCGACGAGATCTTCACGCCGCCGCTCGCCGATGCCACGTCGATGATCCAGAAGGTGCGCTCGGCGCGGCCCGATATCCTGATGCTGCTGGCGACCAACATCCCTGACGACAAGCTGCTGCTCGAGAAGCTCAACGAGTTCGGCCTGGGCAAGGGGCGCTTGCCGGTCATCGGCAACGGCGCCCACATCGGCGCGCCCGAGCTGCTCAAGACGATCGGCAAGGACCTGATGGAAGGCGTGATGTTCATCGTCGCCAACTGGCCGTCGAAGGGGCAGGAAGCGATCGTCGCCGACTTCAAGAAGGAGACGGGCGAGCCCTGGATGACGCAAGACTCGCTGTGCACCTACGGCGACGTGTGGATCATGAAGGAGGCGCTCGAGATGGCCGGCAAGGCCGACCGCCGCGCCGTGTCCGAGGCGATCCACAAGCTCGACACGACGGAAGGACCGGCCAAGTTCTTCCCCGGCGGCCGCGTCAAGTTCCTGGAGAACGGCCGGCGCGACGGTGCGGTGTTCGTCATTGCGCAGTGGCAGAACGGCGAGCCGATCACGGTTTATCCGCCGGCCTCGGCGATCAAGGATCCCATCTGGCCCAAGCGCTAGCGCCTTTCGCGATCCGCGCAGGGCGCGAAGCCCTCTTCATCGCGAGGGAGAGGGAGGCTCGCAGCGGCTTCAGTCGGTCGGAAAAGCGCCGACCGCATTTCGGGGAGTTATCCTCCCTCC
>JBLNBZ010000141.1:0-50476 GCA_050260355.1 Bacteroidota bacterium | reverse complement strand
TTGTGTGGGGGGTGGTGGTGTTTTTTGGTGCGCGGGCCAGGGGGTCGCGTGCCGGAGCCTATTAATACCAACGAGCGGCGCGTATGACGAAGCATCCGCGCCGCTACGATCTCGGTTCTTGCCGGGCTCAACGGTTCAGCACCTGAATGACGCCGCGGTTCGACGGATCGACGATCACCACCTCACGATCCAAGACGAGGTAGCGATACCGCCCCAGCTCGGGCACTTCGGCGATGATTGGCTCGGGAAACTCATAGAGCTCCACGGAGCTCGGCACCTCGGCCCCTAGCGCCAGATCAATCCGCACATCCGATCGGGCCCGATCTGCCGGGACGCGCTCCAGGATCATCGCAATCTGCGGCTGGGTGAGGTGAAGCGTCGCCATCACAGGCCGGCCGCGTGTCGGACCGCTGGTCATATCCAGCACCTGGACGATCTCGGCGCTGCGCGGCCTGACGATGCAGATGCGATCGTCGACCACCACGAAGCGATAGCCGCGATAAGCCGGCAGGATGGCCACCACCTCGGGGGGCAGCACGTGCAAGCGCACATTCCTCGGCACCCGAGCGCCAGCGCGGATCGGGAAATGGACGTTGGTGACACGCACCTCTGGGTGCTTGACCAGCGCCTGTTGAATGCGCGTGCGCTGCTCCTGCGTTACCTCCGTACGCGCCGCCTTTCGCTCATCTTCCCGACTCCGCGCCTGCTTGCCCTGTTGACCCTCTCGGCTCTGCGCCCGATCTTGCCGTTGGTCGCCCATACGATCCTTGGGCTCGGCCGTTTTGCCCTTCATCTGATCGGACTTTTCCTTGGGCTCGGCAGACTTGCGCGGCTCGCCGGCTTTGTCCTTCGGCTCCGCCGTGCTGCCCTTGCGGCCGTCGTCGGATTGCGCGGTTCCCTTTTGGTCTTGCCGGTCCGATTTTTCCGACTTCTCCGTGCGAGCCGGCCCTTCGCGATTGTTCTCGCTGCGCGTGCTGGCGCTGCCCTTCTCTGAACCTGAACCCTGCGCACGAGGCGATTCGCCCTTCCTGCCCTCGGTTGTGCGACCGTTACCCTCGGGTGTGCGCTGCTGCGTGCTCTTCTCAGAGCTGCCAGAGCCGCCGGGCGTTCCGCCCTGCTGCTTCATCGACGGTTGCTCGTCTCCGCCGCCGCCCGGTGCCGGGCCTTGTTGGGCGCTAACCATGGCGGTCCCGCCCAGCAGTGCAACAAGCGTCGCACCGAGTATGGACTTACGCATCCTATCCTCCAATGGAACTCGCCCCGCGGGGGCGCGGGGCCAGGGATTGAAGTCCAAACGTGCTCGGATAGATGCGGTTCCGGCGAATGCGCGGCGTCTACGTCTCGGTGCGCCCGGCCAATGCGCGATACGCCTCGATCACCTGGCTGTCGTCCTTGCTGCCATGGCCCAGACCGGAAGCCGACAGGAACAACTGATGCGCCAGTGCGGCCAATGGCAGACCCACGCGCATCGAGCGACCGGCATCGAGCACGATGCCAAGGTCCTTGACGAAGATATCGACCGCGCTGGTGACGACATCGTCGTAGGCCACCATGCGCGGTCCGCGCGCCTTCAGCATCCAGCTTTGCGCAGCAGAGCCGGACAGTATCTCGAGGGCCAGCTTCGGATCGATGCCCGCGCGCTCTGCGAACGCGAGCCCCTCGGCTGCCACCGCAATGTGCACGCCGGCCAAAAGTTGGTTGACGGTCTTCATGGCGGCGCCTTGTCCTGGCTTGTCGCCAAGATGAAAGAGGTTCGATCCCATCGCGGCAAGCACGGGCTTCACACGCTCGAACACCGCCGGCTTGCCCGACGCCATGATCGTCAGCGTGCCGGCCTTGGCCCCCGCCACGCCGCCGGATACCGGCGCGTCGATCAGCGCTCGTCCGCTCGCCTCGACTCGCTTGGCGATCGTCTCGACGCGCCCCGGTGCGCACGTCGACATCAGGATCACGGTCGCGTCCGCCTTCAACGCCTCGAGCGCCCCTTTGTCGAACAGCACGTTCTCGGCTTGATCGGCGTTGACGACCATCAGCGCCAGCACATCGGCGCCGCGCGCGGCCGCACTTGGACTGTCGGCACCGTGCCCGCCGGCCGCCTCGAGGCGCTGCACTGCCTCGCGTCGCACGTCATAGCCGACCACCCGCATCTGCTTCTTGACCAGCGTGCCGGCCATCTCGCTGCCCATGGCCCCGAGCCCGATGAAAGCGATTGTTTGCGTCATTTCTGTTTCCTCGATGCGAGGCGTGAGTCTAAACCGCCGATGCCGCCGATTCTCGTCCGCTCCCGTCCGGCATCACGCACCGAGGTGCAAATGTTCGGCGGCGTAACGCTTGACTGTAGCAGGGTCCAAGCTCGTGCCACAAAGTCCGATGTGTCCGTCGGGACGCAACAGATAGAACGATGGTCGGGGGATCTGTGCACGTGCCAGCTCCGCGTCGTTGGCGGCGTCGGACGGTATGGTGAGAACGTGGCAGGAGCCCGCCAGGCTCAAGGTCTCGCTGGTGGGTGCGGCCTGCCCGACGACAATCAGATTGAATGCGGTGTCATCGAGTTTCTGGAACAGATCCTCAACAGGGCCGCCCGGCCGCAGCTTGAGCCGCAGCCACGGGAAGCGATCGCCCGCCTTCGGCGCGCCTTCCGGCAGCCCCGGCTCAGACTGCGAGAGGCCGCTCTTGCGATAGTGTATCGCCGTCTGCGAGACCGTGCGAAACGCGAGCTTCTGCACCGACTCCAGCGACATCGCAAAGGCCGCGATCCTGGCAAGGACCTTGGTGCGCAGCAGACCGGCTAACCAGCTGTCGGAGACGACGAGCCTGAAGGCGCGGTCGGTCGTGTCCAGCAATCGCTGCGCCACCGGAACCCGCTCGTCCTCGTAAGAATCGAGCAATGCTGCCTGCGCCTGGCCCTTGACCACGAGCGCAAGCTTCCACGCGAGATTGTACGCGTCCTGCAGCCCCGTGTTCATGCCCTGGGCTCCGACGGGGCTATGAATGTGCGCGGCATCGCCGAGCAGGAAGCAGCGACGGTCGCGAAATCGCGACGCGCTTCGATGATGGATGCGGTAGGTGGAAAACCAGGTGCATCCCTTGATCGACAATCCGGCTCCGGCCTCGTTGCGCACCGACGGGATGACATCGTCGAACGTCAGGTCCCGATTGCGCAGACCGGGGGGCACGATCCCCACGATCCGCCAGTGATCCTTTCCCCGCATCGGGAACAGCAGGTGAAATCCTTCTCGCCAGAGATACACGTTGACCTCGTCCGGGACCATGCTCCCCGTCACTTCGGCATCGGCAACAAAGAAAACGTGCTCGTACGGTGCGCCCGGAAACGTAATCCCATTCAGATCGCGCACGGAGCTGTGTGCGCCATCGCATCCGCCAACCCACGCGGCCATGATCTCCCGCTTGCCGCCGTCGGCTGACCTGAGTGTTGCCGTGACCTTGCTGGCCTCTTGCATCAGGCCCACCAGCTCCGTGTTCCACTGCACCGGCACGCCCAGCTCGCGCAGCTTGTCGCCCATGATCCGTTCATTGTCGTCCTGGCCGAGGATGAGGATGAACGGGTAAGGCGTGATGCGCTTGCCGACGTCGCCGAGAGGGACACGCGCCATCTTGCGGCCTTGTGCCCAGAGGTTCGCTCCCGTGCCGATCTTGCCGAGCTCCAGGGCCCGCTCGGCGATGCCGAGCTTGGCGTAGATCTCCAGAGTGCGCGCTTGCACGCCGAGCGCTCTCGTTTGCAGCGACGGCCCGGCATGTCGATCGATGATAACCACCCGCACGCCGCGCCGCACGAGCTGAAGGGCAAGCATAAGCCCGGTGGGGCCGGCTCCAACGACCAGAACGTCTGTGTCCATCTGCGCGCCCCCATGGGAACGGGTCGCCGAGCCGCCTTATGTCAACGTCCGCCGACGATCTCTGCCTTTTCCAGCACGGCCTGGATCAGCACGTTGGCGCCCGCTGTCGCCCATTCGGGCTTCATGTCCTCGGCTTCGTTGTGGCTGATGCCGCCGACGCATGGCGTGAACACCATCGCAGTCGGACACACGCGCGCCATGTAGACCGCGTCGTGTCCGGCGCCCGAGGTAATGTCGCGCGTCGAGAGTCCGAGCCGCTGCGCCGCGCGCCGAACGGCGTCCACGCAGGTCGCGTCGAACGGCTGCGGCGCAAAGTCGGCGACCATTTTCATCTCGTAGGTCAGGCCGCAGTTGGCCGCGATCCGGTCCAGCCCATCTTTGAGCTTCCTGTCCATCGACCCGAGCTTCTCGGCATCCGGATGCCTGAAATCCACGGTGAGGAACACGCGGCCGGGGATGACGTTGCGCGAGTTCGGGTGCGCCTGGATCATGCCCACGGTGGCGCACGCCGCGGGATCATGCTCGTGGCCGATGGCATTGACCAGCTCGACGATGCGCGCGGCGCCGAGCAGCGCATCCTTGCGCCGGTTCATGGGCGTTGGACCGGCGTGGCTCTCAACGCCCGTCAGTGTGATCTCGTACCATTTCTGCCCGTTTGCTGCTGTGACCACGCCGATGTCGATCCCCTCCTCCTCGAGGATCGGCCCCTGCTCGATGTGCAGCTCGAAGAACGCGTGCACCGGCCTGCCCCCCACCGGCGCCGGCCCGGCGTAGCCGATCCGGTCGAGCTCCTCGCCGAACACCTTGCCGTCGACGTCCTTGCCGGCGAGCCCCTCCTCGAGCGTGAACACGCCTGCGAACACGCCGGACGCCACCATCGCCGGCGCGAAGCGCGATCCTTCCTCGTTGGTCCACATGGCGACCTCGATCGGATGCTTCGTCCTGACATCGAGATCGTTCAAGGTCCGCACCACCTCCAGCGCGGCCATGACTCCGAGCGCGCCGTCGAACTTCCCGCCTGTCGGCTGCGTATCGAGATGGCTGCCGACCATCACCGGCGGCAGCGTGTCGTCGGCCCCGCTCCGGCGCGCAAACATCGAGCCTATTCGGTCGACTGAGACCGTGCATCCGGCGTCCTTGCACCATCGCGCGAACAGGTCGCGGCTCTGCCGGTCGAGATCGGTCAAGGTCAGGCGATTGACGCCGCCCTTCGGCGTGGCGCCGATCTTGGCCATCTCCATCAGGCTCGACCAGAGCCGCTTGCCGTCGATGCGCAAATTCGTCTCGGGAGGCATGCCCAATCCCCTTCTCGGTTTCGGCGCCAATTTGAGACGCAAACACCGTGTTTGTCACTGCCGCTGACTAGGGAATGCGAGCGGGGTCTGAGGCGAGCTCCGCCGGCCTTGCCTGTTATTGCGTCAGCCAGCCCTTGATCTTCGCCGCCTCTCCGGATAATGCCCGGCCGATCATTCGCTGCAAGCTTCCGGATTCCCGACACGTGTCCACCGATTTCGTTGCCGACCTGATCGCGTCTGGAAAAACGCCGCCCGAGATCGTTGCCGCCATAGCAGCGCAGGGGCAGATATTCGAGACCCCTTGCGGGAACGGTCGCATGGTCTGGCGGCGCTTCGGCAGCGGCCGGCCGGTCGTGCTGGCGCACGGCGGCTCAGGCTCGTGGACCCACTGGATCAAGACGATTCCCGCACTGCAGGATCGCTATGAGCTATGGGTCGCGGATCTGCCCGGCCTCGGCGACAGCGATATGCCGCATCATCCGCACACGCCCGAGAGCTGCGGCAAGGCGATGGCGCTCGGCGTCAAGAGCCTCATTCCGCGGGAGCGCCGGCCCCATATCGCGGCGTTCTCGTTTGGCGCGCACGTCTCCACGTTTGCGCTGTTGGAGCTGCAGGATTGGGTGGCAAGCTTCATTGTCTCCGGTGCGGCGTCGATGGGGCTGCCCCAGGGACCCGGAATCGAGTTTCCGCGCGAGGCGCCGAACATGAGCGAGGCGGACAAGAAGGAGGTGCACCGCCGCCTGCTCGAGATCCTGATGATCGCCAATCCAGACCGCATCGATGCGCTGGCAATCTACCTGCAGGCCAACAACGTGCGTCAGGCGCGCTTCCGCTCGCGGCCGTTTGCACGCACGGATGAGGTTCGCCGGCGCCTGCCCGACGTGCGTGTTCCCGTGCGCGCCATCTGGGGCGCCAATGACAGCACGTCGTTGCCCTCAGTCGAGGCGCGCTATGAGGTGCTGCGCGAGGGCCATCCCGAGATTCTGACCCGAACCATCCCCGATGCCGGACACTGGGTCATGTACGAGCAGCCGGCTGCGTACAACGCCGCCCTCATCGAGATGCTCGAGAGCTGAGCGCCCGCCGCCTCTTGAAGACGAGGTGTCCGCGCCGGGCGGAAGGCAATCCTCGCCACACTCCTACGGCTCGATCCGCTTGCTCATGTGAACCACAAGACCGCCCATGAACTCTTCCTCCTTGTCCACTCGGTAGCCGAGCCTGCTGTAGAGTCGGACGTTCTCCGCAAAGCGCTTGTTTGTATAAAGTCGGATTTCACTGAGCCCCGATGATGCTGCCAACGTTTCGGCGTGCGCCAACATCTTCCGGCCGAGGCCGCGCCCTTGAAAAGGCGGTGATACGGCCACATTCTCGATCAGCAGATGGTCGGATTCTGCGACCGTCTCGATGAGGGCCGCCAGCGTCCCGTCCACGTACAGAAGGTCAAAGCGGTGCTTGCGGACGGCCTCCACGTAATCCACCGTCATGGGCAGGGGCTCGCGACCAATGACGGGCACCCATTTGGCGTAAGCCGACCTCGTTAGGTCGCGGATCGCGGGGGCGTCCGTTGCCATAGCCCGACGCAACTCCTCCATCGCTCGCCCCATCATCCCCAGCCGGTCATTTTCATCGCTCGATCGGCCATCATCTACAGATGTGGCGAGGGCCCGCAAAGGGCACCAGTGGCTCCAGTGCGGCTGGCTCGACCCGGATTTCTCACGATACCGCCGGCATCGCGATGCTCGCGGCTGATTGATTTTTGGTCATGTATGACATGTCTGGACATGCGTCGCGATAGCCGCCAAACTCCCGCGCCAATCGGCACCGGCCGGCGGCCGGGCCCAAGAAGCAACAATAGTCGAAGTGGTGGAGGAAGGCTTGGACGGGAGTGTGGATACGGCCGTGCGGGTGAGCTCCGGCAGGTCGTCGGGTGACGTCATTGCGGTGCGTGGGCTCTCTCTGGCCTACGGGCGCGGCAGCGACGCAGTCCTTGCCCTTAAGAGCATCGATTTTTCGATCGCCGACGCTGAATTCGTCTCGATCGTCGGCCCTTCAGGCTGTGGCAAGTCCACGCTGCTGAAGATCCTGGCGGGCCTGCTGCCGCCCACCAAGGGCGACGCCTTTCTCAAGGGCACCCCGATCAAGGGCGCCCGCCGCGATATCGGCGTCGTGTTCCAGACCCCCGTCCTCTTCCCGTGGCGGAATGTGCTCGGCAACGTCATGCTGCCATCGGATGTGCAGGGTCTCGACAAGACCGAGATGCGCCGCCGCGCGCTCGAGCTGGTCAACCTGGTCGGTCTGCAAGGCTTCGAGCATCGCTATCCGCGGGAGCTGTCAGGTGGCATGCAGCAGCGCGTCGGCATCATCCGCGCCTTGATCCACGATCCCGCCATCCTGCTGATGGACGAGCCGTTCGGCGCCCTCGACGCCATGACCCGGGAGACAATGAACGTCGAGCTGCAGCGCATCTGGATGGAGCGCCGCAAGACGGTGCTGTTCATTACCCATTCCACCGCCGAGGCGGTCTTCCTTGCCGACCGCGTCATCGTGATGACGGCGCGTCCGGGTCAGATCCGCGACGAATTTGCTGTCGACCTGCCGCGCCCGCGCCCGCTGGAGATCATGAACACGGAGAAGTTCGGCGCCTACGTCAAGCGCATCCGCGACGCGCTCAACGCTGGTGGAGGACTCGACTGATGACAGGCGCGAAGAATTTCCTGCTGCGGCTGCTGCTGATCGGCGCTGTGCTCGTGGTTTGGGAGTACTCGGTCGACTGGTTCAAGATCCCCCAATTCATCCTGCCGGCGCCGTCGAACGTCTTTTTGGCGCTCTACAACGGCATGGCGAGCCAGCTTTACATCAACCACATCGGCACGACTCTTACTGAGACGCTCTACGGCTTCGTGGTCGGCACGGCGCTGGCTTTCCTGCTCGGAACCGCGGTCGCGTTGAGCCGCAAGTTCGAATACTTCCTTTATCCCTTCATCGTCATGTTCCAGGCCATGCCGAAGGTCGCGCTCGCGCCCCTCATCATCGTCTGGTTCGGCCTCGGGCTCACATCCAAGGTCGTCAACGCCGCGCTCGTCGCCTTCTTCCCGCTGATGGTCAACACCATCGTCGGCTTGCGCTCCGCGGAGGAGGATCGCGTCAACCTGATGCGCTCGCTGGCCGCCTCGCGCTGGCAGATCTTCTGGATGCTGCAGCTTCCGAATGCGATGCCCTACATCTTCGCCGGCCTCGAGATCGCGATGATCTTCGCCCTCATCGGGGCCATCGTTGCCGAGTTCGTCGGCGCCGAGAAGGGGCTCGGGATGCTGATCCAGAGCATGAACTTCACCATGGATGTGGCCGGCCAGTTCTCGGTCCTTCTGATCCTGTCGGTCCTCGGCCTCATTCTCAATGGCGCGGTCGCATTTGCCCGCCGCCGCATCCTGTTCTGGGATTCGTCTCGGGATGCCGATCAGCCCGGCACGCAAAACACAAGTCGAGGAGGTGCGCTCTAATGAGAAGAGTATTGACCGTTGCTGCTGCGCTGTTCGCGCTCAATGCTGGCTTAGGTGTGGCTCAAGCCCAGACACAGACCGTCCGCATGGCGTGGTGCGCCAAGACCCTCAGCTCAGCGGTGGCACCTTTCGCTCTCGCCACCAAGCTCGGCTGGTTCGAGAAGATGGGCATCAAGGTCGAAGTGGTGCCGCTGCCTGGCTCGACAGACTGCGTCAAGAGCGTCGCTACCAAGGACATGCCGTTCGGCCTGCCATCCGAGGAGCCGATCATCATCATCCGCCGGCAGGGCGTCGATATCCGCTATTACTACACAGCCTACCAGGGCAACGTGTACGGCATCGCCGTTCCCGCCGAGAGCCCCATCAAGACGGCTGCTGATCTGAGGGGGAAGAAGATCGGCGTGACATCGATGGCGTCCGCCGGTGTCATCGTTGCGCGTGCTCTTGCGGCGGAAGCCGGCATGAACCCCGACAAGGACATCCAGATTCTCGTAGCGGGAGAGGGCGCGCAAACCGCTGCGCTTCTGCGCACCAATCAGATCGACGCGCTCTCGCAGTTCGATACGCAGTACGCAATGGTCGAGAACGCCGGCATGAAGCTGCGCCGGTTCGAGGATGCGAGCATCCGCAAGTTTCCGTCGAACGGGTTCATCGCACTGGCCGAAACGCTGAAGGAGAAGCGCAAGGAAGCGGTGGCGCTAGCCAAGGGCTACGCCATGGGTACGCTGTTCGCGATCAACAATCCCGAAGCGGGCATCCGCGCCCTGTGGGAAGTCTACCCGCAGACGAAACCGACCGGAAAAGACGAAGCGACGGCGCTCAGGGACGACATCAAGACACTGGAAGCTCGCGCCGAGAACTGGAAGCTCGAGCCGGTTGGCGCCAAGCGCTGGGGCGACAACGTTCTCGCCAATCACCAGGGCTATCTCGACTGGCTGTTGAAGCAGGGCGTCATCAAGGAGAAGGCGAACGCGAGCGAGTTCCTGTTCAACGATCTGCTCGACGAGATCAACGACTTCGATCAGGCGAAGATCATCGCCGAAGCCAAGGCCTACAAGGCGAAGTAGCGCGTGCGGCGTTTGCCCACGCCGCATCTTCAATTCCGCAAAATTCGTCCTTTCTGAGAATGAGGGCCGTCCGCCTACGGACGGCCTTTTCAATTGCCGCTCGAGCCATTTGAAAGCGTCAAGTGAGCGTCAGTCTCGCGTGCGGCAGGTCGCTGCGCTTTGCTGTTGATGCCCCACTGCGCGGCACGCGATCAATCATGGCGCTGATTTGAATGGCTTTTCTATGTGATCGGGCGGCGACGCGCGATTTGCGGATCGCTGACGGCCATTTCACGCCTCCCCTGCACGATGGGTCTTGTCGAAACGAACTCGACAGCCCGGCGATCAGAACAGCACACGCGCCCCACGATCGCCCATCAACCGGAGGTAAGGCCATGAAGTATATCGCTGCATTCGCACTCGCCGCCGCGATCGTCGCAGGCTTCGGCAATCCGTCGAACGCCAAGTCGGTTTGGGATGAGCTCGGAGACACAGCTCCGCGCATGGAGGCACCGCTCATTGAGACGGAGGCCGTGGCACCTCGATCAGTGTTCACGGAGATTGGCGAGACGGCGCCCTACACCGACTTCGAGCAGCTTGGCAGGCTCGCACCTTGATGCACGCTGTCAGCTCTCGCCTAACGGTCGCATCCCATTATGGCGACTGCAGGGGCTCGGCGCCATGCGCCGGGCCCCAACTCCATGTCTCATCCCCGCTCTGCCATGATCTGCGTTACGGCGTCGGTCACGCCGGTCAAAAGTATCTGCACCCCGATGCACAAGAGCAGGAACGCGGCGAGCCTCGTGACGACGCGTGAGCCGGCTTGTCCAAGAAGGTCCGTCACGCGATCTGCCGACGCGTAGCAAAGCCCAATGCAGAGCGCCATCGCCAGCGCGGCAGCCGAAGCGCCAACCATGAAACCCAGCAGCTCGTTGCCGCTTGCGGGCCCGCTCGCACTCAGCGCGATGATGACTGAGATCGTCCCGGGACCGGTGGTGAATGGGATGGTGAGCGGGAAGAAGGCAACGTCGGCGGCAGCACCTGCGGGTGCTGCCTGCTGCTGCTTGCGGCCTTCCTGCTGCTCGGGCTGGGCGAGCAGCTCCCAGGCGTTCACTGCCACCACCAGCCCGCCCGCAATTCGCAGCGCGCTGAGACTGATTCCGAAAAAGCTCAGCAGCGGTGCGCCGAACCATAACGCGCCGAGCATGACGCACGCCGAGCTGAGCGCGACCTTCCAGGCCAGGGCCACCCGCTCCTTTCGGCCGCGGTTCGCTGTGACCTGGCTGTAGATCAGGGCGCCGCCGAGTGGATTGACGATTGAGAAAAGTGCTGGAAACGCCAGCAGGAAGGTGGAAATAGCGCTGGTCAGCAACAACATGCACCCCTCGTGTCAAACCTGCCTTGCAAAAGCTACGCTCGTGCTTCGGCCGGCCGGCGGACGCCCCGATCCGGGAATCACCCTGTTACCTAGGTAACAGCCCCGGTCATCCTGCTCCTGTCCAATAGAAAACAACATCAACGATGTACCCGTCCGCGTTCGCAGGCGGAGCGGACCCGTGTGCTGGCGGCGCGAGCGGAACGAGCAGCCCAACCATTCACAGTTCTATCCCAGAGCATGCTTATGGAGGAGACCGGTGAATTTGCGCGCCGCGAAGTTGCAAGGGGCAGTCGGAGGGCGGGTGGCGCTGGTCACCGGGGGAACGGACGGTATCGGCAGGGCGGTGGCGATGCAATTGGCACGCGGCGGGGACCGGGTGCTGTTCGTCGGCCGCAATCGGGAGCGTGGTGCCGAGGTTCTGGCTGCTCTGCGCGAGGTCAGGCCCGGGGTGGAGCATGCGTTCCTGCAGGCCGACCTGTCCTCGTTGAGGGAGACCGCCAATTTGGCGCAGCAGGTTGCGCGCCTCACAAGTCGACTGGACGCGGTCGTCTTCTGTGCCGGTGTTTTGTCAACCGTGCCGGAATGGACGGAGGAAGGGCTCGAGCGCAACTTCGTGCTCAACTATTTGTCGCGCTATCTGCTCGCGCGTCTGCTGCTGCCATCGCTGATCGAGGCGCGTTCCGGCCGATTGGTGTTCGTCTCCAATGCCGGCATGTATCGCGACACCTTGGACTTCGACGATCTCCAGCACCGCCGGGGCAAACGGGGGCTGCAGGTGGCGGGCCGTACGCAGTTCGCCAACGATCTTCTGGCGACCGAGCTCGCCGAGCGGCTGCGTGGCACCAGGGTCGAGGTCACATGCGTATTCCCGGGCCTCGTCGATACCGCTGTCTTCCGTAACGCCCGCGGATTGCCCCGGGTGGTGCGGGCGGTCGCATCGGCACTGCAGCGCGTGATGGCGATTGCTCCTGAAGCAGCCGCCGAGACGCCCGTGTTTCTCGCGCAGGACCGCGAAGCGACGGGAACGAGCGGTTATTTCTACGGCCCCAATCTCAAGTACCGCCCTGTGCCGGCGCGTGCCCTGCGCCAGGACCGGCGCAACAGGCTGTGGGCGGCAAGTGACGAGCTCGTCCAGCCCTATCTGCCGGGACGAAGCGTCGGCCCCGCGCGGTGCTCGGCGTAGCCTGCTCGGCCGGTCATCTTTCCAGATCGCACGCAAATCTTTGTCGCGGGATGAGCAGCTTGACACCTCGCTGCGCACCAGCTACTTAACCGCGGAGTTACTTAACTTTCCGGTTAATATCAGATGCCAGCCGACCCTCTCAGCGCCACATTCGCTGCCCTCGCGGACCCGACGCGCCGCGCCATTCTCGCGCGTCTCGCGCTGGGCGAGACCTCGGTCAGCGAGCTGGCGAAGCCCTTCGACATGAGCCTGCCGGCCGTCTCCAAGCATCTCAAGGTGCTGGAGCGCGCGGGCTTGATTGCGCGCGGGCGCGAGGCGCAGTGGCGCCCTTGTCGTATCGAGCCGACGCCGCTCAAGGACGTGGACGATTGGCTCGAAGGCTACCGTCGCTTCTGGGAGGAGAGCTTCGATCGTCTCGATCACTATCTGCAGGAGCTGCAAGCCAGCGAAAAGCAAGCGAGCGAAAAGAAGGAGGAGAAGCGTGGACGCAAGAAATAGATCCGCTCCGACGCCAACCTTCGCGCTGAATCGGGAGATCGTTCCTTATCGCCACAGGCAAAGGGCTCCTCAGCAGAGGTGAAAGGGCGGCTGAATGGCTTCCATGACAAGCACGGCGATGATGGCGTCGATCTTCGACCTGCGGATCGCGCGCGAGTTCGATGCACCGCCCAGCCGCGTCTTCAAGATGTGGACTATTCCTGAGCATTTCGCGCGCTGGCTGGGTCCCAAGGGCTACAGCGCTCCATCGCTGGCGATGGATGTGCGCGTTGGCGGGGTTCTGCGAGGGCGCATCCGGTCGCCCGAAGCCCGCGACTATTGGTTCAGCGGCATCTTTCGCGAGATCGTCGAGCCCGAGCGCCTCGCTTTTTCTTTCGCATGGGAACGAGGGAAAAGGGCGGGTGCTGAAACTATCGTCACGGTGGAGTTCGCCGCCAAGGGTGGCGGGACGGTCATGAGCATGCGCCAGACGCCGTTCCGATCGATCGAGGAGCGTGACGCAAGCTACGGCGGCTGGTGTGAGGAGTTCGACAAGCTCGAGGTCTACATGACGAAGCTTCGCGCACGTTAGCGGGTGCCGGGCGGCCGGTTACCTCGAACACGGTCGCGCAACAATCCAATCGTAGTCTCGTTCGCACGTAGCAACGAAGGAGCACCTTATGCTGTTCAAGAGTCTCAATCCGTACCTGAATTTTCCCGGCAACTGCGAAACCGCCATGAAGTTTTATGCGAAGGTCCTCGGCGGCAAGATCGAGGCCATGCTCACACACGAGGGGACGCCGGCGGAGAAGCACGTGCCAGCTGAGTGGCGCAAGAAGATCCTGCACGCGCGCCTGGTCGTCGACAACCTTGTGCTCATGGCGTCCGACGCGCCCCCCGACCGCTACGAGCCTATGAAGGGCTGTTCCGTGACGCTTGCCATGGACAATCCGAAGGAAGCGGAGCGCGTGTTTCACGCGCTGTCGGAGAAGGGAACGGTCCGGATGCCCATCCAGCAGACCTTCTGGGCCGCCCGCTTCGGTATGGTCGTCGACCAGTTCGGCACGAGCTGGATGATCAACTGCGACCAGCCGGCAGCCTGAGCGAGCGAGCGGGGCCGGCGCTGACGCCGGCTGCATCTCCGGCAGAGCTCATCAGCGCTCGGCGCGCATTGCGCGGGCGTTGTGGGCCACAGACGAGGGAGACACAATGGCGAGCGCATCCGAACGCAGACGGCCGGCGGACCCAGCTCTTGTCATCACGCGCATTTTTAATGCGCCGCGCGAGCTGGTTTTCAAGGCGTGGACCGATCCTCGCCTCGCCGTCCAATGGTGGGGGCCGAGGGACTATCCGGCGACGCACCTGGAGATGGACGCCCGGCCGGGCGGTGCGTGGGGCGGTCGCCTGAAGTCGACCGCGGATGGCCGGGAGCTCGGCCTCAAGGGCGTGTTCCGCGAGGTCGTGGCGTTAGAACGGCTGGTCTTCACCTTTGCCTGGGAGGAGGAGGGCGAGCGCGGCCTCGAAACCCTGGTGACCATTACGTTTGCCGAGCGCGACGGCAAGACTGTGATGACGTTCCGCCATGAGCCGTTCCAGTCGGTCGAGGAGCAGGACGGGCATCAGGGCGGCTGGAACAGCACATTCGATCGGCTCGAGGAGTATCTTGCACGGGCGGCCACGGCGCAATGACAGCAACCGCAGCCTAATTGAACTCCAAAAACTGGGGGAGGTTCTTCAATGCTCAAAACGATCCTGCTTGCACTTGTCGCTATCGTGGGCGTGTTCGCGGCGGTGGTGGCGATGCAGCCATCCGACTATCGCATTGCGCGTTCGGCCACGATTGCTGCGCGGCCGACAGACGTGTTCACGCATGTCAACGACTTCCACAAGTGGGAGGCGTGGTCGCCATGGGCCAAGCTCGACCCTGCAGCCAAGGCGACGTTCGAGGGCGCGCCGGCTGGGAAGGGCGCAATCTTCAAGTGGGCGGGCAACAGCGAAGTCGGAGAGGGCACCATGACGGTGACCGAGAGCCGGCCGGGCGAGCTGGTCCGCATCAAGCTGGATTTTGTCAAACCGATGGTCGACACCAGCACCGCCGAGTTCACTTTCAAGCCCGAGGGCAACCAGACGGTCGTGACCTGGGCAATGATGGGTGAGAGCGGCTTCATCGGTCGTGCCATCTGCACGTTCTTCAACCGGGACAAGGTAGTCGGGAGTTACTTCGAGAAAGGGCTCGCGAATCTCAAAGCTGTGGCCGAGGCAACAGGGAGCCGATAGCTGCCCGTGAGACCAGCAACCCCCGAGCTGTCGGTGTGGAGGTCGCTGTCGCAATACGGCTCCCAGGATACGAAACGTTCGAGCCATTGCTGCTGATCGTGACGGTCCTCGCGGCTCGGCGACTACCTGGCCGCGACGAAGCCCAAGGAGTGAGCCATGACGAAGCGTTCCGTCGCGCACGCTACCTTGGTCATCGAGCGAACCTATGACGCCGATCCGGTCGCAGCAACGCAGTCGGTCTGTACTCGAGCCAAACGGAGACACCGGAATGAAGAAGGCAGAGCCGCAAAAGGAGCATCAGTGGCTGCAGAAGCTCGTGGGCGACTGGACCTTTGAAGCCGAGATGGGCGGATCCTCGAAAAGCTCGGGTACGGAGCGTGTGCGGTCGCTTGGCGGTCTTTGGATCTTGGCTGAGGGCCAAGGCGAGATGCCGGGCGGGGGTATGGCGAACGTGCTGATGACCCTGGGCTTCGATCCTGCCAAGAAGCGCTACACCGGCACCTGGATAGGATCGATGATGACGCACCTGTGGATCTACGACGGCCAGATGGACGCCTCAGGCCGGGTGCTGACGCTCACTGCCCAGGGCCCGAGCATGGCCGGCGACGGGACGACGGCGACGTATCAAGACATCATCGAGATCGAGAGTGACGACCATCGCATTCTGCGATCGCGCGTGCTCACCGAAAGCGGGGAGTGGAAGGAGTTCATGACCGCTCACTTTCGGCGCAAGCCGTAGTCCGGCGCGAAGGCGCGCCGGCAGCACTCGATTGCGCACCCACGTGAGGGACTAGGCTCGATTGTCCCGCACGCCGCTACGCACGAGCCGAACCGGAGGCCAACAATGTCACTCACGCTCTACTTTCACCCTCTCTCGTCCTTTTGTCAGAAGGTCCTGATTGCGCTCTATGAGAACGATACGCCGTTCGAGCCCCACGTCGTCGACCTCATGAATGAAAAGAGCCGCGCCGAGTTTCTGAAGGTGTGGCCAATCGGGAAATTCCCGGTGCTGCGCGACAGCGTCGGCGATCGTCTGGTCCCGGAGTCCAGCATCATCATCGAATATCTCGACCAGACCCATCCGGGGAAGACGCGCTTCGTGCCGGCTGATCCCAGCATTGCGCGCCAGATGCGCATGCGTGACCGCTTCTACGATCTCTACGTCAATGTGCCCATGCAGAAGATCGTCACCGACAAGCTGCGGCCACCCGGCAAGTCGGATCCGCACGGCGTCGAGGACGCGAAGCGACTGCTGCAGACTTCGCTCGGGGTGATCGACGAGGACATGGCCACGAAGACGTGGGCCATAGGGGACATGTTTACGATGGCGGACTGCGCTGCTGCACCGTCGCTGTTCTATGCCAACATGCTGATGCCGCTTGCCGATCGTCACAAGAACGTAGCCGCCTATTTGGATCGGCTGACGCAGAGACCGTCCTTCGCCCGCGCATTGAAGGAGGCCAAGCCCTTTCTGGCCTTGATGCCCAAGTAGATCCGGAACCGGCAATCAACGACCGAGGCGCTGGGCTTCTCGCTGGCTTGGCTCACGCCAAAAAAGAATTTAGGCCTTGTCGAATTGGCCGGACCTCGTTCGTCGTCCCTACAGAGCGGGGGATTGAGACCCGGCCGGAGGTGGCCTGAACCCCTCGCCTCCAGATCGAAGTCACGAGGAGAAAAACCCATGCGCTTCATGGTGATGGTCAAGGCGACGAAGGACTCGGAAGCAGGCAAGATGCCCTCCGAGGAGCTGCTTGCAGCGATGGCGAAGTTCAACGAGGAGATGGTGAAGGCGGGAATTCTCCTCGACGCCAACGGGCTGCAGGCGAGCTCAAAGGGAGCGCGCATCCGGTTCGCGGGCGACAAGCGCACCGTCATCGACGGTCCCTTCGCCGAAACCAAGGAGCTGGTGGCCGGCTACTGGGTCATCCAGGTGAAGTCGCTGCAGGAGGCGATCGCGTGGATGAAGCGCTGCCCCAACCCGCACGCCGAGGATAGTGAGATCGAGATCCGCCAGATCTTCGAGCTGGAAGACTTCGATGCCAGTGAGGCGATCGAGCATCACCGTTCGATCGGCGAGGGCATGGCGAAGAACAAGAGCAGGCTCGGCGGCTGAACCATCAGGAGAATATCACGATGCAAGTTCTGGGAATGCTCAAGGCCAACAAGGAGAGCGAGGCTCGTACGCCGCCGAGCAAGGAACTCATGGAGCGCATGGGCGCGCTCGTCGAGGAGATGACCAAGGCGGGAGTCATGCTGGCGACCAACGGCTTGCAGCCAAGCTCGAAGGGCAAGCGTGTTCGGCTCGCGGATGGCAAGCTGACCGTGATCGACGGACCTTTCACTGAGTCGAAGGAGCTGGTTGCCTCCTATGCTCTATTCCAGGTTGATTCAATGGATGAGGCCGTCAAATGGACCGCGCGCTTCCTCGACGTGCTGGGCAAAGGGGAGTGTGAGCTTCGTCCCATATTCGACCCGTCCGAATTTCCAGCCGAAGTTTTTTCTCCCGAGAAGGCGGCCCGCGAAGCGGCGACGCGGCAGCAGATGCGGCGGAACGCAGAGAAGCGATAATCCGCGGTCAGCGCAGCGTGACCGACTTGGGGCTGCGGTCGGACGCGATGCCGCCTGCGGCGCTGAGCTTGCCCCGTTTTGCAGGAGATGATGTGATCGGCTGCCATGACGGCGGCCGACACTCATCAGGTTACGCTCGTTTCGGAACCCTCGCTCAAGACGTATCATCTGCTGCCCAGCGTGCGCGGCGATCTTCTCGCCAAGCTCGGCCGTCTCGACGAGGCGCGAGCAGAATTCCAGCGGGCGGCGGCGCTGACCCGCAACGAGCGCGAGCGCAAGCTGCTGCTCGATCGTGCCGCAGCGTGCGCCGAGACTTGAGGGTCGGGCCGATGGCGTGCAACGGTTTGGGTCAACGCCGGCATTTCATCTCGATGAGGACTTACCATGTGCCGAAACATCAAGACGCTGCACAACTTCGATCCGCCCGCAACGGATGAGGAGGTCCGAGCCTCCGCTCTGCAGTTCGTGCGCAAGCTGAGCGGCTTCACGCGGCCGTCCAAGGCCAACCAAGCAGCGTTCGATCGTGCCGTGGATCAGGTGACTGAGGCGGCGCACGAGCTGCTCGGCTCGCTGGTGAGCAATGGGCCGCCGCGCGATCGCGAGGTCGAGGCGATGAAGGCCAAGGCGCGGGCTGCGGTGCGCTTCCGCGCCTGAGGCCACTCTCCCCCGTCGCGGATTTCGGCGTGCGACAGCACGGCTCTGTTGCGCAGGTCGGCTCGCCGAACTTCCGTCACCTTTTGGCAGTGAAGGTGAGGAGGGAAACTTTGGGGGAAAGACGAGATGCTGGGAAGAATCGCGCTTGGCGCGACACTGCTGTTTTGCGTTTCGCAGGCTTCGCTTGCAAGCTCGCTCGAGCAGGCTTTGTCCAGGCTCGACCCCGAGGAGCGGTCTCACCAAGCCTGCATCCTTCGCGGGCTGGACGCGGTCAGACGCGAGCCGCGCCTGCGCAATGCCGACCGGATGAAGACCTCGATCTCCGTTCCGGCCGTCCTCGAGGGTACTGTCCTTACCGCCAAAGCCGGCGCCGTAAGAGCAGGGCAACACTGGTACCAGCTGAGCTTTACCTGCCACCTCACCAAGGACCTGATGAAGGCGACGTCCTTCTCATTCGTCCTCGGCCGCGAGATTCCCAAAGAGGCTTGGGACAGGCAGGGCCTGTGGCAGTGAAGCCCACGTTGTAGGCGTCTTTAGAGGCCGGCTACGGGCGCACCACCGTGCGCCCAACGATTTTGCCGGCTCTGAGATCGGCCAGCACGTCGCCGACCTCGGCAAGAGGCGTCGTGTGCACGGGTAGCGACGGCAGGCGACCGGCCTTCGCGAGCTGCATCATGTCGCGCATCTCGGCCAGGCTGCCGACATAGGAGCCCATGATCGTTGCGGCCTTCAGCGGCAGCAGGGGCACCGACAGCGACGCGGCGCCGCCGAAGAGGCCCACCACGACCAGCGTTCCGCCCTTGCGCAGCGCCGAGAAGCCGAAACTGAACGAGGCTGCCGCGCCGACGAAATCAATGGCCGCCGCAACGCCTCCGCCGGTCTCCCGCATCAGCGCTTTGAGCGCATCTGGCGATCCCGGATCGATGGTCTGCCTGGCGCCGGCGGCAATCGCCGCCTCCCATTTCGAGCGGTCGATGTCTGCAACGATCGGCTTGACGCCGAGAACCGCCTCGGCCATGCGCACGCCGGACAAGCCGACACCGCCCGCGCCGATGATCAGCAGCTCCCCACCACCGGCCAGGGCGGCTTTCGTCTTCAGGAGCGCGCCGTAGGCCGTGAGCCCTGAGCAGGCATAGGTGCACGCCTGCGTCTCCTCGAGGCCGTCGAACGGCACGAGATAGCGCGCGTCCGGCACCAGGACGTGCGTGGCATAGCCGCCGTCTCGGTTGACGCCGAGGGCGCGCGGCTGATTGCACAAATGCTCGTCGCCAGCCTTGCATAGCGCGCAACTGCCGCAGCCGATCCACGGGAAAACAACCCGCCGCGCCCCGATGGGCGCGTCGTCGGCAGCGCTCACGTCAGGTCCGCAGGCCGCAACCTCGCCGACGATCTCATGGCCCATCGTGCGCGGCAGACCCATGCTCCGGCCCAAGTCGACCTTGCGGCCTCCGCCCATGTCGAAATAGCCGTCCATCAAATGCACATCGCTGTGGCATACGCCGCAGCCGGTGATGCGCATCAGCACCTCACGGGCTTTGGGCTCGGGCGTTGGCTCGGTCTGTCTCTCGAGCGGCTGACCGAACGTGGTGACGCGATAGCTATCCATGAGCACCGTCTCCGAGAGATGGCGGGCCATCCTTCCGCCGGAACGATTGCCCGCGGGCTGCGCTCAGACCGGCTTGAAATTGCGGTCCATCGACACGTCGATCAAAAACGGCTCGTCGCGCGACAGGGCCGCCTTCAGATGCTCGCGCACCTCCTCCAGGGTCGACGCGCGTACGCTCCTCACGCCGAGCGATCCCGCCAGGCCAACGAAATCGATCGCCGGATCGACGAGGTCCATCGCCGGATAGTGATCGGCCTGCGCCGCATATTCGCGCATGGCGTTCATACGCTGCTTGAGGATGCGGTAGGACGCATTGTTGAGGATCACGAACACCGCGCATCCGATCTTGTGATGCGCGGCGCTCCACAGTGCCTGCGCTGTGTACATGGCGCTGCCGTCACCGATGATGCCGACGACGGGCCGCTTCGGTTGCGCCAGCTTCACGCCGATGGTGGCCGGCACGCCCCAGCCGATGCCGCCGCCTCTGAGACCGAACCAGCTCTTCGCGTCGAGGCTCGGGATCAGGTTGCGCATGCGGTCGGCCGACGACAGCGCCTCCTCGACCACGATCGCATCCTTGGGCAGCGTTTCGCCGATCATCTTCATCAGCGCGAGCGGGTGCAGCGGCGTTCTGGACGCGAGCGCTTCGGCTTCTTTGCGCGTCGCCGCCAGCCGGCCAGCGGTGTCCTTCTCGATCGCGGCGCGGCGCTTTTCAGCCTGCTCGGCCCCGCCCTGGCCCATGAGCTTGCGAACGGCGGCCGTCAGCTCCGGGAGCGTCGTCTTGGGCTCGGCCAGGATCGCCACATCGGCCGTGTGGTTCTTGCCGAGCTCCCACGGGTCGGTGTCGAGATGGATGATCTGCAGGCCCGGCGGCACCGGGTCCACCTTAGTCGGGAGGGACTGTGTGAACAGATCGGCGCCGATCGAGAACAGGACATCGTGCTTGGTCAACGCCTCACGGATCTGCGGCGCGAGCCGCCCCATGATGCCCTGGAACAGGCCGTGCGTGGTCGGGAACGTCGCCCGGCTCGGGATGCCTTCGGCATAGACCGGCGCGCCGATCAGCTCCGCGAGCGCCACAACTTCGGCCAGCGCATCCGACTGCGCCACCGCGTCGCCCGAGATGAGCACCGGACTGCGCGCGGTGGCGAGGAGCCGCGCGGCCGCGGCGATGGCATCGGGATCTCCGCGCAAGCCTTGCGCCACGCGGGTCGGCCTGCCGAGGTCCATGTCCGCCGTCTCCTGCAGCACGTCGACGGGCAGGGACAGGAACACCGGGCCCATCGGCGGCGCCAGCGCGGTCTTGATCGCCCGATGCACGGCGCGCGGCAGGTCGACCAGTCGTGTCACCTCGACCGACCACTTCACCAGCGGCCGCGCCATCTCGGCCAGGTCGGCCCACAGGATCGGCTCCTGAAACGTGAAGGCCTGGTCGTGCTGGCCGGCCGTCACCAGCACCGGCGAGCTCGCTTTGCGTGCGTCGTACAGCATGCCCATGGCGTTGCCGAGCCCGGGCGCCACGTGCACGTTGCACACGGCTACCTTCCCGGAAGCCTGAGCGTAGCCGTCCGCCATGGCCATCACGCTCGATTCATTGAGGCCGAGGATGTAATTGATGCCGGTCTCGACGGCGAGCGCATCCATCAGCGGCAGCTCGGTCGTGCCAGGGTTGCCGAAGATCATGTCGACGCCTTCCTGACGCAGCAGCTCCAGGAATGCGCGCTTGCCCTGATACGATGGCATTACGTCTCCTCCGGGTCGTATTCGTAATGGCGTGGCTGGTAGCTTTTGTGTCGCGAGCCTAGTCTGTCGCTCACGTCCAAGGAAGACCTCGGTTGCACGACAGCCATGCTGACGCCCGGCGCAACATGCCCTTGCGCTCCGCGTCCCGGCGCGGCAGCCTGCGAGGATGAACCGAGATTTGCGTACGGTCGGTTGGCGACGCCGCGATAGAGCACGGGGACAATGATGGCCGGGTACGATCTGATCTTGAAAGGCGGGCGGGTCATCGATCCCTCCCAGAACCTCGACGGCATCAGCGATGTTGCGTTCTCGGACGGCAAGGTCGCCGCCGTGGGACCCAATCTGAAGCCGTCGCCGGCCACAGAGGTGCGCGACGTTTCCGGCACCATCGTCAGCCCCGGTCTCATTGATCTGCACACGCACGTCTATTGGGGCGGCACATCCCTCGGCATCGATGCCGAGGAATTCTGCCGCAAGTCCGGCGTTACGACGTCGGTCGACACCGGTAGCGCGGGTCCGGGCAATTTCGCGGGGTTCAGGAAGCATGTCATCGAGCGCTCGGACGTGCGCATCCTTGCCTACCTGCACGTGTCGTTCGCCGGCATCTGGGGATTCTCCAAGACCGTGATGGTTGGCGAGAGCGAGGACATGCGGCTGATGGCGCCGGCCGAAGCTGTCGCCGTTGCGGACGCCAATCGCGACGTGATCGTCGGCATCAAGGTGCGCGTGGGCAAGCATGCCTCGGGCGAGCAGGGGGCGGCTCCCCTCAACATCGCCATCCAGGCTGCCGAGGAAGCCGGCATGCCGGTGATGTGCCATATCGATCATCCGCCGCCCTCCTACGAGGAAGTCATCGGCATGCTGCGTCCGGGCGACGTGCTAACACACGCATTCCGCCCGTTTCCGAATGCACCATGCACCGTGCAGGGCACGGTGAAGCCGGCGGTGCTGGAGGCCAGGAAGCGCGGCGTGCTGTTCGACATCGGCCACGGCAAGGGCTCGTTCTCGTTCAAGACCACGCGGGCCATGCTCGCCAACGGCTTCTATCCCGACACCATCTCGTCGGATGTGCATGTGCTGTGCATCGACGGGCCGGCGTTCGATCAGGTCACGACCATGTCGAAGTTCCTGGTGCTCGGCATGCCGCTGGTGGACGTGATCCGCGCCTCCACCGTCAATGCGGCGTTCGCGCTCAAGCGCCCCGAGCTCGGCAGTCTCAAGCCCGGCTCGGTGGGCGATGCCACGATCCTCAGCATCAAAGAGGGCAAGTTCGACTATGAGGACGTTACCGGCGAGCACATGACGGGGGACAAGAAGATCATCGCCGAAGGAACGGTGGTTGCAGGCAAATGGTGGCACCCCAAGCGCTCGAGCAGGTTTGCGCCGGTCGGCGGTAGGAGCAGCGCCAAGGCCAAGGAGACAGCGAAATGACGCCGGAGGAAAAGCTCGCCTCGATGGGCCTGGTGCTGCCCAAGCCGCCGACGCCGATGGGCAACTACGTTCCGTTCAAGCTCGATGGCCGCACCATCTATCTGGCCGGGCAAGGCCCGCGCCGGCCCGATGGCAGCTCGATTCCCGGCCGAGTCGGTGAGGACGTGACGGTCGAGCAGGCCTACGAATACGCGCGGCAGGTCGGTCTCACCCTGCTGGCCGTGGCCAAGATGGCCGCCGGTGATCTCGGCAAAGTCGAGGTTTTGAAGGTGCTGGGAATGGTCAATGCCGTGCCCGGATTCGGCGATCAGCCGAAGGTGATGAACGGCTGCTCCGATCTGTTCGTGGCCGTGCTCGGGGAGCGCGGCCGGCACGCCCGCTCCGCCGTCGGCATGGGCTCTCTGCCGGCCAACATCCCGGTCGAGATCGAGGCGATCATGAAGATCGTCGATTGATGTACCGGGCGGAAGCGGCGTGCGGCCTCCGCTCGATCACGCTTCGACGAGCTCGAGGATCAAGCCGTTCGCGAACTTCGGCGGGACATCGAGCACGCCGGGGCCGGTCATGACGCCGCGTCCACCGATTGCGTCGGCAGCCGCCTCGGCCCTGGCCACGCCCAGGACCAGCGCCACGGCGCCTTCCTCGGGCAAGCTGTCGAGCGCGACGCCGGGATGCCGCTTCTGCAAGGTCGGCCGGTCGAGGAACACGAAGGCGCCGCGGCCTCTACCCGTGGCAACGCGGAATGCCCCATCGGCTTCTGGCTCGACCGGCTGGTCGATCAGCCGCGCCATGTGCTCGGCCCCGGCCCGCGGGTCTTTGGCCAGCAGCTCGACACGGTCGATCCGCGTTGCCGTGTTGGCGTGCTTGGTCAGCTCGGGAATCCAGACAGCGTCCCGGGTCAGGTGCTCGCATGCGAAGATGCGTAGGCCCCCGGGCCGCTCGCCCACCGGCCAAAGAAATGTTCGGAATCGGGCTTCGGTTTTGCGCCCATCCGGAAGGTCCACCGGACGGCCGAAGTCGAACGGCCCCGTGCCTGCAAGGCCGCGCGCCTTGATCTCCGCGACGCCGTCGGCAGCGCTCGTGGTCGTGAAGGCGGCGCGCTCGATGCCTTCACCGCGCGACGCCAGGAACTCCCGGCTTTGCAGGTTGCGCTCGGTCTCGGCCACCACGCCGATCAGCTCGATGTAGTCCTCGCCCAGCATGATCGTGTGATTGGCGGTCCCCATGACGGCTGTGTGCATGCCGCGGGGTGCAACCGTGAAGCCGAGCTTGCGCCATGTCTCGGCGCCGTCATTGAGATTGCGGACGAGAATGACGACGTGGTCGAGTCCGATGATCGATTTCAACGCCATGTGCCTCTCCTCTTGCGCCGCTTAGCGCCGGCCGCGCATTCCCCGCGCCCAGCGCAAGGAGGTGTTAGGGGTGGGGAGAATACAGGCGTTATGCGCGTCGCGTCACCCCGCCCCGCCAACAACGTCGGCGCCGCGCCCCAACGAAGTTGAAGTGCGTTCGCATCACGCCGCGATGCAATCAGCCAAATCCGAGCCTCTCGTATCGCGTTCCATTCATTACCGCGGATCCGCCTTGCCGTAAGGCGGCTTGCGGACCCCGCGCGGACAGGCTTGGATAACCGTCCTGCCACAGACCAGGTTTTCCCATGTCCACCACGCCTGCATGGCCTCCCTCCCTCTGGGCCGCGGTTACACCGGCGGGTCCCAAGCTCGATGAGGTCCAGGGAGCCATCAAGGCCGACGTTCTTGTCATCGGCGCAGGCTTCACGGGGCTGTCGACGGCACTTCACCTGCGCCGTGACGGCGTCGATGTCGCCGTCGTGGAAGCGGCCGAGCCAGGCTGGGGCGCATCGGGCCGCAACAACGGGCAGGTGATTCCGACGCTGTCGCGTCCCGATCCGGACGATATCGTCAAGAAGCACGGCGCGGCCGGCGAGCGCTTCGTGCATCTCATCCGCGATTGCGCGTCGATCCTGTTCGACGTCGTCCGGTCCGAGCGGATCGAGGCTGAGGCCGAGCAGACCGGATGGATCCAGCCCGTGCACTCGCCGGGCCGAATCAAAATCGCTGAGCGCCGCGTCAAGCAATGGTCCAAGTACGGCGCGCCGGTGGAGCTACTGACGCGCGACCAAGTGTGCAGCATGATCGGTTCCGATGCCTGGTTCGGCGGCTTCTGGAACCGTACCGGCGGCCACGTCAATCCGCTGGCCTTGTCGCGCGGCCTCGCCCGCAGCGTGCTGGGCCGAGGCGGGCGCATCTATTCGCGCTCGCCGGTCTCCGAGATCAGGCACGACGGAACCCACTGGTTGGCGACGACGCCCAAGGGCTCAATCAAGTCGCGCGCCCTGGTGCTGGCCACCAATGCCTACACGGGTGAGTTCTCGCGCGCCCTGGCACCTTCGATCGCACGCGAGGTCGTACCGGTCTTCTCCTGGCAGACATCGACGCAGCCGTTGTCCGACAACGTGCGCAAAACGATTATCCCGGGCAGGCAGGCCGTCTCCGACACGCATCGAGAGATTTATGCGGCGCGCTACGATGCGCGCAATCGCCTCGTCAGCGGCGGCACCGTCATGCTGCCCTACAACAAGCACTCTCGTATCAAGCAGCGGGTGATCGAGCGCCTGGAGCGGCTGTTCCCGCAGATCGGGCCGGTCAAGCTCGAGCATCAATGGAACGGCTACATCGGTATGACGCGCGACTACTTCCCGCGCGTGCACCGCCTCGGGCCCAACGGCTTTGTCTGGGCCGGCTGCAACGGCCGCGGTGTCGGGCTGTCGGTCGCCCTGGGCCGCGACCTGGCGAAAGCCGTGCAGGGAATGCCGGTCGATGAGCTCGGATTACCCCTCAGCGAGCCGGACCCCCTGCCGCTGCAAGGGTTCATACGCCGCTTCGCCCCACCCATCATGCTGGGCTACTACCGCTACCTGGACTGGCGGGAGGTCTAGCGAAACAAGTGGCGCCTTCGCCGCACACGCGGGAAAGCGGAATCACCGTGGCGCGGGCTTGATTTGCTTTTCGCTGTCGACCTGCTTCTTGATCTCCTCGTCGAGGTACTCGAGCTTGGCCTTCTCACGCAGCCCCGTGACGATCTCCTGGGCCTTGCGGTGCACCATCGACGCGATCAGCCGATCTTTGATTGCCTCGAACGGTGGTGCGGTGCGGGCGCGGCGATCCTCGAGCTTGATCAGGTGCCAGCCGAACTGTGTCTGGATCGGCGTCGAGATGTCGCCCTTCTGCAGCTTGAAGACCGCCTCCTCGAACTGCGGGACCATCTGGCCGCGCGAAAAGTAGCCGAGGTCGCCGCCGTCATCTTTGCTGCCGCTGTCCTTCGAGTATTCCTTCGCCATGCGGGCGAAGTCCTCGCCATGTGCGATCTTCTCGTAAATCTCCTTGGCCTTTTCCTCGCTCTCGACCAGGATATGCCGCGCCCGCAACTCCTCGTCGGGCCTGGCACCCGACACCTGCTGGTCATACAGCTTGCGCGCGTCGGCAACGCTGACTGAGGAGCGCACGGAGCGGTCGAAATAGGCGTCGCGCAGGGCGCGGCGACGCCAGTACTGCATGCGCTCGTCGAATTGCGCTCCCGAGCCGAGCTTATCGCCTTCGGCAGCCTCCGCGAACAGCTGGTTCTCGATGACGTACTCGAGCAGCACGCGACGACGCGTCTCTGGTGGCAGGCTGCCGAGATCGTTGCCGATCTCCGCCTCGGCCAGCCGCATGTCGGCCTCGGTGATCGCCTTGCCGTTGACTTTGGCCACGACCTTTTCCTGCGCCACGGCGATGGAGGGCGCCAGCAGCGTGATCGCGCCGAGGATCAGGATGAAGCTGTGCAGATGTCTGCGAAGATGTCTCAAGTGTGCATCCTTTGAATGACGAGGGCGCACCGCACGATGACGCTGCGGCGGAACAGGCGTGCGCAAATCCGCGCGAACGGCGAGCGGGCCCCGCTATTGCAGAGTGTGCTGTTCTAGCGCGGCAGGAACAGGGGGGCTACTTAACTGTTGTTCACGTGGCGAGAATGCGGCAGCCGTTTGCGGCCGGCCGGGTTTCGTTGACAAGGGGGGATAGGGTCCTTATCTGTTGCCCGTCCTGGCTCAGGCCGGGGTCCCATGAGGCGCGCGTTCGCTCGGTTCTCCTTGTTATGAGGCATTGCTATGAGCTCGATGCCGGGCGCCCATCCGGACGAGACGGAACTCTTTCGCCCTGGCGGCGCACAGTCTGCACCTGGTTGAAGGTGTGGCCTTAAGGGATTTGAGGAACCAGCCATGCTGTCCCTCGGCTCGATAGCTTCAAAGATCTTCGGGTCCTCCAACGACCGTATGGTGAGGAGCCATAGGCCGAGGGTCGAGGCGATCAACGCTCTCGAGCCTGAGCTTGCCAAGCTGAGCGATGCCGAGCTGCGCGCTCGCACGCCGATGTTCCGCAAGCAGCTCGAAGAGGGCTCCGACCTCGACGATCTGCTGGTCCCGGCCTTCGCGACGGTCCGTGAGGCTGCCAAGCGAACCCTCGGGCAGCGCCACTTCGACGTGCAGCTCATAGGCGGCATGGTGCTGCACCAAGGCAAGATCGCAGAGATGAAGACGGGCGAGGGCAAGACGCTGGTTGCCACGCTCCCCGTCTATCTCAATGCCCTGGCCGGGCGCGGCGTCCACGTCGTGACCGTCAACGACTATCTGGCCAAGCGCGATGCCGAGTGGATGGGTGCCATCTACAAGTTTTTGGGCCTCAGTGTCGGCTGCATCGTGCACGAGCTCGACGACGAGCAGCGCCGCGAGCAGTATGCCTGCGACGTCACCTACGGCACCAACAACGAGTTCGGCTTCGACTACCTGCGCGACAACATGAAGATGCGCGCCACCGACATGGTGCAGCGCGGGCATTATTACGCCATCGTCGACGAGGTGGACTCGATCCTGATCGACGAAGCGCGCACGCCGCTGATCATCTCGGGCCCGGTCGAGGATCGCTCCGATCTCTATATCAGCGTCGACAGACTCATTCCGAAGCTCGACAAGGGCGATTTCGAGATCGACGAGAAGCAGCGCCAAGTGGCGCTGACCGAGTCCGGCAACGAGCACATCGAGCGCCTGTTGCAGGAAGCCGGACTGCTCAAGAGCGGCTCGCTCTACGACATCGAGAACGTGACGATCGTTCATCACGTCAACCAGGCGCTGAAAGCGCACAAGCTGTTCCAGCGCGACCGGGATTACATCGTCAAGAGCAACCAGGTCGTGATCATCGACGAGTTCACCGGTCGCATGATGCAGGGCCGCCGGTACTCGGAAGGCCTGCACCAGGCGCTGGAGGCCAAGGAGCACGTCGAGATCCAGCCCGAGAACCAGACGCTCGCCTCCATTACGTTCCAGAACTATTTCCGCCTGTACGAGAAGCTCGCCGGCATGACCGGTACCGCCTTGACCGAGGCGGGCGAGTTCATGGACATCTATCGCCTGGATGTGGTCGAGGTGCCGACCAATCTGCCGGTCGGGCGAGCCGACCTCGACGACGAGGTCTACCGTACCGCCAAGGAGAAGTGGGAAGCCATCATTCGCGAGATCGACAATGCGCAGAAGCGCAAGCAGCCGGTGCTGGTCGGCACCGTGTCGATCGAGAAGAGCGAGATGCTGTCCGAGATGCTCAAGAAGCGCGGCATTCCGCATCAAGTGCTGAACGCGCGCTATCACGAGCAGGAGGCCTATATCATTGCCCAGGCCGGTGTCCCGGGCGCCGTCACCATCGCCACCAACATGGCCGGCCGCGGCACGGACATTCAGCTCGGCGGCAACGTGCAGATGCGCATTCTGCAGGAATGCGCCGACATCCCGGAAGGGCCGGAGCGCGAGCGCAAGATCGCCGACATCAAGGAGGAGGTGGAGCGCAACCGGCAGATCGTGCTCAAGGCCGAGGAGACAATCGAGCTGGAGCCGGGCAAGAACGGCAAGCCCGCCAAGACGATCACGCTCCCGGGCGGGCTTTACGTGATCGGCACGGAGAGGCACGAGAGCCGGCGCATCGACAATCAGCTGCGCGGACGGTCCGGCCGCCAGGGCGATCCGGGCCGCACCAAGTTCTACCTGTCCCTCGAGGACGACCTGATGCGCATTTTTGCCGCCGACCGGATCGACGGCATGCTGCAGAAGCTGGGCCTCGAGGAAGGCGAGGCCATCACGCATCGCTGGATCAACAAGGCACTGGAGAACGCGCAGAAGAAGGTCGAAGCGCGCAACTTCGACGCGCGCAAGTACGTCCTCAAGTACGACGACGTGATGAACGATCAGCGCAAGGTGATCTTCGAGCAGCGCATCGACATCATGGGCGAGGAGGACGTCAGCGAGACGGTGGACGGCATGCGGCAGCAGGTGCTGCATGAGCTCGTCAGCGCGCACATCCCCGAAAATGCGTATGCCGAGCAGTGGAACATCGACGGCCTGAAGGAGCAGGTGAAGGACATCTTCGACCTCGACTTGCCGATCGAGAAGTGGGCTGCCGAAGAAGGGATTGCCGACCAGGAGATTCGCGAGCGGCTGCTCACCGAGGTCAACGCCAAGGTTGACGGCATCGCCGAGGAGCTCGGGAGGGAGGTGCTCAAGGGCTACGAGAACGCCAGCAGCCTCGTGAGGTTCGTCAACAGCGAGCCGGCGCTGCAGGCCATGATCGAGCGAGAGCCGACGCAGGAGAGCCTGCAGGCGATCGGTCATGCGATTCTCGCGTCCAACCGCAGCGAGATCCGCATCAATGGCGCCAGCGCGGAGCTGGCGGCAAGCCAGGCCGATCGCATCGGCTTCGCCTTTCAGAGGCAATACCTGGACGCCAAGGGGCTGGTCCAGGCGATCGAGAGCGCCACGAGCAAGGATCCGGTTGCCATCGGCAAATTGCGTATGCGGGATATCGAGAAGGCCGTGCTGTTGCAGACGCTCGATCATCTCTGGCGCGAGCACCTCGTCACGCTCGAGCACCTGCGCCAGGTGATCGGCTTCCGCTCGTACGGTCAGCGCGATCCGCTGAACGAGTACAAGTCAGAGAGCTTCCTGCTGTTCGAGGGCATGCTGGCGCGCCTGCGCGAGGCGGTCACGGGCCAGCTCATGCGCGTTCAATTCTCCGCTGAGGAGCCGCCTCCGGAGATCGAGCCGGAGGAGCTGCCGCCGATGCAGGCGCACCACATCAATCCGCTGACCGGCGAGGACGAGTTCGAGATGGCCGAGGCCGCGATCAGCTCTGGGCTGGCGGGCGGCGACGTGGCCCTCAAGCAGAAGGCCGAGCCGATTCGCGTGCGCAAGGCGGCCGCCGTCGATCCAAACGACCCGTCCACCTGGGGCAAGGTCGCGCGCAACGACAAGTGCCCCTGCGGATCGGGCAAGAAATACAAGCACTGCCACGGGCGGCATTAACGCGCCGAGGCTGCAATGGACGGCGCCGCCAGACCATCAGAGTGCCGTCGTGAAAGGGATCCAGCGTCAGAACAGATCTCTGATTTGGCGGGCCTTGGCGATATCTCTTCGCTTTGTGGCTCGAGTTCTCCTAATGGCGGAAATGGCGTCTGACTTACTCCTGAAATTCGATGTCGTTGCCCTATAGCCGTTAGCGATTGCTTTCACGTCCGACGCCCGCAACGTCTTGTCTGCTGTGAGGTGCTGCACTGCTCGTTCGAAGTCGTCCTCGTGGGCGGCTTCTCTCAGCAAGGCGACGTATTCCTGCACCGCATTCGTTGCGTTTGGCGGCGCGATGGATTTCGCTCCGCGTGAGGAGCGCTTCTTGAACGAGCGCTCAAGCACATCGCAGGCCGCGTCCATCGGACGATCAGCGTTCGCCTCAAGGACAGCCAAAAGCCTATTGAACGACTCTGAGCCTGTCCTCCTTAGCGGGCTGGATTCGGGAATGGCGATCAATGCCTGGTGAAGATCCTGTAGTGTCAGCAAGGAAGATACCCCTTTCGACCCTCTCCCCGAGTGCCTCGAACATGGCCCTAGTGCTGGAATCGGAAAGATAGGCAATGCCTTGTCCAGCAACTTTGGCGATTGCTTCGCGCCGGCAGACCCAGGAGTCCGAGAAGATCTCGGGAAGAGGCGGGCTTTTCCAATACTCCGGCATTCGCTCCTGCATGGCTACGAGCGCGTCTGCCTCCCGCTCGTTCAGCCTGCCCGCTTGAGCCACAAATGTCGGAACGATTCCGAGAATACGCAGCGTGGGCAGGAAGGACCTTCGGACCTCATAGAACGCGCCGAGCGTGTTAAGTGCGGCCTGCGTAGACATGTTGTCTAGAACCGTAGGAATCAACAGATGCGTGCTAGCGCAGACTGCATTGATGGTGCCGGTAGTCAACCGAGGCGGTGCGTCGATGATAACAATGTCAAAGCTTTTCTGAAACTCACTACTGTGCAGGTAACTGTGCAGAGTAAACCTTATCTCGTTGCGCTTCTGATCTGTGAGCCATCGAGTAAGTATGCGATTTTCCTCTTTGTGAAAGCCATAGAAACAAGGAAACAGCCTTGCCTTCGATAAGGCAGGATGCAGGCTTACGGATTTCCCGAGGACGGATTCCGCCGAGCCCTCCCCTTTGATCAGTCGAATAGCGCTGGCCTCCAAATGATCAAGGTCAGCGCTGGACAGAAGCTTGTCCGTCAACGAACCTTGGTAATCGAAGTCGATCAGAAGGACCCTCTTGTCCTTTGCGTTGAAATACGCGGCCAAATTGGCGCTGACCGTCGTCTTTCCGACTCCACCTTTGAAGTTACATACGGTTATGATGGGGATGCTGTTTGCTAGGTGCGTCAGCATAGGTCCGATGTCAATCGTCGATTCGCGAAGCCACAGATCCACTTCGCCATCCAGCACCTGTTTCAAATCGTCAAATTTGCTTTGGGCTGCCGCGGCCTCCCCCTTGGCTTGGCTGATGATGGCCTTGCGCCTCCGGCTTCCGAGGACGCGGCCGACGGTAAAGCCGCCAACAAAGATCCCGACACCTGTGCCGAAGGCGGCGAATAAATCGGAAAAAGCAGTCCCGATGAATAGACTCATACGCACCCCCGTTTCAAAGCATGAAGATGCACATCCATCGGCAAGCTGACAAGGCTTGGTTGAAGCCGGTTGCAATGGTCGCGCGGCGTTGCCTGATGCGCCAAGCTCTGTCACGCTCGGCAATCGCGCCTGACGGGGCCCTCGATGACATTGCTGCGTATCGCCATTGCCGGAGCGGGCACGACCGGCCTTGCTGCCGCCTGCTTTCTCGCTCGCAGCGGGCACGATGTGCGCATTTTCGAGCGCTTTGATGCGCCGCGGCCGCTCGGTGCCGGCATCCTGCTGCAGCCGACCGGCCTCGCCTGTCTCGGCGCTCTCGGTTTGGATGGCGCCGCGATTTCACTCGGCGCGCGCATCGACGCCATCAAGGGCGAGACTGTGCGCGGGCGACGCGTCCTCGACATGGCCTATGCGGACCTGGCGCCCGGCTACTTCGGTCTCGGCATTCATCGGGGCGCGCTGTTTGCGCTTCTCCACGGCGAGGTGGCGCGTCTTGCCGTGCCGATCGTCGCCTCGTCGACGGTCGCGGCGACGCGCCCCGTCGCGCACGGCCGGCTCGTCATCGACGCGAGCGGCCGCGAGCATGGACCCTTCGACCTTGTCGTCGATGCAACTGGCTTGCGCTCGCCGCTGCGGCGTGAGGTCGATGAGAGCGTGCGCGAGCGCCCGTTCCGATGGGGCGCTCTGTGGGCCGCGGTGCCGTTGCAGGCGGATTGGCCAGCCGGATCGCAGCTTCGCCAGCGATATGACGCGGCCTCGGTGATGGTCGGTGTGCTGCCGATCGGCCGGCTGCCGAACGAGACGCAGGATCTCGCCGCCTTCTTCTGGAGCCTGCGCGTGGACAGCTATGAAGCCTGGCGCGCGGCGGGCGTCGCGGCATGGCGCCGGCGCGTCACTCAAATTTGGCCTGACGTAGAGCCGCTGCTGGCCCGCCTCAAGGGCCCGCGAGATCTGACGTTTGCGACCTATTCGGATCTGACCATGCGCCGCACCCACTGCGATCATCTCGTGACGATCGGCGACGCGGCGCACTGCACCAGCCCGCAACTCGGGCAAGGCGCCAATCTCGGGCTTGCCGACGCGATGGTTCTGACCCGGTGCCTGGATGACGCTGGCAGCATCCAGCAGGCGCTTGCCAGCTACGCCCGAGTCCGCCGCCGCCACGTGCGCTTCTATCAGCGGGCCAGCCGATGGCTCACGCCGTTCTTCCAGTCGGACAGCCGTGCCGCCGCGTTGCTGCGCGACGCAACCTTCGGGCCGATGTGTCGCGTGCCGATCCTGCGCGGCGAGATGCTGGCGACATTGGCCGGGATCAAGACGGGAATTCTGACCCGGATGAACCCGGGCGACTGGCATTCGCACTATTCCTCGAGGGCGCAGACGGCTCGCGGCAAGGCCGGCCGGCAACCTGCGTGAGAAGAATCGCCGCGGCTGAGAGCTAGCGATAGATCGCAACCTCTGGCGCGCCATCACTGCGCACCACGCCGCGATACATGCCTTCCGTGCTGAAGCTCATGGCAACGTTGCCGGCCACATCGACACCGATGAGTCCGCCGCTGCCGCCCAGCGCGGGCACCGTGCGCAACGCCACCTCGTCGACGGCTTGCGCCAGCGACAGGCCCTTGTAGCGCATGAGCGCGGTCACCTCGTAGGCGGCCACGGCACGTATGAAAGTCTCGCCGGTGCCGGTGGCCGAGATCGCTGCCGAGCGGTTGTCTGCATACGTGCCGGCTCCGATGATCGGCGAATCGCCGACACGGCCGTAGCGCTTGTTCGCAAGCCCGCCGGTCGAGGTCGCCGCTGCCAGGTTGCCGTGCGTGTCGAGGGCCACGGCGCCAACCGTGCCGAACCTGGTGGGCGCGTCGAGTGCGTCCGGCTCGACCGCGGTCGATGCCACTGCGCGCGGAGCCTCCTGCGTGGTGCTGGCCTTTCGCTTGGCGCGTTCGAGCTGCTGCCAGCGCTCCTCTGTGTAGAAGTACGACGGGTCGACCAGCTCGAGACCTTGCTCGGTCGCAAACGCTTCGGCGCCCTGCCCCGCCAGAAGCACGTGGCCGGACCGCAGCATCACAGCCCGCGCCGCCACGATCGGGTTCTTGATTCGCGTCACGCCCGCAACGCCGCCGGCCGCCAGCGTTCTGCCGTCCATGACCGAGGCATCGAGCTCGTTGCGGCCCTCGCTGGTGAATGCGGCGCCTTTGCCGGCATTGAAGAGCGGGCAGTCCTCCATGGACGCGACGGCCGCTACGACCGCGTCGAGGCTTGTCCCGCCGGCGGTCAGGATCGCTCTGCCGGCCTCCAGGGCGTCGGAGAGCGCGCGGCGGTAGGCCTGCTCCCGCTCGGTTGTCATTCCGGCGCGGGCAATCGTCCCCGCACCGCCGTGGATCACGAGCACAGGCACCGATGTCATCGCGCGTCTCTCATTTTGCCGATCCCCGCAAGGCGACGAGACAGAGCAGCTCGAACAGCATCTGCGCGCCGATCTGTGCGGTCGTGGTGTTGGCATCGTATTGCGGCGCCACCTCGACCACGTCGCCGCCTATGATGTCGATGCCCGCAAGTCCGCGCAGGATCGTCAGAGCCTCGCGCGGGGTCAGGCCGCCGACCTCCGGCGTTCCGGTTCCCGGCGCAAAGGCCGGATCGAGGCTGTCCACGTCGAAGGTGACATAGACCGGGCCATCGCCGACCACGGCGCGCGTCCTCGCCACGACGGCGTCGAGGCCCATGGCCGTCACTTCCTCGGCGTGGATCACGGTCATGCCGCTGTCGAACGAGAACTCCCACAGGTACTCCGCACCGCCGCGAATCCCGATCTGGACCGTTCGCTCCGGATCGAGCACGCCATCGAGCACGGCTTGCCGGAACGGGGCCCCGTGGTGGAACTTGGCGCCCTCGTACTCTCCCGACGTGTCGCAATGAGCATCAATCTGGACCATGCCGACGGGGCGGGACGCGCCGAGCGCCTTGAGGATCGGATGCCCGATGGAATGGTCGCCGCCGACGGACAGCGGGATGACGCCCGCCGCCGCGATACGCGCATAGTAGGCTTCGATATCTGCATGGCACTCCGACAGGCTGAACCGGCTCCGCATCGGTACGTCACCGACATCGGCTACCTTCAACGTGCCCGTCGGCGCGACGCGCAGCACATGCTCGTACGGGCCGATACGCTCGATGGCGCGCACCGCCCGCGGCCCGAGTCTGGCGCCAGCCCGGTTGGTCACGCCCAAGTCCATCGGCACGCCGATGAGCGCCACGTCGAGCCCTGCGAAGCCGGTCGCGGCCGCGTCCGGGCGAAACGGCGCGCCAAGGAAGGTCGCGGGATCGGCAAACGGCCATTTGCGCCGGTCCGGCGAAGTGAAGATCGCCTTGGCGACGGCCCTGAACGCGGGGTCGTAGATATCGCCGCCTTTGGCATCCGCGTATTTTCTGCGCAGCTCATCCAGCTTCTTGGGGTCCACCGGCTCGTCCTCTCATGGCAGGAGCGGGCCGCCATACGGCGGTTCAGACTTCACGCAAGCGCTCGTGTTGTTTAGTCTTGCCGGACGCGATTGCAAACAATCCAGACGACTGGGGAGTTTTGACGTGAGGGACCTCAAAGGCAAGGTCGCCTGGGTGACGGGCGCGGGGACAGGCATCGGTGAGGCGGCCGCCATCGCACTTGCGCGCGAAGGGGTTACGACGATTTTGACCGGCCGCCGCAAGGAGCTGCTCGAGGGCGTCGCCAAGCAAATTACCGATGCTGGAGGTCAAGCGCGCGTGCGTGCCGGGGACCTGACCAACTCGTCCGCCGTGGGCAAGATCGCCGCCGGAATACAATCGGAGTTCTCGCGCCTCGACATCCTCGTCAACAACGCCGGCGTCAACATTCCCGATCGCACCTGGCAGCGGCTGAAGCCGGACGGCATCGATACGCTGATCAGCGGAAATCTTGCGAGTGCCTTCTACGTCGTGCAGGCCGTGCTGCCGATGATGCGTGCGCAGAAGGACGGGCTGATGATCCACACGGCGTCCTGGGCCGGACGCTTCATCGGCACATTCGCAGGGCCCACGTACATCGCCGCCAAGCATGGCGTCGTCGCCATGAGCCACACGATCAACCTGGAGGAGTGCCAGAACGGCATCCGCTCTTGTGTGATCTGCCCCGGCGAGGTTGCCACCCCGATCATGAAGTTCCGTGATCCGCCGGAGCCGCCGGAGGCTCTGGCTCGCATGGTCCAGCCCGAGGACATGGGGGAGATCATCGCCTTCGTCGCCAAGCAGCCGCCGCATGTCTGCCTCAACGAGATCCTGGTCAGCCCGACGCACAATCGCGGCTATATCGGCATGATGCGTGCCCGCCAGCAGATGCAGGCACAGTCGGGAAGCTAAGGATGGTCACGATCAAGGCCAAGGCTCTGGAAGAGCTGGTGCGCGATGTGTTCGTCAAGGCCGGCTGCTCAGAGGCGGAGGGCGCGCGCATCGGCAAGTACCTCGTCTCTGCCAATCTGACGGGGCATGACAGCCACGGCGTGCAGCGCGTGCCGCGCTATCTGCAATGGATGGCCGAGGGCGAATTCGTCGCCGACCGCACCGTCAAGGTCGTGTCGGAAACGCCGGTGCTGGCGGTGGTCGATGGACAGTACGGCTTCGGTCAGACCGTGGCGCCCCAGGCCGTCGCAATCGGCATCGCCAAATGCCAGTCGATGGGTCTTGCCGCCGTGGCGCTGCGCAACGCCGGCCACATCGGCCGCGTCGGCGACTGGGCGGAGATGGCAGCCGCCGCGGGGCTGATCTCCGTCCACTACGTCAATGCTGCATCGAGCGTGCTGGTCGCGCCGTATGGTGGCGTAGACCGGCGCTTCTCGACCGCGCCCTACTGTGTCGGGGTGCCGCGGATGGGACAAACGCCGCTGGTTCTCGATTTCGCGACCTCGATCGTTGCGGAAGGCAAGGTGCTCAACGCGAGCTTCGGCGGCAAGAAGATCCCTGCCGATGCTTTGATCGCACCCGACGGCAAAACGAGCGGCGATCCGCATGTGCTTTACGGTGACTATACGCCGACCGGACCGCGCAACTCGCGCACGGGCAAAGGTGCCATCCGCGCTTTCGGCGAGCACAAGGGGTCGGGCCTCGCCCTGATGTGCGAGATCCTGGGGGGCTCGCTGACCGGCTCAGGCGCCGCCCAGGAAGGACGCAGATGGGCCAACGGCATGCTCTCGATCTACCTCGATCCTGCGCGCATCGATCCCGAAGGCTTCTTCCCCGAGGACGTGCGCCGTTACGTGGATTACGTCAAGAGCGCACGGCCTGCGACACCGGGCGGTGAGGTGCTCGTGCCTGGCGAGCCCGAGGAGCGCATGCGGGCCGAGCGGTTGAAGAACGGGGTGCCGCTGCCGGACGACACCTGGGCGGCAATCATGGAGGCAGCGCGAAAGGTGGGCCTGGATGAGGCGCGCCTCAAACGGACGATGGATTGAACGAGCAACACATAACCAGTTCGAGGAACGCCTGTGCACAGCAACGACCTGCTCGACACGCTGAAGACATTCGATACGCCCACGATCTGCAACGCCCTGGAAATCACCTCGCCGGAGCGGCGTCTGACAGGTTTCACCACAAAGCCGCTGGTCTGCCCGTTCCCCGATCTGCCGCCGATGGTCGGATATGCGCGGACCGCCATGATCCGCGCCGCCAACGCGCACGAGCTTTCAGCCAAAGACGCTCGCGCGCAGCGCGTGGCCTATTACGAGTACATTGCCTCCAAGCCCGGCCCGACCATCACCGTGATCCAGGATCTCGACGGACACGCCGTCGGTTTCGGAGCCTTCTGGGGCGAGGTTCAGAGCGCCGTGCACAAGGGATTGGGCAGTCTGGGCGTTATCACCGACGGCTGCATCCGCGACATCCCGCAATGGGCGCCAGGCTTCCAGGCCCTCGCCGGCTCGATCGCTCCGAGCCACGCTTACGTGCATCTGGCTGACTTCGGGAAGGAGGTTCGCGTTGCCGGCATGCTGGTGCGGTCGGGTGACTTGATTCATGCGGATCGGCATGGCGCGGTGGTGATCCCGCACGAGGCTGCGGCCAAGATCCCGGCAGCGTGCGACCTGCTGGCGCGCAAGGAGGCCGTGATCCTCGACATCGCGAGGAAGCCCGGCTTCAATGTCGAGCAGCTCAAGGTCGCCCTGCAGAAGCAGGACGAGATCCACTGAGCGCGCACGACGCGCCGCCCCCGAAATTTACTTGTAGAGGGCCTGCCGCTCAGGCCGACTGACAGGACGATAAGACCATGCCGAACGATACCTTGGATGCCGATGTCATCGTTGTGGGCGCCGGCAATGCAGCCTGCTCCGCAGCCATTGCTGCGCGCAACACTGGCGCTCGCGTCATCATGCTGGAAGCTGCACCAAAGGAGGAGCGTGGCGGCAACTCGACCTACACCGCCGGAGCGACGCGCCTCGTCTACAACGGCGTCGAGGATGTGAAGACGCTGGTCGATCTGTCCGAGGCCGAGATCGCAACCATGGATTTCGGCCGCTACACGGCCGAGCAGTACTTCGACGACATGTATCGCATGACGCGCTATCGCACGGACCCCGAGCTGTGCGAGCTGCTCGTCAACAACAGTCTCCCGACGTGGCAGTGGCTCAAGAGCCAGGGCGTGCGCTTTCAAACAAGCCAGGGCCGGCAAGCGTTCAAGGTCGACGGCAAGTTCAAGTTCTGGGGGGGGTTGTGCGTGGAGATCTGGGGCGGCGGGCCGGGCCTTATCGATATGGAGCATGCCATCGCCGAGAAGAAGGGCGTCGACATCCGCTACGAGACGTCCGGAGTGTCGTTGCTGACCGACGACACGGGAATTACCGGGGTGCGGGCGCGCCACAAGGGCAAGACGCGCGATCTCAGGGCCGGAGCGGTCGTGCTTGCCTGCGGAGGCTTCGAGAGCAACGCCGAGATGCGCACGCGCTATCTCGGGCAGGGCTGGGAGCTGGCGAAGGTGCGCGGCACGCGCTTCAACACCGGCGCCGGCATCAAGATGGCGCTCGATATCGGCGCCATGCCGCACGGCCACTGGTCGAGCTGCCACGCGGTCGCCTGGGATATGAATGCGCCGCCGTTCGGCGATCTCTCCGTCGGCGACAATTTCCAGAAGCACAGCTACCCGCTCGGCATCATGGTCAACGCGCGCGGTGAGCGCTTCGTCGACGAGGGTGCCGACTTCCGCAACTACACCTACGCCAAGTACGGCCATATCGTGCGCGAGCAGCCCGACATGCTGGCGTGGCAGATCTTCGACAAGAAGGTGCTGCACATGCTGCGCGACGAATATCGCATCCGCCGCGTGACCAAGGTGTCGGCTGATACGCTCGAGGAGCTGGTGACGAAACTCGAGGGCGTAGAGCCCAAGCGGTGCCTGGAGGAGCTCAAGGCCTACAATGCCGCGGTGATGACCGAGGTGCCGTTCAATCCGGCGGTCAAGGATGGTCGCGGCACGCGCGGGCTGAAGATCCCGAAGAGCAACTGGGCCAACGTGCTCGACACGCCGCCCTATGAAGCCTACGCCGTGACGTGCGGCGTCACCTTCACCTTCGGCGGCCTCAAGATCTCCACGGGGTGCGAGGTCGAGGACACCGCGGGCCACCCGATTCCCGGCCTTTACGCTGCGGGCGAGCTGGTCGGCGGGCTCTTCTATCACAACTACCCCGGTGGAACCGGCCTGACGTCCGGCGCCGTGTTCGGCAAGATTGCAGGCGAGGGAGCTGCCGCGCACGCGCTGGGGCGCGTACAGCGAGGAGGATGAGGCTCCGGCTGGGCCATGCGGCCAGCTCGGCAGGGCGACGATCGGGATCAAATATCAGGGCGGTCAGTAGAGATGGACAACCTGCATTTCAAGTCGGCCGTCGAGCTTGCCGGGCTCATTCGGGATAAGAAGATCAGCGCCCTCGAGCTGCTCGACCATTTCCTGGCGCGGGTCGAGAAACACAATCCGCGGCTCAACGCCATCATCTGGATGGACGCCGAGAAGGCGCGTGCCCGTGCCAAGGCAGCCGATGCGGTGCTGGCGAAGGGCGAGATCTGGGGCCCGCTGCACGGCGTCCCCATGACCATCAAGGAGAGTTACACGGTTGCCGGCTCGCCCACGACGTGGGGTCTGCCGGAGATGAAGGACAACATCACAGAGACGAGTGCGCTTGCTGTCGAGCGGCTGCAAAAAGCAGGGGTCGTCCTTTTCGGCAAGACCAACGTGCCGCTGATGCTCGCCGACTGGCAAAGCTTCAACGCGGTCTACGGCACCACCAACAATCCGTGGAAGCCGGAATTGATTCCCGGCGGCTCGTCGGGCGGATCGGCAGCGGCGCTGGCCGCCGGGCTCACCGGGGTCGACGCCGGCAGCGACATCGGCTCGTCGATCCGCAATCCGGCGCACTATTGCGGCGTGTTCGGCCTCAAGCCGACCTACGGCATCATTCCTCTGCGCCGGCATGCGCTGCCCGGTGTCTTTGCGCCGACCGACATCTCCGTGGTCGGCCCGCTGGCGCGCGGCGCAGGGGACCTCGACGTGATGCTCGACGTCATGGCGGGGCCGGATGAGCTGGATGACGTCTGCTGGCGGCTCGAGCTGCCGACGTCCTCCGCCAAGTCGCTCAAGGACCTGCGTGTCGCGGTGAAGCTCACCGACCCCAACTGCGAGGTCGACAGCGAATACGCCGAGAAGCTGCAGGCGCTCGCCGATGCGCTCGCGAAGCGGGGAGCCAAGGTCGCCGAGGCAGAGCCTGACATCGATACGCGCAGGCTGCACGAGGTCTATGTGCTGCTGCTCAGGGCGGCGACATCGGGGCGTACGCCTGTCGCGGATATCGAGCGCTGGAAGGCAGCGCTCGCCAAGGAAGGTGCGGAGAAGGAGCCCTATCTCGATCAGATGGTGCGCGGCGTAGGGCTCGCGCACCGCGACTGGATCGCGCTCAACAATGAGCGGCACAAGCTGCGCTTTGCCTTCGACGCCTTCTTCAAGCAATGGGACGTCCTGCTGTGTCCGGTCGCCGCATCGGCAGCCTGGCCGCACGACCAGAAGGGCGAGCGTTGGCAGCGCAAGATCGTCGTCAATGGCAAACAAGTGCCGACGACGGACCAGCTCTTCTGGGCCGGGTATTCGGGGGTCGTCTACCTGCCGTCAACGGTTGGCCCGGCAGGGCTGACGCGATCCGGACTCCCGGTCGGCTATCAGGCCATTGCCGCCCACGGGCGCGACAAAACGGCGATTGCGTTCAGCCGCCTTGTCGAGCGCGAGATCGGCGGTTTTGTGCCTCCGCCAGGTTACGACTGAGCGCGTGCGGAGCCTGCTGCCTCACCTCGAAGCGGCTCGGACATCGTGTACCATGAGCAAGGCATCCTCGCGGCTTCCGTCGGCGTGAGCATAGTAGGCCTTGCGGCGGCCCATCTGCGTAAAGCCGAGCCGCGCATAAAGGCCGATCGCCGCGCTGTTGCTTTCGGCGACATCGAGGAAGAGCCGATGCACATCCTTGCTTCGTGCCGTCTCGACGATCGTCGCGACCAGCCGTGAGCCGAGGCCTCGTCTCTGCCAACCGGGATCGACGCCGAGGGACAGGATCTCCCCCTCGCCAGCCGCAAGTTGCGCGATGACGAATCCGACGATGGCGCTGCCGCCTGCCGGCTTCAGGGCGACAAGGCCCAGGCACGCAGGGTGCTCGAGCAATCGTCTGACGCCTTCCGCGTCCCACGCCTTCTCGAACAGCTTGCCATGCAAGGCCGCTACGCCGCTTGCGTGGTCCGGCGCCGCCGTCACAAGCCGTACGTCTCCGCGCTCTCCCATGCGCTATTCCACCGTCGCCAAACCCATGTCCCGCGGCGGCTTTGCGTCCGGCGGACGCAGATAAAGAGGCGTTACGGTAGCTACCGGCGTCAGGGCGGGCGCCATGAGCGCCAGCGTGTGGGCGTGCGGCTGGAGATTAGGAAGAGCGACTTCGGCTGAGCCCCGGCCCGACGCGGCCAGCGCTCGGGCAAGCAATTCCCCGCCGGAACCCACCATGACCGTGCGACGAGCACCGATGCGCTCGGCGGCCGCTTCGGGAGAAAGCACCTCGGGGGAGGTGATTGCCTGGCTGCCATCGGCATTGAAGCGTTGGACGTAGAGACCTCCGCGACGGGCGTCGATGGCCACCGTGATGGGGGCGTTGGCGGGCGAGCCAAGAAGCACGCTGGCACGCGCAGCCATGACGGCGAGGCTCGTCGCTGCCACCACCGGCAGGCCTGTCGCCAGCGCCAGGGCCCTGGCCGCAGCGACACCCACGCGCACGCCGGTGAACGAGCCCGGACCGCACGTGACCGCGATCCGGTCGAGGTCGGCGAAGCGCAGGCCGGCCTCCTGCAAGACATCGCCGATCATGGGCATGAGGCGCTCCGCCTGGCCCACCGCCATCTCCTCGTACGCCTCGCGCACGACCCACGCGCCGTGCGCATCCTTCAAGCGGACGGCGGCGGAAACGGCACCGAGGCAGGTGTCGAACGCCAGAATCTTCATCGCGCAACGCTAAAGGATCTTCGCCATCTCGTCGAAGGTGAAACGGGGCAGGCGCGGGAACAGGACGGACGGATCGCCGTAGCCGAGACTGCAGAGGAAGTTGGACTTCACGGTCCCTTCGGGAAAGAACTCCTTGTCGAGGCCGGCATTGTCGAACCCCGACATTGGTCCCGCGTCCAGCCCAAGGGCACGGGCAGCCAGGATGAAGTAGCCGCCCTGCAACGAGCTGTTGCGCAGCGCCGTGGTGGCGATGTGGTCCGCCTTGCCGTCGAACCAGCTCCGCGCCGACTGATTGTGCGGAAAGAGCCGGGGCAGGTGCTCGTAGAACTTCAAGTCGTAGGCAATGATGGCACAAACCGGCGCGCTCATCGTCTTGGCGCGATTGCCTTCGGACAGGAACGGTTTCAGGCGCTCTTTTGCCGCGGCCGACTTGACGAACACGATCCGCGCCGGCTGGCAGTTCGCGCTGGTCGGCCCCAATCGCATCAGCTCGACCAGCTCGTGAAGGAGGCTGTCGGGCACGTCCTTGGATTGCCACTTGTTATGCGTGCGAGCGTTGCGGAAGAGCTGATCCAGGGCGGCATCCGGAACGCGGTCGAACATTGACAGCTCCAAGCAGGACAAAGGGGTGTCAGCGTAGGACCTTTACCCCAACCGTCAAGATGGATTGGCCGAACGTGCCGGCTTCGTATCTGCCGTCTGCGATGCGCCCTATACGGGCCTGACCTCCTGCACGTCCGGGCAGAAGTGCTGCAGCAGGCGCTCGATGCCGCCTCTCAGCGTTGCCGTCGAGCTCGGACAGCCTGAGCACGCTCCGCGCATGTGCAGGTAGACGACGCCGTCCTTGAAGCCATGGAAGATGATGTCGCCGCCGTCATTGGCGACTGCCGGGCGCACCCTCGTCTCCAACAGCTCCTTGATGGTCTTGACGGTTGCTTCGTCCTTTGGATCGTAGTCGCCGGCGTCGACGTCGGCCGTCTCGCCGTCCTCGACGACGGGAGCGCCAGACATGTAGTGCTCCATGATCGCGCCGAGAATCGCCGGCTTCAGGTGCTGCCACTCGCTGTCACCCTTGGTGACAGAGATGAAGTCCGATCCGAGAAACACGCCTACGACGCCGTCAACGGCGAACAGGCGCTGGGCCAATGGCGAGTGCACGGCCTCTTCCGCGGACCTGAAGTCGACGGTGCCGTCGCCGAGCACCGTCCTGCCCGGGATGAACTTGAGCGTCGCGGGATTCGGGGTCGGCTCGGTCTGGATGAACATCTCGTACCTCGGTCCTCTGCTTCTCGCTCCGGGGCTGCGTCGGTAGAACCCTCGGGCACGACCTGTTTGGAATTCCTCTAATATAGACAGGATGGGCCTGAATCTCCAGGGGCCTCCCGCGCCCAGACCGAGAGCTTGCACGGCTGAAATCGGCCGCCGGTCAGGCCAGGGCGCGCAAGTCCTCGAGGCTCAGCTTCCCCGGCACGATGGTGATCGGAATGGGGTAGGTGCCGGCCGCCTTTCCCGCGGCGAGCGAGGAAACGAGCGGTCCTGGGCCCTTCGCATCGACCGCTGCTCCGAGCACCAGCACCGCGATGTCCTCATCCTCGTCGATCAGCTTCAGGATCTCGTCGGCCTTCTTGCCCTCGCGGATGACCTCCTCGCAGGCAATCGACTCGAATCCGGCGTTGTTGAGCTTGCGTCGATAGAGGCGGAAGACGGCCTTGGCTTTGTTCGTCTCCTCCTCGAGCTGCACCTGCCGCACGCCCACCCAATGCTGGTAGTCCTGCGGCTCGATTACGTACAGCATGACGATTTGACCGCTGCTGTGCTCGATGCGGCTTGCCGCGAAGAACAGCGCAGCCTCCACTTCCGGCAGATCGTCGACGATCACCAGAAATTTTCGCAGGTGACCCTGCTCGTATACTCGGCGCTTCTTGGCCATGCCTCATGCTGCCATGCCGGCTCTTGCACAACAACTGGCAAAGGGCCGATCTGGCAGTCCTTCAGTTCCACATGTCGTGTTTGCGCGCAGCGCGGCGCTCGATGTCAACTTTGAAGGAAACCGACGATGTCCTTGATCTCCATCATGATTGGCGCAGTGATCGCGCGCGCACGCGCAGCGCCTGCCGCCAGGATGCGGTCAATTTCCGCCGGGTCAGCAAGCAGGCGTTTCATTTCGGCATTGACCGGCGCAATGCGCGAGACCGCCAGCTCGGCCAAGGCCTTCTTGAAAGTCGAGAACTGCTGACCGCCATATTGCCGCAGGACATCGGCTTTCCCGGTGTTGGCAAGCGCCGCGTAGATGCCGACGAGATTGTCGGCCTCCGGGCGATTTTCAAGCCCATCCTCGGCTGCGGGCAGCGGCTCCGGATCGGTCTTGGCCTTCTGGATCTTCCTCGCGATCGTATCGGCGTCATCGCTCATGTTGATGCGCGACAGGTCCGACGGGTCGGACTTGGACATCTTCTTCGTGCCGTCGCGCAGGCTCATGACGCGTGTAGCCGGTCCCTGGATCAGCGGCTCGGGCAGAGGAAAGAACTGCCCGCCCGCATAGCCCTTCGCCTCGATCTCGCGCTTGTAGTCGTTGTTGAACTTCTGGGCGATGTCGCGCGCCAGCTCGAGGTGCTGCTTCTGATCCTCGCCCACCGGCACGTGCGTCCCGCGATAGGCCAGAATGTCGGCGGCCATCAGCACGGGATACGCATAGAGGCCGAGCGAGGCGCGCTCCTTGTCCTTGCCGGCCTTCTCCTTGAACTGGGTCATGCGGTCGAGCCAGCCGAGCCGCGCGACGCAGTTGAAGATCCAGGCAAGCTCGGCGTGCTGGGCCACCTGCGACTGGTTGAAGATGATGGAGCGCGCCGGATCGAGGCCGCTGGCGATATAGGCGGCCGTCACCTCGCGGATCGATTGCCTGAGCTCGGCCGGGTCCTGCCAGAGCGTGATCGCGTGCATATCGACGATGCAGTAGAGGCACTCGTGGCTCTTCTGCATCTCGACCCAGCGGACCATGGCGCCGAGATAGTTGCCAAGATGCAGGTTGCCGGTCGGCTGCATGCCGGAGAACACGCGCGGAACGAGCTTGATCATGGCTGTGGGTCCCTGGGGGCAGGAGTGCGGCGCCTTATGGCGCGAAGCCTCGGGCAGCGCAAGGGTTTCGCCCTGCTCAGGCGCCCTTTCCCCGCTGGAAGGCGGCCCGCAGGGAGCCCCACCGCGCCGCACCAGTGACGTGCGCCAGCACGAAGTACAGGAGACATCCGAGGCCGACCAGGAGCGCCAAGGCCCCGAGCCGAACCGGGGCATGGTTATCGCGCTCGAGCCAGGGAGCCAGCGCCTCCGCGAGCAGCCACAGCGCCACGCCCATGGCGAGGCTCGAGCCTACGATCATAGGCAGCGCCCGCTTGAGCCGTGTGTCGGCGACGAAGTGGCCTCTGCGCTTTAAAGTCGACCACAGCAGGAAGGCATTGAGCCAGCCGCCAATCGTCGTTGCCGCCGCGATGCCGAGGTGCGGCATGATGCCGAGCTGGCGAAACAGGATGAACAGTCCGATGGAGCCGAGCGTATTCACGGTCAGGCTCAGCCCCGCGTAGCGCATGGGCGTTCGCGTATCCTCGCGGGCGAAGTACGCCGGCGAAAAGACCTTGATCAGGACGAAGGACGGCAGGCCGAGAGCAAAGATCGCGAGCGCGCTGGAGACGGCAATGGTGTCGCGCGCCGCGAATGCACCCCGCTCGAACAAGGCGCCGACGATCGATTGCGGTACCGCGGCCAGCGCCACCGCGGCCGGCACCGTCAACAGCATGGCGAACTCGAGCGAGCGGTTCTGGCTGTCCATCACGGCCGCATCGTTGCCGGCGCGCAGGTGGCGTGACACATCGGGCAGCAGCACAACGCCGATGGCGATGCCGACGATGGCAAGCGGCAGCTCGTAGAGCCGGTCGGCGTAGTAGAGGTAGGACACCGCGCCGTCCTGCCAAGACGCGATCATGCCGCCGATTACGATGTTGATCTGCGTAATGCCGCCCGCAACGATGCCGGGGATGCCGAGCGCCACCAGGCGGCGCATGTCGTCGCTGAGCCGGGGCCAGCGCAGCCGCAGCAACATGCCGTTGCGGCGTGCGCCATCGACCAGCACGGCAAGCTGCAGGACGCCGGCGGCGAAGATGCCCCACGCCATCACCAGCCCTGCGCCGCGGTCGTTGCGGTAGCCCATTGCCAGCGCGATCAGCATCGCCGCAATGAGCGTCACGTTGAGCACGACGGAGACGAGCGAGCTCTCGACGAACTTGCCGAACGTGTTGAGGACGCCCGACAGGAGCGCGACAAGCGACATGCAGAGCAGGTATGGAAAGGCGATGCGCGACATCAGCACCGCGAGATCGAATTTTTCCGGCGTGTCGGCGAAGCCTGGCGCGAGGACATACATCAGCCACGGCATGGCAATCATGCACGCGGCCGACAGCAGGACGAGGATGGACGTCAATCCGGCCATGGCCTCCTCGGCGAAGGCACGCGCGGACTCGTGGCCCTCGCCCTCGAGCCGCTTGGCGAACAGAGGGACGAAGGCAGCGTTGAACGCGCCTTCTCCGAACCAGCGCCGAAACAGGTTCGGAAAGCGGAAGGCCACGACGAAGGCTTCCGCGACCGGCCCCGTCCCGACAATGGCCGCCAGCATGATGTCACGAAGAAAGCCGAGGACACGGCTCACCAGCGTGAGCCCGCCGACCGTGGCAAAGGCGCGGTAGAGCTGCATGAGGGCGAGGCGTAGCCGAGGCGAGTGCCCAGGGCAAGTCACCGCGCAGTCGCTGAGCCGTCATGCATGTGCTTCACTTGGGTGAAACACGTATTGCAAGGGTCGAAGCACCACATGGCAGTCCTGCCGCAACCGCCAGGCCCAAGCGGCCTTGCTCGCCTTCTGTTACGCGTTGCCAGCGTCGAGCGGCACGAGATTGGCGCGCTGCTGTGGTCCTTCGCGTATTTCTTCGCGGTGCTCTGCAGTTACTACATCCTGCGGCCGCTGCGCGACGAGATGAGCGTTACGGTCGGCACCCAAGGCTTGCAGTGGCTGTTTGTGATCGTCTTTCTCGTCATGCTGGCGGCGGTGCCGGTGTTCGGCTGGGTGGTGTCGAGCTTCGAGCGCCGCCGCATCGTCCCGATCGTCTATCTCTTCTGCATCAGCAATCTCGCCCTGTTCTGGCTCCTGTTCGCGCAGTCTCGTGCCGGCGCGGTGCTGGCAGGCGCATTCTTCGTCTGGGTGAGTGTATTCAACCTGTTCGCCATCTCGCTGTTCTGGAGCGTCATGTCGGATGCCTGGCACACCGAGCAGGCGAAGCGGCTCTATGGGTTCATCGCGGCGGGCGGGAGTGCCGGCGCGATCTCGGGCCCGCTTGTCACACATAGCCTGGTGCATGTCCTTGGGCCCACGAACTTGTTGCTCGTGGCGGCGTCGCTGCTTGCAGTCGCGATCGGCTGCGTACGTCAATTGCAGCGATTGCGTGTCGATGAGCGGGTCGAGCCCTCGCGCAGAAGCTACTCCGCCGGGGAGTTGCTCGCCGGCGCCTGCCGCGTTTTCGCCTCGCCCTATCTGCGCAAGATCGCTTTTTTGGTGCTGCTGGCGAACCTGATCGGCACGTACTTCTATTTCGAGCAGACTCGCATCGTCGGTATGACGGTCGCCGACCGTGCCGACAGGGTGCAGTTCTTCGCTCGTCTCGACCTGACGGTGAACACGCTCACGGTTCTCATCCAGCTCGGGTTGACTGGATTGATCATGCGGCGTGCGGGGATCGGCGCCAGCATCGCCGCCCTTCCGGTTTCGGCGACGCTGGGTCTGCTGGCGCTGGTCGCTGCACCGACCCTGGCAGTCATAGGGACTGTGATGGTGATCGAGCGCGCGGTGACGTTTGCCATCGCCAATCCAGCCGTGCGTGTGCTCTACACGGTTGTGGCGCCCGAGGATAAGTACAAGGCGCAGAATTTCGTCGACACCGTCGTGTTCCGCGGCGGCGATGCGGCGAGCGGTTGGATCCTCAATGTGCTGACCAGAGGGCTCGGCGCACCCGCATGGGTCGTCGCCATGCTCGCACTGCCGCTCGCAGCGATGTGGCTGTGGCTCAGCCTGCGGCTGGGCCGCGAGCAGGCCGCTCGCGCCGAGGCCGCCGGGGAAATCAAGCCCGCAGACGTGCGCGGTGAATGAGACTCGACACTGGGTTCAACTCTTCGGCTCAGCCGGCGGCCGCCCCACGCTGGTATAGGAGAAGCCCAGCTTCGCCATCTCCTCAACGCGATAGATATTGCGCAGGTCGACCACCACGGGCGTTTTGAGCAGCCGCTTGGCGCGACGCAGATCGAGCGCGCGAAACTCGTTCCACTCGGTGACAATGACCAGCGCATCAGCACCCTCGATGCACGAGTAGGCATTGTCGAAGAGCGTAACGTTCTGCAGCAGCGAGCGCGCCTGCTCGGTGCCCTCGGGATCGTAGCCGCGAACGATGGCACCGGCATCCTGCAGGGCGGTGATGATCGCCAAGGATGGAGCCTCTCGCATGTCGTCGGTGTTGGGCTTGAACGTGAGACCCAGGATGGCGATCGTCTTGTCGCGAACGCTGCCGCCGCAGGCGGCGATCACCTTGCGGCCCATGGCCCGTTTGCGCTGCTCGTTGACGGCCGCCACGGTCTCGACGATGCGCAAGGGCGAGTCGTAGTCCTGCGCGGTCTTGATCAGCGCCATGGTATCCTTGGGGAAGCACGAGCCGCCGTAGCCGGGTCCGGCATGCAGGAACTTCGACCCGATGCGGTTGTCCAGTCCTATGCCGCGCGCCACCTCCTGAACGTTGGCGCCGACCTGCTCGCACAGATCGGCGATCTCGTTGATGTAGGTGATCTTGAGCGCGAGGAACGCGTTGGCCGCGTATTTGATCAACTCGGACGTGCGCCGGCTGGTGAACATGATCGGCGGCTGATTCAGGTAGAGCGGCCGGTAGACCTCGGTCATGGCTTCGCGCGCGCGCTGGTCGTTGGCGCCAATCACGATGCGGTCCGGACGCTTGAAGTCCTCGATGGCGGAGCCTTCGCGCAGGAACTCCGGGTTGGATACGACGCTGAAGTCGAGGTCCGGCCGGGCTTTGCGCATGATCCGCTCGACCTCGTCGCCGGTGCCGACCGGGACGGTGGACTTGGTTGCCACGACGATGGGCCCTTTGGCTTCCTGCGCGACCTCGAGCGCTGCCTTGTAAATGTAGGACAGGTCGGCATGGCCATCGCCGCGGCGCGAGGGCGTGCCGACGGCCAGGAACACCACCTCGGCGCTGGGCAGGTGCTCGCCGAGCTCCGTGGCGAACGTCAGTCGCCCGGCAGTGGTGTTGGCGGACACGAGCGCGTCCAGACCAGGCTCGTAGATGGGTATTTCGCCGGCCTTGAGCTTCGCGATCTTGTCGGCATCCTTGTCGACGCAGATCACGTCGTGGCCAAAGTCGGCCAGGCAGGCTCCCGACACGAGGCCTACGTAGCCCGATCCAATGATGACGATGCGCATGATCCCGTCTCGAAGCTGTTGGAGCTACAAATCTATGCAAATTCGCGAGCGCATTTTGTGTCCGGGTGCGAAATTCGGCCTAGGGCGCCCTCGCCAATAGCATGGGCCCGCTCGCCACGCACAAGCTCCGCAGTGTTGCTTGCGGAGACGGAGCGAGACGCTCTGCCTCACGCCTTGGCCCCTAGCCGACCGGCACCGATGGCGGGCGCCGCGTCGGCGTCGAGCGGCCACCGCGCCCGCGCCGAAACGCCGAGCCCGTCGATCTGCCCCCTGGCAAGGCGCTCGGCCCCTGCCCAGGCAATCATCACCCCGTTGTCCGTGCACAGAGCCGGCGGTGGCACGTGCAGGGTGTACTTCTCGGCCTCGGCGAGCACGGCAAGAGCCGACCTCAGTCGCGCGT
>JBLNBZ010000140.1:0-35430 GCA_050260355.1 Bacteroidota bacterium | reverse complement strand
GGCGCGGTCGCTCTTTCGGGGACGGATGATCGCACCATGAGCCGCGGCCACGACGAGCCGACCGGGTGCAAGCCAGGCCCCGGCGGCTTTGCTTCTGGCAAATCAGGCCGTCGCGTCCTCGCCACGCGCACCGCCAGCCTGATGCTGCTCGTCGGCCTACTCGTTGTCGGGGGCCAAGGCAGCGCGGGTCATCAGGTCGGCCACTATCCTTCTTACTACCCCGACGAAATTCGCATTGATGCCATCGACCCCGCTGCTGCTGGCACGGCACTGCGCGAAGAGACATTGCATGCGTATCTCGGGGCGGTGCCGAGCTTCACGGGAGGTGTGCCCGAGCATGTGAAGTCCGTGACATCGCTCGGATCGTTCGTTGTTCTTTCCTTTAATGATGTTTCTGCGCGCTTCGCCTCGGCTCAGGCGCGGTGTGCTGCTGCGCGCAGCATCATGGCGGAGCTGCGCGAGGAAAGATCCGGCGGCTTCGTCTTCCACCCGTATCCCATAACGCCGTATCACGCCGATTATCTGCACCACCTTGATCGGATAGAGGCTGTCGCGGGTAGCCTCGCCGGTGCAGCGTCGACTGCGGCGATAAGGTTGGGCGGCAAAGATCAGCTTGCGCGCTCGATCATCCGGGCTCGTTGGGGTCTTCAGGCCGATGCGGGAGATTTCACACTCGAAACTGTCTCGATCGAGGATCTGGTCGCCGCTGCCGGCGTGCAACTCGACGGTTGGTCTGGGCCGCCGTGGATCAAGGAGGGCTGGTTCCACGCCTACCGGCTGCTCGTCGGCGGGTTGGATGGCGCGGAGCGCGAGGTTGCCGACCGGGAGTACGAGCCACTGATACGCGGCCAAACACGCAGCTTTGCCGAGCACGTGGACTTCGAGCGGCGCCTGGTGGCCGCGCTCGTCAGTCCTTGCCGGCGGTTGGTGGTGGGTTATGTGCCGAGGCAGGAATACTACGACGACAGATATCCGGAAGGCGTGGAGAACATCGGTTACGACTCGCTGAGCGGCCTCAATGCGCCGATCTTCATTCGCACCGTGAAGTTGAAGGACTATCCGTGGAACGGCAAGCTGCACCTTGGCGTGCGTGATCGGCCCACGGCCGCCTGGAATCCCATTGCCGGCTTCACCGACCCGATGGGCCGGTCGATCTGGTCTGCCGTGGGCGATCCGGCCATGATCCCCTTTCCATCCAACGCCAGCTGGATGCCCAACCGCGTTCAGTCGGAGGTTTCCCGGATGATCGGCCGGTCCGGCGGCGTGCGGGTGCCGCACGATGCAGTTCTCCCGCAGCCGGGCAGCGGAGCGCTGCGACGCGTCGGCGAGAGGGTGTCGGCTTCCGCGAAGGTCACCTACGACGTGCTGGCCTCACCTTTCGAGGACGGCACTGACGTCACGGCGGCGGATCTGCTCTATCCCTTCTCCTTCGCCTACCGCTGGGGCTCCGATCAAGCAGGCAACGCAAACGGCCGCGAGCCACGCCTTGCATCCGTGCTGGCAGCTCTGGAGCGGCGGCTGATCGGGCTCAAGTACGTGCGCACCGACAAGACGACACATGCCATCGCGGAAGGCATGAACCTCGACGTGCGTACGCCTGTGCTCGAGGTGTTTCTCGATGCAGCGCCTTGGGACGACCGTCAGGTGGCGGCACTGGCGCCGCCCTGGAGCACAATACCCTGGCATTTGCTGGCGTTGATGGAGGAGGCCGTAGCCCGGGCCGATGCCGCCTTCTCGCAGGAGGAGGCTTTGCGGCAAGGCGTGCCCTGGCTGGATCTCGTGCGAGATAGTGCACTCAAGGCAAAGCTGCTGGAGCTCATCGCAACGTTCGAGCGGGACGGCTATCGCCCCGCTGCGCTTGAGGACCTTGTCACCGCCGACGAGGCGCGGGCGCGCTGGCGCGCGCTCAGGTCATTCGCCGAAGAGCATGGTCATCTGTTGGTCACCAACGGCCCCTACCGGTTGAAGCAATGGACCGATCGGTCGGCCGTGCTCGAGGCCGTTCGTGAGATGGCCTATCCCTTGGGATTCGGCACCTTCGATCGCTTCGTCAATCCGCCCAGAGCGACGGTCGAAGCCGTGACGCGGGAGGGTCGCGACATCACGGTCAGCGCCAGTGCCGAGATGGTCCTGAAGGCCGCGCGGACCTATCGGCTCGTGAAAGAGCCGCTGCTGCGGACGACGACGCGCGGCGTCTATGGCCTGCTCGTCGTGTCGCGCTATCTCCTCATTGCGCCCGACGGTGAGGTTCTGACAGTGGACAAGATGCACTGGGCGGAGGACGGTCGCTTCCACATCCAGCTTCCCGATGGACTGGCGCCGGGACAGTATACGGTCGTTCTCGGAATCTTCCTGGATGGCAATGCCGTCCAGCCGTCGGCCAAGGTCATGCGCTTCGATGTGGCCGCGACTGGTGCTCCGCAATAGGGAACGATGCGCAGGCTGATGCAAACCGAAAGAGCTCCTCTCCAATAGGCATTGTCGGTGGGAAATGGACACTCTGATCATTCAAATCCTGAACTCCATTTTCTACGCCGCGGTTCTCTTTCTCATCGCCGCCGGCCTGAGCCTGATCTATGGCGTCATGCGCATCGTCAACCTGGCGCATGGCGCGCTCTATGCGCTCGGTGCCTATGTGACGGCCTGGGCTGTCGGCAGCGTGTTCGGCGCGGCCGCCGGGGGAAATTGGAGGCTGGCCGGACAACTGCTGATTCTGCCGATCGGAGCGTTCGCGGTAGCGGCGGTGGGCGCGGTCATTGAACCGACGCTTCTGCGCCCTCTCTATCGCCGGCCGGAGGAGTACGTCCTCCTCATCACCTTCGGGCTGCTGATGATCCTCGAGGACGTCATGAAGCTGCTGTTCGGCGGCACGCCGCTCAGCGCCGGCTCGATCATGGACAGCATGGGGAGCCTTCGTATCGGCCCACTGTTCTATCCAACTTACAATCTGGTCGTCATCGGCATTGGCATATTAGCCGTCGTTGGCCTGTGGTGGTTCATCTACCGCACGCGCTTCGGCATTATCCTGCGCGCCACCTCGCAGGACAGGCGTATGGCGTCGGCGCTCGGCCTCAACGTTGGTCGAGTCTACGTCCAGGCCTTCGCCATCGGTTGCTTCATGGCCGGACTCGGCGGTGCAGTGGTCGTGCCCGCGCAGGCGGCCGTGCTCGGCATGGGTGTCGATGCCCTCATATTGGCCTTCGTCGTCATCGTGATCGGCGGCCTGGGAAGCCTGGAAGGCGCGCTGGTAGGAGCGTTGATCGTCAGCTTTGTGCGCACGGCCGGTATTCAGTTTTTCGCCGAGATCGAGCTTGCCGTGCTCTACCTGATAGCGGCTGCCGTGCTCCTCGTACGCCCAACCGGGCTGTTCGGGAGGGCATGAATCATGCCGCCAGCTCGAATGGGTCCTTTGCTCACTCGCGTGCTTATGGCAGCAATGCCCGCCATCGCGGTGCTGGCGCTAGTGCCTGCGGTTGCCGATCTCTATCAGACCGAGCTGTTGATCTATGGGTTGACCTTTGCCATTGCGGCGCTCGGCTTCAACCTGCTCCTCGGCTACACTGGCCTCCTCTCGTTCGGGCATTCTGCCTATTTTGGAACGGGCGCCTATACGGTGGCCTTCATCGTGCGCGACCTGCATGTCCAATCCATGGAGTTGTGCATTCTGGGTGGTCTCCTGAGCACGCTGATCATCTCGGCGCTGTTCGGCTACGTCTGCGTCCGCCACACGCGCATCTTCTTCGGCATCTTGACGCTTGCCTTGAGCCAGGTCCTTTGGAGCCTTGCCTTCAAGTTCTTCTGGGTAACGGGCGGCACCGACGGCATCCGCGTTGCCCGCAACAGCATCACGCTGCTGGCTGGGCTCGTGGACTTCAAGGGCCCAGGCGCGTACCAGAAGTTCGTTTACTCCTACTATTACTATGTGCTCGCCCTGTTCGTGATCGCGACAGCGATCATGTGGGTGATCGTGCACTCGCCGTTCGGCAAGGCGCTGCAGGCGATCCGCGACAACGAGACTCGCGCAAGCTTTGTCGGCATTCGCGTGAGGCGCTATCGCTGGCTCGCCTTCGTCATTTCCGGCTGCTTCACGGGCCTTGCCGGTATCCTGTGGGTTCCCCTCAACGGTCTCACCACGCCCGACATTCTTTATTGGCCGTTCTCGGGCGAGATCGTATTCATGACTGTGCTCGGCGGCTTTCGTACCTTCACGGGTCCGATCATCGGCGCCGTGGCTTTCAACTATCTCAAGGTCTATGCGGTGGCGAGCTCGCAATACTGGCAGCTCGTGCTCGGGTGTGTGCTCGTCGTTCTGGTGATGGTGCTGCCGACCGGCATCGTCGGCACCCTGGCTCGCCTGGCCGGCAAGGTCCGGAGGACCTGAGATGGCGCTCCTCCAGACCATCGAGCTCAAGCGCTACTTCGGCGATACGCGCGCCGTCGACAACGTCAATCTCTCGATCGAGGAGCGCGAGTTCGTCTCGCTGGTCGGGCCCAACGGGGCGGGCAAGACATCGCTGATCAATGTCATCAGCGCGCATCTGCAATCAGAGTCGGGGCAGATCCTGTTCAAAGGCGAGGACATCACGCACGCATCGGTGACAGAGCGCGTGAAAGCGGGGATCGCCCGCAGCTTCCAGCTCGTCAATGTCTTCGATGACCTCACTACCTTCGACAACATCTCGCTGTCGATTTTCTCCCGCGACGGCAAGACCGCGAACCTTGCCACCCTCGCGCAACTCGATGACGATGTCTCAAACGAGGCCGATGGCGTCCTGGACCAGTTCGGCCTGACGGCCAAGCGCAGCGAACGCGCCCGCGATCTCGCGCAAGGCGAGCGCAAGCTGCTGGACGTTGCGCTCGCTTATGCTTTGAAACCGAAGCTCCTGTTTTTGGACGAGCCGACCAGCGGGGTTTCCACGCGCGACAAGGGCCAGATCATGGACACCATCGCCTCGGTGGTCCGTGGCGAGGGCATCACCGCCGTGATCGTCGAGCACGACATGGACGTGGTGTTCAAATATTCGGACCGCATTGTCGTCATGGCCCAGGGCGCAATCCTGGCCCAAGGCACGCCCGACGAGATCCGGAAGAACGAGCAAGTCGCCATGGTGCTGCTCGGTACATCGGGCTCCGATGCATTCACACGAAAGGATTGATCGACGTGCTCGAGGTCAAGGCCATCGACACCTACCGCGGCCCAGCCCACATCCTGCATGGGGTATCGCTGAACGTGGGCGCGCAGGAAGTTGTCTGCCTGGTGGGGCGCAATGGCGCCGGCAAGACGACGACCATCGAGAGCATCATGGGCTTCCTGCCGGTCCGCGCTGGTCAGATCATCTTTGGTGGCGAGAACCTCAACCGGCTGCCACCCCATCAGCGGGCGCGTCGCGGCATCGGCTATTCGCCCGAGGACTGCGGCGTGTTCCCCGAACTGTCGGTGGGCGAGAACCTGATGATCGGCCGATGGCTCGGTGATGAAGTCGCCAGCAAGAGCGGTGCCCGCCGCGCCGATCCGGAAGCGCAAGCGTTCGCCGTGTTTCCGGAGGTCAAGAGCCTGCTCCAGCGCCAGGGCCTGCATCTCTCCGGCGGCCAACGCAAAATGGTGGCGGTTGCGCGCGCCATGATGCTGTCGCCGACGCTGTTGCTGCTCGACGAGGCCTTCGAGGGGCTGGCGCCGGTGGTGGTCAATCGCTTCACCGAAGCCGTGATGAAGATCAAGGCGCTGGGCGTATCCATCCTGATGGCGGAGTCGCATTTGGCAGCAGCGACGCGCATCGGCGACAGGCTCTACGCCATCGACCGCGGCGAGATCATTTTTGAGGGCGCCCCGAAAGACGCTTTGGCCGACGAGAGGGTGGTACGCGCCTTGCGGGGGTAGCGGAGTTCTCGATGACGTGGCGCCGAACGCTGATCGTCCTGACAGCAGGCCTGCTGGTCATTCCCGTGGCATGGAGCGGTCACGAGCAGTCTGTCTATCCATCCTACTATCCCCATGAGATCGAGATCGCGACGGTAGCGCCCACACCAGCCGAGGAGCGGCTGCGCAGCGGCAAGCTGCACGCCTACGTGGGCCGTGCGCTCTCTTCGATCACTGCACCGCCTGCGGATGCGGTTGGCGCGGTGAGCTCGCTCGGTGCCTACGTCGTCATCAAGCTCAACCCCAACTCGGCCCTCGCCAAAGACGAGGCTTCGGCCTGCTCGGCCATCGCCGCAATCGCACGCACGATTGGTGCCCGCGGCGGCGAACTCGTCTTTCATCCCTATCCGGTCACGCCGTTTCACGGCGATTATCTCAATCATGCCGATCGCGCCGAGGCCGCAAGGCAGAAGCTGGCCACCGCGCCGCCACCGCAGCACCGTCCTGCCGTGCGGGCCGGGAGCGCAGGGGCAAGGCGGCTGGTTCCCGCCGACTGGCTCGCCGGAGGCCGGCATTGGGATGCGGCGGTCGAAGAGGTGAGCATTCGCGATCTGATTGCGAGCGCCACCTATACGCTGAATGGCTGGACCGGTCCCCGATGGACGAGGTCAGGATGGTTCCATGCCTATCAACTGCTGGCGCAAGAGGTGGTCGACGCCGATGTCCGTGAGCGAGTGCGAATGCAGCTCGAGCGATTGCAGGCCGGCGACTACGCGGATGCGGCAGAGCGCGTCAATCTCGAGCGCGACCTGGTGGCGGCGCTCACTACGGGCTGCCGGGTCATAGTCGCCGGGTACACCGTGAACCACGAATATTTCAACAGGGGGTTCTCCACCGGAGTCGAGAACATCGGTTTCGATGCGCTCGAAGGTCTGCGTTCGCCCATGTTTCTGCGCACCGTCAAGCTCAAAGACTTCCCGTGGAACGGCTGGCTGCAGCTTGGTCTCGAAGGAGCCCCAACTGCGGCGTGGAATCCGATCGGCGGCTTTACCGATGATTTTGGCCGGCTGATGTGGTTCGCCGTCGGCGATCTGGCGCTGTTGCCATCTCCTTACGAGTCGGCGTGGATGCTGAACCGTATCTCGGAGGTCGAGCAGACACCGGGCCGATGAAACCACCGGATGAAAGCCATGCCGAGATCGACGATCGCTGCACGCGTCGGAACGCTGATGCTACTCGCGGCAGCCGTGAGCCAAATCCCCCTCTCGGCACTGGGCGCGGAAGCATCCTTCGACCTCAGGATCGAGAACGGGCGCGTGCGGCAGGGCATGCGGACGATCCGCATCATGCAGGGCGATGTCGTCAGGCTGCGCTGGACGACCGACCGGCCGATCGTCCTGCATCTTCACGGCTACGACATCGAGAAGAAGGTGGAGCCAGGCACGGTTTCCGAAATGACGTTCGAGGCCCGGGCAACGGGAAGGTTCCCGGTCGAGGAGCACGAGCCCAACGCGAAGGGCGGACACTCGCATGGTGAAGCGCCGCTCGTCCGTATCGAGGTTCGACCGCGGTAGGCATGCGGTTCCGCTGTTACGGGTGATCGCGGCGACAGGTGCGGCTCTCTTCCCGGACGCGGTGCAGGCGCACGGCTTCGGTCAGCGCTACGAGCTGCCATTACCGCTTTCGCTTTACCTGTACGGCGCAGCTGCGGTGGTGGCGCTGTCCTTCCTCGTGTTCGGGCTGTTCGCGCGGCGTGCGCCGGCAAAAGAGGCGGATCGGCAATTCGATCTCACCGCAACGCCTCTGGGGCGCGTGCTGCTGAGCCCTGCGCTTCGCCTCGCCCTCAAGCTCGCCGCCCTGGCGCTGTTCGTCGTCACGCTCCTCGCCGGTCTGATCGGCGACCAGAACCCTTATCGCAACATCGCGCCGACCCTGGTGTGGATCGTGTGGTGGGTGGGGCTTGTTTACGTGGCGGCATTCGCAGGCGATCTATGGGCGCTCATCAATCCGTGGCGCACCGTATTCGACGCCGCGCATTGGCTCAGCAAACAGCTCGGTGGGCGTGGCGAGCCGTCGTTCAGGCTGCGCTACCCGCCGGCACTCGGTGTCTGGCCGGCGTGCCTGCTTCTGCTGAGCTTCTCGTGGATCGAGCTCATATATCCCAATGCCGCTGTGCCGGCGCACATCGCCGGCTTCGCCATTGCTTATTCGGTTTTGACCTGGGCCGGCATGATCGCCTTTGGCCGTGACCAGTGGCTTCGGCACGGGGAGGTTTTCTCCCTCTTCCTGGGAACGTTCGCCCGCTTCGCTCCAACCGAGATGCGGAACGGCCGGCTGCTGGTGCGTCCGTTCGGGGCCGGCTTGCTCGACGATCGTCCGGTTTCAACGTCGATGATCGCCTTTGTGCTGCTGTTGCTGGCAACCGTGCTCTACGACGGGCTGATAGGCACCGGCGAATGGGCGGAGCTGGAGGGCGCGCTGCTTTCGTGGCTCCCGGGTTCGGTCGAGACCGGCCGCATCGCGATCCGAACCATCGGCCTGGTAGCATTCTGGCTGCTGTTCCTCGGCGCCTACGCCGGCATCACCGCGGTTATGAGCGCGCTCGCCGGCGGCCGGCCCGGCGCCCTCGAGGTGGCACGCCGTTTCGCCTTCACGCTGGTCCCCATCGCCATCGGTTATCACGTCGCGCACTACCTCGTATTCCTTCTTGTGCAGGGCCAGTACATCATCCCGTTGCTATCGGACCCGTTCGGCTACGGCTGGAACCTGTTCGGCACAGCCGGCTACCGCGTCGACATCGCGGTCGCCGGCGCCCGCTTCGCCTGGTTCACGGCCCTCGGTGCCATCGTCGCAGGGCACGTGCTCGCCGTCTATCTCGCGCATGTACGCGCGATGGCCGTGTTCGCTCCCGCCCGGGTGGCGCTCGGCACTCAGGTGCCGCTGACGGCGCTGATGGTGGTCTATACGTTCCTTGGTCTTTCGATCATGGCGGAGCCGATCACTGAGAGTCGCTCCGCCGCCGGACCTGTCGCCCTGGCGACCGAGCGCGTCATCATTCCCGAGGACGCGCTGCACCCCGACGCGATGGCGGGTCTCCCGCGAGCAGGCGGCCCGCCCGCCCGCGTGAGGCTCACCTTCAAGGTGATGGGCTCGGCGTTCCACGACGGCACAAAGTTCGGCATCGCAGATCTCGTCTACGCTTACGTCTTTGCCTACCGCTGGAGCGTGCCGGGCGGCGAGGGCGGCATCCGCTTCGACCCTTACGTGGCAGCCGCCACCGCGTCGCTCCGCCGGCATCTCGTGGCTGTCCGGGCGACCGGCGTCGACGTCGCCTCCAAGTCGTTCCGGATCGGGGACGTCAACTTCCTGCGCGAGGTGTTTACCGTCGAGACATTTTTGACGACCTCGCCCGACGATCCCGACTGGAACGCGGCGGTTGCGCCACCGTGGAGCACGCTGCCCTGGCATCTCATCGTGCTCATGGAAGAGGCGGTTGCGCGCGGCTGGGCGGCAGTCTCACAGTCTGAGGCTCAGCGCCGCGGTGTCCCGTGGCTCGACCTCGTCCGCGACAAGGAGGTCACCGCCAGGCTCGCGAACCTGGCCGCCGACTTCCAACGTGAAGGCTACCAGCCCGAGGCGCTGCGCGGAATGGTGAGCGTCGAAGAGGCGCGCAAGCGTTGGGCCGCGTTGGGAGCCTTCTATAAGGCGAATGGGCACCTGCTCGTCACCAACGGACCCTACAAGCTGAAAGCCTGGACAGATACAGCGGCCACGCTGGAGGCATTTCGCGACCTCACCTATCCGCTGGGCGTGGGCTCCTACGACGCCTATGCCACCCCGCGGCGGGGATTCATCACCAACACGGAGTGGAACAACGAGCGCCTGGTGCTTTCCGCCGACATCGAGGTCATCGAAAAATTCCAGCGTAGCTATCGCGTGATGCGCATGCCCATCAAGTCCGTTCCAGCGGCAACTCTGAAACGAGCGGCGCCGGAATGCCGCTATATCGTGACCGACACGAGTGCACGCGTGGTTCTTGCCGGCACCGCGCCTCTCGGGGCCGAAGGAAATTTTCAGATCGACTTCGGCGATCGCCTGCCGGCCGGGCGCTACACGCTATCGGCTCAGATAGCGGTGAACGGCAATGCGATGAACTCTGAAATCAGTCGTACCGAATTTAGCGTTCCGCCCGGCCGCTGAACCGCCGTGCATGCGCCGTATGATTGCGTTGAAATCTGCGCCCCGTTGAAGCTCACTATTTGAGCGGCTCGACGCGTGCGGCCATGTCGGGGATCAATGTCACCCGATACTCGGCGTTTCCGCAGCTCAGGATCCACACCGCTTGGTTGGGCTTGGACGCTTGTCGGTCACGCTCGGCCTTGCGCGGCTCATCGCAAGCATACCCCTGCCTGCGTATTTGGTCTGAGATGATGGATGCTGGCGTATCTGCGGCTTCAATCGGACCAATCATCACTGGGCAAGGTACAATTGCCGCAAGAAACGCGATCTTTGCATAATGTCGGGCCATGCGCGCCTCCCTATGCAAGCTGACATCATGATCTCCTGCAGGAGTGGCAATCGAGGAAAACCCTGAAAGCTCGCGCGCGATCACCCTGGCTTACCAGCCCAGATCGAGAACGTCGAAAGGGTGCAGAATGACGGCTTTCGGCACTCGACGGCGCGTCGTTGCGGCCGTGGCCAGCGTGGGGGGACAGCCCCCACGCTGACTTTTCTTGCTAGGCTCTAACCTTTGCTGGTTCCCAGATGCTGATCTTGTGGGTCTCGGGCATCAGGAAAAGCGCAAGCAAGAAGCACACCGCTGGAACTGCGATCGGATAGATCAGCGCGTAGCCGATGCTGCCGGTGGCGGCAAAAGCCGCCGAGGTGATGAAAGGCACCAGTCCACCACCCCAGCCATTGCCAATGTGATACGGCACCGACACCGATGTGTAGCGAATCCTGCCGGGGAAATATTCCGCCAGGAATGCCCCGACCGGCCCGTACACCATCCCCACGTAGCAAACGAGGATGAAGATGATGAAGATGGCGACGGGATAGTTGACGTTGCCAGGCTGCGTGACGGTCCCCAGCCAGGCATACAGCGGATAGTAGGTAATTGCTGCGAGCAGCATTCCTCCCAGGATCACCGGCTTGCGTCCGATGACATCGGACAGCCAGCCAAAGAAGATCAAGCTCGGCGTTGCAAGGAGCAGCGCGGCTCCCACGATGTAGGCCGAGTGCAGCGGGTCGACTTTGGAAACCTGCTGCAGGAAGTAGAGGGCCCAGAACTGACCGCTGTACCATACCACTCCTTGCCCGATCAGCACGATGGTGGCGATCAGGATGTATTTGATGTTCGAGCTTAGAAAGGCCTCCCTCCAGGGATTTTTGGTCATCTGTCCCTTGGCTTTGATCTCCTCGAAGATCGGCGTCTCCTGGAGCTGGAGCCGGATGTAGATCGCGATGGCTACCAGCAGGAAGGAAATCAGGAATGGCACGCGCCATGCCCACGCATTGAACGCTTCATTGCCGAAGTATGTGCGTGACGCGATGATCACGGCGAGCGACACAACGATCCCCAGGGTCGGGGAAGTCTGCAGCCAGCCGGTGTAGTAGCCGCGGCGTTCGTCAGAGACATGCTCGGCGACGTAGGTGATGGCGCCGCCATACTCCCCGCCCAAGCACAGGCCTTGGATCATCCGCAGACCGAAAAGGATGAATGCCGCGGTCAGACCGATCGCCTCGTAGGTCGGGATCAACCCGATGGCTCCGGTGCCGAGACCCATTCCGCTGAGCGTAACGAGAAACGTGTATTTGCGGCCAACGCGATCTCCCATCCAACCGAAGACGAATGCCCCCAATGGACGGATCAGGAAGCCGGCGGTGAACAGCGCAATCGTGCTCAGCAGAGCCGCGACCGGGTGGGACTGTTCGAAGAACTTGACCGACAAGACCGCCGCCAAGCTTCCGAAAATGTAGAAGTCATACCACTCGATGACATTTCCCACTGCCGCGGCGACGATCACACGTCGGAAGTCCTTCGGAATCTGCGGCCCGGCCATTTCTCGTCCTCCCTATTCCTGAGTTTTCACCGGGCGACGCGTGCGGTGGGGCGGTCTGCGCTCCAGACACCGAATCACCGGTGAGCTCTATAACCGCGTCTCGAGCCGAAGCCGGCGGTTTGCTCAATTGCTTGAAAATCATCTCAGGACGCCGGCTGCCGCGACGCCGGCCTGCCTGATCAGAGCAAGCCGCTGACTGTCGGCCACGCCTTCAAACGTGAAGCGATCAGGAATGTTGCAAATCTTAGACTAAAGTATGCGTGCAACAGCGCGCCGCCTGCGTCGCCCCTACTTCGATGCCGATCCAGGCAACCATCATGGTCGCCCCGAGCATGCTAGCCTTCTGAGATGAACCATCGCGCTGTCATCCTCGCGCTTGTTTCGGCCGCGCTCTTCGGCGTCTCGACACCGGCAGCCAAGATGCTGCTCGGTGCCATTGATCCGGCCATTCTCGCCGGCCTTCTGTATTGTGCAGCAGGCATCGGCGTTGCCTTGCTTCGGCGTTCGGGTCGCTCGTTCCTATCGCCCTCCGGCGCCACCGAGGTATCCCTCACCCGCAAAGACTGGCCCTGGCTGACGGGTGCGATCCTGGCTGGCGGTGTCATTGGTCCCGTCCTCCTCATGACCGGCCTCAGCCGAACTGACGCGTCGACCGCCTCTCTCCTTCTCACACTCGAGGGCGTCGCAACCGCGCTGATGGCGTGGTTCATTTTTCACGAGAACTTCGATCGCCGCATTGCGACCGGCATGGCTTGCCTCGTCGCCGGTGCCATCGTTCTCTCCTGGTCTGGTCAACCGAGCCTCGCGACGCTGTCCGGGCCGTTGGCAATCGTCGGTGCCTGCGTCGCCTGGGGTCTCGACAACAATCTGACGCGCAAAATCTCGCTCTCCGATCCGCTGCAGATCGTCGAGCTCAAGGGGCTGGTTGCGGGACCGTTCAATCTAGCTTTAGGCATCCTTGCCGGCGGGCATCTGCCAAGCGGATCCACGATCGTGATCGCCGGCCTCATTGGCTTTCTCGGCTACGGCGTGAGCCTCGCGCTGTTCGTGCTGGCACTGCGGCACCTCGGCACGGCGCGCACTGGTGCGTACTTCTCCACCGCACCCTTCCTCGGCACGCTCGCAGCGGTCGTGTTCCTGCGCGAGCCGGTGACCATCCAGCTGATCGCAGCAGGTCTCCTCATGGCGATCGGCGTGTGGTTACACCTGACCGAGCAGCACGACCACGAGCACGTGCACGAGCCGATGGAGCATAGTCATCCGCATGTGCATGATGCGCATCACCAGCACCAGCATGGTCCGGACGATCCTCCAGGAGAGCCTCACACGCATGCCCATCGGCACGAGCGGCTGAAGCACAAGCACCCGCACGTCCCGGATATGCATCATCAGCACAAGCACTAGAGCGCTGACGCTCGCGCGGACAATTGAAGCGGCTTCAGATCATGCGATACGGCACCATCGGTCTTCCGGCCGAATCGTCCATCATGTGCCGGCTCCCACGAGATAGAGAAGGACGCCGGCTGCGCAGCATGCGCCGAGCGTCTGGATCATCCCCACCCTGAAGCGGAAAATGGCGACGGCCGCTGCCACCGAAAGAGCGAGCGCCCATCCGTTCACGCTGGGCAGCTTCGGCACGTCGAATGCCAACGGGAATGCGCGCACCGGCAAGGTCTCGCGAAAGACGGTGTGGATGGCAAACCATATGGCGAGGTTCAGGATCACCCCGACCACCGCGGCGGTTATGGCGGACAACGCCGCGTTGAGCGCTCTATTGCCGCGCAGTTTCTCCACGTACGGCGCGCCGAGGAAAATCCACAGAAAGCACGGGGTGAAGGTGACCCAAGTGGCGAGCAAGCCGCCGAGTGTGCCCGCTAGCATCGGCGACAGGCTGCCCGGATCGCGAAATGCGGCCATGAAGCCCACGAACTGCAGAACCATGATGAGCGGTCCTGGCGTCGTCTCTGCCATGCCGAGGCCGTCCAGCATCTCGCCCGGTCTCAGCCAGCCATAGTGCTCCACCGCCTGCTGCGCGACGTAAGCGAGCACGGCATACGCGCCGCCGAACGTCACCATCGCCATCTTGCTGAAAAAGATTGCGACCTCGCTGAAGATGTTGGTCCTGCCGAGCGTGCTGAGAAGGATCGCCACCGGGACGAGCCAAAGTGCCAACCATACGGCCGAGCTCTTCAAGGCACGGCCGACGCTTGGCCGCCCGTGCTCCGGCAACTGGTCGCCCAGCAAGCTGTCGAGAACTGCTTCGCTACCCTTGTTGGCGGCCCCGTGTCCGCCACCGGGTTGGAAGGCGACCACGCCCATGGCGCCGCCCACGTAACCGATAAGCGCCGCGCCAAAAATGATGACCGGAAACGGCACCTGAAGAAAGAAGATGCCGACAAACGCCGCCCCCGCGAGCGCGATCAGCGCCTGGTTTTTGAGGGAGCGCTTGCCGATGCGCACGACCGCCTCGATCACGATCGCCAGCACCGCTGCCTTGAGTCCGAAGAACAGCGCCGCGACGATCGGAATGTTTCCCCAGCCCGCGTAGATGTAGCTAAGGGCCATGATGGCAACGATGCCGGGGACGACGAACAGTCCGCCAGCCATGATGCCACCGGGCGTGCGGTGCATCAGCCAGCCGATATACGTGGCGAGCTGCTGCGCTTCCGGGCCGGGCAGCAGCATGCAGTAGTTGAGCGCATGCAGAAATCGACTCTCCGAGATCCAGCGCTTCTCTTCCACCAGGATGCGATGCATGACCGCGATCTGGCCGGCTGGGCCGCCGAAGCTCAGCGCGGCGACGCGCATCCATGTCCAGAGCGCCTCGCGCAGGCTCACGCCATGCGCGGGAATGTACGCTTGCTGTGCAGCCACAGCGCCACCTACCGCGCCTTTCATGTCAGGCCTTCTTGGCGCTGGGCCAGTTGTGGGTTTCCACGGTGGCATCGCGACACCAGCGATAGAAGGCGTCGTAAAGCGCCATCGCCGCCTCGAGCTGCTGAAGGTCGTCGCGATAGATGCGCGAATAGCCGAGCGACGCGGCGAGCAATCCCGCGGACTGCGGCGTCAGGTCGGGGCGAGCCGTGTCGGCGCCGCGAACGATCGTGGCGAGCTGCATCAGCGGATCGGATTTGAGTCCGAATTCCTCGATCATGGCGTCGAAGGTGCAGGTGTCGCCGCGATGGCTCCAGAACACGCCCTCGATGTCGAACGGTGTTGCCTTGAAGTGCTCCGCCACGGCGGTAACCTCCGCGGGCATGACGAAGAGGAAGACCGCAGAGGGATCGATGAAACGGCGGATCAACCAGGGACAGGCGACACGGTCCACCTTGGGGCGGGAGCGCGTCACCCAAACCGTGCGGCCCTGGATGTCGCGGTCAGGCAGCTTGTCGGTGCGGACCAGCAGCTCATTACTTCTCTTCCAGGCCTCAAAGCCGCCCTCCAGCGTTTGTGCCTCGATGCCGGCGTGGCGCAGCCAGGCGGCCGTTCCCTCGCTGAGCTTCTGGCCTCTGTGACAGGCGACAACGACGGACTTGCCGTGATAGCTCGGCGCCCACTGCTCGATGGTTCGGTAATCGCGTCGGCTGGAGCCTGGCAGCAGCCGTGGATCAGCCCGATAGTCCTCGTCGATGCGCACATCGATGATGGCGGGCGTGTGAGGCAGCCCGATCAGACGGGAAAGCTGGGAGACGGTAATCGTGGTGACTGACGGCATGGCGTCCCTCCCTAACTGGGAGTGTGGACGCGATCTTTGGGCCGCAGCCTCACGGGGACGTCGCGGATGACCCCTTAGCCGTTGAGATGGCACGCCTGCGGCAGGAACGCAAGTAGCCCGCGCGCGAATTTCTGCACGGGTCTGTCGCTCTCGCGGGCGGTCGCGATGCTGAGCGTCGATGGCCGCATCGTAGAGACAGCAAATCGTGGGCAGGGTTCGTTTCTCGTCGACCGCCTTCTCACGCGCCACCGTTCCAGCAGGCGCTGCCGGGAGTGAGCTCCTGTCCACCCTGGTCGGTGCCATGGGTTGGGGTGCAGGCTTCGCTGAAGTTGGGTTTGATGCAGGCTGCGGTTCGATGCATTCTTGGCGGTGTCGCCTAGAGTTCCCGCCCCACAAGTCCCAAACGCAGCGAGCGTACCATGGCCGCCACCAACTATCTGCCGGACGTGCTCGAGACCACTGAAGCCGAGCGTGTCGCCACAGGCTTCATCTTCACTGAAGGTCCGCTGTGGCATCCCGACGATTACTGGTATTTCGTCGATATCCGCCAGAACAAGCTGTTCCGCATGACGATCGGCAAGGCGCCCGAGCTGGTCAGGACCACCATTGGCGGAAACGGAACGACCTTCGACCTCGAGGGCCGTCTGGTCGTGTGTGAGGGCGACGACCGCCGTTTGATGCGGATGAACGCGGACGGCACGTGGATATCGCTGGTCGACAACTACAAGGGTGGCCGCTTCAATCGCCCCAACGATGTGATCTGCCACTCCAACGGCTGCCTCTATTTCACCGATCCCGACAAGCGGCGCCCCTATCACGAGCGCCAGATCCCGGGCCCTGAAGGTGACAACAACCTCTGGGATGGAGCGAGCGTGTATCGCCTGGCGCCCGACGGTACGTTGAGCGTCCTGGCGCTGTGCGAGTACCCGAACGGGCTGGCCCTGTCGCCGGACGAGCGCACGATGTACGTGGCGAATACTCGCTCGTCGAAATACATCCATGCCATCAAGCTCGATGCCGACGGGCGCATGATCGGGCGAAGCATCTTCGCGGATATGAACGAAGGCGACGAGCCCGGCATCCCGGACGGCTTGAAAGTCGACAGCATCGGCCGCGTGTACTGCACCGGCCCCGGCGGCATCTGGGTGTTCACACCCGACGGTCGGCGCGTTGGCATCATCCGATGGCCGGAGCAAGCGGTGAATTTCGCCTTCGGCGGGCCCGACCTGCGGACATTGCTGTGCTGTGCCCACACGTCGGTCTACACGCTGCGCGTGAAGGTCCCTGGCAATCCGCACCCCTGGTACAAGGTGCGCGGCCGGTGACGTATCTCGCGGGGCTGCGTTGCCGCAGCCCACGGGATGGAGTTGAGCGTCCCGACAGGTCTCAGCGCCTCGTAGGCAGGAGCAAGCCTTGCCGGGAACGCGCGCGCGGCTGGTCGCGACCGTTACGGCGCGGTGTCGTGAAGATGTTGATAGAACGGGTCTTCCGAGCTTATGGGCACCGTCTGAGTTGGATCATCGAACGCGCCGCTGTGGGACTCCAGCGATTTGGTCTCCGCGACGGCGTGCTGCTGATGATGGCGGGGGTGATGGGTCGCTGCCTGTGCCGAGCCGGCGAACAGGCCGATCGCCAGAATAGAGACAGAGATAAGGGTTTTCATGTCGGGCTCCTCTCTTGATGGGGAGCTTTGCCGATCGAGCTTGCTCATGACCGCAAAGCATTGTGCTCATGAGAGAGATGGGGCGGTTGTGCAGAGCACAAAGCCGCCGTCACGCACGCGTGACGAAGCTTGAAAAATCAAGCCTCTGGCGTGAGGTGCTGCCGTAATGTCTCGGCATGTGCGGAGGCGAAATCTCAATGCAGGTGGTGCGGCTCGTCGCACGCCCGCTCGTCTCGCGCCGTTTGTCGCAGCAAAACGTTCAGCGCGGCTTCCACCTGCGGCGTTCTGGGCATTTGTCCGAGACAGGCGATCAGCGAGTGCGCGTCCCGTCGTGTAAGCGTCGTCAGAACGCGCTCCGGCAATGTCAGGACGAGAACAGCAGCGAGGCTAAATGTGGTCATGATACCCCCAAACGCTTTTTGCTTGGGCGGGGCATTGCCACGGCGGCCGAGAAATCGGAACGGCAACGCGCGCAACCGGTAAACGGGACGCTAAGGGGCGCGCGCTCGCGCGCCTCGGGCGCCAGTGAGGCTCGCGCTGTTGCAGCGTGTCGGTGCGCGGCCAGGTGCGACCGGTTGCCTCATGAGCGCCGCAGTGTGGCCGCACCTCCGCCGTCGACTCAGTGTCACCTGAGGACTTCAAGAACAGTTTCGAAGTATCGCGTGGCCTGCGGCAGCCCCTTCGCCCAAACACCCCGTGGCTGCCGCGCATTTTTCTCCGCGACGGGCGACCTCCGGCCTCCGGGGGCGCATAGCCGTCGCATGCGGCATCCCGGATGCCACTTGGCTTCGAACCCGCCACCTTGACCATTGTGCGCGCGGCGGCCAACGTGAGCTCCGGACGGCGGCTGCGATCGCAATCCCCCAACAAGAAGATCATTGCTCCGGGAGGGAGGAAAATGCCAAAGGCGCTCACCGCGGCTGAGGTCGAGACTTACAAGAGCACGGGCTATCATTTTCCGGTGGACGTGCTGTCGGGGGACGAGGTGGCGGCGTGTCGTGGTCAGCTCGAGGCCTACGAGGCCAAGACCGGCGGGCCGATCAAGGGCGAGATGCGGCACAAGTCGCACCTGCTGTTTGCGTGGATCAATGAGCTGATGCGTCACCCGCGGCTGCTCGATGCCGTCGAGGACGTCTTGGGGCCCGACCTGCTCGTCTGGGGCACGTCCTTCTTCATCAAGGAGGCGCGCGACCCCGGTTTCGTATCCTGGCACCAGGACGCCACCTACTGGGGCCTGTCCTCACCCGATGTGTGCACCGCCTGGATTGCGCTCTCTCCCGCCAACAAGGTGTCCGGGTGCATGAAGTTCATCCCCGGCACGCACAAGGCACAGGTGGCGCACGCCGACACGTTCCACAAGGACAATCTGCTGACCCGCGGGCAGGAGATCGCCGTCGATGTCGATGAGGCGAAGGCGGTCTATGCCGAGCTGAAGCCGGGCGAGGCGTCGCTGCACCACGTGCTGCTGTTCCACGGCTCGGCGCCGAACCAGTCCGACGACCGGCGCATCGGCCTCGCCATCCGCTACGTGCCGACATACGTGCGCCAGGCTGTGGGTGCCAAGGACAGCGCAACGCTGGTCCGCGGCGTCGACTCCCACGGCCATTTCGCTCCCGAGCCGCGACCGAAAGCCGATCTCGACCCGGAATGCGTCGCCTTCCACCGACAAACGACCGAGGCGCAGGCCAAGGTGCTGTACCGCGGCACGGGCCAGACGGCGTTCCGCCCCTGATTGGGGGGCGGAGCGCGGCAGTGCTCTTCCTGAGGCGGATCGAGGGTGCTCTCTAGCTCTTGCGATCGCGTACGGCCAGCGTCCTGAGCCGCAGTGCGTTGAGGCGGATGAAGCCTGCGGCGTCTTTCTGATCGTAGGCGCCCTTGTCGTCCTCGAACGTGACGAGGTCGGTCGCGTAGAGCGACTTCGGACTCTCGCGACCGGCGACGATGACGTTGCCCTTGTAGAGCTTGAGCCGCACCTCGCCCTCGACATGCTCCTGCGACTTGTCGATCAGCGCCTGCAGCATCTCGCGCTCGGGCGAGAACCAGAAGCCGTTGTAGATGAGCTCGGCGTACCTGGGCATCAGCTCGTCCTTGAGGTGCGCGGCACCGCGGTCCAGCGTGATGCTCTCCATGGCGCGATGCGCAGCGAGCAGAATGGTGCCGCCGGGCGTCTCATAGACGCCGCGCGACTTCATTCCAACGAAGCGGTTCTCCACCAGATCGATGCGGCCGATGCCATTGTCGTGACCGAGCTTGTTGAGCTCGGCGAGGAGCGTGGCCGGCGACAGCTTGCGGCCGTTGAGCGAAACGGCATCCCCGCGCAGGAAGCCGATGGTAATGTCGGTGGCTTTGTCGGGCGCCTCCATGGGCGAGATGGTGCGCTGATAGACGATCTTGGGCGCCTCGACAGCCGGGTCCTCCAGCACCTTGCCCTCTGAGGAGGAGTGCAGCAGGTTGGCGTCGACGGAGAACGGGGCCTCGCCCTCCTTGTCCTTGGCGATCGGGATCTGATGCCGGCGGGCGAAGTCGAGCAGCTCGGAGCGGCCCTTGAAGCTCCATTCGCGCCAGGGGGCGATGATCTTGATGGACGGATCGAGCGCGTAGTACGTGAGCTCGAAGCGCACCTGATCGTTCCCCTTGCCGGTGGCACCGTGGGCCACGGCATCGGCTCCGGTCTGGCGGGCGATCTCGATCTGCTTCTTCGCGATCAGCGGTCTGGCGATCGAGGTTCCGAGCAGGTACACGCCCTCGTAGAGGGCGTTGGCGCGGAACATCGGGAACACGTAATCGCGAACGAACTCCTCGCGCAGGTCCTCGACGAAAATGTGCTCCGGCTTGATGCCGAGCATCTCGGCTTTTCTGCGGGCGGGCTCGAGCTCCTCGCCCTGGCCCAGGTCCGCGGTGAACGTGACGACCTCGCAGCGGTAGGTTTCCTGTAGCCATTTCAATATGATGGACGTATCCAGCCCGCCGGAGTAGGCAAGCACGACGCGCTTTATCCTCAGATCAGGGTTGGTCACCATCTCCCGCCCTTCCAGAACCTTGCGAAATTCGGGCGCACTATAGGCAGAGCGCGACAGGGCGTCATCCCCAGTCCTCGCCGGCGAAAGAAGTGCGATTGGTCGCATGAACCTTTCGCAGGCTCGTGCGTCTTCTTAGGTATGACGGAAACAGACACGTCACAGCGTTAGAGAATGTGAAGACGCCGGCTTCCTGCTTCCCCCGTCAGGAAGTCGGCTCAGACGCCGCAAAGGCTGCAGCCGTTCCCCCCGTCCCTCCGCGGCTGTGCCAGAGAGTAGTGCGGCGTAAAGGCCGGTGATCGCTCTGCTGTTCCCCGAGCAGACGATCGCCGGCGTTTTTTTTGCCGGGCATGCGTCGTTGCCCTTGATAGACTGCCGGTTGAATCACCGGACGGAGGCGACGCACATGAGACGGCTGGAGTTCTGGTACGACTTCGGCTCCACCTATTCGTACTTGTCGGCAATGCGGATCGAGCAGCTGGCGGCTGCCGCAGATGTCGAGATCGTGCACCGGCCGTTTCTGCTCGGCCCCATCTTCAAGGCGCAGGGTTGGGACACGTCTCCATTCCAGCTTTATCCGGACAAGGGCCGGTACATGCGTCGCGACATGGAGCGCATCGCTGCCGAGCGCGGCATTGCATTTAATTTTCCATCCACGTTCCCCGTCAATTCGCTGCACGCGGCGCGCATGGCGCTCGCCGGTGAAGCCGACGGTTGGATAGGGCGCTTCGCGCACGCGGTGTTCAAGGCGCAGTTCGCGGAGCGGCGCGACATCGCGGACAGGGCTGTGCTCGCAGAGATCGCGTCCGGCCTGGGCATTGATTCCGGCTGGCTTCTGGAGCGCAGCAACGCACCGGAGATAAAGTCTGCCTTGCGCCAGCAGACGGAAAGGGCGGCGGCTCTCCACATTTTCGGCGCGCCCACGTTCATCACATCCGGCAGCGAGCTGTTCTGGGGTGACGATCGGCTCGAGCAGGCCATCGCGTGGTCGTCTCGATAGATGAAAGGCGCAAGTCAGGTGGCAAGCGGAATTGACGATGCACGAAATGATGCAGCTCAAGGCCGTTCCACCAAGTGAAGGCCGTTGTGCTAGTGTCCGCGCGTCGGGATAGATTCGGGGGATTACCGATGATCAAATCGCTTGGACTGAAAGCCGCTGCGGCCGCGTTGGCCTTCGCGCTCGTCGGAGGCACGGCAGCCACTCAGCTCATGGCGCAGGACGCAGCCAAAGCCGCGACGCCTGCCAAGAAGGCCGCGAAGAAAGCCACCACACCCTCACCATGTGCGGGCCTCGAAGAGGCTGCGTGCAAGGGAAATACCGCCTGCACGTGGTACAAGGAGACGACCACGAAGAAGGGCACGAAGCGCAAGGCGCACTGCCAGAAGAAGCCGACGCCGCCCGCCAAGAAGGCGAAATAGTCCGGGCGCTGCGCTGAACCTATCGACCGCTACCGGCCACTGCGCGCCAGCGCGCGGTGGTTTTTTCAATTGCGGGTAGGCCGCGGCAGCGCGAGCCCGCGGCAAGTATCCCTAATGCTTGAAGAAGCCGTGCGAGAAGTCCGGCCACAGATATGACCGATGTGATGCGGTCGCGGCGTCGAAACCTTTGAACAGGACGGCGGCGGCATGCCCGCCATATGTGCGGTAGCTCGTCATGAGGGGCCAGCCCATGTCAGTCGCTGTGCGCGTGTCAGGCCAGAACATTTCCGCATAGCGCTGCGGCGGGGCAGCGAAGGCGGCGAGAAAATTCCATGTCGGGCTGGAGGCGGCCATATACGGAAGTCCCGTCAGGGGCCAGGACGCCGGCGAAAGACCCATGGTCTGAATCCAGTCGGGGCCGAGGAAGGGGGCGGGAAAGCGCCATGCGCCCGCGCCATTGCCGGGAAGGTTCGAGAAGGCGCACCAGGGCCACGCAGTGGCGGGTAACGTGGCTGGAAACATTGACCAGGGTGCGATGCCGAACGGTCCAGCCGAGGCATTCCAGGTCTGCGAGCGCGTCCCCCAGGCGCCCATCGTCTGAGCCATCGCCGTTCCCATTGATCCGGCGACGGCCAGTCCCGTCATCGCCGTATCGAACCAGGCTTTGGCAAATCGCGTTTGAAGGTCGAACGCAAACATGGCTGCCGCTCCTCGGGCATGAGCGACGCACTTAGAGGGAAGGGTGTCGCTGTCGGCCCCACATTGAGGCTGAAAGAGTTTCTAGCACGCTTTTGTGCATTGCAGCAAAAAATTCGGCGCCGCACAGCACACAACGTGGTGAACAGGGGGCCGGGCCCTACGCAGCCGGGGTCTCGGATCCGGCCGTGGGGGCCGGCGAAACCCCCGCGCGGCGGCCGGCGAAAGCCCAATAGACCCAACCGGCTACGAAGCCCGTCGTCAGAAAGGCGATCAGCGGATAATTGCTGTTAACCACGGACCAGCCCTGGCCCGTTTCCTCGCTCAGCCACTCGGCGGTAAACCCCAGGAGCGCTATGACGATGCCGGACATGGCGTAATAGGTCCAATCGCGCACCCGATGCCACTCGCCGATGGCCGCTGCGAGCAGCGCGAATGGCGCAGAAAAAATCGTGCTCTGGGTGGCTGCAACCAGCGTCGTAAGCCAGAGCTGCGACCAGCCATCATCGGCGGCCGAGGAACCTGTCGCACCGATGAGATCTGCCGGCGTATGCACGAAGAGCGCTGTCGTCAAACCCGCGGCAAGGCCTGCCACCACGAAACCGACAAGAACGCGCACAATCAGGCCCACGGCTCCCTCCTGCGCTTGCCGGCAGCGGCGCTAGAGCATTCGATGGCGCCGCGCCACGACGAAATAACGCCAGTCCTCAATCCAGCTTCATCGCATCGCGTTTGAAGCAAAGCACTCCAACTCGAGCGGCTCAATTGAAATTTCGCGCACCATCGAGTGGTGTGCGCAGTCACTTGTCGTGGTCGTCGTCAGCCTCGTCATCGTCATCCTGGTCGTCATCGTCCTCATCATCATCGACAAGGCCCTTGAGCGCCTCGATAATCTCGGCTTCACCCTCCTCCTTGGTCTCGACCAGCCACTCGGCGATGATCGCGTCGCCCTGCTTGAAGACCACCTTGAAGGGATGCTCCTCCCCTGAACAGGGAACAACGTCTCCGGTAACGAACGCCATCCGTGCCTCCTCAGTGCGAGCCGCTGACTTTCGGCGGCATGTGATACCAGGGCGCCGCCTACTTCAACTGGCTCGCATCCGAAATTGGACCGGCAATGGATTGCGTGCATCAGGCGTTGCGGCCTGCGATCAGCCAATACACGAAGCCGCCGGCAAATCCCGCCGTAGCAAAGACCTGCCAGATGACGCCGAGCGAGGAGAAGTCGCCGTTCTGCAGCGAGCCCGTCCGCGCCAGCAGCGGGAAGGCCGCAAGTGCCGCTCCGCAGCCCAGGATGTAGTAGACGGAGGAACGTATGCGGGCGACCTCGCCGACGATCACGAGCAGGAGGGCGGGAACAATAGTCGCCGTAGAGGCCAGCGCCGCAACCTGTCCGCTAAGGTCGAACACTGCGCCCCACTCGACGCTGCCGAGGTCGCGTCCCTGCATGGCATGCGTGATGCGCTCCGTGCCGAGCGAGACGAGAACGAACAGAGCCATGGCGCTGCCGAGCAAAAACCCCAGCGGCACCATGATCAGACGGCCGATGGCGCGCAGGATCATGGCGCTCAGGCTCCCGATGCCTGCGTCGTGGGCCGCGCCCGCTCGCTGGCTCTGAGATTGACGCTCGCCGAGCGGAGCTGGCCGCAGGCGGCGAGAATGTCGCGCCCCCTCGGCGTGCGCACGGGACTGACATAGCCCGCCTTGTTCACGATGGCCGCAAAGGCCGCAATCGTCGCATCGTCCGAGCATTCGTAGCCGGCGCCCGGCCAGGCGTTGAACGGAATGAGGTTGATCTTGGCCGGAATGCGGGCCAGCAGCTTGACCAGGGCACGTGCATCGGCCGGGCTGTCGTTGACGCCTTTGAGCATCACATACTCGAAGGTGATGCGGCGCGCGTTGGAGAGGCCGGGGTAGGCGCGGCACGCGTCGAGCAGCTCGGCGATCGGATACTTGCGGTTGATCGGCACCAGCTTGTTGCGCAGCTCATCGCGCGTCGCGTGTAGCGAGATGGCGAGCATGGTGCCGGTCTCCTCGCCCCATCGCGGGATCTCCGGCACGACGCCCGATGTCGACAGCGTAATGCGCCGCTTGGAGAAGCCGAGACCATTGGCTTCCGCGGCAATCGCCATCGCGGCCTTGACGTTGTCGAAGTTGTAAAGGGGCTCACCCATGCCCATCAGCACGATGTTGGTGATCTTCTTCTCGCTCGAGGGCAGCATGCCGCCGTCCGCAGGAGGCATGGCGCCTGGCCAGTCGCCGATGCGATCGCGCGCCAGCAGGATCTGGCCGACGATCTCCTCGGCCGCCAGATTGCGCACGAGACGCTGCGTGCCGGTATGGCAGAACGAGCAGGTGAGCGTACAACCGACCTGGCTCGACACGCATAGCGTGCCGCGGTCGGCCTCGGGGATATAGACCGTCTCGATCTCCGGCGGCCTCGCCTCATGGCCACGCGAGGGCAGCCGAAGCAGCCATTTGCGAGTCCCGTCCGCCGAAAGCTGCTCGGTCACGATGTGCGGGCGGGCCAGGGAAAAGCTCTCGGCTAGGCGGGCGCGCAGGTGCTTGGAGACGTCGGTCATCGCGTCGAAGGACGTCGCGCCCCGCACGTAGATCCAGCTCCAGAGCTGCTCGACCCGCATGCCGAGCTGCTTCTCGGGCACCCCAGCCTCGGCAAGAGCCGCGCGCAGGCCGGCCCGGTCCAGGCCGGCGAGGCTCGGTTTGGCGGCAAGCTGCGGCGTGGGGCCGGTTGCCTCAGTCGTGTCGAGAGCGAGAACCATTGAAGCCGTGGCCATTGAGCTGGCCCGTATTTAGCCCCGATCGGCCCGCACCGAAAGGCCGCGCCTACAACAGGGCCTCGAAGGCGTAAGCGACTGTACCGGACAAACCGGCAATTGCGCTTGATCCGACGCGCGAGGATCGGCAACCTGTGGGGTTGGGACGAAACGCGACGGGAGACAACGAATGCAAGCCCTCAACTACGACGACCTGCGGCGCCTCGCCAAGCGTCGGCTGCCGAAGGTCGCGTTCGACTTCATCGAGGGCGGCGTCGAGGACGAGGACGGTCTCGACCGCAACTACTGGGCCTTCCGGCAAGTGCGGCTGGTTCCAAAGTACCTGATCAACGTCGGTACCCGCAATCAGTCGACGACCTTGTTCGGGCGCACCTATTCGCATCCGTTCGGCATCGCGCCGACGGGTGGGGCGGGGTTCTTCCGGCCCGGGGCCGACCTGATGCTCGCCCAGGCAGCCCGCGAGGCCAACGTGCCGTTCATCATGTCGGGGGCCTCGACGGCATCGATCGAGGACCTGGCGCGCGTGGCGCCCGAGCACGGCTGGTACCAGCTCTACGCCGCGCGCGACAACAAGATCTCCGAGGACATGATCCGCCGTGCCAAGGATGCGGGCCTGTCGACCCTGGTGCTGACGGTGGACGTGCCGGTGCACTCGAACCGCGAGCGCAATCGGCGCAACGGCTACAGCCGGCCGCTGCGGCTGCCGCTCAAGACCAAGCTCGAGGCACTGCTGCATCCCGGGTGGGTTGTCGACTACTTCAAGCATGGCGGGCAGCCGATCCTGCCGAACTGGGCGCCCTATGCCAGCAACGGCAAAGACGTCGAGACGGTTGCTGCGCTGGTTGCGGCGCAGACGACGGCGCCCATCACCTGGGACCACGTCAAGCGCTACCGCGAGATCTGGCCGCGCACGTTCGTCATCAAGGGCATCATGCATCCCGACGACGCCACGCGAGCGGCAGCCATCGGGGTCGACGGCATCATGGTGTCCAACCATGGCGGTCGCCAGCTCGACCGGGCGCCATCGCCGGTCGAGGTGTTGCCCGCCATTCGCGAGGCCGTCGGTGACAAGCTGACGCTGATGCTCGACAGCGGCGTGCGTCGCGGTGCAGACATCCTCGCGGCGCTGTGCCTCGGGGCGAAGTTCGTGTTCGTGGGCCGCTGGACGCTCTACGGTGTGGCAGCAGGTGGCCTGCCAGGCGCACGGCATGCCCTGGGGGTGATGAACAACGAGGTCGACCTCGCCATGGGTCAGATGGGGGTGCCGGACATTCCCAGCCTCGGGCCGGACTTCCTGATGTGGGAGCGGACGGAGGATCTGCTGCGCAACCGCCGTCCTTGAGGCGGGGCAAGAGTCCATCTGGTCAGCGCCAGAATGGTGGGGCAGCTTGTGAAGAGGCGCCCCAAATCGAGGTGTGTTGAGCGGTTCACTCGAGGCTTCGAGGTCGGCGTGTCGGCAGCCACCGACACGCCGCTCGCCTGCATTGAACGTCAGTGCAGGATCATGCCCGTAAACACATAGGCCTGCAGCATCACGAGACAGCCGACGAGGCAGGCCAGCGCGATCGAGTGCCAGAACACGAAGCGCAGGATCGAGCCTTCGTGGCCGAACCAGTTGGTCGCCGTGGACGCCACCACGATCGACTGGGCGTCGATCATCTTGCCCATCACGCCACCCGATGAGTTGGCCGCCGACATCAGGATCGGCGAGAGGCCGAGCTGCTCGGACGTGATCCGCTGCAGATTGCCGAACAGCACGTTGGAGGCCGTGTCGGATCCCGTCAGCGCCACACCGAGCCAGCCGAGCAGCGTTCCGAAGAACGGGTAGAGCACCCCGGTACCTGCGAACGCGAGCCCCAGGGTGGCGTCGATGCCCGAGTAGCGGGTGAGCGTGCCGATCGCCAGCATCGCCGAGATCGTGATGAGCGAGGCCAGCGTGATCCGGATGGTCTTGGCGTAGGCGGTGACGAGACGGATCGGGCCGAAGCCCATCAGGAGACCGGATATGATGGCCGCGATCAGCATGCCCGAGCCCGTGTATGTGAGCCAGGTGAACGAGAACACCGCGCCCTCCGGCGTCGGCTTGGCCGCCACTGGCGGCACCTTCTGGATCGCGTTGTGCAGCTCCGGCACGGCGTAGTTCCAGGTGGCATAGGGGTTGACCCAGGCCTTGAACCAGCCGGTGCCCCAGATCAGCAGCACGGCACAGACGATGATCCAGGGCAGAAGAGCGAACCAGACCTGCGCGGTCGTCGGCTGCTCGGTGGACGTCGGAACCGGTGGGATGGTGGCAGCCGAGTCGTCGTGGCTGCGCAGCGCGGGCGACGTCCAGATCTCGGATGGGGTCCAGACCTTGAGAAACAGGATCAGGCACGCCATCGATATCAGCGATGCGCCGATGTCGACGATCCAGGGATTGACGAAGTTCGAGATCAGAAACTGCGGGATGGCGAACGACACGCCTGTAACAAGGATCGCCGGCCAGATCTGGATCATCCCGCGAAAGCCCGCGAACACCCAGATGAGCCAGAAGGGCACAATCAACGAGAAGAAGGGAAGCTGACGGCCGACCATGGCGCCGAGCACGTACGGATCGAGGCCCGTGACGCTGGCGAGGCCGGCGATCGGCGTGCCGAGAGCGCCGTAGGCGACGGGCGCGGTATTGGCGATCAGTGACAGGCCCGAGGCAGCCAGCGGCGAGAAGCCGAGGCCGATGAGAATGGCGCCCGTGACAGCCACCGGTGTGCCGAAGCCGGACGCGCCCTCGAAAAATGCACCGAATGAGAAGGCGATCAGGAGAAGCTGCAAGCGCCGGTCGGCTGTCACGCCGCCAATGGTTGTCTGCAACGTTGCGAATGTGCCTCTTTCCACGGTCAGTCGATAGAGGAAGATGACGTTGAGAATGATCCAGCCGATGGGAAAGAATCCCGTGACAGCGCCGAGGACGGCAGCACGAAGGGCGAGATTCGCCGGCATCGTGAAAAAGAAGATCGCAACCGCGATGGCGACGAGAAGCGCGATGGTGGCTGCGACTGGGGCCTTCACCCTGTTCGAGGCGATCAAAACGAGCAGCGTTACCACGGGCAGTGCGGCAGCGGCCGTCGAAAGCACGGCGTTGCCGAATGGATCGTAAACCTGATTCCACATGGGATGTTTTCCTCCTGGCCGCCGCATTCTTCCGTCACGCGGCGGGCAAGAGGCAAAACACGGCGATCAGTTGTTGTCGACGGCCCAAACTCGCGGCCGAGCGCTCGTGCGATTGCGACCAAGGTCGCATGTACGACGTGCAAATATGAGTGACGAAAACGTAAGAACGATGAGCGCTTGGCTGCTCACAACTGCTTGACGAGCTGTGGAGCACGTGAAGGTTCGCGGGTACGTGTGCCCGCCGTGCCACCCGCCCGGCACGCTTGGCGGTCCGACCTGGAGCCCACGGCTGCACTCGCCATCCTCGTCAGCCGTTCGGCGGCGGATGTCTATGGCGGCCGGAAGCTGATAAGAAGGATCGTCTACGGGCTGAAAGTGAGGATCGGTCATGTCAGGAAGCGCTGCGGCAAGCCCCGTCGCTCTGTCTCGGGATGAGGGGGAGGCGCTCTGGTTCCTAGGCGTGCTGGCGACCATCAAGGCGGCGGGTGAGACGACGGCGAATCGACTGGCGGTGATCGATCATCTGGCGCCCAAGGGTGCGGGGTCCCCTCTGCACATTCACCACCGCGAGGACGAGTGGTTCTACATCATCGAAGGCGAGCTGAGGTTCTGGGTCGGCGGGCAGCACATCAAGGCCGGCGCGGGATCCTTCGTGTACGGGCCCCGCGGCATCCCGCATACCTTCATCGTCGAGTCGGCCGAGGCACGGTTTCTAGTCGGCGTCGAGCCGGCGGGGTTCGAGAACTTCATGCGTGCGCTGTCCGAGCCGGCGCCGAGCCGCACCATTCCGCCGCCCGCGCTACAGCCCCCGGATTTTGAACGGCTGAGGCTCGTTGCCGAGCAGTTCGGCATCGAGATCATCGGCCCGCCGGGCATTCCGGCCTGAGACACGGGGCAAGCCATGATCCCGTGCCAGCGCCACCTGTTCGATATCCCGCGCGATATTGCCTACTTCAACACGGCCTACGTGGCACCGAGCCCCAAGTCGGTCCGCGAGGCCGGCGAGCGCGGCGTTGCGCGCAAATCGTCGCCGTGGACGATCGGCACGCCCGACTTCTACGGTCCCTCGGAATCCATCCGCGGGCTGTTTGCGCGCATCATCGGGGCGACCGCAAACGACATCGCGCTCGTTCCGGCGACGAGCTATGGGCTCGCGGTGGCCGCTCGCAATCTCACTCTGCGCGTGAAGCAGCGCATCGTGTTGCTGGAGAACCAGTACCCCAACAACGTGCTGCCATGGCTGGCGCTCGCCGATGCGACCGGCGCCGAGATCGCCACCGTTCGCTGTCCGCAGGACGAGGATTGGACGCGGGCGGTGCTCGACGAGATCGACGAGCGCGCCGGCCTGGTGACGCTGCCGCAGTGCCACTGGATGGATGGCCGCCTGATCGACCTTGTCAGGATCGGCGAGCGCTGCCGCGACGTCGGCGTGCCCCTCATCGTCGACATCACGCAATCTGCGGGAGCGTATCCGTTCGACGTGAAAGCCGTTAAGCCGGATTTCCTGGTGGCTGCCGGCTACAAGTGGCTGCTGTGCCCGTACAGCTTCGCCTTCCTGTACGCCGCACCGCACCGCCAAGACGGCACCCCGATCGAGATCCATTCCAACAACAGGCGCGACAGCGACAAGGGGCATGTCTGGAAAGACGGCGTCCTGCAGTATCGCGAGGGTTGGCTGCCGGGCGCGCGCCGCTTCGACGTCGGTGAGCGGGCCAACTTCGCGCTTTCTCCCATGGCCGAGGCGGCGCTGCGCCAGATCCTCGAGTGGGGACCGGATCGGATCAACCGGTCGATCCGCCAGATCACCGAACGCATCATCGCGGCTGCCGAGCCGCTCGGCTATTCCGCCCCGCGGGCCGATGTGCGCTCGGGCCATTTCACCGGGCTGAAGCCGCCACGGCCTTTACCGAGGGACGCTCAGGACCGGTTGGCGCGGCTCGGCGTCTACTTAACCGTGCGGGGCGACTTTCTGCGCATCTCCCCGCATATCTGGGTCGACGATTACGACCTGGACCGGCTGACCGCCGGCCTCGATAATCTCGCCAAGCATGCCTGATCGCCCAGCCGGGCGAATCGCCACGAACACTGCCGAGGAACCGCCGCAATGAACACAAGACCGCGTGGGCGCCAGTTCTTTTTCAATCCCGGCCCCACCAACATTCCCGATCGCATTCTCGACGCGATGCGGCGTCCGGCGCTCGATTTCTTCTCGGAAGAGTTCCTCGCCATCCAGCGGCGCGTGCACGCCGCGCTCATGCGCGTGCTCAAGACGAAGCAGCACCTGCTGATGTACGCCGCCAACGGGCACGGCGCCTGGGAGGCTGCTTTGGCCAACCTGTTCGCCCCTGGCGATCGGCTGCTGATGCTGGAATCCGGCCGCTTCTCGGCGAGCTGGTCGCAGATGGCCGTCGACCTCGGTCTCGAGGTCGAGACGCTGCCCTCCGATTGGCGGCGCGGTGTGGCTCCGGAGGCGGTCACGGAGCGGCTGAGGAAGGATGCCAAAGGTCAGATCAAGGCGGTGATGGTCGTGCACAACGAGACCGCGACCGGCCTCGTGCAGCCGATCAGCGACATCCGAAAGGCCATCGATGCCGCTCGCCATCCGGCTTTCTTTCTGATCGATACCATCTCCTCCTTCGCGTCCATGGACTTTCGCATGGACGAGTGGGGTTGCGATGTCGTCGTGGGTGGCAGCCAGAAGGGTCTCATGCTGCCGACCGGTCTTTCGTTCACCGGCATCAGCGAGCGGGCGCTCGCCGCTTCCGAGAAGGGCGGCATGAAGCGCAGCTATTGGAACTGGAAGGAGATGCGCACGCACCAGCCGCAGCGGTTTCCCGGCACCTCGCCGGTGCACATGTTCTTCGGCCTCGAGGAATCGCTGAAGATGCTGGAGGAGGAAGGGCTGGACGCGGTTTTCGCCAGGCACAGGCGTCTGGCGAACGCGACGCGAGCTGCCGTTGCGCATTGGGGCGGCGGCAAGAGAAGCGAGATCACCATCAACACGAAAGGCTTCTCGGCGCCGATCAAGGCGATCGAGCTGCTCTGCGCGGATCCCGCGCGCGCCTCCGACTCCGTGTCGGCCATCATGGTCCCCGAGGGGCATGACACCAACAAGCTGCGCAAGGTCGCGCTCGATCGGTTCAACCTTTCATTGGGCGGCGGGTTGGGACCGTTGGCGGGACACGTCTTCCGCATCGGCCACATGGGCGAGCTCAATGAGCCGATGCTGCTTGGCGCGCTGGCCACCACCGAGCTTGCCTTGCGGGCCTGCGGCATTCCACACGAGGCCGGCGGCGTGGAGGCCGCGATCAAAACCTTGGTTTGAAGCGCGATGCCGTAATGCGTCGCAACCGTTCGGCGCCTTGCGAAAGGATCTCAAGATGTCAAAGACACTGGTTCAGCAGCAGTTCGGGGCCAACGCCGCCAACTATTCGACCTCGACGGTGCACGCCAAGGGCGCGAGCCTCGGCCGTCTCGTGGAGCTGGTGAAGCCCCGCAAGAACTGGATCGCGCTCGATATCGCCACGGCTGCCGGTCACACCGCCGCGGCGTTTGCCCCGCATGTTGCCAAGGTGATCGCCAGTGATCTGACCCCCGAGATGCTGGTGGAGGCGCGCAAGATTGCCGAGTCGCGGGGGTTGACCAACATGGAGACCGCGGCTGCCGACGCCGAGGATTTGCCGTTCGGGGACGAGACGTTCAATCTCGTGACATGCCGCATCGCGCCCCATCACTTTCCCGATGTCGCGGCGTTCGTTGCGGAGAGCCGGCGCGTGCTGAAGCCCGGGGGCATCTTTGCCTTGGTCGACAATGTCTCGCCCGACGTCGAGACAGTGCCTGGGTTTGCTCAAAGCGATCTCGACGAAGCGGCCAAGGCCTACAATGCTTTCGAGAAGCTGCGTGATCCTTCGCACGGGCGCGCGCTGACAACGCCGGAGTGGTTGGACCTAATCGCTGCGCAGGGCCTGACCGTGCTGCACAAGGAGCACGCGCCGAAGGCCATGGATTTCGCCGCCTGGTGCAAGAACATGGCGGTTCCTGCGAACACCGCCGTGACACTCAAGCAAATGCTCGAGAATGCCTCACCGGCTCTCAAGGCCTATCTCAAACCTCGCAACGAGGACGGCAAGCTCGGCTTTACGCTTTTCGAGTTGATCGTGGTGGCGCGCAAGACCTGATCGCAAGGAGGTTCATTCGTGCTGACGATCTACGGCTGCTATCGCTCTCGTGCCTCGCGCAACATCTGGCTGGCCAAAGAGCTCGGCATTCCGTTCAAACTCGAATCGGTGATCCAGCACAATCGGCTCGCCGATCCACGCGCCGCCAATGCGCCGCTGCACACGAAATCGGCCGAGTTCCTGAAGATCAACCCGAACGGTCATATCCCGTCGATCGACGACGATGGTCTCGTGCTGCACGAGTCGCTGGCGATCAACCTCTATCTGGCCAAGAAGCACGGCGGCCCATTGGGCCCGAACACCGTCGCCGAGGATGGTCAAATGAGCATGTGGACGCTGTGGGCCGCAACCGAGGTCGAGCCTCAGTCCCTCCAGATCCTCTATCACCGGGTTTCCAAGCCGCCCGCAGAGCGCGACCCCGTGAAAGCCGAGGCCGCCATCGAGGCGCTGCGCGGTCCGTTCCGCGTTCTGGACAGCGAGCTCGCGCGGTCCGGCTTCGTCGTGGGCGATCGTTTCACGGTGGCGGACATCAATCTGGCGGAGGTCATCCGCTATGCGATGGCCGCGTCGGAGCTGTTCGAGGCGGCTCCGCGCGTGAAGGCTTGGCTCGCTGCCTGTCAATCACGGCCGGCTTACAGGGATATGATGGCCGAGCGCGACGCCGAGCCGGCTTGAGGCCTGCTTCGGCAAGTCGGTGACGTAAGCGCGCATCCCCGCTTACGATGGGGCGGTGTTGGGAGACATCGGCAGGGACTTTGTGCCGGAATTGAGTGCAAGGTCGTGGCGCCGTACCGTGCATACCGTTTGTGGGCTGATTGTTGCCCGTTCGCCACCGCGCGGTCGGTTTAGTTGCAATATTCTGTAGATGTTTGCCGGTACTTAGTCCGTATCGAGAGGCAGCTCAGTGGCGTCCGTTGCAACCACCGCGTCTGTGCTGCGCTATCGTGATCTCGATGCCGCCGTCACTTGGCTTTGCGACGCGTTCGGGCTGGAGCGCCAGAAGGCGATTGCCGATGCGGCAGGTGCACTCGAGTACGCCGAGCTCAGTTGGGGCCCAGCTCTCTTTCTCCTGAGCCGGGTCGCCGACTCCGAGCTCGAGCGATTTATGATCCAGCCCGATCAGGTCGGCGGCGCGGCGACACAGGCCTGCTATCTGCTGGTCGAGGACGCCGACGCCCATTGCGCCCGCGCGCGCAAGGCCGGCGCCGAGATTGCTCTGGACGTTCGCGACGATGCCTTCGGCGGCCGGTCCTACGCGTGCCGCGATCCGGAGGGGCATCTTTGGAACTTCGGCACCCAGGTGCCGAGATCGCCTGTGGCGCTCGAGCCGATCCCGGTTACTGAGAGCAAGGCAAGCCGGTCGCGCGGGACGAAGGTTGCCGTCGGCCTGCTTTCCCTCGCCGCGATCGGCGCGTTCTCGTTGGCAGGCTGGACCTATTATCGCGCCACCGAGGCCTCGAGCCTGCTCATGCGCCTGCAGGGCTCGGCCGCGCACGCGACGAGTGAGCTGCTAGCGGCGCAGTCACGCCTCGCGGTCGAGCGTAAGCTGCGCACGGCGGCCGAGCAGGCCCAGCGGCAGACCATCGCTCAATTGGCTACAGCGCGCGAGGATCAGGCGGCGGCTGAGCGGGCGGTCAAGGACCTCATCAATGAGCGCGAGCAACTGCGGGCGGCGAAAGCTGCGGCCGAGCGCGCGGCCAAAGAGGCGCAGCTCAGCTCGCAAGCGGAGGCTCGGGCGCGGGCCGCAGCGGAGCAGAGCGTCGAGGCGATGCGCGCGGAGCTTGCTCGCCAGGTTGCGGGCAAACTGAATGCCGACGTTCGCCGCGCGGACGAGGCGGCGGAGGAGAAGCTGCGGCAGGCGATCGAGGCCTTGCGGGCTGACGTCGCGCGCGAGACGGCGGCCAGGCAGGTGCTGGAGACACAAATCGCCGCGCTTCAGACACAACGGGACGAGGCGCTGCAGGCTCGCGACGCCCTTGCGGCTTCCGCTGCGAAGGATCGCGACGCATTGGCAGAGGAGCGGGAGGCCAAGCGCCAGGCTCTCGAGCTGCTCGCGCAGGAAAAGCTCGCCAAACAGACGGCACAGAACGCGCTCAAGGAGGTGGAGGCGCGCACGGCAGAGCATCGCGCCGCCAGCACCGAGTCGGGCGCGGTCGCGGAGTCCGGCCCACGCGTGGAGGTCATGGCGAAAGGCGTTGTCCAGCCGCATCGAAAAGGCGACTCGGGTGTCAATCTGCTGGCGCTCTACGGCCAGCTCAAGGCATCGCCCGGCAGCAGCCAAGCGGAGCGGGCCCGAAGCCGGCTGCGCACGGCCATCGCCACCACGCACGACTTGGCGCAGTTGTCGCGGTTCATCGACGGGGTTGGGGAGGGGCCGTTTGTCGACTTTGCCAGGCGGCGTGCGCAGCTCCTCCGCGGCCGGCAGGGGGCCAGGGCGCAGGACGAGGCCAAGCCACCGGTTGCCATGGCCGAGCAACGCCGGCTCCTGAAGGAGCAGAAGGCGCGTACCGGCACAACGCCTTAAGCCTGCACTCCTTTCGCCATTGTTGAAGTCTTCACCTTGGTGTGCTTATGTGCCCGCCATGACCAGCCATCGCACAGCGATCATCATTCGAATTAGCGCCCCGGCAGCCTAAGGGCTCCGGGATTTCCCGCTTTTCGTGATCGTTGTTGCGAGGTTTTCTGGCAATGTCTGCTCAAGGTCATGCGGCGTCGGCCGCCTCATCGTCAGTTCTTGTTAACGCACGCTACCTCGTGGTCGGGCCCTCCGACCCCGGCTTCCTGTCGCGTCTCGTCGAGCCCGTGGCAAAGCTTGGGGAGGTGCCGGTCCGGCTGCATGCTACGCGCGAAGCCGGGGACGGCACGGAGCTCACCGTCGATC